>JBBIRU010000019.1:0-148182 GCA_037441645.1 Bacteroidota bacterium
ACAGATATTTGTAAAAAACTGCGGAACAGGAAATATACAGGAAACATGGTATCCGAAAAAAGTTGAGATATTTCCAAATCCTGCCACCACAGAATTACATGTAAAGTTCAGAACACCCTTAACCGAACCTGCAACTATAACAATAAATGATATGCAGAGTAAACAGGTTAAACAAACTACTACTAAACAGAGCGAAACTGTAATTGACATTAGTGACCTGGAACAAGGGATATATGGTATTAGGATTATTGGAAATAATGTTACAGAAGTGGCAAAGTTTGTGAAACTGTGAAAATGTCTGAACCGTTGATTTCAGGCTAATTATATTGATTGACTATGATTAAAGAGGAGTATAAATATTCAGATATTACAGAAAAAATAATAGGTAGCGCATTAGAAGTACATAAATTGTTGAATGGATTTACTCATTTATTTAATTTGTTTTTAATCGGTATTCGTGAGTGCTTCGCAGTTCAGGAAAGAGCACTAGCAATTGAATTTGAAATACAGAAACTGTCGTATGAAAGAGAAAAAGAGATACCGGTTTTCTATAAAGAGTATTATCAGAGAGAAAGGCACTTTCTACTGGAACCGGGCTGTAATAAATTTATCATGCCTTCAAGCAGTTGGAAAGACAGTGTATTGCTTGTGGGGGTTTATATAGAGGGGAAGCAGGTTTTGGTGGAAAAAGTTGTGAAAGAATAAGTTACAATATTAGATATATAATTGCTAAACTTAATTAATTAGGTTTAGCTGTAAGTTAGGCATAAGTAATGTGACGTCCTAAAATCAGAATTAATATGAAATATTTACTATCAACTACGTTGATTTTTTTTAACACTCTTCTTTTTGCTCAGATAAATCTTGTTCCCAATTTCAGTTTCGAAGATTATTCAAATTGTCCTAATGGATATGGTCAACTAAATTATGTTCAATTTTGGTATCCATCTAATGGCACATCCTCTGATTATTTTAATCAGTGTACCTCAGATGCCTTTTACTCAACACCTAACAATTGGTTAGGTTCACAAAGTCCTAAGACAGGAATTGCATATGCAGGAATAGGTCTTTATTATAATGGATATACCAACTATAGAGAATATGTTGGATGTGAGTTAAATGAGTCGCTTTTACCAAATAAATTTTATTGTGTGAAATTTCATGTAAGCCTGGCTGATAGTGCACAATTTGCAACTTCAAGTATTGGAGCGTATATTTCAGAAAACAGTAATTTATTAACAGGGGGTGGAGTATTAAATTATGTACCACAAATAGAAAATTCAGATACAATAATATTAGACGATAAGCAAAACTGGATGACAATTTCCGGTTGTTTTAAAGCTAATGGAGGGGAAAAATATTTAACCATTGGTTGTTTTTATGACGACACAAAAATAAATCTTCTTACACTCCAAAACCATGGTATTACTTATGGAATTAACACTTGTTATTATTATATAGATGATGTATCACTTGTTTTGGACACTACTCAAAATATTAATGAATATAACTCAGAAACATTTAAATTTGAATTATTTCCAAACCCAGCAAAAGAAGCATTATCTTTAAAATACAATATTTCAAATAATGCTAGTCTTAATATTTATGATATCTTAGGAGCAAAAAGAAAAGCCTTGACTATCGAAAGCAATTTAAATGAAATAGTATTAGACTTGAATAACTATAATATTGGACTTTATTTTTATTCTATTTCTGATCAGAAAGGTAATAGAATCAAGACAGGTACATTTGTAATTGAATAATAAATAAATTACCTATGCCTAACACACGGTTAAAATTTAGCAGGCTGTTATGGGTAATTTGATAAGTATAACAATGTTCAGGCGTTTTAGCGGCTTGACAATCACTGCAAGAAAAAGCCTGCCAAATTCAACCGCCAACCATTAAATGTAAAAAGACTGAATAACAATAATTTTGAATAAATTTAGTTTATACTTTTTCAATTAATTATCTTATAAACTTATGAAAAAAATAACTCTTATTATCTCTTGTTACTTCTTGACAATTCTGTGCTTTGCTCAAGGGACAAATAATTATATTGATTTAAAAAATATTCAATCATGGCATCTTTCTTCTATACCTTTGAAACAGCCAGTTTTATTTCCGGAAAGTTCTCTACAAAATGATAGAGCAATTGGTTTCAATAGAGCAAAAATATGTTGGAATACAATTGACCTTTTATTTTATCGGAATACTTCTCAAACACCACCAAATATTGACCCTTTAGAATTAAGTAATCATTTAATAAGAGAGGTTTATAAAATAGAAGTTTATCCTAATTATCAAGAACAAACTGGAATTCCGTCATATCAGACAATTATGAATCTTGATTATTATCCAAAAGAAAGAGGATCGTATAATTATGAAGTTAATTCAACAAGTTATTCTTCTGGTATTGATCAATCGGGACTTTTAAACTCTCCTGAAACAAGATGGAGTGGAATTATGAGAAGTATAAATAATAATATTTTTACAACTAATGACTTGAATTATTTAGGGTTTTGGCTTATGGACCCATTTGTTTACGACACAAGTAGTGTGGGTGGAAACTTATACATTAATATTGGAAATGTTTCGGAGGATATTTTAAAAGATGGAAGAAAAAGTTATGAAAATGGATTGCCTTCTACTTCAATTGTAACAAATGTTGACACTACCATTTGGGGAAAAGTTTCCAATATAAATATTACTTCAAACGTATTCGTAAACGAAAATTATCAAGATATTGGACTTGATGGATTAAACAATAATGATGAACGTAACTTTTTTCAAAATTATCTTGATTCAATTGCTTTTATTTTTGGTACAAGTTCGCAAGTCTATCAAACAGTATTAAATGACCCTTCTTCAGATTCTTATCATTATTTCAGAGGAAGTGATTATGATGTACAAAGTTTGAACATTTTAAGTCGGTATAAAAATTTTAATAATCTTGAGAGAAACTCGCTTCCTGACAGCTTATCACCAGAATCTTATTCGACAGCAGCAACAACGTTGCCCGACAATGAAGATATAAATCTTAACAACATACTTGATACAGCAGAAAATTATTTTCAATATAAAGTAATATTAAAACGAGATAGTTTAATTGTTGGACACAATTATATTACCGATAAAATTACTGTAAATCCTTCTAATGGAGACGGAACACCAGTAACCTGGTATAAATTTTTAATACCTCTAAGCTCCAGTCAAAGAGAAATTGTTGGAAATATTAATAATCTCGATTCTTCAAACTTTGTAAGACTATTTTTGAAAGGTTTTTCTGATAGGTTAATATTACGTTTTTTTGAATTAGCTTTTGTTACAACAGACTTATCAATTAATATAAGTGAAATTCAAAATGATAATTCTTCAATTTCAATCTATCCTAATCCGAATAAAGGTGAACTTTTCATTGACAATAAAAATGAAAGTATTAATTATTTGAAAATTTATGACATAACTGGTCAAGAAGTTTATTCAAAGCAATTGCTACACATAAATAATCCTATCGTTGACATTTCATTTCTAAATAATGGTATGTATGTTTTAATCATAGAAAGCAATAATAAATCGCACATTGAAAATCTTGTTATAGAAAAATGACGACAATAACAATGTCCACAGTAGCTAACACCATGCATAACTAATAGGTGATGACAAAACTTTAAACATGAAATACGAAAATAGAGTTACAATATTTATAGACGTCCTTGGGTTCAAACAGATTATCAAGTCAACGTTAAACCCAGACGGTTCAGACAATGAGAATAACATTAAGTTGCTTAATGACTTAATTCTGTTAATCAGAGAAATCATGGACATGGACGATGAAGAAGGACATATATCAGAATCAATGCAAATCACACAATTTTCAGACAGTTTAGTGATTTCTTTCAAAGAGGATGAGGAAAGTGAGGTATTTTACACCCTTTCAAATATTCAAAACTTGATAATTAATCTTGTCGGACGAAAAATTATTTGTAGAGGAGGAATTGCTTATGGGAAATTAGTGCATAATGACAAAATGGTTTTTGGACCTGCATTAGTTGAAGCCTACGAAACGGAAAGCAAAGCAGCTATGTATCCGAGAATTATTCTCGATAGGTCTATAATTGAAATAGGTAGAAAATATCACGCATTTGAACACGGGCAATCAGAGGAACAAAGAGCAATATTAAAATTGTTGAGTAAAGATACAGATGACATGTACTACATTGACTATTTCACTAAAGCCCAACAAGAACTAGACAACCCTGAATTTGATATGCCAGAATATATAGATGAACTAAAGGTAATAATAAAGGAAGGAATTAAATTTGGTAAAAAGTCCCCAGACTTAAAAGTAAAATATGGCTGGATGAAAAATAAATTTAATGCGATGCTCCGAAATTTCAAGAAACCAGAATTTATAGAACTATTGAGTAATACAGGCTTAAAAGACTACTATTCAAACATTAATTACATTGAATAATCCTTAACAATAACACTGTGCATGTATTTAGCGGGCGACTTGCTGGAATTCAACAGTTATTTTTAACCGTTGGTCAGAATTTTGAAAAACTACAAACATGAATCTGATAGTATGAAATAAACAGAAAATAAACAATGAAAAGCGACCTGACACATCTTGTTTTGATTAACCCAACTTGGCTACTAGTCGGATTGTTGATTTATTTCATTCTTTCATTGTTCAAGGTTCATATCATTTGGGATATTCAACCAAAGATATACATTAACACAGACGAAGAGAACATTTTCAAAGACTACTTCAAGCATTTTTTTTCATCTTTTTTTAAAGGAACAAGATTAATAAAAGCGACTTTCAAATATTTGTTTCGTTATAAAGAAAAGGACTTTCTCTTATTAAAAGACGAGCAAGCAAAGCTTATAAAGAAACGATTGAACATTCTTGACGGATTTACAACATTTCTAAAACCGTATTTAATTTTTGCTTTCATCTGGACAGTATTAGAATTTTGGGTTTCAAGAAAGCTACTTTATAACGAATCTAAAATTGTTTTAGGCGAAATTCAGAGATTGTTAACATTTATTGAGGGAATTCCCTTTGTAAGACTTCTTCAAAGCAACAAAGGATTAATTTTTCTTTTTTATGGAATCATTTGCGTTCTCATTCCATTTCTATATGAGAGTGAAGATTCAACTAAGAAATTCAAAAAGTATTTCAGTCGAACACTTATGTACCTTTCCTTATTAGCAAACATTTCTTTTTTCGGCGTTCAAACAGGAAAGACAACTGCTGATAAGTCCAAAGAGCTTTCAGAACTTCAAACTGAAATAATTGCAGTTCATGACAGTATTTATAAAGAATTGGTTGTCGGAATTGAACTTAATGATTTAAAGGACAGTTTAAAGTATGATGATGACCTTTATAAAGAAGAGATTAATCGTTTTGATTCTCTCATCGGAACAACGAACACCTTACAGATTGAATCAACTCTTAAACTTGATTTGCAATCAGAGCTTGCAAAATATCTTGCTGATATAAAAAGTAATTCAACAGTAGAAAACTCAACAGCAACAAACAATAACCTACTTCCCAGTGGAAGATCAAAATCAACAACTTCTTATTTCAACAATTATTATAAAGCGAATTTCAATTCTAGTTCTACCTATTCAAACTATGCAGAATACATGGGGAATAAATCCTCATGGAACAAAGAAGCAGGTGAGACAATTCTTAGTGAAGCAAAGAATATTGTTAAGGATGAAGCTAATGTAACTACCCCCTTTGAGAAGAAGTTAGAAAAGATTTTAGGTTGCGTATTTGATTACGGATTTGATGCTTCAGTAACTGAAGTATTTAATGATTTAGGTATTGGTGCACATAAAACTTTGAAGAAAGTTGTAAGCACAATCCTTTCTGAGAATTATAAAAAGACAATCATTGAAAAAACAATAAAGATTCTAAATTTTATTAAATCTAATCCTAAAATAGCGAAAGAAACATTTAAAACTAAATCAACACCATATCAAACTACAACTATCGAAGAGTTCAAAGGATTTTCAACTGAGAATAATGATTATTTATTACAAGAAGAAAACAGTCACATTGAAGCAAACATAAAAAAGAAGATAAATTCTTTTAACATTATCCTTCCAGAAAATTCTGAAATAGTAAGTCGACTTGGTGTATCAACAGAAAGCGAAGCAATTGAATTACTTAATGAATTAAGTAGTAAAGGGTATAACAACGGCTATCGTTTTGAAGTCGAACTGAATTTGGGAGAAAATATTAAAAGAATGGAACAAGAAGCTTATTTCAAGGTATTCACTTCAAATTTTTATTCAAGTAATTTGAATCAATACAATAATTCATTAAAGGAGTATAATAAACTTCTTGCAAATCAAAGCTCAAACTTGACATTGATGAAAGCGGTGAACATCACTAAATTCGTTGGATTCTGTAACGGAAGCGGGTCTACAATATGTGTTAAATGCGGACTGCCCTGTGCATTTCCAATTTGCTTAGCAAGACGATAAAAATATGACTCGATGAAAAAAAAGCCGAGTAGGTAAAGGGGAATTTCACCCCTAAACCCCTCTCAGAACAGTGTTTAAACCTCATCGATTCGCACGGATATTCATAATGTTGCATTTCAGCGATTATTCTCAACTCAGAATCATCGTTACCTAAGCAACTTTTTTACAGGCCAATATGACTCTTGTAAATGGAGAATGGTTATCAAAATATTCTATTTCTAATAAAGAATTTGCTATTTTCGGCTATCCCCCACCCAGAGAGTCGAGGTATTTCGCCGAAAATTATATTGCAAACTCTGTTACAAAAAAAAGCATTAACCCTGATGCAGAGCATCGAGGAATTCTTTAGACAAAATAACTACAACTTATTTTGACTGTTTTAAATTGACAAATTCATGTTTTATAATCATATTCATGAATTCATCTGTTTACAAACATTTTTTAAACTGTTCAATAACACGTATTCTGCACTATGCTAATATGTTGTATGCGTGCAATGTAACATGCACATTAGTATTTATACTTACTAATTATCGACCTAAATTAAGCTATTTTACTCTTTAAAATCGACAGGCTCATTTTATATTTTTGATAAAGACGCTAAAAACCAAAGCCATGAAAACAAAAATATTAAAAACCGCAAGCCTTGCTGCTATGCTTATTTTGTTTTCAACAATTACATGTAATGCGGCAGCAAAAACAGCCTCTGTATCCGGCAGTTGGAGCAATACTGCTACTTGGGGCGGAACAGCAGTACCAACTTCGGCAGATGATGTTACCATTAATCCCGGAATATCTGTGAATATTGATGTAGCAAATGCCCAATGTGCATCTTTAACTTTTGCACCTGTAAGTGCAAACAGCGCATTAACCATCAGTGGAACAAATTCGTTGTCAATAACAGGGCTTTTAAGTATGCCACGACCATCTACAGGATTTACATGTACAGTTAATGTAAATGCCGGAACTTTAACCTGTGGGTCACTTACGATGGGTGCCACAACTGTAGGAAGAAACGATAATATTAATATTACTACAGGAACATTAACTATCTCAGGAACTTTAACAACTGGAACAACAGGCTGTATTATCACATTTACTAATACCGGAACAATAAATATTGGTCTTTTAAGCGGGTCACCGACAATAACGACAGTTACAGGATGTTCAGTAAACTATACAGGAACAAGCGCACAGACAATCTATGCAATTACTTATAATGGGAACCTTGGATTATCCGGTACTGGCACTAAAACAATGGCCACAGCTATTACTGTAAATGGAAATTTAACAATTGATAATGGAACCCCTTTAATTGTAAATGCATCGATCATTATAAATATTAATGGAAATATAAATAACAGTGGAAGCATAACCATTACGGCAGGTACAAACACAACAAATACATGGTGGGAAATGGCCGGAAATTTAACAAATAATGCAGGAGCTACTATCACAGCCACCGGGAATTATACACGTTTCATATTCATTTCATCGAATGCCCAGACCTTTACGAACAACGGAACCGTTACATCACCCGTAGCAAGTTTTGATGTAGCAAATTCACATGCTTCAGGATTAACATTGTCAGGTTCAAATAATATTGTAGCCAACAGGGTAAATCTATTTTACGGATCAATCATAAATTCAAATCAATTAACCTTGGGAAACGGGGGTGCTTCTTCCGTGATTGTGCAACGGGGAATGGTTGGAACAACTTTACCTGCGGGGAGCTTTGATACTTCTCCTACATTTAATGTGGGTACAGGGGGATTATCAATATTGTATGATAATGGATCAGCAGGCTATAATACAGGTTATGAAATACCGGCTTCACATACCGCAGACTACATTGCATTATATGATGCAGCAGATGTAAGTTTGAACAATGACCTGACGATATCTTCTAATTTGACATTTGCCGGAGGAACGGGCACTGCTGCATTCAGAATCGGGGCTAATACTCTAACCCTTAATGGAACCATAACTTACACTGCCATTCCTAACTTTTACGGAGGCACATCCTCCAATATGATTTTAAATGGTGCAACAATAGTAAAAGCCATCACCAATGGATTAAATAATTTAACCATTAATGGGAATACAACATTAGGTGGTGCAATTACTGTAAACGGTACATTTAGTTTATCATCAGGAATTTTGATTAATGGAACCTACCTGACAATGGCTAACGGTTCAACCATTATAAGGTCACAAGGCTCAGTTTGGACTTCCCCAACCTTTGCAGGAAACGTAAACCTCGTGTATTCCGGAAGTTCTTCGATCACCACCGGTGCCGAAGCTCCGGTTTCTACAAGTGTTTTGAATAACCTGACGACAAATACCGGAGGTGTAATTCAGGGAGGAACTCAGGGAATACGGGCAAATATCCTTACTGATGCTTTTGGAACAATATCAAGCTGGATAGGAAATAAGGGTACTTCGGGTAATCAGTTTATGGCAAATTCAAGTTCGAATGCCGGTGGCACAGCAAATGAATGCAGATATACATATGGTTCGTCACCATCGACTATTTATACTGCCTCTATTTACCGTTCTGTTAATACATCAGGGTATTCATCTATAAATATCAGATGGAAACAATTTCTTGCCAATTATGATCCGATAACCTATCCTTATACAATAAAAGTTCAATGTGCTTCTTCTTCCAGTGGCCCCTGGACAGACATTTATTCTTTGTCGCCATCAAATTCTGATAACATTGGTTCTGAAACAAAAATATATAATAACTGGACAACCAATGTCGGAGGAACCTTTTTTATAAGATACTATATTACAGGTTATACTTATGGAATGGATTACTGGTACATAGATGACCTAGTGATAGAAGGCCCTGTTCCTTTAACAACATCTACCATAACAATTAACGGAACCTTAGATTTAACCAATGGTACATATTCAATTGCATCAAATACACTTGCTTTGAATGGAGAAATCTCAGGCACAAATGCAATCATTGGAAGTTCAACCAGCAATTTATCAGTGGGTGGAAGCGGTTCAAATCTTTTCATTCCTGTGATTAACAATGGTCTGAAAAATTTCACAATTAATCGTTCTAATGGAGTAACTCTTAATACAGATTTATCTGTTGAAGGAATACTTAACCTTCAAAGTTCCAATCCCTCTGCAGTTAAGGGGAGTTTAGATATAGGAACAAATACCCTTACAATGGGTGGGTATGCTACAACAACCGGAACAGGAGATGTAACAGGAATAGTAAAAAGGACGAGTTTTGTTGCAAATACCGTGTATTCTTTCGGGAACCAGTTTACAACCATGACAATTGCAGCAGGAGGTACAATGCCTACGGATATAAGTTTTAAAATAGGAATAGGTTCAGCTCCTTCATGGAAAAGTTCTGCAGTACAACGAACTTATGATATTATCCGTACAGGCGGATCGGGAACAACTGTTACTTTAAGTTTACATTATCTGGATAATGAACTTCAGTTGAATACAGAAAGTAATATAATTATTTGGGATTATCACTCAGATATACCTAAAGTTGAAGAACATGGCAAAGCAAATCAAAGTACAGTCAATAATTGGATTGCAATATCAAATCGAAACATAACATATTTTAGTACAACTTTTAATGACCATCTCTGGGGTATATCTGATAAAGAATCTGTGAGCTTTGTCTGGCAAGGATCTGCCAGCTCCAACTGGAATGATATAAATAATTGGTCATCTGGAACGATTCCCGGGCTTACCAATGATGTAGTAATACCTGATGCCTCTACAACTTTGAACGACCCTGTTTTACCTTCAAGTCCTTCTGCATCGGTTAAAACAATTTTAATACAAAGCGGAGGAATATTGGAAGGCGGAACAGCAACAACTATCACCGTTGGAGGTAGTACGGGTTCCTGGATAAACATGGGCACTTTCAATGCAGGAACCAGTACTGTAATTTTCACTCATGCAAATGCAACAATTTCCGGAACAAGTAATTTCTATAATGTTACTACCAACAGTGGCTCAGGACTAACGCCGGAAACAGATAATATCATGCGAATTTCAGGAGCTTTATTAAATAACGGGATACTTCGGGCAGCTTTATTGCCTAATACTATCGAATTCAATGGAGCGGGCCAGGTAATAATAAATCCAAACGGAACTACACCTGGATATAATAATCTTATATTAAGCGGTAGTGGAACGAAGACAATGCCTTCCACAAATATTGATATTTATGGCAACTTCAATTTATCCGGAACTGTAGATTGTATGGCTGCATCATCCATAAACATTAAAGGAAACTTAACTATCGGAGCAGGAACTGCTTTTCAAACAGGATTATACAATCACTATATACAGGGTAATTTGATTATTGATGGTGCATTTACAGCAAATTCCGGAAGTACGATAACTATGAACAGTAATTCTACAGCCCAGATGATTGAAGGTTTATCAGGATCAATTACATTTAATAATCTTGAAATAAACAACACATTTTCTTCAGGAAGTTTAACTCTGGGCTTACCGATAAATATTTCAAATTCATTAATCCTAACAAATAAAAACATTATAACTTCCGAAACAAATACACTTCATATGTTAGCAGGCTCATCGGTAAGTCCTGAAGGTGGCTCGGCATCAAGTTTTATTGACGGGCCAATAAGTAAAACCGGAACTACTGCATTTGTGTTTCCGGTAGGTAATGGGAACCACTGGGCAAGAATTGGTATAGGAATACCATCCGGTTCAACAACTTTTACAGCACAGTATTTTGCTGTTCCGAATACTACTCCAAGTACTATGGCTGCGTCACCTTTGCCGGTTCTTGAAAGTATAAGTACTAAAGAATACTGGAATCTCGAAAGAACTTCCGGTAGTGGGAATGCAACAATAACCTTATATTGGGAAGATGCTTCCTGGAGTCTAATCAATGATTGTTCCAATAATTACCTGAGAATTGCACATTGGAATTCAACAGATTCAACATGGGAAAATAACAATGATGTGGTAACAACATCAGGTTCCTGTACAGGTTCATCTTCCGGTTCAATAACAATTAACACTGTTGTAACCTCATTTAGCCCTTTTACTTTCGGATCAATATCATCTGCTTATGAACCATTACCTGTTGAGTTGATTACTTTTACCGCTAAAGATGAAAACAAAAATGTAGCTCTTAACTGGTCAACTCTTTCAGAAACAAACAATGCCTTTTTCACAGTAGAAAAATCGCTCAACGGAATTGAATTCATTCAAATTGCAAAGATTGATGGAAAAGGTAACAGTAATATAAAAAATGATTATTCTGCTTTGGATACAAATCCAATTAACGGAATAAATTATTATCGTCTACGTCAGACAGACTTTGATGAAAAAAGCAGCTTTAGCAAAATTATTTCTTTCAATTTCTCTGAGATAAATTTTAAGAATGCAAGTATTACTGTATTTCCAAATCCAATTAATAATAATGAAACAACAACCGTTAAATTAGCTGATTTTGAACCGGAAAAAGAAGCTATTGTAGTTGTATGTAATGTTCTTGGAGAAGAAATGTTTTCAAAATCTGTAATTACAGATTTTTCTGGTAACTCTGTTATTGCCATAGATATCGAGAACAGACTCTCAAAAGGCACCTATTTAATTATTGGTAAATCATCTAATCAGATATTGAAAAAATATCTGATTGTGAGATAGATAATAAATGAATTTGCAGTTAAAATAATAAAAAGTGATTTTGATATCTGTTATTTTTCCGATGGATTTATTACAAATGACGAAGTACTGAACTGAATGAACAATGAAGTAAACAAAAAAGGTTTATTGGAAAAATGGATTTAGGTATTTCGGAGTGTATCGTCAGAATTTTATCTGTATTTTCAGGCTGAACAACCTTCGGAATGCTCTTTTCTTATAATAAAAAAGCTGACAGGATGGTTCTGTCAGCTTTTTACAGTATTATTTTACAGGTTATTTATCCGAAATAAATTTTGCAGATACAAAGCAGAGTTTTTAATGGCTCACTGCTTGCCTGACCGTTTCCTCCTTCCATTATTTTCACGTATTACTTTAAGATTCTCATTTAAAAATTTCTCCACATCACATGCACGGTAATACATGCGGTGTTTTATTTGCGAGAATGGCAACATATGTTCATCACGGTACATTTGCAAGGTACGTTTTGAACAGTTGAAGATTTTGCAAAGAGCATCGTTATCAAGCCAACGTTCGCTTAAAGGATAGCCCGATGTTCTTACAGCTTTTTTTAGCTCGGCTTCAAAATTATCTAATCTGGCTATAATGCGATTAAAAGCAGCAGGTTCAATAGTGATTACTTCCATAAACTGATTTATTTTAGAATTAAACAATCGGTGAATGGTCTGTTGCAACATAAACCTGTGCAATGATACAATTAGAATTAGAAAATGCCTCCAAAAATTCTTTCAATTTTGATAAATTTAAAATATTTAACGATAATTGTTTAATTACAAACATGTTTGCACATAGTGAAGATCCTGTTGCAAATCAATTTCACTATATTAAAGAAGTTGAACTTTTTGATGAATCATTAGATTCGACTAAAATAAAAGTTATAGGTTAATTTTGATAGTCTTTATGGAAAATATACAGCCTTAAACCATTCTCATGTCCTTGTAAAACTAATCTCTACTACTGACATACTTTTTTAAACAACCATGATTCCAAAGCAGGCAAATAGCAATCTCACAAATCACGGTGTATAATGTTCCTTAAAACAAAATGATTGTTAGTCAATTAATAAAATAAATGTCTGAAGGGAGATATTATATTTATTTACTATTTTTGTAATAATATAATATCTAATTAAGAATGGCAACAACAGAAGAAGATATTAAAAAAAATATTCAGAAATTAATTAATGCAGAAAAGCTTGATTATCGTTCCATTCTTAAACTAACAAAGGAACTTTCAAAACTTGATGAAAAATTTCAGAGATTTTCAATAGATGCGAAAACACTTGTTCATTTGGGAAGAGATAGTATAAAGGATCACACAACAGCACTTTTGGAACTTGTTAAGAATAGTTATGATGCTGATGCAAAAAATGTGGAAGTTGATGTTTTGTGTAGAAATAAAAATGATTTGATTCGAGTTTCGGATAACGGATTTGGAATGACAAAAGAAGAGCTGATAAATTATTGGCTTCGTATTGGTTTTTCAAATAAACGCAAATCTAAACACAGTAGTCTTGGTAGACGCAAGACTGGTGAAAAGGGGATTGGCAGGATATCAACAGATAGATTAGGAGCTAATTTAGAATTATTAACCAAAACAGTTAAGGATGGTATCATTGGATTAAAAATAAACTGGGATGAATTTGACACTGAGGGGAAAGATGTTTTTGATATTGATGTTGAGTTAATTAAACCAGTATCGATTAAATTACCATTATCTGATGGAAAAGAAAGTAAAACAGGAACCGAAATACGTATAAAAAATCTTAGACAACCTTGGACTAAAAATAATATTGAAAATTTATATTACGAATTATCCTCACTTACTCCTCCATTTAAAGACGTAAAGGACTTTCAGGTTGAATTAAATAATGACGTAGCTCCTTCTTTTTCTAAATTGGTAAATTCAGATTTTTTTAAAGCATCTGAAATTGAATTAACTGCTGTTTATGATGGAAAAGGTTCTGAAATAATTTATACAATAAAAGATCGATATACAAAAAAGGAAAAAACCGAAATAATCCAGTGGAAAACATTGTTAACTAAAATTGAAAATGAAGGAAGTATAGACATATCTGATGATTTACGTTGTGGTCCCATTACTTTAAAATTACTTTTCTTTTTACGTGAAGCCGCCTCTATTCAAGGTACCGATTTTAAGTTAGCTGAACTTCGAGAATTTCTTGATATAAATCAAGGTATTAAAATATACAGAGATAATATTGCTGTTAAACCCTATGGTTTTCCAAGCTCTCAATTTGGATTTGATTGGTTGGGTTTGGCAAGTCGAAAAGCTAAAGACCCTGCTGGTATTGGTCGCGGCGAACAGAGTTATAGTGTTACTCCAAATCAATTAATTGGAGCTGCTTATATTACTAGAGACAATAACATTGAATTATCTGATAGTGCTGCGAGAGAAGGACTAGTTGAATCCGAAGCCTTTTATGATTTGAGAAGTTTTATTTTGGGTTCAATTAATATGCTTGAATCCTATAGGGTTAACATTTATTCGCTTATTGAGAAAAACAGAGAGAAAAAAAAGCCTGCTGCATCAAAAGAAGCTGAGCAGATTAAATTACAACTAACATTTGTTAAAGAGGGACTTGAAATAATTAAAGAAGAAATAGCTACTAAGTCAAAGTCCTCTTCAGTAGTAAATATTTCACGACCCATTGAAAAAAGCATTGAACAAGTAGAAGGAATTTCTGAAAAATTTGAAAAAACAATTACTGAATTACTTAATTGGAATCGAGTATTAAGTGGTCTTGCAACGATGGGAATTTCCTCAGCAGTATTTGGGCATGAAACGGAAGGAGCTATAAATTTATTTAAGACTGCCACTGATACTGCAAAAATGTTTTTAAAAGATTCACCGCCGGATATTCAAAATGCAATTGTAGAAATTGATAAAGCTTTGGTTTATTCTAGAAAAGTAGCTTCTTGGGGTTCTTACGCTCTAACAAGAGTACAAAGAGAAAAAAGAAAAAAATTATCAATTAATATTAAAACAAAAATTATTGATAAATTAGTAAAAGAGTTAAAGCCAGCGTTTGAAATTTCATCTATTACTTTAGAGTCAAAAGGCGAATCATTAGTTTCAAAAACTTATCAGATGGATATTGAATCTATCTTAGTAAACCTTCTCACAAACGCTTACACCGCTTGCAATCAAAAGCCTGGAAAAAGAAAAGTTGTTATTTTAATTGAACGAGAAGATAAACGAAGTCAGAAAGGGTATTATATTTCGGTTTCAGATACGGGCCACGGTGTTGCAAAAGAATTTATTAATAGAATTTTTGATCCTTTATTTTCAACAAAAATAGCAGCTACAGGTGAAAGTAAAAGTATTGGAACTGGGTTAGGATTAACAATTGTAAAATCAATAGTTAACGAGTTAGGTGGAGAAGTATCTTTTGATCACGATCCTGAATTAAAAGGTGCACGTTTTAAAATATGGTTACCAAAAGAATAACAATATGGCTAAAATAGCAATAGTTGATGACAGTAATGATCAAAGAGACACATATAGTAAAAGGCTTTCTCTTTTTCTGAAAAACAAAAATTCTACAATTGAAGTAATTACTACTTGCCCTTTCAGCGATTTTAATAAGTATTATGACTGGATTAAGAATGAGAATATTATAGCTTTAATATTTGATGAAAAATTACATAATGAAAGTCAGAAAGGCAGTCCTCCTGTTAATTACAATGGAAGTTATTTAGTCATAAAAATAAGAGAGAGTTATAAAGATATTCCCATTTTTACTTTGACAAATTTTCCTGATGATGAAGAATTGCAAAGAAATTTTAATCAATTTGAATACATTTTATCTAAAAAAGATTTTTCTGATAAACATGTTGACATCATTCTTAGAGCATGCCAACGTTATTTAGATGAAAATAAAAAGCAACTTTCTTTATATGATGAGTTGACAAGAAAAATCGCTTCGGGTAATGCAGTAGATAATGATTTTGAATCACTGAAAGCCCTTCAATTAAAATTACAAATCACTTATAACATTAATTTGAAAGATAAAGAAGATTGGTTAAAGGAATATGAGAATCAAATTTCTGAATTAGAGCAAATAAAGAACGATCTTGAAAGTAAAATTAAAGAATAATGAATTGGCGACTCATAAATAAAGATATAAGCAATCAACCTTCTACTGGATCATATTCTGATTGGAAGGAGCAAATTGCAAAGGAGTGTTTTTATCAATGCGTATATTGTTCAATTCATGAATCCCAATTCGGAGGAATTGACCATTATCATATTGATCATTTCAGACCTAAATCAAAATTTCCAAAACTTAAAGATGACATCCTTAATCTGTTCTATGCATGTCCAATTTGTAATAGATTTAAAGGTGATGATTGGCCAAGTGATCCAGATTTAAATGCAGTTAGCTATATAGATCCTTCGATAACAAACTATTCTGATTTATTTGAATTAGAAGATAATTATGAAATTGATGGAAAACATATTGCTTCAAAGTATATTATCCTTAGACTTTATCTTAATCGGGCACAATTAATTTTTGAAAGACGAGAGTCTTCAAAAAGAAATCAGGAAATTAAATTAAGAGAAAGCCTTAATGATCTGGTAATACAAATTGGAAAACTCGATCCTAAATATGCATTAAATGCTCTTATTAGAATTACATCAATTTATAATAATTTATTGACTCTAGAACAAAAGAAACGAGAAATTAGACCATACGAATTATCAGACATAAGAAAACCGTGACAAATAAAAAACTTACCGGCTCATTTTATACTCCCAAAATTATAGCTGAATTTTTGGTCGATTACCTTTCAAAAAAAATTAAAGGAGAAAAGTTAACAATACTAGAACCTAGTTCGGGAGATGGTGTTTTTGTTAGAACTATTTACAATCATAAAACATTTGTGTCTAAGATTGATAAAGTTGTTGCAGTTGAAAGAGAAGAAAAAGAACTTGTAAAAGTAAAAACAATTACAAAAGCAAAATCGCTAAAGACAGTACATTCGGATTTTTTAGAATATCAATACAACAATAAACAAAATTTTAATATAGTTATAGGAAATCCTCCTTATATAAAAAAAAATTTACTGGATGCACATCAGATTACACACTGTGAAAATATTCATAAGATTTATCCTTCCCTTTCTGAAAATAAAATTAAAAATATTTGGACTGCATTTTTGGTTCGTAGTATAAATTTCGTAAATGAAAATGGAATTTTAGCTTTTGTGCTTCCTTCTGAGTTACTTCAGGTGAAATTTGCATCCGAGTTAAGAACATTGATTCTAAAAGAATTTGAAAGAGTTGAAATATTTACATTCAATGAATTACTTTTTAAGGATTGCAAAGGTCAAGATACATTGCTTTTAATCGGAGAACGCAAAGCAAAAAACAAAGGTGTTTATTATTGTAATATTAACGAATTAGCTGATCTCAAAAAACAAAATTTCACACTTGCTCAGAATGTCAATATAAGAGAATCTAAGTGGACGCATCATCATTTGTCAACTGATGAAATAGAGCTTTTAGAGAAATTAAAAAAACAACTTGAAATCGTAAACCATTATTGTACATCAAAGGCAGGTATTGTTACAGCAGCAAATGACTATTTTATTGTTAATTCAAAAACAGTTCAAGAATATTCATTAAAAAAATATGTAAAAGAAATTATTCAAAAAGGTTCTTTCGTAAATGGAAGTGTTATTTTAGGCCAAGTTGAATTTGAATATATAGTTAACCAAGCAAAACCTGCCTTTTTAATTGCATTAAATAAGACATCCAATATAAAAGCAAATGAAAGGATAAACCACTACTTTGAAAAAGGCATAGCACTTAAAATAAATGAGAGATATAAAGCTTCTATTCGTGATACTTGGTATGAAGTACCTAATGTGGGAATACCACCAGAAGCCTTTTTCTTTAAACGTTGTAATGAATATCCTAAATTAATTAAAAATAATGCAAACGTATTAGTTACAGATAGTGCATATACTATTTTTATGAATGAAGAGTATAATATAGAAAGTATGATCTTTTCATTTTATAATTCTTTGACACTTTCATTTGCTGAACTTAATGGAAGGTATTATGGTGGTGGTGTTTTGGAGTTAACCCCTAATGAATTCAAAAATTTACCCATTCCCTACATCGATTTAAAGGTGAAAGATTTTAATTCTTTTGCAAAGGACTTTAAAAACAAAGCATCTATAAAAAATATATGTAAAACAAATGACACTTTTATTTTAAAATCTATTGATAAAAATTTAGATTTAGAAAGTATAGAGAAGGTTTTCAATATCAGAGAAAAACTATATTTAAGAAGGATAAAAACTAATTAATTAAAATTTCATGATTTAATTTTATGCAAAGAAGGTTACAAAATTTTATTTGCTACTTTTTTGCTTTGTAAGTTTTTTCCGGTACCGATAATAAAGCGACTAAAAGCATGAAGTGCATTCTGTCGGCAAATAATCAATGCCATTGAAGGTTTATATTGAGGAGGAATATTTGGTAATTCTTCTTTTTTCAATGCATCCAGATAAAAACTGTGCATAAACTCTTCGGAGATATTCTCCAGTTTAACCTTCTTCTCTGTAAGGTATTTGATAAACTCCACAAGGGAGGTACATATTTCTGTGATTTGTTCGGTGTCATAAGAGCATAATGCCAGCCATTCAATGAAATCATTGATTACAACATGATACTTTTCTGGTATATCGCCATAATCCTCTTTAAGTTGTTTCTTTTTTGCCATAACCTTTTTTTCGGGCTATGTTCGGGAATGTTTTTCAGGAGTGCAAATTTATTTAAAATACTGGCTGAAGTTCCGTTTCGAACAATTCGGCATTTCAACTTGTAGCCTTTTGTAGGCTATTGCAAAAAGTTGTCGCAAAATGTTTTTATTTGTTGTAAATCGCTGATAAACAAGTTCGAATATTCAGACCTCGCCCCGACCAAACCGGACTTACCAGATAAAAAAGGGGTAGTCCGGTTTTTTTATTCTCTTTATTGCCGACAGATTGGGCAATTGCCGAAAATACAGAATTTAGTTCCATTGTTCGAAATGGGATTTTGGCAACGATACAAGGCGGATCATGTGGGGAATATGTGGGATTATTGGGGGGCGATGTGGTGAACATTGTAAAATTCCTACTATTATTACAAGTTAATACTATAATAATAATTTATGGAAATACATTTTTAACAAAATGAGCACATTAAATATCAATGATACTTTTAAATACCTCATGCTTTGTAATTATAATTATATATTTCTATATTTGATATTGTTTAATGTACTGAAATATAGCTTTGTTGTTTTGTATTTTGGCTATAAATAATATGGGACTGACAGGGCGGTGCCGTGAAAAAACAATAAATTCTGATATTTATTTTATATAAATTTAAAAACAGAAAAAACTAAATTCACTAACCGTAATACTTTTGAGTATATATTTTAGGTTTAGGAATAAAATCATACATATACAATATTTACCAGCAACTTTAATGAGAAAGACACCTCAAATATTAACATTAACTATTTTGACTATATTGACTTTTCAATCTTGTAGTTATCATTGGACAAGAATTGAAGCCACAAATGGGAATAAATTTTGGGTGCGTGAGTATAAAGACTACGATAAACAAGAAGAATTTGAAGACAGATACATTTTCAATAATTGGAAAATTGACCAGACATATCAAAAATACTCAGGAAACATCACTTCTGATACAACCCATGGCTCGACATTCATACAGTATGACAGCGTGAGAGTATATCTATTTGGTGGGACAGATAAATTTAAAAGTATTTTTACTTCAGGGCTTATTTCAGGACAACTACTTTATTGCAAAATGGACAGTTCTTGCAAACCCATTGAAGGACTAAAAATAACTAATGCTGACACAGGTGAGCCAATAATTGAAAATTTATGGGGTTGGACTGGACACACAATTACAATTGACTTCTTTGAAGAAATTAAAAATATAAAAAGCAAGCCGACTCAAAGAAAATTTAAGTTTTGGGTTTATCCTTACAAAATTCGTTTCAACGGAGCCAACGACATTTTTTTACTTGAACTTACAAACAACAACGCTAACGAGCAGACGGACATTGAAACATTTATTAAAGGCGCTTCTGTGACATTATTAACTAAAGCAAGGACAATGACATGAAAATAAGAAGAAAAGCTGCTGCTAACACACGTTTGGCAAAAACTGGGCGGATGGTGCATCCCGATAGCTATCGGGATGCCAGCTTTTCCAAGACCAAACGTTAGCGTTCAGTCGTAAAATATGTCTAATTAACCATAAAACAAAGTAAAATGAAAATTGAATGCAACGACAAAAAAACATTTCAGTTAACCGATAACGGACAATCCGCAGGACAACTGACTTATAAGAAATTGTTTTCTTATAAAGCTGAAATTACACTGGCAAATTCAGACCATTACGAAATTAAACCCGTTGGCTTCTTCGGGACAAGTATCTCAGTATTAAAAAGTGAACAAGAAATAGCCAACTTAAAAATGAACTGGAAAGGACAGATTGTTATTTCCTTTCAAGACGGACGAGAATTTGTTTTTAGGGCAACAGGTACATTTCTCAACAAATATTTTGCAGAAAACGAACAAGGTGAAAGACTAATACAATTTGACCCTCGCTTTGACTGGAGCAAATTTATTTACAACTATGACATTTCCTACGATAAAAAACCAGAAGATATTTTATTTGTTTTGTTAGGTGTTTATGCTGCAAATTATTTTATAGCTGTTATGTCTGGTGCAATTGCAGGGACAGCGTAAATATTTTAGAGCATACACATTAAAACACAATCAACCTCGCTCGGCGAAAACTTTTAAGAAAGCAAAAGCGCAGGCTGTCTTTGTCATAATTAATAAGTAGTTTTCAGACTGTATAATAAAATGAAAAAGATAATAACAATAATTATTCTATCACTTTTTTTAAATGGCTGCGGACTATTTAATATCCATACGACAAAAAATATCACGTTAATACAGAAACCATTTGACAAAAACATTTCCTTCGACTTGAGCAAAGTGACAATTTATATGGACTCGAAAATATTAGTTAAAGACTTGAAAAAAAGAAAGGACAAAGACGCTGAACGAATATTATTACTAATTGCAAAGTCTGACACTATTAGTTATTCAGTTTGTGATAGTATTTATAAATCACGTTTTAATAATCAATACTTAATAAGACTTTTAAAAAAAGGAAAAGTAATTATTGTTAAAAAATCAGACAACTCAATAGTAAAAGAAATTAGACGAAGCTGGACAAATAATGGATGTAATTGGGGGTATGGATATTTCTTACCAAGCGACTCGACAAATTTCTATTTGCATATTTATAAACTTTGTCCATTTTAAATGATAAAAAATATACTGCGTATAACACCGTGCATTTTTAATAGCGGGATTCGTGCGGCCATCAGCGGCGGATTCTTGCATAACCGTCATGCCCTAACGGACGCGACGCTCACCAAAATCCTCTATAAATCTAATCGTTATGTGCTATGTTACATTTAGATAACCTTAATGTAATTGAGTTGAAATACAGATACAGTAGTATATTCAAAATAAAAAGCCCGAACCGCTAATGAGAAAACAAATTTACATACTGACTTTATTTATTATAATATCTTCATGTTCGACAACAAAACAATATTATTCAAATGGACAATTGCAAACAAAAAAGCGTTTATTTAAAACAACTGCATTTCGGGACTTTATTCACCCACGTCGCTCATATGATGGACATGGAGTTTATTCGTCAACAAAGTTTAAAACTATTGATGGGACATTATTTTGTAAACAAAAGATAAAACAATGGAATAATCCAACCGATGAACCATATATTAACATTAAAAAATTACATTATTGCGAATATGACACACTAATGAAAACAAAGAGTATAATAATCAAAAAGAAAAGAGAAAATTCAGTAATAATAAAATTTATTGACGGCAAGAAAGAAATAACAAAGTTAAACACCTCTGATTCTTTATTTCACTTTATTGACAAGTCGATAAGCATGAGAATTAGAGGCTATTGAATGACAACTTGCCGACAACTCTGATAAAATAACATATAGTTATAAATAAACATGAAACATTGGATTTCGATATTTGTATTATTTTTTTGTGTACCTGCATTTGGACAAACAACAAAGGACTTTAGAAAAGAGTTAACAGAAAATAAGTTTTTTTCTGTTAATAAGAAAGATATTCCACTCGAAATAATTAAAACATTGGGTTATGACTCCTATGACCAGGTAGGAACAAGAAAAACACAAACAGGCTGTACCAGTGGAAAAAGAATAGTAATCAATTGGTCAGTAACAAATAATAATGGGCTATATGTTATGGGTATTTCTACCTGCGGTGCGTACTCAGACACAAATTACTTTATAATTACAGGAAACACAAAATATAAAATCTCCATTGAAGGTTATTTCAATAATTTTAAACACTTTAAAAAAGCCTATTTGCAGGTCAATACTTAAATTTATAGCACTGAAAATACAATGTGCAGAGATAACGTGCAAGCTGACAAATACAACAATAAATCAATTTTTTAGCCGTTTCATGATTCTTAGAATTGTAATGCAGATACTCAAAAGCTAAATGGTTCAGATTATATGAAGCAACTAACTTTTATTCTTCTGATATTCACTCTGATAACAACAGTTTTCGGTCAAAAATATTTAACTACAAACATTCGTTCAAAAGCAGACAGTATTTTAAAAACTTATATTGGTGACACAGTATTTTACAATTATTGCTCATATAACGCTGACACCTATTATGAATACAAAAACATTTTTGGGAAATCACATTGGGTAACATTAAACAAGTTCAAGAGAACAAAAGGAAAGTTTATTGGTGCAAATATCCGATGGCATTTGAATATTCCATATCCTAAATGTACTGCCTATGATACAATAAGCGGAATAACATCATTGAACTTTGATAGTTTATTGCGACCAACAGAAAAACCAAATTTGAATTTTATACCGGACTTTTACTGGAAAAATCAGGATTGCCGATTAATCAGTAAAGACGAAGCATTAAACATCGCAAAGCATCAAAATCTAAAATCAGGCATAGATTCTCTCAATGCAATAATAAATTACGATATTTCAAAAACGTTTACTTGGGAAGTTTCACAAATTTTGTGGACTAAAAAGGATGGTTTTAATAATGACTATGGCGAAATGGAAAGAATATTTATAGACGCATCAACCGGAGAAGTGAAATTACATGAAACAGTTTCTTTTTTTCCGGTATATTAACAATGTTAATGAAAAAATAAAATATAACAACGTGAAAATATTGCACCTATTATTTTTTGTTATTTTTTTGACTAAAAGTTTATTGTCGTTTTCGCAAACAGACAATATTGACAAACAGGTTAAGATGATAGAGATTTGTATCGACTCTACCATTGCAAAAGCAGGACATTCAAAAGATGCGTATATAATTGATTTCTCAAATAGTACTTTCTGGAATAAGGAAGCAATTAAAAAATATTTGGCAAAAAACACCTTACATAGTCAAGGTATTCTGGACTCAATTGTAAAGCATGATCAAAATTGGATTAAATATGAAGTGCTTTCACAAAAAGTAATCAGGTTTGCTAAAATTGAAATAATAAACGACAAAACTATTAAAATTGCAATGTCTCATTTTATGTCTTCCGATGGTTCGTTTGGACTTGAAATCATTCTTGAAGAAAGAAATGGAGTTTATGAATGCAAAAGTGTTAAAAGGACATGGATGAGTTAATCCTATTTATTGATATTTATTAATAACATCGTGCATACATTAGCAAGCATTTTAAAGAACGGTAATATGATAAAGTTACTTTTTATTTTAATAATTTTTCTCCCTGAATTATTGTTAGGGCAAACAGAAAAACAAAACAAAGATACCGGAGAAATAAAAATCCGTGGCAATTATATTGAGTTTATTGATGGTAAACCTAAAAACGAACTGAAGAATAATGCTATTGACAATAAAGACAGTTTGGCAATAAATTCAAAGAATAAAATATTTACACCTTCAAATAATGACACAACGATATATTCTTCAGTAGAAAAACCAGCAGAGTTTCCAATAAATTCAGACGAAGGCCTTATGAAATTTATTATTGATAATTTTAGGTACCCAACAACTGGAGCGGATTGCTTTGGAAAAGTTATAATTAGCTTTGTTATAGAAAAAGATTCTACATTAACGAATTTTTCAATTATGAAAGGACTTTGCGAAGAATATGATAATGCTGTTTTAAATTGCATGAAAAAAATGCCCAAATGGAAACCGGCTCAAATTAACGGTATAATAGTAAGAAGCAGAAAGATGTTACCTTTAAATATAGATTTGAAATAAATTAAATAACTATAGGGTTACAGTCTGACAATTAAAATATAACCAAATACTTACTCTAATCAGACCTCGAATATATTTAACAATTTAAGAAAAAACATAATCGATAACAATGCTAGAGGGAAAAATTTTATCAATCTTATTTAGTCTGATATTCTTAAGTATTTATTCTATCGGACAGAATAATCGCATCACTGTTCATGGATTTGTTTCTGATATAGAAACAAAACAAAAACTATTTGCGAATATTCAGGTAATATCCGATTCATTAAATACTACCTTGCTTAAAGTATCTTCTGACACAGTTAAGGGATATAGTTTTCAAATTGAAAATAAAAGTAAATATTCGATAATAATTTCTCTTGATGATTATTTTTTTTATGAAGATACTATTGATTTAAGGAGTTTTTCTTCGAATAAAGACTTGGTTAAAAATATTGAGTTAAAGAAAATAGAAATAAGTGTTGGTCCCATAAGACTTAACAATGTGTATTTTGATGAAAATAAATTTGATTTAAAACCCGATTTTGATTCGTTACTTACTAAAATGATTGATTTTTTAAAGTTTTATAAAGAAATAATGCTCGAAGTTGGTGGTCATACAGATAGTAAGGAGGTTAAGAAAGATAGTGTGCTTGGCTATAATAGAGCCTCTGTAATTCAACAATTTTTAATTAAAAACGGAATTAACTCAAATAGAATTACTGTTAAGGATTATAAAAACAACTTGCCTATTGCAGACGAAAAGAAAGAAGAGGGAAGAAAACAAAACAGAAGAGTTGAGTTTAAATTATATAAAAAGTAGCTAATAATTGTAATCGAAAACAATACAGCATTTTCACATTAATATTTTTTGTACTTTTACAGATAATAGTAAAAAACATAAACATATGTCAACGGAAACTATTTTGAACCTTTTAAAAAACCGAAAAGATGCTCTTTTCATTCGGTTTCATTTAAAGAACATGGCATTGTTTGGTTCTTATAGTCGTGATGACTTTAATAACGAAAGTGATGTTGACATTTTAGTGGAATTTGATAAAACCCCAGGATTTGAATTTATTGATCTGGCTGATGAATTAGAATCCTTACTAAAAACTAAAGTTGATTTGGTTTCAAGAAACGGAATAAAACCAAAGTATTTTAAATTCATTGAAAAAGATTTAATATATGTCTGAAAGAGAGTGTAAATTTTTAGTTGAAGATATGATTGAAGCATGTGACAAAATCATGAAATTTACTTCAAACATGGACTTTAATTCTTTTATAAATGATGAAAGAACGGTAGATGCAGTTCTCCGGAATTTAGAAGTATTGGGTGAGGCTTCCAAAAGATTGCCCGAAGATTTTAAAAATAAATATGATAATTCTGTCTGGCATAAAGCAGCAGGTTTAAGAAACAGAATTATTCACAACTATTTTGGAATTGATAATAACATTATATGGAATATTATAGAAAATGAATTAAGTTCTTTCAGAGATACCCTGGACGAAATAAATAACAAATTATAAATATTTTTGTGATTTGATAATTCCTGTATGTAAACAACCTTCTTCTGCTACACACCAAGCCTAAAGCAATACTTTTGTAGGTATATCGTTCTTTTATTTTTTGCTTATATATAAATGACAGAAGAATCCAAAGATATAATTGGGCAGATTTTATGGTTTGCCATGTTTTTTACACCATTAATAACAATTCCCGTTGCTTGGGTGCTTTTTAAGGTTAAAAAAGTGTTTAGAATAATAATTGGACTTGTGTTAGCGGTTTTTATTTCGTTTTTACTTTATCAAATAAGTTTGAGTATTATTTTCAGGAATGGCATGGGTTAAAAAGATTATGAAAAGTTTAAAATATATTAAATTAACAATGTCCATATTACTCTTTTTAATATGGACGATTGGTTTTTCTCAAAACGCAGGTATTTCTGGCAATGTGAAAGATAATAATGGAAAGTCAATAAAGGACGTGTCTATTCTACTGTATTCAGACTCATTGCATAATGGTGCGGGTGAAATAAAATATTTCAATAAATATTGGTTAGTCGAGGGTGCATACTCAAATGATACCGGACACTATTTAATAAAGCCGGTACCCTCTGGTAAGTTTTATATAGTTGCATTAAAGCATGGTTATTATATACCGGAAATCAAAGAAATAATTTTAACGAAAAATATACGTTTTCTATTTGATTTTGAACTAACCAAGGTAAAAGATAGTTTGGAATTAAATAATATTCCTTATGGAATTTATAAATAACATTGTGTCGTAAATTCATACAGTAATTAATTTCACAAAGTTACCTGCAAACAAAATCGATCAAACTATGGCAATGAAATTATCCAATTGTTACAAACTTTTAATATTGACAACTATGGGATTTTTATTGGCTTGTAACAATAATCCAAAGGAAAAAACCGATAAAGAAATTTATCAGAAAATACTTAATGATCCACAAGTAAACTCAAAAGAGGTTGGTGAACGTGAAGGAATTAAATATTTCCAAATAGTAAAAGATGGAAAGACCGGGTTTAAGGACTTGGATGGAAAAATTGTAATCGAACCAAAGTTTGATGTAGCAGAAATGTTTTCGGAAGGTTATTCTGCTGTTAAAATTGGGGATAAATGGGGGCTTATTGACGAAAGTGGAAAATATAAAATTGAACCTAAATTCGAGTATTTAGGAAGTGTTCATAACGGATTTTTAAGTTATCGAGCAAACGACAAATATGGTTTCGTTGATATTAAAGGACAAGAAAAAATAAAACCACAATTTGACTGGGTTGATGAATTTTCGGAAGGACTTTGTGTAGTTCGTAACAACGTTAATAAATATGGCTATATTGATACTACTGGAAAATTAATTGTTAACTTCCAATTTGAATATGCATGCAAACTTGAAAACGAAAAAGCAAAATTCGAACTTCATAAACTCTGGGGTGCGATTAATAAAACCGGAAAGATTATTGAAGAACCAAAGCACAAATACGTATCGGATTTCTAAACCAAAAGAAACAACAATTAAATTGATATTTCTCCGTTTTCAGATATTACATTAAATAAGATGAGACAAAGAATAACCACATTAGCTCTGTTTTTCTTTATAGGATACTCTACAATATTTGCTCAGAAAATTGATACTTTGAACATTTACTATCAGGCATTAAAGCTACACATTGATTATTTTAATAATTTACAAAAAACAATATCTAATTCTGAAAAAAAAACATCCGTTTATTTTATTGAAAAAAATGATTATGCTACGGATAGTCTTCCAAAATTAATAGCTGAACATAAGATTGAAATACTCTCAAGACAAGAGATTAATATTAAAACTAAAAATAAGAAAGGGATTCAATTAATAGCTCTTAAACCAGCTATATGGGATAATGGCAGATTAGTGGTTAATGTGATTGATTTTGAAGTCACAAGAAAAGGACGAAATTATTACTATTCAAATAAAGGGGGAAGTTCCTTTCAAGTGATTTGTAATCCAAATGAGAATGCATTAAGGTTAAAAACTATTCATCAAGGTGGATTTTAACCATATTAATAATCTCGATCAAACTTAAACAATTAATGAAAAGTTTTAATAAAAACATATTTGTAATTTCAATTGTTATACTTGGGCTGCTATTAATACCAGGTTTTTTTGCAGCATGGGGAGCCGATGAAGGTGATCCCAATCAAAGCTTTCCGTGGCCGTTTTTACGAATTTGTTTTGAAGTGTTAAGATTTCCATCTCATACTCTATTTTGGAATTTTATTTTAAAATTTGATGCTTTGTTTTTTTTAGGTTTTGCATTTAATATTATATTTTACAGTTTTATTGTTGAAAGACTTTTCTTCTTTGTTAGAAAATTTAGAAAAGGCAAGTCTGATAAAGAAACATAAACGTTAACACTATGAAAGCGACTTATATTATATAAAAACAGAGGATAATTATTGATGAAATTATAATGAATAACAAACACTTAATTATTTTTATATTTTTAGTAGCAATCCCACACTTGCTTTATTGTCAGGATTTATCCGGTGTTAAATTTTCTCCTCCAAAAATTGAATTGATAGACAATGATTCAATTGTAATGCGTGAAATACAGGAAAATAATAAAATTAACACGAAAGACAGCGGTATTGCAATTATTGATGATACCGAACTATTTATTAATTTCCCCGGAGGTATAAAAGCTCTTGCAAAATATCTTAAAGAAAATTTACATTATCCTGATTCGGCAATTAAATCAAAGATTGAAGGAAAAGTATATGCAGGATTTATTGTTGATGAAAAAGGTAAATTTTCTGAAATAAAAATTGTAAAAGGACTTTGTCTGGAAATTGATAAAGAAGTAATAAGAGTGGTATCTGAAATGCCGAATTGGGAATGGGACAAAGGCGAAGCACCGGATAGAAAAACACAAATAAAAATAACCCTGCCTATTTCGTTCAAATTGTAAAAAATAAAGTGTACTGGAACTATAAAATAACAACTTAAAAATAAATCAGATGGGTGTGCGGTTAGGTGTTACTTTGCCATGGTGAGCTTTAAAATTGATGATTTTTACTGAGATTCCATTTCGAATATTTACCTGTTTCTAAATGTCTGCTAATGTTTCTTAATGTAAAAAGAGGTTACAAAATGTTTTTATTTGTTCCAAATCGTACGTGAAATTATTTGAATTACAATGCCATACTCTGACAATTGAAAGGGTTAAGTTGTATTAAATCAGCTTAATCCTTTTTTTTGTCAGAAATTTAAGTTTTATATTTTTTTGACTTCGAATATTTTTTATATTATATTTACTTAAAATTAGTTATATGACAACAAAGAAAAAAGTTATAAAAAAATCAGCCAGGACAAAGTCAGAAGCTGAAACCGATATTCATGGTGATATTATAGCCAGACACGAAAAGAAACTTAAAAAGGACAAATACGAAGAAGAACTTGAAGATCTGGCGGTAGAATTAATAAAGCTGCAGGAGTGGGTTAAATTTAAAAAACTCAAAGTAGTTGTGGTTTTCGAAGGTCGTGATGCTGCCGGGAAAGGAGGAGTAATAAAGACTATTTCCCAGATAATGAATCCGCGTATATGCAGAGTTGTTGCATTGGGAGTTCCAACAGAGAAAGAGAAAACCCAGTGGTATTTTCAGCGATATGTATCGGAATTGCCATCCGGTGGCGAAATTGTTCTTTTTGACCGGAGCTGGTACAACAGGGCGGGAGTGGAGCATGTAATGGGCTTCTGTACAAACGATGAATATGAAGAATTTCTGAGATCGTGCCCGGAATTTGAGAAAATGCTGATCCGTTCCGGGATTATCCTGGTGAAATACTGGTTTTCTGTAAGTAACGAGGAACAGGAAAAACGTTTCCAGGAAAGAATTAAAAACCCGACCAAACGATGGAAAATCAGTCCTATGGATATTGAATCGAGAAATAAATGGGTTGAGTATTCTCATGCGAAAGATAATATGTTTGCTTATACAGATATTAAACAATCTCCCTGGCATGTTGTAGAAGCTGATGAAAAACGAAGGGCCCGTTTAAATTGTATTCATCATCTTTTGTCTTTAATTAAATACAAGGATTTAACCCCAAAACCGTTCAAGCTAAAAGAGCGTAAATCGGACGAACATTATGTAAGGCCACCCAAACAGGAGCAGACATTTGTACCGGAAGTGTATTAAATTACCAGGCTTCTTTCATGTAATTTTTTAATTCATCAGGATTTTTTTCCGTTTCATCGGAAATTGATTTTAATCTGCCTTGAATGAATTGAAATTTGTACAAAAAAACGAAATCATGAAAAAGGTAAATTTTATCCTGGTATTAATTATTGTATTTGTTGCAGTTGCAAAAGCACAGAATTTTCAGCAGACAATCCGCGGAAAAGTAATTGATAAAGAAACACACCAACCTCTGCCCGGTGCGTCAGTTATTCTGATCAATTCAAACCCTGTAATTGGCATTATTACAGATAATGAAGGCGAATTTGAATTTAAAAATGTTCCCATTGGCCGCCAGGGAATTACTGTTTCATTTATTGGTTATAATACTACAGAAATGCGGAATCTTTTATTGCAGACCGGGAAAGAAACAGTGGTTGAAGTGGAACTGTCGGAAAAGGTTGAAAACCTTAACGAAGTTGAAGTAAAAGCCAATACACAGAAAGATCGTGCTTTAAATGAAATGGCTTTAATTTCGTCGCGGTCATTTACCATAGAACAAACCGAAAGATTTGCCGGGAGTGTCGGCGATCCTGCCCGCATGGTAGGTAATTATGCAGGCGTGGCCATGCAAAGCGATTCGAGAAATGATATTGTTATCCGCGGTAATTCACCAATGGGGCTTATCTGGCGGCTGGATGATGTTGAAATTCCAAATCCTAATCATTTTGGAGCACTGGGTACAACGGGAGGGCCGGTAAGCATGCTGAATAACAATTTACTTACTAATTCCGATTTCTACACAGGCGCTTTTCCTGCTGAATTCGGAAACGGGATTTCGGGAGCATTCGATTTACATATGCGACCGGGAAATAACCAGAAGACAGAATTTACCGGGCAAATAGGTTTTAACGGGTTTGAGTTAGGAGCGGAGGGGCCTTTTTCCAAAAAAAGCAAAGCGTCGTATCTTATCAGCGGCAGGTATTCAACTATGGCTGTTATGCATCTGATGGGTTTTGGCACAGGAACCGGTTCCGCTATTCCTTACTACCAGGATTTAACGTTTAAAGTTGAATTACCGACAAAGAAATTAGGTAAGTTTTCTTTAATAGGCTTGCTGGGAAGCAGCAAAATTGATTTGGGTGCCGATCTTAAAGATTCCAGTAATAATGCATATAATTTACATGGACAACGTACAAAATTCGGTACCAGTCAAAAAGTAGTCGGGCTTTCGAACCTGTATTTCTTTAATGAAAAAACACGTTTAAAAACTATTGTTTCTGCACAGGAAACAAAAAATAATACTTTAGTAGATATATATAAAAAAGAAACAGATACAATTTGTCCGTTTTACAGAAGTGCATATACTTTACAAAAATATTCATTTGCAATGCATCTGAAATCAAAACTCAATAACAAAAATAATATTGGAATTGGATACGTTGTTGATTTCTCTGCAATCAATTTAGGCGACAGTCTTTACATGGAAGATTATAGGAAGTTTATAATACGACAGGATGTTGCCGGTAATTACATGGTTTATAGGGCATATTCCCAGTATCAGCATAAGTTTTCCGATAACCTTACAGCTTATGCCGGGATTGATTTTCTGAAAACGTCTCTAAGCAATGATTATTCAATTGAGCCAAGAGCAGGAATGGAATGGAAATTTTCTCCACTTCAATCATTCACATTAGGTTATGGAAAACATAGCCAGATTCAGCCACCCATGATTTATTTTTTACAGTATAATGATTCGGTTAATAATACATATAAGTTAACAAACAAAAATACAGGTCTTACCAAGGCAGATCATATCGTATTAGGTTATAATTATTTATTGTCGGCAAACCTCAGGCTTAAAATAGAAACATATTACCAGAACCTATATCATATTCCTGTTAGCCCGTCTTTTAAGGAATTTTCGATGCTTAATGCAGGCGATAATTTCGGTCTGCCTATGGTTGACAGTTTACAGAATACAGGTACAGGGAAAAACTACGGAGTGGAACTAACCCTGGAGAAATTTTTAGACCATGGATATTATTTTCTGTTTACCTCTTCCGTTTTTGATTCAAAATACAAAGGCTATGATAACATTATGCGTAATACGGCATTTAATAATAATTATGTATTAAATTTGCTGGGAGGTTATGAGTTTAAAGCGGGAAAAAAGAGTCTTATGACTTTTGATGTAAAAGCCTGTTATGCCGGTGGTAAAAGATATGTTCCGATTAACCTGGAAGCAAGTAAGGCAGGTTATGAGACCGAATATGACTGGCAGGATTCTTATCGGTTTAAGTATGATGATTATTTTCGTATCGACCTCAGGATTGGTTTTAAAATAAACGGAAAAAAATACAGCCAGGAATATGCCATTGATATACAGAATATAACAGCAAATAAAAGTACCTTTATGGAAGCGTACGATTTTAACGCAAAAGAAATATATTCGACTTATCAGCAGGGGTTTTACCCGATGTTTCTTTACCGGGTTCAGTTTTAATGTAAAAACAGGTTAAATAATGCAAACCAGATTATTCGGAAAGTCGGAAATTATAGCAATGATTATAGGTATTTTGCTTATAACAATGCTCTTTGTTTCTTTGCTTGTGGTTCCCCAGGGTGCCGTATTTCTGGTGTATATAAACGTTATCGGAAATATATTCATCTCAGCACTGATCTGGATTGGCTGCCGTCTGATTGTTCATACCCTCTGGAAAAAATTTCCCTGGGAAAAAGAACCTGTCAAGCATTTATTGATCGAAATTATTACAATACCGTTGTGGGCATTTATTATAATGGAAATATCTTATGAAATTTATTGCAGATTTAATTTTATTGCAAATTCTTCTTCGCATGTTCAGGGCCTTGCCGTTGGGTTGCTGATAACACTCCTGATTACCAGTATTCACGAGGGAGTTTATTTTTATATGCAATGGAAACAACATTTTGCATTATCTGTAAAACTTGAAAAAGATAATCTTGAAGCCAGGTACGAGACTTTAAAAGCGCAACTGAATCCTCATTTCCTGTTTAACAGTTTAAATACACTGATTACTTATGTGGAAGATAACCCGAGAGCAACGGATTATATTCAGAACCTTTCTGATTTTATGCGGTATGTGTTAAAAAACCGTGAAAAAGAACTTGTTTTATTAAATGAAGAACTTGAAGTATGCAGAAGATACCTGTTCTTACAGCAATCCCGTTTTGGGGATAATCTCAGGATAGATATTAATATAAACGAAAAATATCTGATGTATTGCGTGCCTCCCTTATCTGTTCAGATGCTCATAGATAATTCTATAAAACATAATGTTATTTCAAAAGAAAAACCATTGTTAATTAGAATGGGTATAGAAAATACGAATTATCTTTTTGTAAGTAATAACTTGCAGGTGAAATCGAGTGAGGCAAAAAACGGGCTGGGAATAAAGAATATTTCCGACAGGTATGAGTTTTTATCGCAGCAGCAGATTATTGTTAATGAAACTGCTACTGAATTTAAAGTTTCACTGCCATTATTAAAGGCTAATATATGATTAAAGTTTTAGTTATTGAAGACGAAGAACTGGCTGCATTAAGGCTGAAGAAAATGCTTTTGCAATGCAAAGAGGAAATCTCGGTAATAGAGATGCTGGATAGCATTGAATCTTCGGTAATCTGGCTGAACAGCCATGAAACGCCCGATCTGATATTTCTGGATATCCAGCTTTCAGATGGAATTTCTTTTGAAATATTTAACCGTGTTGAACTGAAATGTCCTGTGATCTTTGTGACAGCGTATGATACATATGCTTTAAAAGCATTTGAACTGAACAGTATCGATTATCTTTTAAAGCCGCTCAGGCAGGAGCTTTTAAATAACAGTATCGGAAAATATTTAAAAATAAAACAGCAATTCTCATCCTCTGACATGCTTTATAAAATGCAGCAGATAATCGAATCATACAGTATGTCGGGAAAAACATATAAAACCCGGTTCCTGATTAATAAAGGGGACGCAATTATTACTGTAAAAGCGAAAGAAATTGCATATTTCCTGGCCGAAGAAAAAGTTGTGTTACTTGTCTTAAATAATTCCCGGAAATATATAGTTAATTACAGCCTCGACCAATTGGAACAGGTTCTTGACCCTGCTGTATTTTTCAGAATAAACAGGCAGTTTATAATTTCAGAACATTCCATTGATAAAATCAGCAATTATTTTAATTATAAGTTGAAATTAAAATTATTACCCCCTGCCGGCGAAGACGTATTGGTTAGTAAATCACGCGTAGCAGAGTTTAAGCAGTGGCTTGAGAGGTAAACTTAATTAAGAAAATTATTTGTATTTTCGGGCACATTTGTAAATATGTTCAACAAAGTTTAAGGAAATGAAATCTCGATTTGTTAATAGATGGCATGAAATAAAAGTTGTTTTTTTTCTTTTTGCCTGCATTTTATTTGTTTTATCATGCAGTAATGAAACAAATACTAAAACTGAAGAATTAAACTCAACGCCAGTTAATCCAGTCACTCCAGATGAGAATTCATTTTTAAATGATATTCCTTCGATGGAGAAAGCAGTCGAAGCCGATTCGTTAAATATTGAAAAGAGACTGAACCTGGCTCATACATATTATTCCAACAAAGAGCTTGATAAAGCCCTGGAGCAGTTTATAAAAGTCTATGATATGGATCAAAAGAATCTTCATGCACTGATCAATATTGGTAACATTTATTATGATTTAAATAAAAATGCCGAAGCCATAAACTATTATAAAAAAGCCCTGGAAATAGATAAAAACAATCTGAATGTCAGGTGCGATATGGCAACCTGTATGGGCATGTCAGGAAATCTGACCGAAGCGATAAAAGTTTTAAAGGAGAATATCGCATTAAATAATTCACATGCCCAGTCGCATTATAACCTTTCGGTATTTCTTGAAAAGTCAGGTAACAAAGAGGAAGCAGAAAAAGAAAGGAGTATATTTAATTCGTTAAGTAAATAATATGGAATAGTTTTTTGTTTACTTCATTTTATTTTTTCAATTTTTTCTAATAAAGCTATGGCGGGTTGGTACTTATCTTCTGCTATTCCCGAAACTTTAGCCAGTTCAATGGCTTTTAGTGCGGCAGATTTTGCTCCCTGTTTTTTCTTAAGCTTATATAATAATGAAGCATAAGTATCATACGCATACCATTGTTTCCCTTCTTTATCGGTAAGGACTTTTTGCATCCATTGTACAGCTTTTTTTAATGCAGCAATATCGTCAGAGTGTTTATAAATATTCCATGATATATTGTTTAATGATACAATGTTATTGTAGTATTTATCGCCTTTTTTAATGGCCAGATCAGAATGTTTTTTCCAATCTTCTTTTTTTTCATAATAAGCCATATCTAAATAAAAAAGAACTTCATCAATAGCTGAAAGGTTGAATTTTAAAATCTCAACTTTGTACGATTTATAGTCTTCATCTTTAAAGCCGGATTTGTAGATAATGCTAAATCCTTTATTTATCAGTACATATTTTATTTTTGCGACAACCGCACCGGTTGTATATAATCTGTTAAATGTTTCAACATTGTTAAGTAGGTAATTAAATTCCCTGCTTTTATAGTCTGAAGTAAAATCCCTGATTACATTCCAGTTGTTTTTGTTGGAAAGGTCTTTGTCTTTCTGGGTTTTAAAGTAATCCGTTACAATTTCTTTAAAAGGTAAAAAAGTCCGGGAAATAACATAAAGATATTCGTATAGAAATTCAGGGTCGTTTTTTCTGGATTCGTACTCATTAATATACTTTGAGAATCTTTTTTCGGAGTTTTGAGCGTCTTCAGCTAACTGCATAAAATTTTTTACATTAAGAATACCGGTACTACGATGGATCAGGTTACCATCACCATCAATAAATAAAAAATTCGGATAACAATTAACTTTATATAGGCTGGCAATTTCAATTCCTTCACTACTTTCCATGTCAATCCGGGCATTTATAAATTTTGAATTGAAATAATCGATAATAAAGTCGTTGGTAAAAACGTTTTTTGCCATCCATTTACAGGCGCTACACCAGGAAGTGAATGCATATATAAAAATTAATTTGTTTTCTTTTTTTGCTTTTACTTTTATGTTGGCAAACAAAACTGTTTCGAAATGAATTGTTTTCGTTTGTGTATGGCTTAAACAAGCCAAAAAAAGTAAGTTGCGGGTAAGGTTTTTGGTTTTCATTATTCCTTTGGTTATTTGTGATAAATATTTCCGGGTAGAGGTTTATTTCATTTTAACGTATTTATTTTAGTGACAGGTGATATTCTACGGTGCATTCATAACAAAATGTGTTTTCACGCCTTAGCCAGAATTCATTTTCTTCAAATTTAATTATTTGATACGTATCTGTGCTGCCCGAACCATTTTCTGTCAGGGCAATGTCTTCATTATCAGATGCAAAAATCCATGTGCCTGTATTTGAAGAAGATTCACCGTACCAGATAAAACTTCCATCTTTCTTGAATTCGATGTATTGGTCGTAATAATAAGAACTTACGTCAGTCCCTGAAGGAGTACATTTATTTCCGGTATAAATAAATACTTTTTTAAATTTCCATACATTTTTTACTCTTGATTTTTTTAAATCTATGCTTAATTTAGGTGTTTTCTCATACTTTTTATGACCGATAAAGGTTAATATACCTACCAGAAAAAGGTTGAATTGAATTAATGTTTGTGTTTTCATCGGTTATATTCTTTGTTAAGTTATTATTGATGGATTACTTTTTTACTAAAAGAAAGGAATAAAATTTAATAATGTATTTTATATTTTTCATTTAACCAATTCAGAATAAGTACTAATAAGTGAATTCAGTTATTTTCCTTTTAAAATGCTTTTACCGGTTAGTTTTATATAGTAACTGATTTAAATATTTAGAAATATGGACAAATGTAATATAAAATAGTAACAATGTCAATATAGTAGTACAATAAATGTTGTAAAATAGACAGAATACTGCATTTTTATTAAAGAAAATCCATGATTTTTGTATTTATGGTACATGTAGGTCAAAAAATCAGGAAAATTGTAAATGAGCAGAGGATCTCTGTGAAGGAATTTGCATCAAAAATAAATAAAAGCAGAACTGTTGTTTATAATATTTTTGAAAGGAAAACAATAGACACAGGGCTTCTTGACAGTATAGGTGTTGCACTGAATCATAATTTTTTTCTGTACTATGTTAAAGAAGAAGAGTTTTCTGTTGCAAAAGACGATACTTTACTTTATTTGAAAAAAGATGAAGAAATAAAGATATTAAAAACCGAACTTCTTCAAAGCAAAAAGGAAATATCGGAATTAAATGAAAAACTTGACTTACTGAAAAAAATCAACACTCTTCTTGAAGAAAAACATAACAGGCCATCCGTTAAAAAATATAAGAAATAGTGTTTGTATTTTTTTACCTTACTACACATCCACCGTTTTCAACTCAAAAATCTCTTTTCTGTAACTCTCCAGAGCAGAACATGTACAAACTAAATTTCTGTCACCATAGGCGTCGTCAATCCTGCTGATAGAGGGGAAGAATTTATTGTCGGCAACCCACTTCAAGGGGTAGGCAGCTTTTTCGCGGGAGTATTTGTGGTTCCATTCGTTGGCTAAAAGATCGGAAGCGGGGTGAGGTGCATTTTTCAATACATTATCATTTTCATCGGCAATCCCGTTTTTCACTTCCATAATTTCGTTGTAAATTGTTTTAAGGGCTTCAACGAAACGGTCGAGCTCCTGTAATGGTTCGCTTTCTGTGGGTTCGACCATTAATGTGCCGTGAACCGGGAATGAGAGGGTAGGAGCATGAAATCCGAAGTCCATTAAGCGTTTGGCAATATCAGTTTCGGTTAAATGAGCTATTTCTTTAAACTTACGGCAATCAAGGATCATTTCATGAGCTACAAAGCCATTTTCGCCGGTATAAAGAACATCAAAATTTTCTTTCAGTGAAGCCGCGATATAATTTGCATTCAATATGGCATATTTTGTAGCCTCTGTTAATCCTTTTCCTCCCATCATAACACAGTATGCATGAGAAATAGTCAGAACACTTGCGCTGCCAAAAGGCGAGGCAGCAACAGCTTCAACTCCGGAATTGCCACCGGTTTTTACGACAGGGTGTTGTGGTAAGAAGTCGACCAGGTGTTTTGCCACGCAAATAGGGCCAACGCCGGGTCCGCCGCCACCATGAGGAATGGCAAATGTTTTATGTAAATTCAAATGACAAACATCGGCGCCAATGCGGGCAGGGTTTGTAAGTCCAACCTGGGCATTCATATTGGCTCCGTCCATATAAACAAGTCCGCCGTTCTTGTGGATTATTTCAGTCATTTCAGTTATAGCGCTTTCAAATACCCCGTGGGTGGAGGGGTAAGTAACCATAAAACCGCCAAGATTATCTTTGTGTTGTTCAGCTTTCTCACGAAGATCGGCAACATTAATATTTCCGCGTTCATCGCAATTTACAATTACGATTTCCATTCCTGCCTGGGCTGCACTTGCCGGATTTGTACCATGCGCCGAAGATGGGATAAGAATTACATTCCGGTTTTTATTTCCTTTACTTTCATGATATTTTCGTATTACCATTAATCCTGCGTACTCGCCAGCCGCTCCCGAATTTGGCTGGAAACTGATGGCTGCAAACCCGGTTATTTCTTTTAACATTACACCTAATTCTTCCATTAAAATAAAATATCCTTTAGCCTGGTCTGATGGAACAAACGGATGAACGGAAGAGAACTCTGGCCAGCTTAAGGCCAGCATTTCGGTGGCTGCATTCAGTTTCATGGTGCATGAACCCAGGGAAATCATGCTGTGTGTTAGAGAAAAATCTTTACGTTCAAGTTTTTTTATGTAACGCATCATTTCGCTTTCGGAGTGGTTGTTGTGGAAAAGAGTCTGCTGAAGAAAATGATCTTTTCGCAGGTGATTTGTTAATGAAATGCTTTCGGGATACGATCTGATTTCTTCACAGGTTTTTCCGGCAGCTTTGGCAAATACCTGGAGCAAATTGTTAATATCTGCAAGAGTAATGGTTTCATCTGTGGATAAGCCGACTTTATTTTTATTTATGTAGTTTAAATTGATTTCTTTTTCGAGTGCAATCTTGTGTAGATTCTCTAAAGTGACTTTATCAGGAAGAGAAAATACGAGAGTATCAAAGAAAGTTTTATTTTCCTGTGTGTAACCCATGCCGCTGATTTTTTCATTCAATAGGACGGCAATAGCATGTGTGTGGCCGGCAATGCGCTTTAATCCGTCATGTCCGTGATAAACAGCGTACATCCCTGCCATGGTTGCGAGCAAAGCCTGGGCGGTACATATATTGGAGGTGGCGCGTTCACGTTTTATATGTTGTTCGCGTGTTTGAAGGGCCATGCGTAAAGCAGTGCGACCCTTTGTGTCGACAGAAACGCCGATAATACGACCCGGCATATTTCTTTTAAATGTGTCTTTACAGGCAAAAAATGCAGCATGAGGTCCGCCGAATCCAAGTGGAATTCCAAAACGTTGGGTAGAACCAAAAACAATATCGGCGCCCCACTCACCCGGGGGAGTTAACAGAACCAGGCTTAAAATATCGGAAGCAACAGAAACCATAATTCCGGATGCATGAGCTTTTTCGACAAACGATTTATAACATATTACTTTTCCATCAGCTGCCGGATATTGAACTATTGAACCAAAAGTATTTGCAGAAAAATTATGGTTTTCGAAATTTCCTGTAATCACTTCAATACCTAAAGGTATAGCACGGGTTTTAATGACTGCTAAAGTTTGCGGAAAAATATTTTCGTCAACAAATAGAATATTGGCCCCGGCTTTTACTTTTTCGCGTGAACGGCAGTTAAACATCATAATCATGGCTTCGGCACCGGCAGTGGCTTCATCGAGCAGGGAAGCGTTGGCAATGTCCATACGGGTCAATTCAATAATAACTGTTTGAAAATTAAGCAGGGCTTCCAGCCTTCCTTGTGAAATTTCGGCCTGGTAAGGGGTGTATGAGGTGTACCAGCTTGGATTTTCGAGAATGTTGCGAAGAATTACGGATGGAGTAATGGTTCCATAATATCCTTTTCCGATATAAGTTTTAAAAATTTTGTTTTCCGATGCAATTTTCCTGAGTTTTGAAAGGTATTCGTATTCGCTTATCCCATCGGGAAGATGTAAGGGTTTTTCGAGGCGAATATTAAAAGGAACAGTTTTTTCAATGAGTTCATCTATTGAATTTACCCCGATTTTTTTACACATTTTAATTGTTTCATGCTGGCGGGGACCATTGTGACGGATTACAAAATTTTCAGTTGCCATATCAGTGATATTTTATTAGCTTTACATTTTTGAAGTTCGTAAAGGTAAAAAGAAGAAAATTATTATTTCGTAACTAAAATTGCTATTTTGCGTAATTGTTAAAAAGAATTTAAAGACTATGAAATTCTGTATTTTAATTATATCATTTCTGTTATCATCTCTGTTTAATTCTGTTTTTTCCCAGGATACTATCTGGTTTTTAAGCGGAGAAAGGTTAATAACTTCCAATTATAATATCAAAGTGGAAGAGGGTATGCTGAATTATTTTAATAAGAGAAATAAAGAAAAACATGTCGGTCTGGAATTTGTTTATTCGGTGAATGAAAAGAACGGTTTTAAAAAAATATATTACGAACCCACCATTATGGATAATACTCCTTTTTCTAAAGATCAAATGTGGAGTTTTATAAGAGGTGAATTTGAAGCACAGGAAAATTATCATCCCAGAGGCTCAACTATTATTGGCTTAACAGCCGGAGTAGGGGGAATTTATTTTGTGACTTATGTGGCCGGATCACCCTTTTTGTCGCCGTTGATTCCCGCTATTGGCAGTACGATTACCGGGTTGACGAATGTTAACCAGGAAAATATTGTGAAAAAATACCCACAGTATGCTGAAAACGAATTTTTTATAGCCGGTTTCCGTGAAGTGGGGAACCAGAAGCGGGTTTCAAATTCTATCAAGGGCGGTTTGATAGGCTTAGTTTTAGGCGTTGCCAGTGCCATAGTTATTTCAAATGTCAGATAAATGTGTTCATTGTTATATTACTTCAAAAGAAATACTGGTGCTGGAAATTTCTGCCTGATTTTATATTCAGTTTTATTTCTCATTTTCTTTCAGAGTTGTGTTCTTACCGGTTCTCAGGTAAAAGTTACTAAAAATTTTTATTCGTCTGTTGATGAAGTTGACAGGCAGTGCAGAACACTTAATGAAGCTTCTTCGACAGTAACATATGAAAGAAGACTTTTATCTCCCGAAAACTATTCCAATGATAGTAATATAGTTAAAGAACTGGTTGATAATTATGAGATTTATTCAAAAGAGGTTTCTTCAATTGATAGTTTTACAATAAGTGTCAATGCATTGGGAAGCTATTTTAATAATTTTTCTTCTTTATTGCCATTACAGAAATCGAGTCCCCAGGTATATGATCGTAAAGTATTATCTGCCATTGAGAACTTTTCTTCTTATCTGCCTTTTGGAATTGGATTAACAATTTATAAGACTTTATATGACTTAGTTAGCTATACTGCAAGATTTATTAAAATTCCCCATTCCAGGAAAAAAATGAAAAAGTATATAATTAAAGGAGAAAACCTGGTTGCCGGAAATTCAGAATATATTATACAGGAATTACAGGAAACATCCAGGAAGCTGGAAACAGAAAAGGAATTGATGAAGCAAAATTATTTAAAATTTCTGAATGATCAGAAAGTAAATAAGTCCCCTTATGATTACTATCAGACTTATAATCCCGTTTTTCTGAAAAAATACCATCTGGCATCTTCTGCCCTGGAATTATCAAATGCATTGATAGAACTGATTCCCGAAGTAAGAAACGCTTATGCAGCGCTATATGCCGAAACACAGGAGAGGAAAAGAATCAAAAATGAAATTCCCGGATTTTCAGAAATGTATTCAGGAATAGGAAAAGCTTCAAGGCAATATGTTATTGTTAACGAAGCGCTAAAGCAAAATAAATCTCATTAGAATTTCTCAAACAGAAATCATTTTTTTCGCCTTATAAACCTGGATACTCTATCCATTGGACTAAAGTCCTTTCGGTGTATTGTATAACTTGCCGCCGCCTTTGCTTTGTTCGCAGAGCATAATCCAACATTTTATTTTTGCTTATCTTCGCAAAAATGGTTTATTATGATATTATTCGATAGATTTGAGCTTGAGAACGGATTAAAAGTATTGGTTCATAGCGATGAAACAACTCCATTAGCGGCAGTTAATATTCTTTACCAGGTGGGAGCCAGAAATGAAAAGCCCGATCGTACCGGTTTTGCGCATCTTTTTGAACACCTGATGTTTGGTGGTTCAATTAATATTCCTAATTATGATCAGCCACTTCAGTTAGTGGGCGGGGAGAATAATGCATTTACTACCAATGATATTACTAATTATCACATAACTCTTCCGGCCGAAAATATAGAAACTGCATTCTGGCTGGAATCAGACAGAATGTTAAGCCTGGCCTTTACGGAAAAAAGCCTGGAGGTTCAACGTAACGTTGTTATTGAAGAATTTCGTCAGCGATACCTGAATCAGCCGTATGGAGATGTGTGGTTGTACCTGCGACCCTTAGCCTATAAGTCACATCCGTACAGATGGGCAACCATTGGCATAAACGAATCTCACATTTCCGGGGCAACCATAGACATGGTTAAAGAATTTTTTTATTCATGGTATGCCCCAAATAATGCTGTTTTAGTTGTTACAGGAAATGTGAAAACGGAAGATGTTAAAAACCTGACATGGAAATGGTTTGGCGATATTTCCCGCAGGGAGCTGGCAAGCCAGGTGATTCCGCAGGAACCTGTTCAAACCGAAACCCGTCGCCTGGTTCTCGAAAGAAAGGTGCCGATGGATGCGCTTTATATAGCATTTCAGATGCCCGGAAGAATGCATTCCGATTATAGAACGGTAGATATTTTATCAGATTTGCTCGGAAACGGAAAATCGTCCCGGTTATTCCGTTCGTTGGTAATGGAGAAAAAAATATTTGGCGATATTGAAGCATACATTACAGGAAGTATTGATACCGGGCTGCTTATCGTTGAAGGAAGGGTAAATCCGGATATCTCTTTTGAAAATGCTGAATCAGCTGTTTTTGAAATCATTCAGGATTTGCTGAAAACAGTTGCTGAAAGAGAACTAACAAAGATAAAGAACAAGGCAGAATCCACGCTTGTTTTCAGTTATACCGATATTTTAAACAAAGCAACCAACCTTGCATTTTTTGAGATGTTAGGAGATGCCTGTTTAATTAATAAGGAGCTGGAAGGATATCAAAAGGTATCATTAACAGATCTGAAAAATTGTATTGAGAAATATCTGAGGATTGAAAATGCCAGTATTTTGTATTACAAAGCAATAAACGAATAAAAAATGATAGCAATAGATAGAAAACTAATTCCCGGCTTTAAAGTAATTGAAAATATTCAGATACAAAAGCCACATAGTTTTAAACTTCATGGAAATATTCCTGTATTTGTTATTAATGCAGGAACAGAAGATGTAATCCGGTTAGAAATAGTTTTTGATGCAGGTGCAAAATACGCAGAACATCCCCTGGTTGCTTCATTTGCCAGTTTTATGATGAACGAGGGAACCATAAGCCGCACATCTAAAGAAATTGCAGAGCAATTTGATTTTTATGGGGCTTATGTTCATATTAACTCCGACAGGGATTTTTCAGAATTTTGTTTGTATACGCTGAGTAAACATTTTGAAAAGACATTGGAAATACTTACGGATGTTCTTACTCATCCTACATTTCCCAACGAAGAGTTTTCAGTTCTTCTGGATAATAAAAGACAAAAATTTCTGATCGATGAGCAAAAAGTAAAAACACTGGCTGCAAAGAAATTTAACGAGGTAGTATTTGGAAGAAATAACCCCTACGGAAGAAATTCTGCTCTGGTACATTTTGATTCATTAACGGTGCAGCAACTAAAAGACTTTCATTCTCGTCTTTATCACGATAAAAATGCGAGAGTCATCATTTCCGGGAAAATAAATGATGATGTACTTAGTATTTTAGAGAAAACATTCAGGTTGAATAAATTGTCAATGAAAGAATCAATGTTCCGGATTTCAACAGATGTAAATTCTGATGCACAAAGGAATCATTATGTGGCGAAGGACGATGCTGTTCAGTCTGCTATCAGAATAGGAAAGCCGATAGTAAATAAACATCATGAGGATTATCCGGGTTTACAGATTCTAAATACTGTATTAGGAGGTTATTTTGGATCGAGGCTGATGATGAACCTGAGGGAAGATAAAGGGTATACATACGGTGTAGGTTCAGTTGTTGCTTCACTGAAACATACCGGTTATTTTACAACTGTTTGCGAGGTTGGCGCCGGATCAACAAATGATGCCGTAAAGGAAATTTACAACGAAATTTACCGTTTAATAAATGAGCCGGTTGAAGAAGAAGAACTTGATCGCGTAAGAAATTATATGATGGGAGAATTTGTCAGGTTATTCGACGGGCCTTTTGCACAAGCGGAGGCAATCCGGTCGGTGATAGATTTTGACCTGGATGAAACGTATTATGACAGGTATTTAAAAGTTCTGCGAAAAATTTCTCCGGCTGATATTCAGGCGCTGGCTAAGAAATATCTGCAACCGGATTCAATGTTCGAAATTATAGCAGGAAAGCTTTAAAGTTAAAATGTGTCGGTTGTTTTACATAGGTATTTTTATATTTATCCTGTTATCTTTTTCAGTGAAAGGACAGGACGTAACACCTCCCGATACACCCGAAATTGATTCTGTAAGTGTGTATGATCCTGTTACAGGCGCTGTAATAATAAGCTGGTTTCCGTGCGATTCTGCCGATGTTGCATCATATGTTATTTACCGGTCGGTAAGTACGGTTTGGCAACAGGTGGCAATTATTCCGGCACCGGCTACATTTTATATTGATAATGCTGCGGCAGGAAATTATCATCCCGAATTATACCGTATTGCAGCAAAAGATTTTGCAGGTAATATAAGCCCTATGACTCCTATTGTTCCTGTTGATATGCATCATAACACCATATATGTATTTCCTTACCAGGACAGTGTGAATTGCCAGATGGCAATCAGGTTAAGCTGGAATAAATATGTATATTGGTCCGAAGGCGTTTTGGAATACAGGATTTATGTCAGTGAAAATTATGGGGCATGGAATTATTTAACAACGGTACCAGGAAATACGAGTATTTATTTTCACGATACTGTCAATGATAATACTTCTTATTGTTATTTTGTCAGAGCTATAAGTAATAGCGGACGTACCAGCACTTCCAATCAGACCTGTTTCTATACAAATCTTCCTAACCTGCCCCAGTATATTAATGCCGATTATGCTACTGTTGCAAACGGGGACAGAATTAAACTCTCATTCACTGTGGATTCTGTTGCCGATGTCAGGAATTACAGGCTTTACAGGTCTGAAAGTATTTCAGGTACTTATTCCGTTATCGGGACTTTTCAGAATTATGTATACAGCAAACTGACTTATTTTGATAATGTGGATGTGAATAAAAAGTGGTTTTATAAATTATCCGCCTTTAATCAGTGTGGAGATGATGTTATTGAGTCAAATCTGGCAAGGAACATGACAGTTCATGTTGTTTCCAATGATGATTTAACAGAATTGGTTTCATGGGATCGATACCAGGATTGGCTGGGCGGAATTGAATCCTATAACGTATACCGTGTGGTTGATAACTGGCCTGCAGTATTGGCTGGTACTGTAGTTAACGGAGATACCGTTTTCCTGGATGATATTACTGATTATGCAGTGAACAGAATCGGGGCATCCGGAAATTTTTGTTATTATATAGAGGCAGTTGAAGGCAATACCAATCCTTATGGTATAAAAGGTACGAGTATCTCAAATCAGAATTGTTCTGTACAATTCGACAGGGTATTTATTCCAAATTCATTTACTCCCAATGGAGATGATTTAAATGCTTATTTTCTGCCAATTGTTACCTTTGTCAGGGAGAATAAATACGAATTTATGGTTTTCGACCGGTGGGGAAATAAAATATTTGAGACCAATGACAGGCTTAAGGGATGGGATGGGAAAATAAACGGGAATAGTGTACAGACAGGAACTTATATTTATTTTTTAAAATATTTTAGTTCAAAGGATGAACTAAAAGAAAAAACAGGTCATATATATTTATTCTATCCCTGAATCTTTTCTTTCTTTATCTTTGCAAAAAAGCTAGAAAGTTATTTCTGTGAAAACTACATTTTTTACTGAGGAAGAAAAAGCTGCCATTGAAAAGCAGTATGATGTGATACTGAAGAGTTGTCCCAGATGCAAAACAAAAGAAGATAAGGCGCTGATTCGTAAGGCTTTCGATCAGGCTAATAAAGCTCATGACGGGATGCGAAGAAGGTCAGGTGAACCTTATTTTTATCATCCTATCAGTGTTGCCAGAATTGCTTCGGAAGAAATCGGGCTGGGAACTACTTCCGTGGTCTGTGCTCTTTTACACGATGTTGTTGAAGATACGGAAATAACTCTTGAGGATATTCGTGTTGATTTTGGCGAGAAAGTGGCCCGGATCATTGATGGACTTACAAAGATTTCCAATGTTTTTGATCAGGGAACCTCTTCGCTTCAGGCTGAGAATTTCAGGAAAATGCTTTTGACCCTTTCCGATGATGTCCGGGTAATTCTTATAAAACTGGCCGATCGTCTGCATAATATGCGAACTCTCGACTCTATGCCGGAGTACAAGCAATTAAAAATAGCTGCCGAGACCTTATATTTATATGCTCCTTTGGCTCATCGCCTGGGCCTCTATACCATTAAAACCGAGCTTGAGGATTTAAGCCTTAAACATCAACATCCTGCAGTCTTTGATGAAATTCAGAAGAAACTTACCGAAAGTGAAGAAGACAGGCAGAAATATATCAACCGTTTCAGCGAACCAATCAGGAAAAAATTAGAAGAAGAAGGCTTTAAATATAATATTACCGGAAGACCAAAATCAGTATATTCCATATGGAATAAAATGCAGGTTAAAAGTGTTCCTTTTGAGGAAATTTTTGATCTTTTTGCCATTCGGATAATATTCGAGCACGATCCTGATATTTCTGAAAAATCGCAATGCTGGAATCTGTATTCACAGGTTACCGATATTTATCAGCCGAAACCCGACCGTTTGCGTGATTGGGTTAGTACTCCCAAAGCCAATGGCTACGAAGCCCTGCATACAACAGTAATGGGTCCCGATGGGAAATGGGTGGAAGTACAGATCCGTTCCAAAAGAATGGATGAAATAGCCGAACGGGGGTATGCTGCACACTGGAAGTATAAAGGTGAAGGTTCGGAAGAAAGCGAACTTGATCGCTGGATTAAAAGAATAAGGGAATTATTGGAGAATCCGGATTCAAATGCCCTTGAATTCCTGGATGAATTTAAAATGAATCTTTTTTCATCGGAAATATTTGTATTTACTCCAAAAGGTCAGTTGAAGAGGCTTCCCAAAGGAAGTACTGCCCTCGATTTTGCATACGATATTCATTCGGAAATCGGAGATAAGGCTATTGGAGCAAAAGTTAATTTTAAACTGGTTTCATTAAGTCATGTTCTTTCCAGTGGCGACCAGGTTGAGGTGCTTACCAGTGAAAAGCATGAACCGCAGAAAGAGTGGCTGGAATTTGTAACATCTGCCAAGGCAAAAGCACGGATTAAAGAGAAATTCAAGAGCGAACGCAGATTAATGATTGATAAGGGAAAAGCCGATCTGGAGGCAAAATTCCGTGAACTTGAAATTCCTATTACCAGTATGTTATTTAAAAAACTTATGGTAGGATATGAGGTATTTGCTAAAGAAGACATTTATTATAAAATCGGGACAGGTGAAATTGATCTGACCAATGTTCATAAGATAATTAACCGCAAATCGAGAAATAAATGGATAAGATACTGGCGTTTGCAGATTACAAAAACAACGTCGAGGCTGCCACTTATTGGTGGAAGTAAACCATCACCCGAATCTTTGCAACAAAGTTCAGAACTGAAACCTGTGAACCGTAAGATTCCTTTCATAGTTGATGAAGATGCAGATCAGAATAATTATAGTATTGCTAAGTGTTGTAATCCTATTCCGGGCGATGATGTTGTTGGTTATTTAACTTCGCCGGAGAATGTGGTAATTCATAAAACGAAATGTCCCCAGGCGTTGAAACTTATGTCAAGTTTTGGCGATAAAATTGTTACTGTTAAATGGACCAGCCATAAAGTTCTTTCGTTTCTTGCCCGTATTAAAATGAACGGAATCGATAATGTGGGTATTGTTAATAATATTACCACGCTGATTTCGAAAGAACTGGATGTGAATATGCGAACAGTTTACTTCGATGCCAATGACGGGGTTTTTGAAGGATTTATCGACCTCTATATTCATGATACATTCGACCTGGATGCTCTTATCCGTGATCTGAAAAAAATAAAAGGAATCAATTCTGTTAAGCGAATTGAAAAATTTGACGAAGAGCTTAGTTAATACCAGTGCTTCGTTTTTTATAACCAAAGCATTCTGAGAATTGTAAGTATTAGTATTTTGGGCAGGGAATAATAATTCTTCGTGTTTTTTTGCGTAGTTTCTGGTTCTGGTTGAATTCATAAATCAGTGAAATCTCATGCGAACCGGTAGTGTTTGAAACAAGGCGTGAAATAGTTATGTCATAAGTATATCCAAACTTGATTTCTTTCCATTGATAACCTAACAGAATGATCAGGGCGTCGTTATTCAGATATCCTTTTTTATACGCTTTAAACACAGGAATTCCACGATACCATAATCCCAGGACTACAGGTAAACGGGTCCAGTATAATCCCAGGTCTAACTGATCGAATCTGCCCTGGGAACGAAAATTGAAAGCAATGGTGATACTTTCTTCATTGAACGAACTTGTTTTTCCGTTTAAAAAATACTTGTATCCGCCATGAAAGGTATATTTCTTTGGAACAGGGCTGATGCCATCAATTAATGATTGATTAGGCGTGGTCAGGTGGTCGATTACAAAGCCTCCCCAGTATTTCTCTGAATAAATTAATAATGATGCTGCAAAATCGGTGTAACTTACTGTCTTAAGCGGTGGAATTTCAACAGAACTGGGAGCTGTTCCTGAAAGTGACAACTGGTCGTTAAAAACTAGTTTGTTAAAATCAATTCCCCGGGAGTTTCTGTAGAAATGTATTCCGGGTCTGAACTGTAATCGTTTTCCGAATCTGAATTGGTAAGCGTATTGAATACCAACCTGGGTGTTTCGTAGATGTCCGCTACCGGCTCTGTCCTGGTAAAACAAAATGCCTACACCACTGCTTAACTGAGGTATGTAATGATCGATGGATGCTGCATAAGTGATGAAAGATCCGGGAATAGCCGGCCATTGGTCGCGGAAATTCAGGATAGCTCTGCTGCCGGTTGTAGATCCTGCAAAAGAAGGTGACAGATAAAGCGGGGATGCATAAAATTGTGAGAATTGTGGGTCCTGTGCTTCCGCAATGGCAAAAACGAATATATAACAAACTATTATAAGGAATTTTCTATTCATTGCTTTTTTTCAGGACAATGTTCTTGTATAAGTCTTCAAACTGAAGTTTTGTGGTCATGTCAATTTCAGACGAGAAGGGGAAAAATCCGTCAGCTTCAATCAGTAATTTATATTTTTTCCGGGGTAACAAAACCATGATGTATTTTCCGTTTTTTCCTGTTCTGTATATTCCCTGCAATTCCTTTGTGTCGAAATCAATAATTGTGATGGTGGCTTTTACCGGCAGATATTCCGGCTCACTGGTTGTGATTGTACCTTTTAGTACCATCTGGCTGGTCTGAGGATCAATAATTTCTCCTCTGTAAATATCCATATTTCCTTTTCCGTCATCCCTGTTTGAAGAAAAATATACCTGGCGGCCATCGAAGGTGGCAATAAAATATATGTCATCCATAACAGAGTTCACAGGATAGCCTAAATTTTCGGGCGATGACCATTGACCGTTTTCCGTTTTGGTTGATTTAAATATATCGTAGCCTCCCATATTTTTATGTCCCTGGGAACTAAAATAGAGTGTAATTCCATCAGGATGAATAAACGGAGCGTCTTCGTCGTATGGAGTGTTGATGATAGAGCCGAGATTCATGGGTAAACTCCAGGTGCTGTCGGGCATTTTAGTTACCCTGTAAATGTCTTTACCTCCAAATCCTCCCGGACGTGTACTGGAAAAATAAATCGTATTCTGATCAGGAGATATGCTGATACTGCTTTCTGAACCTTCGGGTGAATTTATATTTGCTTCCAGCAATTTAGGTTCAGACCATTTGCCATCATTGTTCTGCGAAACATAAATATGACCGGTAGCTAATCCTTTATCGGTACGATAGATATACATTTGCTGACCATCCTTTGATAGCGTAACACATGCATCATGAGTTTCCGTGTTAATAGGCGGGCCGAGATTTACCGGAGCTCCCCATGTATTATCTTTCCTGTCAGAAACATAAACATCCTCAAAATATTCATAGTATGGATCAAGCAATTCTCCTGTACTTCCTTTTCTGCGGCTGGTGAAATATAATTTTGAATCATCCGGGGTCAGGAGCGGAACATATTCCGCATAAGGGGTATTTATGCCATTATTAAAATTAGAAATAGTTGCGTTTGATTTTACTAACATCATTTCTTTGGCATTTATAGATTTTTGCATATAGTAATCTACTTCCTCAATGGAAATATCAGGCTTCTCTCCGTTATTTTTAAATTCAAGATAACATTCCAGTGCTTTATCAAACATCATTTTTTTATGATAAAGCTGACCTAGATAGAAGTATGCTTCTGAGTAATCGTTTTTCGATTTTTCAAATAAAGGAAGCGACTCCATTGTTTGTCTCCTTACTTTAAACATGCATACTCCGAGTTTTAAACATACCTCTGTATTTGCTGTGTCCATATTATGCAATTCGGTATATAATGGCAATGCCAGGTGAAAGTTGTTATAGAAATATTGAAGATTGGCAGCTTCAAGTCTTTTAAAAAATATTTTATTATTTTCCATTTGCTGCGCCCTGACTTCTGTGCTGAATATGAACAGAGCCAGGATTAATGTTATGGCCAAATTGTTTTTCATATGCCTATCTTATTAAGGTTAAATCACCTGCTTTAGAAAATGACTGTCCGTTTATAAATTTTCCTTTTGCTTTCCAAACATACACATCCTGTTTGCACAATTCATTTCTGTAATATCCATCCCATCCTATGTTTGGTTCTTTGGTTTCGAATATTAATTCTCCCCACCTATTATAAATGGTTAATTCGTAAGATTCAACTCCTTGAAATACAGGATGAAATACGTCATTATTTAAATCGTTCGGATTGAAAACACCTCCGTTAGGGCCTAAAGGATTGGGAGAAAAAGCGCTTGGAAAAAGAATGTCTCCTTCGGATTTTGCAACAACAGCCCGGAAAACCGAAAATGTATCGATACATTGATGCTCTGTTGAAATCAGCAGGGAAATGGTGTATTCGCCTTCCTGTAGATACTGATGAACAGGATTTTCTTCGTTTGAATAAGTGCCATCACCAAAATTCCAGACAAAGCTGGTAGCATTTTCAGATGTGTTAAAACAATGAACCGGTTGATCGGGAAGAAAAACAACCGAAGGAGCCACCGTAAAAAAAGCTGTAGGACTCCGAAATACTCTTACCGTTCCTCCTGCCTTGATACTTTGTCCTCCCGGACCTGAGGCGGTTAACTGAACAGGAAAATCTCCGGAATTATAGTATATGTATAAAGGATCGGATTCGGTTGAGTAACCTCCATCGCCAAAGTCCCATTGGTAAGATGTTGCATACAGGCTCTGGTTGTTGAATTGTACAGATAAAGGTGCGCAACCCTGGCTCGAAACTACAAAATCCGCAATGGGGGCCGGCGCAACAATTTGTATAGTTTTTTTATCTGTATCACTGCAATGTAAAGTATATACAAGCAGGGAAATAGTATAGTTTCCCCAGTAATTATAATGGTGCGAACCGGGTTCAATGGCAGTTGAAACAGTAGTGTCTCCGAAATCCCAGGAATATTGCCATGTGCCTGCTGAACTTGTATTGTCAATGGTTACAGCTGAATTTGGGAAGATAAGTGTGTCAGGTGTTGCTGTAAACGAAGCGCTGGGTTTTGCCCACACATAAATGTCGCCGGCATATGTATCAGAACACCCATAAACCGAAGTGGCGGTTAATGTTACCGGGTAATGTAAGTCGTTTCCCGTATTATTTACATATTGATGAACTGCCTGGAAAGAAACGGAGGAATTGCCATCGCCAAAGTTCCATATGTAGCTTGTTGCACCCATGGAAAGATTATAAAACTGTGCATTAAACGGGGAGCAGGAGGCTGTATCGGCTGTGAACAGGGCTGTTACCGGAGGGTATATGTTGACGGGTATGGAGACCGAATCAGAGCAATCTTCATTGTTATGAACAACCAGGCTTACCGTGATGGTCATTGGAAGATTTGTTGAGTTAGTATATGAATGATTTATCTGAGTATTGTTTGAAGATTCTGAAGTCCCATCTCCCCAGTACCAGAGGTTATTTGTTGCATTTAAAGATGAATTGGTAAACGTGAAAGTTGCCGGAGAACAATCGGTGTTGTTCAGAACACTTACAGAGGCTATTGGTTTGGGCCGTATTAAAACGTTCACAAAAGAAGTATCAAGACATCCGAAGAATGAGGTGCCTATCAACTGGATGGTATAAGCCTGATCCGTATTTCCAGTATTTATGTAGGGATGAGTAACCTGGTATCCTGCCGATTGTGAGGTGCCATCGCCATAATTCCATAAATAATTATTTGCCCCTGGTTGAGTAACAAGTTGTATGTTTGCCGGGTGACAGGCAGTGTCGGGAATGGCCGTAATTGTATAGTCGGGATCGGGGAAAACAGTAATGTATTTCAGCGATGTGTCGGGACAACCAAAGCTGTTATAGGCAATTAATTTTACCTCGTAATACTGTATTAAAGTTGTGTTATTAATGAAAATATGCGATGGGTTTTGCAGGGATGAAGTTGGATTGCCATCGCCAAAGTCCCATACATAACTGGCAGCACCCGAAGAAATATTGGTAAAGTTTACGTTCACAGGACTACACGAAGGAACTTCATCATGTACAAAGTCCGAAACTGGTAATGGATGAACCGTTAACTGGTGCTGTATGGAATCTTTACAACCATAGGTAGACGTTGCAATCATATTAATGTAATATGTTATGTCAGCCGTTCCGGTATTAGTGAAAGTATGAGCTGCATTTGTTGTAGTTGTCTGGCCTCCATCTGAGAAATGCCATTCATAACCGGCACCGCCGATGGTGGTATTTGTGAAACTTACGGGAAACGGAGGGCAACCGCTTGTGTCGGCAGGAATAAAACCGGAAACCGGTACCACATCAAAACTGATGTTTACTGTGTCTGCATCTGTGCAACCCGACCCGTTGTTCTCATACCATTGAAAAGAATACATACCATACACTCCTGTACTTATATTTGTACTTGAATTGTTTGGATTTGTAATGGTTGCCGTTGCTGGGCCTGCGATTTGCGTCCACAATCCGGCGCCTGCGCTAGGAAGTGCAGTAATAGTGGTTATAAGGCCGCATAAACTATCATCAGTTCCGGCATTTGCAACAGGTTGTTGCACAAATGTGATCTTTACCGTGTCTTTGTCGGTACAGGAAGGTCCATATGTTTCCTGCCATATTAAATCATAAGTACCATATTGGGATGCCGTAAGAGAAGTAGTGACAGAACCCGGCGATGTAAAATTTAAAGTTCCCGGCCCGTTTTGCATCGACCATAAACCGCTTCCGATACTGGGAACTGCGTTCATTGTATAATTCAATCCGCAAATGCTGTCATCGGGACCTGCAACTGCAACGGGTACATCAAAAACAGTAATGGTAATATTATCAGAACCGGTACATCCGTTATTGTCTGTAACACTGTATGTGAGATTATAATTACCGGTAACCGTTGTGTTGAAAACGGGATTCTGAATATTTGTTAAATTCAGATAAGATGTGTTGCCTGTCCATGTATGAGTGGTATAAGTTCCGGTTCCTCCACTGGGGTTTCCGTTCAGCTGAAAATCTATTCCTGCGCAGGCCTGGGCAGGATTGGGAATAATGTTTGCACTGACCTGGGCTATGGTTATGGTAAGGTTCTGTGTTCTGTAACAACCGTTCACATCAGTTACCCTGTAAGTGAGATTATAAGCGCCCGGAGTATTTGTTGTAAAGTATGGCATTTGTATATTGGTTGCGCTTAAAGGCCCGGTATTGCCGGTCCAGAGATGGGTTGTTATAGCTCCGCTTCCGGGGGTCGGATTTCCATCTATATAAATTGTGTCGCCGGGGCAGGCCTGCAGATTTGTTCCGGGCAGAATATTAATAGTTGGACGGGAAAATACAGTTATATCTAATGTGTCCACGCCTGTACAGCCATTACCGTCAGTTACGTTATATGTGATTGTGTGTGTGCCCGGCCCTGCTGTGGAAGGGTCGAACTGCCCGGTAGCTGTATTGGTGATTCCTTGTCCCGACCAGGTACCTCCGGGAGTGGCAGCAGTTAAAGTAACGGATGAAGCATTGGAACAGAATGGCCCGGCAGGGTTAATGGTGGCATCGGGATAAGGAACAATTAAAATAATAGCCGTTGTAATAATGGGAGGATAATCGCCATTCTGCAGATCAGCGGGCGGGCCGGGAATAGTTGGATCATCATATGGGTTGCAATAGTTCCAGTTGCGAAGTGTTATTTCAAAAAACTGTCCTACTAATGCTGTGTTGGGCGAATAACAGGGAAGACTTACATTATTCGGCGGGGTTGGGCCATAAATGGGGCCGGGAGCAGGCACTATGGCTCCGTAATAAGGATATGCCTGGGCAACTCCGCCTACAAGGACATTATTAATGGTATAATTTGTTCCGTAAATCCACTGGGTCCAGCGGGTGGGATTATTCGGGTTATCATTTTCTACCGGCGGCACACAATTCCATAAGCTTACATCCTGGAAAGTAACGGTGCCGTCATTTCCTACGCAAATGGGAAAAACCTGGGGATTGATTTCCAGGTGTCCGCCGTTATGGTCGTCGGTATCCCACACTGTTACATTTTGTTGCTGAATGGAACTGGTACATAAAACCCCGTTTACGCGAAGCGTAGCTTCTGGTCTGTAGTTACATAGGGGACCTCCCTGCGGATATACGTGAGTAATGGTGGCCTGCCATTCCCTGATGGCCGGATTAGGATTCGTATTTATAGCCGGAACAATTTGTACAAGATTCCCGTCATCCCAGTTGAACTGAATTTCCACAGGTGTTCCTCCATCATTAACGCCTCTGTATGTGACTTCCCACACAACAGTAACCGGAGCGCATAATTTATCCGGCAACATGTCATTGGCCTTGGAAATAATATTGCAATCCTGGGCAGATATATCAAATGAAGTGATAAGGAAAAATAAAAAAATAACAGACCACAGAATGAAGCGTTGACATTGGTTTTTGGTTGAGTAAAATAGTTTCATGAAACAGTTTTTTCGGATCAATCGCTTTTTGAGAAATTATACGGTTACTGTTGTCTAAAGTTAATATTAAAATATGATCAGGCCAAAAATGAATAAAATTTTTGAAATAATTCATGTATACTTGATATTATTTTCATGATGTTATTTTTTCTTTTACAGATTTTTAAAATTCCATTACCTTTATAAATTTAAATTTATACGTGTCGTCTGTAACCGATAATATTCAGTTTGTACCGGGAGTAGGTCCCAACCGTGCCGCGCAATTTGCCAAAGAAATTGAGGTGATAACGGTTGAGGATATGATGTATTATTTTCCCTACAAATACATCGACCGTACAAAATTTTATACCATACCTGAGCTGCATCCCGACCTGGCGTATGTACAGGTTCGCGGCAAAATTCTCGATTTTAAAATGGTGGGAGGAGGCAAAGGGAAACGGCTTTCTGCTACTTTCTCGGATGGAAACGGAGTGACAGAACTGGTCTGGTTTAAAGGAATAAGCTGGATTACCAGAAATTATAAAATAAATACCGATTACGTTATTTTTGGAAAACCTACTCTTTTTAACGGGCATATTAATATTGCGCATCCCGAAATAGAACCGGCTGCTGTTTTTGAGAAAAGTCTTACCACTATCCTTCAGCCCCAGTACAGTATTCCCGAGAGACTAAAAGCCTGCCAGGTCAGTTCAAAAACTATACTTAAGGTACAGGAAAGTATTTTCAGGCAGTTTATGGGTCATATCCGGGAAACAATCCCGTCCTTTCTTCTGGATCGGTTAAAATTATTGCCTTTAAAAGATGCATTATTCCAGGTTCATTTTCCTGAATCGCCTGAGAAACTTAAAAAAGCACAGTTCCGGTTAAAATTCGAAGAACTTTTTTTTATTCAGTTGAATCTTCTGAAGCAGAAACTTATCCGTAAGAAAAAGACCTCGGGATTTATATTTTACCGGCAAAAAGATAATTATACGCGGCTGTTATATAAGAATCTTCCTTTTCAGCTGACCGGCGCCCAGATAAAAGTGCTGGGCGAAATCCGCAGCGATTTTCTTTCGGCAAAACAAATGAATCGCCTGTTGCAAGGTGATGTGGGTAGCGGAAAAACGCTGGTGGCTTTGCTTTCTATGCTGATGGCCATAGATAACGGGTACCAGGCCTGCCTGATGGCTCCTACTGAAATTTTAGCCAATCAGCATTTTAATACCCTGGTTAAATTTACAAAAGAAATCGGGGTTAATGTAAGCATACTCACCGGTTCAACTAAAAAATCGGAACGTAAGGAACTGCACGAAAATCTTCTGAACGGTAACATTCACATCCTTGTAGGAACTCATGCTTTAATTGAAGATGTGGTACAGTTTAATAATTTAGGATTAGTTGTTATTGATGAACAGCATCGTTTTGGTGTTGCCCAGCGCTCCAAATTGTGGCAGAAAAATGAAAACGAACCGCATATTCTTGTTATGACTGCCACTCCTATTCCAAGAACCCTTGCCATGACTTTATATGGCGATCTCGATATTTCGATAATTGACGAACTTCCTCCCGGAAGAAAAACAATTAAAACGGTACATTATTTCGATAGCTCCACATTGAAGCTTTTTGGTTTCCTTAAAAAAGAAATAGCGTTGGGAAGACAAGTGTACGTTGTTTTTCCTTTGATAAAAGAATCTGAAAAACTTGATTATAAAGACCTTGAAGACGGGTATGAGAGTTTCTGCCGCGATTTTCCACCGCCCCGGTATTGTATTTCTGTGGTTCATGGAAAAATGAAGCCGAAAGAGAAAGAAATCGCCATGCAATTATTTATAAAGGGCAAAGCTCAGATTTTAATATCTACCACTGTAATCGAAGTGGGGGTCGATGTTCCCAATGCTTCTGTCATGGTGATTGAAAGTTCCGAAAGGTTTGGTTTGTCGCAATTGCACCAGTTGCGGGGAAGAGTAGGGCGGGGAGCCGATCAATCCTATTGTATTTTAATGTCGGGATATAAATTATCGAATGAAGCACGGAAGCGCATGGAGATAATGGTAAATTCAAATGACGGTTTCGAAATTGCCGAAATGGATATGCAGCTACGCGGCCCCGGCGATATTGAAGGAACCCAGCAAAGCGGTCTTCCTTTCAGCCTTAAAATTGCCGATCTCGGAACCGATGGACAGATTCTACAGACGGCCAGGCATGAAGCTGAAATGATACTCGAAAACGATCCCAATCTCGAGTCGTATCAAAACCAGGTATTGGTTAATCAACTCAAAAAATTATCGCAGAATACGGTGAACTGGAGCAGGATAAGTTGATTGTTCGTAGTTCATGATTCGAGATTCATTGTTATTAGTTTATTGTTTATCATTTGTTGTTTTTTTCAAACCTTTAATCATTATTCATTAATCTTCATTAGTTCATTGTTTATAGTTCTTAGTTAATAGTTATTTGGTATTTGGAACTTGATTTTTCCTTATTTCTCTATTCCCTTTTTCACTTTAATTTTTGTTAAACAGTTTTAACTTCGCAGACTAATTTCAGTGAAACGAGAAAAATTAAATTAATTTTGGGCCGGTAAATAAAATTTCATGTTTGTACTTTTAAGGAAAGAAATAGGCAGTTTTTTTTCATCTATAACAGGTTACATTGTTGTGATAGTGTTTTTGCTTATCAACAGCCTGTTCATGTTTATATTTCCCGGTGAGTTTAATTTACTCGATGCCGGTTATGCCAATCTCGATACTTTGTTTATTATTTCACCCTGGGTGTTCTTATTTCTTGTACCGGCCATTACCATGCGTCTTTTCAGCGATGAAAAAAAGAGCGGAACCATTGAATTGCTTTTAACCCGCCCATTATCTGATTTTACCATAGTTCTGGCTAAATTTTTAACCGGGTTAACGTTAGTCTTGTTTTCCTTATTACCAACGCTGGTTTATTATATTTCCATTTATATATTGGGAAACCCTGAAGGGAACCTTGATTCGGGCGGAATTTTCGGTTCATATATCGGACTGTTCTTTTTGGCTGGAATTTATGTCTCCATTGGCTTGCTTGCTTCTTCAATAACAGATAACCAAATAGTTTCATTTATTTTTTCGATGATCCTGTGCTTTGTTTTTTATTTTGGATTTGATGCCATTGCATCCCTGCCTGTTTTTAAAAATATGGATACCATATTGGTAAATATAGGCATCAACGAACATTATCGTTCCATAAGCCGTGGTGTGGTCGATTCGCGCGATATTATTTATTTTTTAAGCATTATTACTGTATTCCTGTTCTTTACTAAAACTGTTTTAACACGAAGAAAATGGAAGTAAAAGAAAAAACAGTAAACAGGAAATCGGTTAAACGCCGCACTTTTATTGAACTGGTATTTGTGCTGGGAATAATTTTACTGTTAAATTATATCTCTCATTTTTACTTTAAACGTTTCGATCTCACTGTCGAAAAAAGATATACCCTGGCACCTTCTACAGTTAAAATGCTTGAAGAACTGAAAGATGTGGTCTATGTAAAAGTGTATCTTACCGGCGATCTTCCTGTCGGCTTCAAGCGGTTGGAAAGCGGGATAAAAGAGATGCTGGATGAGTTTCGGGTGTATGGAAATGAAAATATTCAATACGAATTTATCAATCCTTCCGAGAATTCTGATAAAAAGCAACGTGATGAGGTGTACAAACAATTATATAAAAGTGGTTTAATGCCTACCAATCTCAATGAAAAAGACGATGAGGGCAGAACTTCCCAGAAAGTAATTTTTCCGGGAGCATTAATTACTTATGGGGGAAGCGAAGTTCCGGTTGATTTTCTTCAAAGTAATATGAATAAAAATCCGGAAGATAACTTAAATGGTTCGGTGGAAGAAGTTGAATTTAACCTGGTAAGCGCTATACGTAAGTTAAAAAAGGAGTTTGGACAATCCATCGCATTTATTGAAGGTCACGGAGAATTACCTGAGGAAAACGTAGCCGATATAACAAGTTCGCTTAAGGAGTATTATACTGTTGACAGGGTGGCTTTGAACGGTAAACTCAACAGTTTATCGGAACGCATGGAAGACTCACTGGGATTTCATACCCGGAATAAATACGATCTGATTATTATTGCAAAGCCCGATTCTGCATTCAAAGAACAGGATAAATATATTATTGATCAGTTCCTGATGTATGGCGGAAAGATTTTATGGTTAATAGATCCTGTTAATGCAAGTATTGACAGTCTTGCTTACCAGAGCAGTATTTTAGCGCTGGTTAATGATCTGAATATTGAAAACGACCAGTTGTTTAAATATGGTGTCCGGGTTAATCCCACTTTATTGCAGGATATACAGTGTGCGTTTATTCCCGTGAATACCGCCGCCCCTGGTGCTCAACCCCAGTTTTCGCCGGCGCCGTGGATTTATTTCCCGCTTCTTCAGCCAAGTACAAATCACCCTATCGGAAGAAATGTGAATTTAGTAAGAGGTGAGTTTGTCAGTACTTTGGATATGGTTGGCGACGATGCTGATATTACCAAAACCGTGTTAATGTCGTCTTCTCAATATTCCAGGGTTATGAATGCCCCGGTCAGAATTGGTCTCGAACTTATCCGTGAAAAACTTGAACCCCGTTTATTCGAAAAATCATTTGTGCCTGTTGCAATAATGCTGGAAGGGAAATTTAAAAGTATATATGCAAATCGCCTTGCTCCCGAAATGTATGAACATGCGGAGATTGCATATAAGAAAGAAAGCTTTCCAACCAAGATGATAATTATTGCTGACGGGGACATGATTCGGAATAACGTGCAGAGATTAGGTTTCAATAAAAAACCTATACCCCTGGGATATGACAGGTACACGGGTGAAACGTATGGCAATAAAGAATTTCTGCTGAATGCAATTAATTATATGCTCGACGATTCCGGTTTTATGAATCTCAGAACACGGGAAGTGAAATTACGGTTATTAGACAGGGCTGCGCTCGAAAACAGCCGTACATACTGGCAGATAGTTAATACTTTGTTCCCGGTAATTCTTATCATTCTTTGCGGACTTTTCATTTCCTTCCTTCGGAAACGTAAGTACACTAAATAAACATTCAATGAAAAATAAATGGGTATATATTGTTTTTTTTATATTAGCTATAATTGCAGTAATTCTTTACTTTTCAAATAAAAATGGAACGATTAAAGAAGAACTTAAAGATTTTGCAGTGCCTGATACGGCTTCTATTACCCGGATTTTTATGGTTGACAAGGATAATAGCCAGGTTAAATTAGAAAGAAAAGAAAATTACTGGATGGTAAACGGAACCTTTGTTGCCAGACCTGATGCCATAAAAACACTTTTAGAAACGATTAAGACAGTTTCTGTAAAATCGCCGGTAGGCAAAGCAGCCATGCCAAATATTATAAAACAACTTGCAACAAATTCTGTAAAAGTTGAAATTTATAAGGGTTCCGAAAAAATTAAGGTTTATTATGTAGGCAGTCCTACCCCGGATCAGATGGGTACTTATATGGTACTGGAGAATTCTTCTGTCCCATTTATTACATTCAAACCCGGTTTTTTTGGCTATTTATCACCCCGTTATTTTACCGATCAGGTTTTATGGCGTGATAATTCCATTTTCCTGTATGCTTTTAAAGATATAGCATCTGTTAATGCCAGGTATACTCTACAACCCGAAAAATCATTTACAGCCATAAGTAATGGCAATAACTCTTTTACCCTTGTCGATAATCTTAATAACCCGGTAAAAGATTTTGATGAACAGCTTGTTAAAGAGTATATAGGTTCTTATAAAAAGATTAAATGTGAATCATATGTTGCCGATTTTTCTTCCCGGAGATTGGATTCTTTACTTAAAACAAAGCCTATTGCCATACTGTCTGTTACAAACCGGAAAGGAGAAATAAATTCACTTAAGCTTTTTCCCAGGCCCAATTTCTCACAATTTATTGATGATAAGGGAAACCTTTTACCCAATGATCCTGATGCCATGTATGGAGTCCTGAATGAGAATAAGCAAGTTATGGTCTGTCAGTATTTTGTGCTTGATCCTTTAATGAAACCGATTTCCTATTTTTTTAAGAAGACGGCATCCTGATGTTGAAAAATTTATTTCAATGTTAATATTTAGTCTTTAGGATAGTAATTCTTAAATTAACATTCATTACTTTTGAATAAACAGTTTAAATAAAGATAAAGAGATGAATTTTGTAATTTCAAGTACTGAGTTATTTGCTCATTTGCAGTCGATTAATAAAGTTATCAGTTCAAAGAATTCGTTGCCGATTCTGGATAATTTTTTGTTTCAGGTAGAGGGAAAAAATCTGCAGGTAACTGCTTCCGATCTGGAATCTACTCTTATTACACAAATGGAACTTTCCAATGTTGATGGTGACGGAATAATTGCTATTGAAGCAAAAAGGTTACTGGATATCTTGAAAGAATTTGGAGAACAGCCCTTAACTTTTAATATCGACAATAAAACTTTTAACGTTGATGTTCTTTCGCAGAATGGTAAATTTACCTTGGTAGGGCAGGATGGAAATGATTTTCCCCAGCTTCCTTCCATTAAAAAGGGTAAAGGTTCTAAGATTACAGTAAAAGCTGAAGTTCTTTCAAACGGAATTAATAAGTCGTTGTTTGCCACAGCAGATGATGAACTTCGACCGGTAATGAACGGAATTTTTGTCGAAATCTCCCCGGAAGAAATCAGGTTTGTAGCTTCCGATGCTCATAAATTAGTGAGATATAAAAGATTTGATGTTGAAACAGACGTTACATCAAGTTTTATCCTTCCTAAAAAACCGGCATCTTTACTCAAAAACCTGTTGGTTAAAGGAACCAGTGATGTTTCTATCGAATTTGACGAGAAAAATGCTTTCTTTAATATTGCCAGCAATAAACTTATCTGTCGTTTGGTTGAAGGTAACTATCCTGCCTATAATTCTGTTATTCCTGTCGATAATCCCAACAAACTTACCGTTGACCGGGTTGAACTTATTAATAGTTTAAAAAGGGTAAGTGTGTTTTCTAACCAGGCTACCAATCTTATCAGGCTTCAAATTACAGGTAATCAGCTTACTATATCGGCACAGGACATTGACTTTGCCATTTCTGCAGTAGAAAGAATTCCGTGTAATCTCGATGGCGATTCAATGGAGATCGGCTTTAAGTCTGTATTTTTAATGGAAATTCTTTCCAATTTACCTTCTTCCGATGTACGTTTTGAATTATCCGATCCTACCCGCGCAGGAATTATTCTGCCTTATGAAGAAGATAGCAAATCCGAAGAAGTTCTTATGTTGCTTATGCCAATGATGTTAAATGACAATATGTAAATTAATCTTTATATAAATTTGAGGAAACCGGAAGGTTTCCTTTTTTTTTAATCTGACAAACTATGAAATGCCTGTAATACATTTCAAACTAAATGAAAATATTTATTTTTGGGTGTTCCTCCCGATGTATAGTGATGACCACTTAAATTAAAAATCAAAAAATAAACTCATGAAAATAAAGTCTGTTGCTCTGATATTATGTGTCCTGATTTCGTCTTTTTTGGTTGCCCAACAAAATAAAACAATCATTGCAGATCTCGCAAAACAGGGAGAAATTGACTGGACAAACGATAATTATAAACTCAGTGTTGTATCGTATGAAAAACTGATTACGCTGGTACCGGATAATATAGAATACAAATATCGTTTCGGAGTATCTAACTTTCTGGCGGGATTCGATCCTTCAAAATCGTTAAAGGTTCTGGAGCCGATGGTTGGAAAAGCAGACGCACCGGTTGATGTTCCCTTTTGGATTGCGCAGGCTTATATGTACCTGTATGAGTTTACCGATGCTGTTGATATGTTTAATACTTTTATTTCTTCTTCGGGAATTGATCCTAAAATGATGAAAGAAGCCAAACGAAGCATTGAAATGTGTGAATCGGCAGTTCAGCTAATGAATAAACCCGTGAATGTCTCTTTTGAAAACCTGGGTCCGAATATTAATTCTTCATCCAACGACTTTAATCCTTTTGTTCCTGAAAACGAGGAATTTATTGTGTTTTCGTCCGATAAAAAATTCGACGAGGGAGCCAGAATGTTCGATCAGAATATTTATATCAGCTACCCCGAGAAAGGAGGATGGAGCTTTGCAAAACCTATGGATTATATCAATTCCATTGATAATGAAAAACCCGTTGGTTTAAGTCCGGATGGAAAGAAAATGTTTGTTTGTGGCAACTTTGCGAAGTTATACAGCGATGTGAATATGGCCGTGTTAAAAGGCAAGCAGTTTAAATTTGATCCTGTAAACGATTGGCTTAAAGGCCTGGGAAATAAATTAACAACAGGTGCCTCCATGCCTGAAGAAGATAAGATAATATATTTTTCAGCGGTAAGAGAAGATACCAAAGGCGAAGGAGATATTTATTATATCCGGATATTACCTGACGGAAAATGGGGAGCACCCAAAAATCTGGGTGATGAAATAAATACGGAATACGATGAAATGTGTCCTTCGATATCGCCCGATGGAAAAACTTTATATTTTGCAAGTAAAGGGCATAACAGTATGGGAGGGTACGATTTATTTGTATCCCATATGAATGAAATTACCGGTGAATGGTCAAAACCCACAAATGTGGGTTACCCTATTAATACTCCCGGGGATGATTTTATCATTTCTTTTTCAAAAGACAGAAGGTATGCCTATACCTCTTCCATCAGAAAAGAAGGTCTGGGCGGACATGATATCTATAGAGTAACATTCAAAGATGTGGATGAACCCCTGACAGTAATAAAAGGGAGTATAAAGATTAATAGCGGTAACGCTACAATTCCATGGAATAAATCGAACGATAATCTGGATATTTCGATTTATGATTCTCATATGAATTTATTCGGAAAATATATTTACAATAATAACCTGGGAAGATTTGTTTCCGTATTACCAAAAGGTGAATATAAATTAGTGATTCAGGCAGATGGATTCCAGGAATATTCTGAAACAATTACAGTATTGGAGCGAAATTTGTATAAATCGGAGATTGATAAAGAGTTTTTAATCCTGGAAAAAAAGTAGTATATTGCTATCACGAATGAAATGTTAAACTTCGGAATAATTTTTTAGTCTGATTTGTAAAAAACAATCACATGAAAAAAATAATAAAAACCTTACTTTTCTCCTTTTTTCTGTCTTTGATTATTTCCCCCATTTACGCTCAGTACGATATCTCTGATGCTGACATGAATTTTGATGATGGGAATTATGAGGTTGCATTGAAACAATATCTTAAAGTCTATAAAAAGTTTAAAACAGATGTAAAGGTCAATTATCGAATTGGATTTTGTTATTTAAATACCAATTACGATAAAGCCCAGGCTCTCCCTTACCTGTTGTTTGTGGATAGTGTTAAAAACGGGGACTTTCAAACTTTACAGTTCGATTTGGCAAAAGCATATTTTCATAAACATGATTTCGACAAAGCAAAAGAACATACTAAAAAATACCTTAGTTCAAAAACTCTGAAAACAGAAGAAATGGCCGATTTAGACCGGTTTATGGAAATGTGTACCAGTGCAAAATCGATGATGGCAAAACCATTAAATGTATCATTTGTGAACCTCGGAAATAAAGTTAACTCGCCCCAGGATGATTTTATCCCCTTCATAACAGAAGATGAAACATTTATGGTGTTTTCCTCTGCAAGAAAATACAATAATGATTACCAGCAATTTATCAGGGGCGTTTATTTCAGTTCTAAAACAGATGGATCATGGCAACTTGCAAAAGCAGCAGGTACAAAAATTAATTCCGACGAGAACGTTGAATCAGTGGGAATAAATAAAGACGGTTCATTAATCTTAATGCATGTGGATCGCTTAAGTGCACCCAATGATATATATGTGACACAAAAAGGAAAAACCGGGTCTTATGGCGAATTAGCCGATTTAGGAAAAAATGTGAATACGAAATTTAATGAAGCAGGAGCAACTATATCTCAATCCGGTGATTCTATGTTTTTTGCCAGCGACAGGCCCGGGGGATTCGGAGGTTTTGATATTTATTTATCTCTCAGGTTGCCCGATGGAACCTGGGGAACGCCTGTCAATATTGGTGAACCGGTAAATACTGCCAACGATGAGAACTATCCCTATATTACAGCCGAAGGAACTACCTTATATTTTTCATCCAATGGCCATAATTCCATCGGTGGTTATGATATTTTTCGCAGCCGGTTATTAACCGATAAATGGTCGGAACCAAAAAACTTGGGCTATCCTGTTAACGATACTTACGACAATTACAATATTGCGCTTACTTCCAATGCACGTTATGGTTATGTCAGTAAATCAGAACACGATGGGTTGGGCGGGCTGGATATTTACAGGGTGATATTTAACGATATCCCTCCAACAAACATCATATACACAGGTAAAATATTAGTGGGCGACTCTCTTAAATCTGTGCCATTTAATAAAGTTGATTCTGTTTTGACGATTACTGTATATAACAAAGATAAAAATAATTCTGTTTTTGCATCCTATCAACCCAGTAAAAGTGGAAAATATACCATTGCCCTTCCTCCTGGAAACTGGACCCTGGAGGTAAAGGGGAAAGCCTACCTGCCCTATAATAAAGATATTTTAATACGTGACGAACAACCTCTCCAGGTGCTCGTACCCCGCAATATTTATTTAAAGAAAAAGCCATAATGGAACTCCCCCTGAAAAGACCTATCGTTTTTTTTGATCTTGAAACTACCGGTGTTAATATTACAAATGATAGAATTGTTGAAATAACATTGTTACGGATCGAACCTAATGGAAAAGAAACAGAAAAAACTTTCCTGGTAAACCCAACCATACCCATTTCAAAAGAAGCAACTGATGTGCATGGGATAACAGACGAAGATGTGAAAGATAAGCCCGTCTTTAAAGAAATTGCTAAAAATGTAGCTTCTTTTATTGAAGGCGCCGACATAGCCGGGTTTAATTCTAACCGGTTCGATATACCATTATTGGCTGAAGAGTTCCTTCGGGCTGATGTTGATTTTAATATGCGGAACAGAAAATTTGTCGACATCCAGGTTATTTATCACAAAATGGAACAACGAAACCTGGCTGCAGCCTATAAGTTCTATTGTAAAAAGGAATTGATAGATGCCCATTCTTCAAAAGCAGATACTTTTGCTACCTATGAAATTCTTAAGGCACAACTTGATTTTTATAAAGATATTCCCAAATCTGTTCCTGAATTAAGTGAGTTCTCAACACAGAATAAAAATGCGGATCTGGCCGGACATATTGTTTTTAATGATAAAAATGTTGAAGTGTTTAATTTTGGAAAGTATAAAGGAATTCCTGTTGATGATGTCTTAACAAAGGATCCGGGATATTTCGGATGGATGATGAATGGACAGTTTCCTCTTTATACCAAAAAAGTGTTAACCGAATTAAAATTAAGAATGACAAATAAATGATACGTTGTTATGAAAATTATTTGTGTTGGAAGAAATTATGCAGAACATGCAAAAGAACTGAAAAATGATGTACCCACTGAACCGGTAGTGTTTTTTAAGCCGGATTGTGCCCTGTTACGAAACAACCAGCCTTTTTTTATTCCTTCTTTCTCAAACAACCTTCATTACGAAGTTGAAATAGTTTTTAAGATATGCAAAGTCGGAAAAACCGTTTCTAAGAAATTTGCTCACAGGTATTACGATCAGGTGGGCATCGGAATTGATTTTACTGCACGCGATTTACAGGAACATTGCAGGTCAAAAGGATTACCCTGGGAAATCAGTAAAGCTTTCGATTCTTCGGCAGCAATAAGCCGGTTCAAACCAAAAACTGATTTTAAGAACCTGAATAATTTATCATTTTCATTGCTTAAGAATGGCGAGGTTGTTCAGAAAGGAAATACATCCGATATGATTTTTCATATTGATACAATTATTGAATACATATCAAAATTTGTTACACTTAAAACCGGTGATCTTATTTATACCGGGACACCTTCCGGGGTGGGGCCAGTGAACATAGATGACCACCTTCAGGCATTTATTGAAGATCAGAAAATGATGGATTTCCATATTCGCTAGGAATAGAATAACCTCTTATTTTAGTTGAGTAATTACAACCTTTTTATATTTTTCAAGTCTGAACATAAAAACATTTATATATGAAAATATTTAAAATCCTGTTATTATTCCTCTTTCCGTTTATATTCTCATCCTGTATGAAAGAGGGGCCTGTAGGGCCCGAGGGACCGGCCGGCCAGAATGGAAACGGTGATAAGCAGGTCAGGTTTGATCTCGGTAATCTTATCAGTTATGGCGATACTTCCATAGCATCACTTGATAATAGCCCATGCGGTATTCATCAGTTTAATATTGGAAACTACACGGGTGTAGATTCCGCTGTTTTTGTAATTTATAACGTAGCTACAGCTGCCAGTTGTTGTGGAGGTCCGGATATTGCCTATAATGCTAGATTCGAAATATTTGACCTGACAAATAATCAGCCCGTTGTAAACAGCGAAATTCTTTCAGATGATATACCAACAGGAACATTTGCAGTTTCAAAAAACTTTGTAAAGAACTTGCCTGGAGAAACTATTGATCTTGGTGTCAGGATTATCACCGGCAAAAATATTTTTACTACCACCGGAAAAGTATACCTGTTTTTGTACAGGAAATAATGTTACAAAACTTTTGTTTCTTTTTTCTTACCGGTTATGTCAAATTTCAGAATAATATCGTGTGATCCGCTGTTATATTTTCTTAGTTTTGAAACTACAATATCGTATGAGTAAGCAATGGTAAAATGTTGCTTGATTTTAATACCAGCTATAATAACCAATGCATCATTTGTTCTAAATCCAAGTCCGGCAGTAAATTTATCCTTCATTTCGGCTTTAATACCCAGATCAATCAATAAAGGTGTTCCGAATGCTCCACCCACCAGGAAAGAGGGTTGAAGTGTAATGTCTTCATTCATGTCGAGAGTATAACCGCTCGTAATATAAAAATGATTTGCCAGATCTACGGTTGCATTCAGGTCATTGTTATGCAGCTTTATTTTATTCGAGAGCAATTGCATTATACTCACTCCGGCGAAAAACTTGTCGCTATACAGCCAGGCTCCGAAATCGACATTGGGGCGGGTTGATTTCATTGATGCCTGCTCGGCTACAGCCATGTCAGTATTTTGATAAAGAGTGATCTTTTTCCCGTCTATTCCGTATTGCATAATACCGGCTGCCAGTCCCAGTGAAAGTCTGAAGTTGTCAAATTTCAAATGATAATCATAGGCAACTGATGCCGAGAACCTGCGGGTAGGCCCTGTAATGTCGTTCATTATTAATCCTCCTATACCCATATTTTCCTTTAGTTTTCCGTTATAGGTCAGGAACTGGGTATTGGGTGCATTGGAAAATCCAACCCACTGACTCCGGTGATGAAGCATTACCTGGCTGTAATCTTTTGTTCCGTTGGCCGCCGGATTAAAGGCAGTCTGATCAAACGAACGCAATGATAATTCCGGCAACTGCTGGCCAGAAACAAATGTTGTAACAACGACAAGAAAAAATAATATGTAAATAATTTTATTCATTATTTCAGCGAATAATAGTAACATCTCCTTTGAATGTGTCAAAGCCTTCTATTTCAAGAACAAAATAATAGGTTGCTGCAGGTAAATCGCTTCCGAAATACTTGCCGTCCCATTCGTTGTTATATCCTATTTTTTCATACACCAGGTGTCCGTTCCTGTTATAGATTCTCAGGTGATTATCGGGATACTGGGAAATGTTCTCAACAATCCATGTATCGTTGGTTCCGTCCAGGTTAGGGGTAAACGTATTGTAGATAATAATCTCGGGATTCGGAACAACGTGAATGTTAATAGTGTCTGTATAAGAGCAACTGTTTATATCATAAACAGTAAACAGGTAAGTAGTGTTTTCGCTCAGGGTTGATACCGGGTTTAAAATATACGTATTTGACAAGCCGTCAGGCGGCGACCAGATTACAGTAACTGCAGTGGGAGCAATAGCTGATAGCTGGTAAGGTTTTCCCGAATAAATAGTTGTGTCGGGTCCGGCAGATGCAAAAGGAATGGGAAGTACTGTTACTTCTACCGTATCGTAATCTTTACAGGGTCCGTTTGCAACTTCAACTATATATGAAGTTGTGTTTGAGGGCGAAGCAACAGGGTTATTTATTGACGCATTACTGAGATTATTTGTAACCAGCCAGTTGTATGTTGCTCCTCCGCTGGCATTTAATTGGGCAAATGAGCCGTTACAAATGGATATGTCAGTACCCGCATTGGCTATTGGCAGCTGAATTGTAGTAACCTCGATGGTATCAGCTGCACTGCAACCGTTTGTTGTTACAGTAACCGAAAAAGTACCGGCGTTAGTAACCTGTATATTTGAAGAATTCTGACTGGTTGACCATTGATAATTTGAGTATAAAGCTGTTGTGCTTAAGGTAAAGGTATCGCCCTGGCAACCGTTTTTGTCAGGGCCCAGATCGACCAGTATCGCCGGTTTTCCAAGTATAAATGCACTGGTTCCGGAGAATATCCAGTTTAAAATATCAATTCTGTTAAAAGGACTTCCTGAAATTAACAGGGCGCTGTCGGTTTTTTCCCAGTGAAGTGTGGGTGTTGTTTTCCAGTTGGCTGAAGTTGTCCAGTTGCCATCGCTTAAAAGATCAAAATAAATGGAAATAACGGCAAGCGCCGATCCGCTGTCAATAGCAATATGATGATAGTATAAATCGTTTAACTGACAAATGTTATTATCAGCCTGATTCCTGTTTAATGCATCATTATTGGCATCATGATTTATAAAGCCTACGGAATATTTGTTTATATTCGCCAGATATGGTGTAATCTCAACGGGTCTGTATCTGTTAGTACCGGTAGATGACCCCATGGGGAAAAGATAAGAAGAAACGGAATTTGTTCTGTGAATAAGCCTTCCGGTTAAATTGTTACTGATAAACCCGGTAGTTCTGTTTATTGCACCAGGACTGGTGTTTTCAATAAAAAGATTAAAGTTGCCTATGGCTAATTCTTTATCGTTAAGAGTAAGAGAACCGGAAATATTAATATTGTGCAATAAGCTTTTTATTCCGGAACCGTTAAGAACCAGATTGTGAAATGTTGTGAGATTTGTCCCGCCTAAAGTCTGATAGCCTCCTTCAAGCGTAACACTTCCGCCCTGGGCAATGAAACCGGAATTATTTATCCAGTTACCGGAAAGTTCTATTGTACCGGGTGATTGAAAACCGGCATCGTTCGTGATGTCACCGCTCACGGTTAATATGCCTGAGTTTTCAAACTGCGATCCGGCAAGGTTGTCAATATTCCCGGAAACCATAACAATAGCCCCTGTAGAAACATGAATTAGCCCTGAATTATTGGTCAATAGTTGGGAAAAAGTATTCTGACCATAAAGTGAAGTTATGAGCAGAACAAGAAATACGTATATATCTTTCTTAAACATGGAAAGATTATTTGTTTTTATATGATTTTACCAGGAAGGGTTTATTGTCGCCTTTTTTCAGTGCGCCTTCAAAAGTCCGGGCTTTTTGAGAAGTCAGGGATGGTAACTGAAAAATTCCTGATTCTTTTGATTTTCCATACAATTCAGGGTGCAGGTATTTTCCTTTCTGGCCGGCGCGTTTAAAACTCTCTACCTGGGAAACTTCCTTATTTTTCTGAATATAGAGGTCATTTCTTTTTGAATATACCTGCCATGAAATCTTCTGACCGGATTGACCGCCGGCAATTTCAAATTCATTTTCTTGTATCTCTGATTTTACATAAAGCCCGGGAGCCGGTGAACCAACAGGTGTTAACTGGTAGCTGGGTTCAATATTAATGGCTGAGTAATAATCCGGTAACTGAACTTTTGCTTCGCCATTCTGATTCAATGTTACGGTTCCCCTGTATACATTCAGTACTTCATCGGATTCGATGCAGAAATGTTTTAAAAATTTGTTTTCCGGGTCCAGCGGATGGTCTATAAAAAAAGATTTGGTTCCGGAAGCGCCTAATTCGCCGTTCGAATATACGCCAAAACCCGGACCGCCGTTATTGTTACTTTCGCCAAATACGCCTACCCAGCCGGTTCCTGCAACTCCGATATTATTATCAGTTGTTCCGGTAGAGGAGTTTTCTCCATATATTCCATAACCCAAACCCTGGATTGTAATACCGGCTACGCCATTAAATCCTTGTCCTTCAACGCCAATGCCACCGTCTGTGCGGGTGTTTAAGCCAAAGGTTCCGGATGCACCGTAAGAAGTCTGGCCCCACACACCGTAATTCCCATCGCCGATAACACCACAGCCATTACCCGAACCAAGAGCATCGTAATTTTGTCCCCATACCCCGGCACCCATCTGGTAGTTGGTTTCGCCAACAACACCGTTAAAACCCTGCCCGTTTACTCCATAGCCTCCATCGGTGCGGGCATTTACTCCCATTACTCCTGCAATTCCTCCATTGGCCGATGCAGTGTAAACACTTCCGTAAACCCCGATTCCTTTATCTGTTCCGTCATAATATCCGGCTACTGCTGAAGTATATTGATTACTGCTGCTGCTATGAGCTTCGAGTGCATTATATGGATTTGAAATATTTGTATTTTCAGCATATACCCCTACGCCATAGGCTGAATTTTGTGCAGCAACAGCTGTAGAAGGTGTTCCTGATGTACCGGCAGAGGCAGTAGCGGTAATGGCCTCGGTATTAACAGATGTATTGGAAAGATTAATTTGCAACGTTCCATAATTGGCATTAATAGTTCTTCCCATTCCGTTTCCGCCGCAGTTGTATGCTTCGTCGAGTGTAACACATGCAGGAGCAGAACCTGCGCCGATCTGTGTCCAGGCCGATCCGTCCCAGAAATAAAATACATTATCGGTTGTGTCAAAAACCAGCAATCCTTTCTGGGTACCTGTTAATGAAGGATTCATGGCGGTTCTTTGTACGGTTGTTAGTCTGGGTACAAGCAATCCTTTTGTGGTGGACGATAATTCCAGTATGGCGTTGACATCGGGAGTGGTTGTTCCTATGCCAACATTGTTCTGGGCATTTAAATGAATATTATAAATAAATAAAGCAACCAGAAAAACAGTGAATAAAGATAATTTTCTCATCTCTTATAAATTTGAATGAATAAAAATACGATTTTTTATTTTAATAAAATATCTCCTTTTCTAAGGATAATCTTTTTTTATCTTTGTGTTGATGAAAAGGATTTGATATTATGAAGATTTCTTACAATTGGCTAAAAGATTATATTAAGGCAGACATTACTCCTGTAAAGATTTCAGAGATACTTACAAGTATCGGTCTTGAAGTTGAAGGATTGGAAAAACACGAAACCGTAAAGGGAGGATTAAACGGATTGGTGGTTGGCCATGTACTGGAATGCCAGAAACATCCCGATGCAGATAAGTTAAGCATTACGAAAGTGGATGTGGGAACCGGCGTTTCTCTGAATATTGTTTGTGGCGCTCCCAATGTGGCTGCCGGGCAAAAAGTTATAGTGGCAACCGTTGGAACTACATTATATAAAGGAGATGATAAATTTGAAATAAAAAAAGCAAAGATCCGCGGAATAGAATCTGCAGGGATGATTTGCGCTGAAGATGAAATTGGTTTGGGTATTTCCCATGCGGGTATTATGATTTTAAACCAGGAGGCAGTTCCCGGGACCCCCGCACGTGAATATTTTAATTTTAAGGATGATTATGTTTTTGAGATCGGGTTAACACCAAATCGTATTGATGCCGCTTCGCATTACGGCGTAGCCCGCGACCTGGCTGCCTATTTCCAGCACAGGAGCCCGGTGATGCTGGAAAAACCTTCGGTTGAAGATTTTAAAACAGAGAATCACAATCTGAAAATTGAAGTAATTATTGAAAATTCTGAAGCATGTCTGCGCTATTCCGGTGTTACCTTAACGGGTATTGCCGTAAAAGAATCCCCTTCGTGGCTGAAAGACAGGCTTACGGCAATAGGATTAAGACCTATTAATAATGTGGTCGATGTTACAAATTATGTTTTATATGAAACCGGCCAGCCCTTACATGCATTTGATGCCGGTTATATTAACGGAAATAAAATAATTGTAAAAACACTTCCCGAAGGAACTAAGTTTACCACCCTTGACGAGATTGAGCGTACGCTTTCGTCGCAGGATTTAATTATTTGCAATGAATCTGAAGGAATGTGTATGGCAGGAGTTTTCGGGGGGTTGAAAAGCGGTGTGACAGAAAAAACCCAAAACATATTTATCGAAAGCGCTTATTTTAACCCGGTGTATGTCAGAAAAACCGCACGTCGTCATGGATTATCCACCGATTCCTCGTTCCGGTTTGAAAGGGGAACCGATCCCAATATAACAGTCTACGCATTAAAGCGAACCGCATTGCTAATAAAAGAGATTGCAGGGGGTAATATTTCTTCTGATATTGTAGATGTTTACCCCAAACCCGTTAAAGACAAAGTTCTCGAATTAAACTATTCTTTGATAGATGAACTGATAGGAAAACATATTCCCAAGGAAACGGTAAAAGAAATCCTTTTGTCGCTCGAAATAAAGATTATTGCCGTAAAAGAGAAAAGTCTTCTGATTGAAATTCCGGCATACAGAGTTGATGTTTTGCGTGAAGTGGATGTGATTGAGGAGATACTTCGTATATATGGTTATAATAACGTAGAAGTTTCAGAAAAAGTAATGTCGAATATCAGCTATTCTCAAAAACCGGATAAAGAAAAAGTAAATAACACTATAGCTGATTATCTTGCTTCCAATGGCTTTTATGAAATAATGACAAACTCTCTTACCAGGTCGGTTTATTATGTTAATAACAATTTATGGCCTGAAAAGTATTGTGTTAAAATTCTGAATCCGTTAAGCAACGACCTGAATGTGATGCGCCAGACCCTGCTTTTTGGCGGACTGGAATCGCTTTCCTATAATCTTAACAGGAAACAGAAAAATTTAAAGATGTTCGAATTCGGCCCATGCTATTCGTTTCAGATGGAAAGAAATTCCGATAAATCTGTAAATAATTACATGGAGGATTATCGTCTTTCCGTATTTGTAACCGGCGATAAATCGTCTGAAAGCTGGAATCAGACGTTAACCCCGGTAAATTTCTTTTATTTAAAGGCATTTGTTGAGAATATAATGCAACGCATGGGTTTGAAAGTTGAAAAAATGACACTTTCCCAGCCCGATTCTTCAGTTTATTCCGAAGGACTGATGTATTTTTATGATGGTAAAGAAATGGTTACTATGGGCTTGTTACAGAAAAACATTCTTAAAGATTCGGACATCCGGCAGCCTGTTTATTTTGCCGAATTCTTATGGGATAACGTGTTAAATGTTATTAAGAAAAATAAAATACTGTTTCATGAACTTTCAAAGTTTCCGGAAGTGCGCCGCGATCTGGCTTTGCTCCTTGACCAGAAGATTCCTTACTCCAAAGTAGTTGAGTTAGCCGAAAAAACTGAAAAGAAGCTCTTGCAAAGAGTTCATTTGTTTGATGTTTATGAAGGCGATAAGATTCCCGGAGGAAAGAAATCTTATGCTGTCAGTTTTCATTTGCAGGACGAAACCAAAACGCTGACAGATTCTCAGATTGACCAGGTAATGCAACGACTGATAAATGTATTCGAGAAGGAACTGGGGGCAGAAATAAGGAAATAAAAGTTCTATTCTTTTAACCTGAGAAATTCGGTGACTTCTTCCGGTTTAAGTGTCCTGAAACCCGTTTTTTTCTTTATTACTCCGTCTTCGAGAAAGAAAATGGCAGGTAAGCTTGGGCCGCTTAATGCTAAAAACTCTTTTCCGGGTAACAATTTATAAGGAATATTACCTGATTTTGTAAATGTGTGAAAATCATTAACAGCTTCTTCATCTGGTAAATCCCAGAAAACAATGTATAACGGAATAGGTTTGGTCTGCTCGCGATTTATTATGGCAAGTTTCATGGCCGCATATTTACAGAATTTACATTTAAGCGAGAAAAAAGCTAAAACTACTCTTCCTTTATCAATCGAATGATACCCGTTATTAAACTGCGGTTCCCCGAATATTTTTAGATCTAATTTTTCCCCAACACGATCACTCGTTGTTTCATAATCAAATAAAGCATCGGGTGGACTTATAATAAAAGGATATGCGAATGAAGCAAGTACAATAGAAATGCCTATAAGCCATTTAAATTTTCGAATTTCTGTTTGATTGGTTTTTAAGATAAAGTAGCCCCAGATTAGTAAAATAATATTTTTTATAAATGATTGCCAAGGTGTTAAATTTATCATGTTGCCAAAACATCCACAATCAGAAATGTCTTTGCGGAAAATTATTGTATAAAGAAGATATAAGTTGAAAGACAGGAGGGTAATTAATGATAATTTAATGATATGTTTAGGTAATAAATTTATTATAATAAGTATTCCCATTGCGATCTCAAATGAAATCAGGATTCTTGCAAGATAAGGAGCAATTGTCCAGTTTGCAATACCGGCATCGGTAACGAGCACTTCAAATGGTTCAATGGGGTAAAGCTTAACAATTCCGGAGAAAATAAAAATAATCCCAAAAAGTATACGAATTGTTATATATAATATTTTTTTTGCTTTCATTCAGATTACAATCCTTAATAAATTTTCACAAATATACTTAAACCGGATGAGAAATTTTGATTTATAAAGGTTCACAAGCGGGTGCTTGTAGTCGTTAAGGGATAGCAAAGAATATCAGGTTTTACAGGAAAAAATAAAAAAACCGCAGTTGAAAATTACTGCGGTTTTTTCAAAAAAAATGCGTTAAATTACTTCAGACTGCAGCTGTAACCTCCAATATTTGCTGCTTCGCAAGATGCTTTTGCATCTTTTTTCGAAACTTTTGTGTATTCGTATGAAGTGGTTGTACCATTGTAAGTACATTCACAGGTGTAATTTTTTTTGCAACCGGTGAAAACTAAAGCTCCGATAAACATCATCCCAAGAATGATTGAAGTAGTCTTTTTCATAATGATTAGTTTAAGTTTGTATTATAACAGTTTTACTGTGCAAACATAGTAAATATTTTTTTACTGCAAAAAATATTTTATTTTTTTAATTAACAATAACTAGTTGGCTTTTGAAAAACATAAACACAGATCAAAAATTTATTCTCTAATCAGGTTAATCGGAGTAGTCTGTTAATTAATTTTTTTAAGAAAGAATTCCTGGTTAATAAGTAAAAAGATACTATAGGAATAATCTAAATTTTTTAATAAAAGGTCATAATATGATTCAAAACGGATGGCTATGTCAATACCCTTTTTTACAGGGTGATAAAACTGGAATTTATTCAGAAGCAGTTGTTTGTTAGGTTCCCACCACATGGAATATTTCTGGGAAACTGATTGAAATAAAGGTTCGCCGCGTGGAGCAACAAAGTGCTCGCCATACCAGTAGCCGGCAGAAATATCAAAATTTCCGATTCCAAAGTATACATTAGAGACTATTCCATACCCCTCTGAATAATATTTTATATGAGTTGAAGAAGCATCATTGTACGATGCAAGATAGTTTTCAGTTCCGATAAGTTTTTTGGTCTTTCCCAAAAGACGATATTCGAGTTTTAATCCGATAGCTGTATTGAAATATGTTTGCAAAGGTTCTGAACTTGTTTCCATTTGCCCGCCTTTATGAGCTGCAAGCCATTGCAACGGAACTGATATCTGTAATCTTTTTTCAGGCTTAAATAATTTTATTTTTCCTGTTCCGGCCATTGTAAACTCCTCTTTAAAAGGATCTCCGGGTAAGATGAATTTTTCCCAGTTTAACCATAAATCATAATCAAGCAGCCGGGAGTTAATAAGAATTTGTATGCCTGTTTCGGGATCTGAGCTGAAATGCCGGTCGAAAGAATATAACGGTTCTATGAGTTTATGCTGAACTGTTCCGTGAATGTTACCCATTAAAAAGTCAATGTTTTTTGTAATTCTGTATTGGCAACGAAACCAGGGAACGGAACGACTAAAAACATCGCGCCCTGAATATTTCAGAAAGTACCATCCCGCTTGTAAACGGAGGTTGGCAGATGGCTGATAAAGAAGGGCAGGAGACAGATTTGTGCCCAGGTATGTGATTCCATCATATAAGTTGTTGAAATATTCGTTATTGTGAAGAAAGTTTTGATTCTCAATAGTAAGCCATATTTTATTGCTGTCAGATGCAATAACAGGCTTATATGTGTCAAATATCCGGTTATCAACCTGGCTGAAGCAAAAAGTGAATGCAAGAAACAGGACTACTGTTAAACTCAGTTTCATGTAGCAAAAGTAATTAAACAATTTGAATCCCGATAATGAGAATATCATCAACTTGTTCTGTGTCGGCCATCCATTTTTCAATAGTATGTTCGAGTATAGTACGTTGTTGTGAGACCTGTTTGTTTGATATTTCAATCAAAAGCTGTTTTAAGCGTGAATACAGGAATTTTTTTCCTGCCGGACCTTCGAACTGATCTGCATAACCGTCGCTGAATAGATAAATCATAGTTCCTTTTTCAACTTTTATTACCTGTGTGGTAAAAGGTTTTTCTTCGCCTACATGTATTCCGATGGGCATTTTGTCACCTTTGAGTTCATAAAGCTGAAAGTTTGAAAGTTGAAAGTAGTCCTCTGTAGGCTTTTCACTTTCTCTTTCTACTTTCTCACTTTCCGACTTTATAAACTTTCTGACTATATAAACAGGGTTATTTGCCCCGGCAAATTGAATTTCGTTTCCGGATTTATCAAAAATACATAACGAAATATCCATCCCGTCTTTCACGCTTAGTTCACCTGACACCTGTTCTACCGATCGGCCAGTCTGATGCAGCGAATTTTTCACTTTGTTTCTTAAATTATCAAGAATCTGGCCTGCCTCAGGATTCTTTAACTGAATCACTATTTCATTTAAAAAGGCAACTCCCATCATGCTCATAAAAGCACCCGGGACTCCGTGTCCGGTGCAGTCGGCAACAGCAAAATATAACCTGTTTTCAATTTGTTTTATCCAGTAAAAATCTCCGCTGACAATATCGCGTGGTTTATACAAAATAAAGTGCGAAGGAAAAATCTCTTTTACATAGCTGTCTGGCGGTAATACGGCTGTCTGTATTTTTCTTGCATATTGAATGCTGTCGGTTATTTTCTTTTGTTGAACGGAAATCATATCGCGCTGAATAATAACCTGATCTCTTTGTGCCTGTATTTCGTCGCGTTGAGCGGAGATTTCTTCGTTTTTGTATTGAATTTCATTATTCTTTTGAGAAAGCTGGATATTGGCTTTTTTCTTCTGTTTAAAGAGTCTGAACAATAGGGCTGAAAACAGAATTATAATTATTAAGACTCCGGCAATTCCAATTATTATTAAACGTTGTTGTTTTACTTCCCTGTTTTTTTGTTCGATTTCAAGTTTATTTAATTGTAACTGTTGTTCTTTTTTCTCTGTCTGGTATTTGGTTTCCATATCGGTCATCAGTTTAAGATTCTCGACCGAATACAATGAATCTTTAAAAGTATATGCCAATGATTGGAACATATACGCTTTTTTTAAATCATTCATATCATTATATATTTCAGAAAGAGCTTTGTAATTTGTCATTAATCTGTCAGGAGAATTAATTTGCAAGAATAAATTATTACTTAATGTTAAATATTCAATGGCACCTGAATAATTTTCTCTTTTACGTTCCAGTATCCCTAATGATGAATATATTGTTGCCAGCTGAGAGTTGTTTCGTGTTTTTTTAGAAATTTCTAATCCTTTCAGGAAAAACTGACGGGCTTTTACCAGTTCATTTTTGTCGTTAAAAATATTTCCAATATTATTATATACCGTGGACAGCAGAAGGGAATCCTTAAGTTCTTCTGCCAGGGTTTCAAGTTGGATATAATACGAAAGCGCTTTTTCATAATTACCCGATTTTCTTTCGTAAATTCCCAGGTTAGAGTAGCAATATGCAATGCTTGATTTGTCATTTAATTGTTTTGCAATCAGAAATGCTTTATTTATATATTGTTTTGCTTTGGTTAGGTTTTTTAATGCGTAATAGGAGCATCCGATATTATAGGTTGTACTGAACAGACCTGCAGTGTCTTTTATTTCAGAATAAAGTTTTTCAGCTTTTATATATGATTCCAGTCCTTTTTCAAATACTGAACATTCATCGTAATTTGTTCCGATACATACAAATGCGTCAGCTGCTTTTACCTTATTCTGCAATTTCAGAAACTTCTCGATAGATTGTTGATAATACTGATTTGATAATTGAAAATTGCTTTTTGAATAGTAATAATCTCCAAAGTTGTAGAGTGTGTTGGCTTCCCCGTTTAAATATTCGTTAATGACGGAAAGATTGTAAGCGGAGTTTAAAAATTGTTTGGCTTTTATGGAATCAGTATTATTATATAGCTGAAATAATTCCAGCATTAGGTCAACTTTCGATTCGGGTAATGTTTCGAGTTTAAGTTTCTTTTCCACTGAAGAAATGGTTTCCTTTTGCGAAAAAAGAGAAACGGACAAACTATATAAAATAATAAATAGAAGGAAAAGTTTTTTTAACATCACAATTTATACGAAACGAATTCCTAAAAGTAACACATCGTCTACCTGTTTGTATTCACTTTTCCATTTGTCGAATGTTTCATTAAAAATATCTTTTTGTTCCTGAAGGGAATAAGCCGAAGAGGAAATACATAATTTTTTCAGAGCATTATATTTGAATTTCTTCCCTTTTTCGCCCCCGAACTGATCGGCATATCCATCTGAGAACATATAATAAATATCTCCTTTTTCAACTTTAAATTCATGAGAATTAAAAGGCAATTCATCACCATGAAAAAAACCAATAGGCATTTTATCGGGTTTAATTTCAATCAATGAATCGGAAATCTCCATTTTATTATGATGTTTAATGTCAGAATTATCAACGGGGTGTTTTTTTACAATATAGACGGGATTATTAGCGCAGGAAATGTTTGCTATATTGTTATTTTCATTAAAGATAATAACAGATATATCCATGCCATCCTTGGAGGCGCCGTCTCTTCCGGTTTGATGCAGGGAATACATGATTTTATCCCGAAGTTTATCAAGAATAACATTTGATGAGATGCATGAGTATTTGTCAATAATTTCATTTAAAAATGCAATTCCCAGCATACTCATAAAAGCGCCCGGTACTCCATGCCCGGTACAGTCAGCAACAGCTATATAAATAAACTCACCTTTTTTTCTGGCCCAGTAAAAATCGCCGCTTACTATATCTCGTGGTCTGTACATTAAGAAATGGTCAAAAAAGAGCTGGGCGGTAAAAATCTCCTGGGGAAGCAGCGCTTCCTGGATTCTGCTGGCGTATGTAATGCTGTCTGTAATGTCTTTATTCTGAGTCATTATCTGGTCGCTTTGCCGGACAAGGAAATCCCGCTGAGCCTCTATCTCGTCCCGCTGGGTTTCTATTTCTTCCTTTTGTTGAATGATTTCTGTATTTTGTTTGTTTATTTCATCGTTTTTAATTTGCAGGGCAATGTTTGCTTTCTTCTTTATTTTGTAATTCCTGAAAAGGATAAAACTCATAATGCCAATCAGGAACAAAACAACGAGTACAAAATACAATACCAGTTGTTGTTTTTTCAGATCAGCAATGCTTTTGTTAAGTTTTGATTCCTGGGAATCAATCAACTCCTGTTGTTCTGTGATTTCTGTTTTCTGAAGATCGAGCTTTTTTTTCTGGGAATTATATTCTATTATCTGGTTCTTTAAAAGCTCACGGGTCGATTCAATATCTTTTTTCTGTTTTGCCATTTCAAGTATTTGCCGTTGCAGGGTTGCAGAAGTAATACTTACTAACTTATTTTTATTCAGAATCTCAATTTCAAGGATTTTTAATTTTTCCTGCTGACTTCTTAATTCTTCTTCTTTTTTAGAAATGTCCTCAAATAATTTATTGATGTGTTCTTTTTTCTGAAGTATTTCTTTTTCCTGGGTTTTCAGAATCTGTTGCTGAAGATCAACAGTTTCTTTTTCGGCGGCCAGGTCGGTTTCGCTTTTCTGATATAATTTTTCCCAGTCTTCTTCATAGTTTTTCGATACAACGTATAACATCGAACGTACTTTCATTCCACGGTTAGCAATATTACTCTTATTGATTTCAACTTTTTTTAGTGCATTCCGTGGAAAGAAATTAATCATTACTCCACGAAAATCATTGCAACTGTCGGTTACAAGCAGTGTGTTCCAGTTGCTAATGATGGAATCTATTTTAGGTACATCTTTGTTACTGTCGTAATCAACATAAAGTATGGGAACATTTTTTATCTCTTTTAGTTGAGTGAAGTGTAAAATTTCAATTTTTTTCCATTTCAGCATTCTGTATCTGCAAATACGTTTAAGAAGGACATACATAACAGTATCTTGACCATAAACTCCGATCTGGAATTTTTCAGCACTGTTTATATCCTTTTTGTCTTTCCAGTTAATGTATACTCCGAAATTAAAAATGTGCTCGGCTTTTATACGGTCTCTTAACGTAATATCCTGGCCTGGTAATATCTGCCAGCAGAAAGTAAAAAGTAATAAAAGGAAAAGAGTACTTTTCATAGTTAATTGACTATGTAAAAGTATGAAGATTCAACGAAATAAAAAACGTCCGGAAATCCGGACGTTTTTTATTAATTATGTGTAAATTATTAATGTGTGCATTTATGTTCACAACTTTTACCGCATCCACCGGGACCTGAATGGCCGGAGCAATTTGATTTTTCTCCTTTATTGCAGTTTTCTTTGGAACCACCGCCACCACAGCAATCATGTGGCTTAGCATCAAAAGCAACTTTTTGTTTATCGTTCAATAATTCTCTGATACTTTGTTTTGTGGCAGCGCATTTTTTCATTAAATCGGCCTTTAATCCACTGATTTCGTCGATGGTCTTATTAATGGCAGCCATGTCTGCTTTATCGGCTCCCTGTAAAGTTTTTAAATGAGCCTGTTTTTCATTCATCTGGTTTTTAATCTGGGTGGTTTCTTTTTTGTTAGCTAGGCACAGATCTTCGATTTTTTGTTTTTGCTGGTCGGTGAGGTCAGGGATACCTGCCATACACTTACCCTCTTTATTACATGAACCGGCGGATGGGCCTGCGTCCTTGCTAACGTCTTTTGTTTGTGCATTTAAAGTAATATTGCCTGCTAAAAGAAAAGCAACTAACACAAATGGAATCAGATTTTTCATATTAATTTTTATTTATTGGTTTTTCGTTGCTTTGACGGTTAAAAAAAGAAATGGTTTAATGAATGAAAAATAATCTTTACTTTTATGGTGACACTTAGTATAAATAAAATTTGTAAAATTTAGTATGAAATTATTACTAATCAGTAATTCAACTATGGCAGGTGAACCTTTTCTTAAATATCCTTTACCTTATATTAAAGAATTTTTAGGTTCAGAACCTTTAAAAGCAGTTTTTTTTCCCTTTGCTGCTGTTACGTTTTCATTTGACGAATTTGAAAATAGGGTAAAAGAAAGATTTAATGAAATGGGTTACGAGATAGATAGTATACATCATGTTAAAGATCCGATACAGAAAATCGAACAGGCAGAAGCCATTATTGTAGGTGGTGGAAATACCTTTCATTTACTTTCAAAAATATATGATTTAAAACTTTTGAAGGCCGTCCGTAAAAGAGTAGAACAGGGTATTCCTTTTATCGGCTGGAGTGCAGGTGCAAATGTGGCTTGTCCAACCATTGGTACAACGAATGATATGCCGATTATTCAACCTGAATCTTTCGAAGCATTTAATTTTATTCCTTTCCAGATAAATCCTCACTATATTGATGCAAGTCCAGCCGGACATGCCGGTGAAACAAGAGAACAACGAATTCTGGAATTTATCCAGGTAAATAAAAATAAATATGTAGTTGGCCTGAGAGAAGGTTGTATGTTGAAAATAGAAAATAGCTCTGTTTCTTTAATCGGTAACCGAACTTTACGAGTTTTTAAATATAGCCAGGAGCCCCTTGAGTTTACAGATAAAGATAACCTTAATTTTCTTTTGTCCAGTTAAGTGTAATTATTTCAGCGAAATAATTACTTCTTTTTGAATATAAAATTGAAAGTTTTTCAATTTGGATATTTAGTAAAAATCATGTAGGTTTGCGGGTTATTTTCAAAAAGTATTTTATTGTTTTATTTTTTTAAATTTTAATCAAATGCAGAATAAAGGAGCAATTAAATTTTTTGCCATCGCGCTTGCATTAGCTTGTATATATCAGTTGTCTTTTACCTTTGTTACAAGAATGGTTGAGAGCGATGCACGTGAATATGCTCAGGGTGATCCAGTTAAAGAGAGTAAGTATCTTGATTCAATTGCAACAGAGCCGGTTTACAACTTTTTATGGTTAAAGAAATATACTTACAGGGAGTGCCAGGAGTCGGAAATTAACCTGGGTCTTGATTTAAAGGGTGGAATGAACGTTACATTAGAAGTTTCTGTAGTTGATGTTATCCGTTCTTTGGCACATTATACAACTGATTCGACCTTTAATAAAGCGCTTAACCTGGCTAAAAAGATGGAGGAAAGCAGCCGGGAAGATTTTTTAACTCTTTTTGGTAAAGCATTCAAACAGGTTGATCCTAATGCTAAGTTAGCTGCCTTCTTTATTTCAAAAGAATTAAGTATTAATTTTAATACACCTAATGAAGAAGTTCTGAAAATTATCAGAAAAGAATCTGATGGAGCAATTGATAACTCCTTTAATATTCTAAGAAACCGTATCGACAGGTTTGGAGTTACCCAGCCCAATATTCAGAAATTAGAAACCACCGGTCGTATTCTTATTGAACTTCCCGGCGTAAAAGATCCCGAACGTGTAAGAAAACTTTTGCAGGGAACAGCTAACCTTGAATTTTGGGAAACATACCAAAATCCCGAAATATACCCAATGCTTGAGAAAGCAAATAAAATTATTTCGGATATTGAAGAATCAAAAAAGAAAGTTGAAACATCTGCAGATACTATTTCAAAGCCATCTCTGTTAGCTCAGCTTTCTAACGATACAACAAAAAAGGATACGTCAGCAACGGCTAAAAAAGATACCTCACTTTCCCTGGTAGAGCAGTTAAAGACTGATACAGCAAAACAGGATTCAGCTCAGACTCCTGAACAATTTAAGAAGAACAATCCTTTATTTGCTGTTTTGTACCCCAGTGTTGACAATGAAAGAAAATTGACCAATGCTGCTGTTGTCGGATTATCGCAATCAAAAGATACGGCAGTAGTTAATAAGTATCTTGCTATAAAACAGGTAAAAGGGGTATTTCCTTCAAACCTTAAATTTTTGTGGACTTATAAACCTATTGAAAATTCAAATGTTTTTCAGCTTATAGCGATCCGGGTGAATAGCCGCGATGGACTGGCTCCCCTTGATGGCAGCGCTATAACCAGTGCCAGGGTAGATTTTGGAAGCACAAGCAACAAAGCTGAAGTTTCTATGTCGATGAACCCTGAAGGTTCAAAAACATGGGCAAGGCTAACCCGCGATAATGTTGGTAAACAAATTGCAATTGTACTTGATAATTATGTGTATTCATTCCCGGTTGTAAACCAGGAAATTAAAGGAGGAAACTCTTCTATTTCCGGTGATTTTTCGATTGAAGAAGCCCAGGACTTGGCGAATGTTCTTAAATCAGGTAAACTTCCGGCTCCTGCACAGATAATTGAAGAAGCAGTAGTGGGTCCATCTTTGGGGCAGGAAGCCATTTCGGCCGGTTTATGGTCATTTGTAATTGCTTTTATCGGTGTTTTACTTTATATGTCGTTGTATTATAGCAGAGCAGGAAATGTTGCCAATATAGCGCTTTTTGCAAACGTATTCTTTACATTCGGTGTTATGGCGTCATTGGGTGCTGTATTAACACTTCCCGGTATTGCCGGTATGGTACTGACATTTGCTATGGCTGTTGACTCAAATGTTATTATTTACGAACGTATGCGGGAGGAAATAAGAATAGGGAAGGGAATGAATATGGTTGTGAAAGATGGTTTCTGGCATGCACTTTCGGCCATTATCGATGGCCACGTTACCACCATTTTAACAGGTATCGTACTGTTTGTATTCGGATCAGGCCCTGTTCAGGGATTTGCAACAACACTTATTGTCGGGTTGTTATTATCTTTGTTCTCTTCTATCTTTATTGCCCGTTTAATATTTGAGTGGATGCTTAAACGCCAGATGAATATTCCGGTGGGTAATAAATTTACGCTTAATGCATTTACAAATACTAAAATCAATTTTATTGGTGTTAGAAAAATATGGTATGTTGCATCATCAATTGTTATTGGAATCGGAATTGTTTCGTTGTTCGTAAGAGGATTAAGTTTCGGCGTTGATTTTACCGGAGGAAGAACTTATGTAGTTCGTTTTGATCAGGAAGTATCTACACAGGATATTCGAACTTCTCTTGAGAAAATAATGAATGATGCACCCGAGGTAAAGACATTCGGACCTAATAATCAGGTAAAAATTACTACCAAATATCTTATTGATCAGAATAATCCGCAGACCGATTCAATAGTTGAAGAAAAATTATTTGAAGGAGTTAAATCGTATTACAAAACACCTATTACATTTGAACAGTTTTCTGTGCATAGCGAAAAAGCTGTTGTAGGTATGATGAGTTCGCAAAAGGTTGGGCCTACCGTGGCGAATGATTTGATTTATAAGGCATTTATGGCGCTTCTTTTCGGATTGTTAATAATCTTTATCTATATAACCATCAGGTTCAGAAACTGGCAATTCGGGCTGGGCGGAGTTATATCTTTATTCCATGATACTATGGTTGTTATAACCTTCTTCTCTTTATTCCATAATATTTTACCCTTTGGATTAGAGGTCGATCAGTCGTTTATTGCAGCTTTATTAACTATTATCGGATACTCTATTATGGACTCTGTAATTATTTTCGACAGAATCAGGGAATACAGAACTTTACATCCCCGTTGGGAGTTAAAAGATAATATTAATGCAGCTATTAACAGTACTCTTGGCAGAACAATCAATACCTCCGGAATAACACTAGTTGTATTGATAATTATCTTTATTTTCGGTGGCGAAATATTAAGAGGATTTATTTTTGCATTGTTAGTCGGAGTTGCTATTGGAACATATTCATCGGTATTTAATGCAACTCCAATTGCTTATGACTTCATTATGATGTTGAAAAGGAAAAGAGAATCTAAAAAATAAATTGTTCGCAAATCCCGTTTAAACGGGATTTGCTTTTTAAAAATATGAATTTTAATAAAGTTATTTACAATTACTTGTTAATATTATTTAAAATGCTAAACAACATTTTAAATTTTTTTACGTCTTATCATTAAAATGTATAATATTGGCATTTAAAATTTAGTTTCCCATTAAACCCAAACATATGGAACTAACAGAAAAATCAATTTTAGTACCCGTAGACTTCACCGAAAATTCTGAATTTGCATTTCAACATGCATTGCAATTTTCTAAATTTATTAAGAAGAATATTACCCTGCTACACATTATTAAAAAAGATGCTGAGCAACCTTTTGCAATGGAAAATTTAAAACAATTTGCAAAAAAAATGCAAGAAAAGCATAATGTTGAATGCACGTTAATTGTCAGAAGAGGTGATATTTTCAAAGCAATTAAGGCAGCTGCTATTGAAATCAATGCATTACTGATTGTAATGGGGCTTCACAGTGCAAAAAGAGCCATTAAGGTAATAATTGGTTCAAATATACCTTTTTACCTGATCCAGGCTCCACCTATTAACGAAAGACTCACAGATATAGTTGTTCCCGTTGATTATAACGAAAAAAACAGGGTACAGATGAACTGGGTTACTTTATTGTCAAAATATTTTGATTGTAATATTAATATTATAAAACCCTTTATCAGTAGTAATTATAAGAATGAGAAAATGAAGAAAAACATGTACTTTATTCGTCAGATATTAGACTCTAAAGGCATTGTTTTTGGCATCAGAACATCAAAGAGGGATTCGAAATTCAATAACTCGATTTATGAGTTTGCCAATGAAATCAACGCTGATGCTATTTTCATCATGTCTTATCATTTTAAGAAATTCATTTTAAAAGCTAAAACGTTTGGTTTAAAGGTGCCTGTGTTATGTATTAACCCGGCAACCAATACAACTATTCTTCCCGGCAGGTATTAAAATAATACTCTTAGCTGAACTTTTACTTCCGATTTCTTATTCCCGTCAATCTGGATAAGTCCTGTGCTTATTACATTCACATTTGAATAATATGTCTGGCCGTAACGTAGCCATATATCGATATTATTGTTTATAGAATATTTGATATTAAGATAATACCGGCTGCCCTTATTATATAAAGCGGGAACCGAAAATGAATTAAGTACATCATTTTCATATTCGTACATGCGCGAATCGTATCCGTCAGTATCGAAAATACAGTACCTGGCCGAAAAAGAAAATGGAAACCTGCTGGGTTTATAAAGAACATCATGATAAATCATAAATCCATGCTCGGTAGTGGGATACTTATTATAAGTCAGCCATTCGATGCGGTTTCGCATTTCCAGTGTTCTTGATAATTTATAGGAAATATGAAACCTTGTTTTGGAACTGGTAACATCTTCAATGCCATCAATAATAGCTGGAACTGTAGAAGGAATGTTTTCGGGCTTGACTTTTTGTTTATATCGTAATTGCATGGTGACATACCGGTTCGGGGAGTAACCGATCTCAATCAGATAGTCGCTTCCCTTTGAAGGTGAATAAACACCAAATTTTAACCAGGGAAAAGTAAAAAGATCGTAATAGGCAGAAAATCTCCACTTTGCATAAGGGTAAATAGTTGTGCCAATATAAAATCCATGTTCATTGGCATTAACCGAATTTTCTCCGAATGCACTGCTGAACATATTCTGGTAATTTCTGTCGTAGTTCCTGTAAATTAATGCCATATTTATCTGGGTGGAAAGATTAAATAACATTCCACTCATAAATGCTTTTCCGCCGTTTTCACTCAAGGCTCCTTCGCCGAAAACAGTAACGTCTTTAATCATAAATTGAAAATCGGAACCTATGTTGGAATTCGATTTTCCGCTAAAATCGTATTGGTTGTAAACAGTAGGAGTTTTAGTAAGATCAGCCCCGTAAGTATAGTTAATTCCTGTTAAACCCAGCCTGAATTTATCACTGTTAAAAGAAATGTTTCCACCCAGAATGGTTTCGGGTAGCACTTTCCTGTCGGCCAGTTCGGAAGGGTAGGCATGCTCCCCGCTGGTTTGCAGTGAGCTTATTTCCTGTACCTGTTCCGATAAAGAATCAATAAGTGAAATGTTTGCATCAATTTTCTTTTTGGAAACAAAGGCAGTAAAGTCAAATGATTTAAGCCTTACTGTTGCTCCCGCACCCCTGAAAAAAAGATTTTCGTCGGCACTGGAGTATTTCTTTAACCCCTGTGCTTTTTTTCTTGTATTTGTAACCATCGACGACTTACCGAAGCTGTACCCGGAGCAAAGCACCAGTCCCTGGCCGAACTGTGCATAATAATCTCCGATAACCACTGTTTTTACCGGTCCTATATCTTTCAGTAACAGATGTGCCGAATAAAAATCGAAACCTCTCTTCTGGCTTCCGGTAAAAAATTCCTCTCCCGGGTCTTTTTCAGCAGTAATTCCCCAGGCTACTTTTGTTTTGTAACTAAATGCATATCGAAAATAATATTTATTAGGGTCGCCAAGATACCGGGAATTGGGACTTGCAGCTAATGCAGAATCGGTAATCGGCGAATAACCCATTTGCGGTTCCAATACCCGTTGGGTTCTCAGAAAAACTTTATGGGTTCCGTATTGTAAAGCTTTTTTGGGAGAGAAGCCAAGCACAGGAGTTTCGGTTTTTATTGTAATGAATGGTAAAATTAACCGTACATATTCATCGTTAAAACCGTTAATATTTAACAGTTCATATATGCTTAAAAAGGGGCCGTAATCTTTTATATACTGCAAAATAGAGTTAATCTGAAAATCGCTTAATATTTGTAGCTTCTCAAGTTCGGGCTTTGTGGCGGTATTTAAATTCAGGGGTTCGTTCAGGTAATAGGTCAGGTCTTCGTAAAGCGAAGTATAGTCAAGTTCTTTATCGGTATTGGATGAGATTTCTTCAATAAAGTTTTCAATAATTTCTTCGTTTGAAGATGGAGACTGGTTCTGTTGTCCAGATAAAAGAAATGGAAAAATAAAAACACAAAGTATAAATAATAGGTATCTCATACCTGTCTATTTAAACGCGTAAATAAAGCCCACGTGAGGAGAAATTCCCAGCACCTGGTGTGTGGAGAAAGATACATCTGCTTTAATCCTTTTATAGACATAACCAATACCAAAACACATCTGGTTTGGGTTACTTGTTACTCCTGCCCTTATAAACACATTCTCGATAAACTCGTATTCCATACCCACTTTATACATGGCTTTGAAATCGAAATCCTTCTCCGTTTCAACCGAACAAAGAACTTTTTCGGAAAACCGGTATGCTAATCCTGCTGTTAACAGGGTAGGAATTCTTTCATCGTTATAAGCAGCAATTTTTGAACGGCTGAGATTATAAATATGGGCGCCGATATATAAATTATCAATGGGTTGTGCCAGGAATCCGAGTTCGGCAATGGCAGTACCTTTATTGCCATATTCCTCGGAGAAATAAGTGTTTAAATAATCGATCTGTATACCGATGGAGACACGTTTTCCTAATGCTTTTGCATAAGCAATACCTATCTTACTCTCGTTGTATTTTGAATAACCAAACTGCATTAAATCAAGTGCAAAAGTTCCTGACTTTGTAGGTAAGGCAAAGGCTCCCGCTTTTAATCCTAATTCTTCCAGGGTAAACCTGTTTTCATAAAATAAACCAAAAGAAGGTTTCTCTAAAAGAGCAAGGCCTGCCTGGTTATGAGTTGCTGACCATATATCAGAATAGGCTACACCAGTAAAACCCATACCTGCCTGCCTGCCGCCAATGGGAAAATTCTCATGTCCGGCAAAAACAAAATTGCAAAGTGTTAGTGATGCTATGAATGTAATGAGGACGTTGTACTTTTGCATTTTAGTTGGTCTTAAATTCGAATTTATATTGTTCCAGTTCCGAATTTGCTTTAATCACTTTATTGGCTAACCCGGCTTTGTATTTTTTCGACCTTTCAAATAATTCGGGATCGCCTGTTGAAAGAATCTGAACAGCAAGCAGGGCTGCATTCATAGCGGCATCCAGGCCTACGGTTGCAACTGGAATTCCCGGGGGCATTTGCAGGATAGATAAGATACTGTCCCAACCGTCAATAGAAATCGAACTACGGCAAGGTACTCCAATTACAGGGACAGGGGTAAAGGCCGCAATAACACCTGGCAAATGTGCTGCGCCTCCTGCGCCCGCAATAATAACACGAATTCCTTTGTCATAAGCATTAGCCGCAAACTCTTCTACCATTTTCGGGGTACGGTGAGCCGACAAAGCATTTACTTCGAAAGGAATTTTAAATTCGTTAAGCACTTTTGCTGCCTGTTCCATAACGGGCCAGTCGGAGGTGCTTCCCATAATTATACTTACACGGGGTTGCATGCAATTCAGATAATTGTTTTTGTAAAAATACTCTTATTTCAGATATTTTAAAACTGAAACAGCCTAAATGATATTTTTAGAATATTTTCTTTAAAATTACTACCTTTCCGTCCTTAAATTAAAATTTATGGAACATGTTAAAATTCTTGATAAAGAATTTGGTATATCTATAACTAAAGAACAGATTCACCTGGCAGTATCAGATTTAGCCGGTAAATTAAATAAAGATTTAGAAGGGAAAGAAGTTATTTTTATAGGCATACTCAATGGTTCATTTATGTTTGCTTCCGACCTTTTTAAACAAATAAAACTGAATTGCCGGATTACCTTTGTAAAAGTTGCTTCATACCAGGGAACCATTTCAACAGGAACGGTAAAAAGCCTGATAGGAATTAATGAGAACATAAAAGGACTTTCGGTAGTTGTTCTGGAAGATATTATTGATTCGGGTGAAACATTGGAAAATATAATCAGCCAGTTAAAAGGATACGAACCTGCCGAAATTAAAATTGCCACATTCCTGTTCAAACCTAAAGCTTTTACAAAAAATTATAAGATTGATTACATAGGAATGGAAATACCCAATGATTTTATAGTGGGCTATGGTCTCGACTACGATGGATACGGAAGAAATTTACCTGAAATTTACACACTAAATAAATAAAAACTAAATTATATGCTTAATATCGTGTTATTTGGGCCTCCGGGATCGGGAAAAGGAACTCAATCGGAACGCTTAATTCTGAATTATGGATTAAAACATTTATCAACCGGGGATATTTTGCGCAGTGAAATTGCTGCACAAACTAAGCTTGGAATAGAGGCTAAGCAACGTATGGACAAAGGAGAACTTGTGCCCGACAGCGTTGTTATTGGAATGATCAGCAGTATTATTGAGAAAAATAAAAATGCAAAAGGTTTTATTTTTGATGGATTTCCCAGAACAATTGCCCAGGCGGAAGCTCTCGACAAAATGTTAACGACTCATTCGACAAAAGTAGAGCTATTAATTATGCTTGATGTTGATGAGGAAGTTTTAAAGAAAAGGCTTACTCTCCGGGGAGAAAAATCAGGAAGGAAAGACGATGTTAGCGAAGAGGTAATTGCCAACAGGATTAATGTGTACCGTACACAAACCAAGCCTGTTTCAAAGTATTATAAAAGACAGGGGAAGTCATTCCCTATTAACGGTATGCAAACCGAAGAGGAAGTATATTCCGACATTGCACATGTGATGAATAAATTTGTCAAATAATATTATCAGTGTCCGAGACCAATTTTATTGATTATGTAAAGATTTTTACGAAGTCTGGAAATGGAGGCCCCGGCTCAAGGCATCTTCATCGCGATAAACGTACCATAAAAGGCGGCCCCGACGGAGGCGACGGAGGCAGGGGAGGTCACGTTATTTTAGAAGGAAATGAAAATTTCTGGACACTTCTTCATCTCAGGTATAAAAAGCATATTATTGCGGAAAACGGAAAATCCGGAAGCAGTAATCTTTCTACCGGCGCCGACGGGCACGATGTGATTATTGAAGTTCCATTGGGAACTGTTGCCAGAGACGATGAATCCGGAAACGTTGTTGCGGAAGTAACAACTCATGGAGAGCGTGTAATATTGCGCAAAGGAGGCCGGGGAGGGCAGGGGAACAGTCATTTTAAATCGGCTACACACCAGACTCCACGGTATGCCCAACCTGGTGAAGAAGGAACCGAAGGATGGAACATTCTTGAATTAAAAATTCTTGCCGACGTAGGACTTGTAGGATTTCCCAATGCAGGTAAAAGTACTTTGTTATCTGTGGTTTCTGCTGCCCGGCCTAAAATTGCCGATTATCCTTTTACTACTTTAGTTCCAAATGTAGGCATTGTCGGGTATCGCGATCATTTAACATTTGTTATGGCCGATATTCCCGGAATAATTGAAGGCGCCCACGAAGGGAAAGGACTGGGATTGCGTTTTCTCAGGCATATTGAAAGAAATTCTGTATTACTCTTTATGGTTTCAGGCGACAGCAAGAATATTGTTAATGAATATAAGATTTTACTTAACGAACTGAAACAATTTAATCCTGAACTGTTAGATAAAAAGCGTCTGCTGGGTATTTCAAAGGCCGATCTGCTGGATGAAGAGCTTCTGGGAGAAATTAAAAAGGAAATTAAATTAAAGATTCCTTATGTATTTTTCTCTTCTGTTACCGGTTCCGGAGTTGATAAGCTGAAGGATAAGATTTGGGAAGCGCTGAACAGTCGGTAGTCGTTGGTCAATAGTTCGGAGTTTTTTAAAAAATTGTTTTCTCCTTAATTATTTTGTATATTTGGTTTTCTGTTATATTAACAGAAATAATCATTTGTAATGTTTAAAACATATTTACATTCAAAACAGATAAGCAAGCAAGAGTTGAATGTGAAAAGTTAAGTGCAATAACATTAAAATAAACGACAATTTTGAGAATTACTGATTCTATACATCGATTTTTTTTTCTAAACACCACTTCCGCAAATGCTAGGAAGGCTTTGGTAATTTTTATAATCGGAATTCTTTTTACTGTAATAGCTACATTTTATACGAAATATAATGTAGAAGCGGAAACCTATAGAGATTTTAAATTAATTTGCAATGATTTGAAAATAAGCATACTGTCACGGCTATATGCTCATGCTCAACTTTTGCGATGTGGTTCCGCTTTTTTTACAGCATCCGATACTGTTACCCGTAAAGAATGGAGCGAATTTTATGAGCATGCAAAAATCAGCAATAATTTACCCGGTATTCAAGGCATCGGATTTTCATATATTATACCCAAAAACAATTTGCAACAACATATCCGGGAAATAAGAAAACAGGGCTTTCCTGATTATACTGTAAAACCTGCGGGCGATAGAAATATTTATACGTCGATAATTTATATTGAACCATTTTCAGGTAGAAATTTACGGGCTTTTGGTTATGATATGTTTTCGGAACCCGTACGAAGAAAAGCAATGGAATTTGCGTGCGATTCAGATGTCGCCACGCTTTCGGGCAAAGTAATTTTAGTACAGGAAACAAATGAAGATATACAAGCAGGTACATTGATGTATGTTCCTGTTTATCGAAACGGAATGCCTGTTAATACCGTTGAACAACGCCGTGTGGCAATCAAAGGCTGGGTATACAGTCCTTATCGTATGAACGATTTAATGCAGGGAATTTTAGGTCGCTGGGATGTTAACTGGCATGACAGAATTCATTTGCAAATATATGATGATGAATGTATTACGGTTAATTCATTGTTGTTTGACAGCCAAAGAAATGATGCATTAAGCCACAATGATTTACTCAGCCGGACCATTTCTCTGCCTATCGAATTTTACGGTAAAAAATGGATTTTGTATTTTTCACAGTCTGTGGAACAATTGCCTTTTTTTCAAGATAAAGTACTTATTGTATTATTATGTGGCATAGCAATAAGCTTATTGCTGTTCTTTTTGTCTTTATCGTTATTTAATACGCGTTATAGCGCGTTACAGATAGCTGAACAATTAACATCAGAGCTTAAAGAAAGTGAGGCTCGTTTCAAAAATATGTTTATGCGTCATAATTCTATTATGTTACTTGTTGAACCGGAAAAGGGCACAATAATTAATGCCAACGTTGCCGCATCGGAGTTTTATGGTTATTCCATTCCCGAATTATGTGCCATGTCTGTTGATGATATTAGCTCATCAACAACCGGACAAACATCTGATGAACGCATAAAAGCAAACGATAAGAAACAAAATTATTTTATTTTTACGCATAAGCTGGCCGATGGCAAAAAACGTATTGTAGAAGTCCATTCATCGCCTATAACCTATGCCGGGAAAAGCATTCTTTTTTCAATTATACACGACATCACCGAGCGCAAGCATGCCGAGCAGGCGCTCCGGGACAACGAAGAAAAATTACGTCTCGCTTATCTCTATGCACGCAGCCTGATTGAAGCAAGTCTTGACCCATTAGTGACTATTAATGTTGACGGAAAAATTACAGATGTCAATACGGCTACTGAAAAGGCTACCGGGTTATCGCGTGATTACCTGGTAGGGACAGATTTTTCAGAATATTTTACTGAACCTGACAAGGCAAGAATTGGCTATCAGAAAGTTTTCGAGCAGGGATATGTTATTGATTATCCGTTAACTATTCGCCATCTGTCTGGTAAATTAACAGATGTGCTGTACAATGCAAGTGTTTACCGCGATGAACAGGGAAGAATTCTTGGAATTTTTGCAGCTGCCCGCGATATCACCGAGCGCGAACATGCCGAGCAGGCGCTCCGGGACAACGAAGAAAAATTACGTCTCGCTTATCTCTATGCACGCAGCCTGATTGAAGCAAGTCTTGACCCGTTAGTGACTATTAATGTTGACGGAAAAATTACAGATGTCAATACGGCTACTGAAAAGGCTACCGGGTTATCGCGTGATTACCTGGTAGGGACAGATTTTTCAGAATATTTTACTGAACCTGACAAGGCAAGAATTGGCTATCAGAAAGTTTTCGAGCAGGGATATGTTATTGATTATCCGTTAACTATTCGCCATCTGTCCGGTAAATTAACAGATGTGCTGTACAATGCAAGTGTTTACCGCGACGAACAGGGAAAAATTCTTGGAATTTTTGCAGCTGCCCGTGACATAACTATCCGCAAGCAGGCTGAAGAGAAACTAAAAGCAAATGAAACAATTCTCAAAGAATTAAATGCTGATAAAGATCGCTTTATATCAATACTTGCACACGATTTAAAAAGTCCTTTTAATTCAATACTAGGATTCCTGGAATTGTTAAATAGTAATATTCGCAGATACGATATTGATAAAATTGCAGACCTGTTAAAAATTGTTTACAATTCAGCGCAACATACATTTAATCTGCTGGATGATTTATTAAGTTGGGTAAGAGTACAATCGGGTAAAATACCGTACGAGCCGCAAGTACTTAATTTTTCAATTGTTTGTGCTGAAGTTGTTGAAAGTATGAAGCTTAATGCAAATGATAAGAATATTACAATAAATTATTTATCATCAGGCAGGTTAAATGTATTTGCCGATAAAAATATGCTGAAAACGACCTTACGCAACCTTGTTTCAAATGCAATAAAATTCACTAATAAAGGCGGGCATGTTAATATTTATACTGAACAGAGTCGTGCATATGTTACAATTACTGTTTCTGACAACGGTGTTGGAATAAAACCTGAAATGATAACTAAACTATTTGATATTTCACAATTTTATACCACAGAAGGAACAGAAAATGAAAAAGGAACGGGTTTGGGGTTATTGCTTTGCAAGGACTTTGTTGAAAAACACGGTGGAAAAATCTGGGTTGATAGTAAAATAGAAAAAGGCAGCGATTTTAAATTTACCATACCAGTATTTATCGAGCAGAATAATGAGGTAACTGATTGAATAATAAAATAAAAACATGTATATAAATTCTGCATCTTATAATGCACATTGTTTTTTGCATTATTGATCTAAAATCCTAAATCCGGAAAAGTGTCAAAATGTCGCATTTTATATGTGGCAGATAATTTGTAAAATTACGGCAAAATAAATAAGCAGATATGAATGAAATAAATGAAGAAAAAGTGCAGGAAATCAAGGATCAGACAGGGAGTGGAGAGGTGAAGCAAAGCGAAGAGACCCCTAAGGAAACTCCCGGAGTTCAGGAAGAAGTTAAGGCAGAGGCTCAGGCAGAACCTGAAAAAAAGGCAAAAAAGAAACGTTCTTTCCTGGGTCAGAAAAATGATCATTCGGAAGAAATCGAGAGGTTAAAAGCTGAGAAAGCAGAATTAAATGATAAATTTCTGAGGCTTGTTGCGGAGTTTGATAATTACAAGAAACGTACATTAAAAGAGAAAACTGATCTTTTGAAATATGGCGGAGAATCGGTACTCCAGGGAATCCTGCCAGTTGTTGATGATTTTGAGAGAGCACGGAAATCAATCACCGAGGCATCGGATATGGATGCCGTGCGTGCAGGAATAGAACTGATATATAACAAATTTACAGAATATATTGCACAGCAGGGAATAAAAGAGATTGAGGCAGTTAATCTTGATCTGAATACTGATTATCATGAAGCTGTGACGAAATTTCCTGCCCCTACCGAGGAAATGAAAGGAAAAATTATGGATGTTATACAAAAAGGTTATATGTTACATGATAAAGTAATCCGGTTCTCGAAAGTGGTTGTAGGCGAGTAAATACATTAAATAAAATGACTAAAAGAGACTATTACGAAATACTGGAAGTATCGAAAAATGCTTCCAAAGAAGAAATTAAAAAGTCGTACCGGAAAAAAGCTTTGCAGTTTCACCCCGACCGTAATCCCGGCGATAAAAGCGCCGAAGATAAATTTAAAGAAGCTGCCGAAGCATATGATGTACTGAGCGATGATACTAAGAGGCAGCGATACGATCAGTTTGGCCATGCCGGTGTAAGCGGTAACCAGGGAGGCGGAGGGTTCAGCGGTGGTTTTGATATGCAGGATATTTTCAGTCGTTTCGGGGATATCTTCTCTGATTTTGGTTTTGGTGGATTCAGCGGTTTTGGCGGTGGAGGCGGAAGAGGTCAAAGTGTAAAGAAAGGTTCCAACCTGAGGGTTAAGGTAAAACTAACTCTCCAGGAAATTGCCGAGGGTGTTGAGAAAAAAATAAAGGTACGCAAACTGGTTGCCTGCAAAACCTGTAACGGGAGCGGGGCCAAAGACAGCTCTTCGTTTCATACCTGTGCATCGTGCAGGGGTACGGGCTACGTAACGCGGGTTCAACGCACCATACTCGGACAGATGCAGACACAGTCAGTGTGTTCGGCGTGTAATGGGGAAGGAAAGGTGGTCGTTAACAAATGTCCGAAGTGCTCGGGTGAGGGTGTTTCCAACGAAGAAGAAATAATAACATTAAACATTCCTGCCGGTGTAGCCGATGGAATGCAGTTGTCGGTAAACGGCAGGGGCAATGCCGCCCGCAGGGGAGGGATAAATGGCGATTTAATTGTACTTATTGAAGAAGAGGAACATCCTGAATTTAAAAGAGAAGATAATAATCTGATTTATGACCTGCTGATATCTATTCCTGATGCAATAAATGGTGCCCCGGTTGAAATACCAACTATTGATGGAAGAGTAAAAGTAAAGATAGAGCCGGGTACTCCCTCCGGCAAATTGTTAAAATTACGTGGAAAAGGACTTCCTGACGTAAATGGATATGGGCGTGGCGATCTTTTTGTAAGGATATTGGTTTATATTCCTTCGAATATCTCAAAAGATGAAAGAAAGATTCTGGAAAAACTGAACGAATCAGAGAATTTTAATCCAGAAACGGCTAAAAAAGATAAAAGATTCTTCGAGCGGTTCGGAAATTATTTTGATTAGTTGATGGTTTTAGCTTTTCTGTGCCGGCAGGAATTTATAATTAATCCGGAAACTGTTTTGAAATTTATAAAATTAAGCAATTTCTAAGTACTTAGAAATCTTTTTATTATTTGTAAAAGCTCTTCATTTTTAATAGGTTTTGAAATAAAAGCATTACAACCGTTTTTCAGGGCATTTTTTTCGTCTTCTGCAAAGGCAAATGCAGTTTGAGCAATAATAGGAATGGTTTTATTGAATTTTCTTATTTTCCGGGTGGTTTTAAATCCATCCAGTTCAGGCATTCTTATATCCATCAGAATAAGATCAATATTCGGATTATTCCTGAAAATATTCAGGGCTATTGCGCCGTTTTCTGCTGTGATTATATTTACCCCGGTAGGTTTTAAAATTTCATTAACATACAACAAATTTAAGGGATCGTCATCTGCCAGTAAAATGTTTTTATTCTTCCAGTTGGGAAATGTGATTTCTAAAGATTTGAGAATGGTATTGCTCTGTTTGACAGGATGGTATGGAATAGTGAAATAAAAGGTGGTTCCGGAATTCACTTCTGAATTAAACCAGATTTTTCCTCCTAAGAGTTCTACCAGGGCTTTGGAAATGGATAAACCCAATCCCGAACCTTCATAATTTCTATTATATGATTCACTGCCTTGCCTGAATCGTTCAAAAATGATTTCATTTTTTTCCGGGGGAATACCCATACCGGTATCATGAACATAAAATTCAATCATTTGTTCAGTAAGTTTATATCCGAAAATAATAGAGCCTGAGTCGGTAAATTTAAGCGAGTTGTTTATCAGGTTAGTAAGAATCTGATTGAGCCTTGTGAGGTCGGTTTTTATATAACAATCTGATTCCGGCAGTGTGGTTTCATATCTGAATTCTAGTTCTTTTTTGCAGGCTTCAGATTTAAAAAAAATGTACAGTTCATGGAGTGCTTTGTTTAATTGAATTTCCTGAAGGTGAACTGTTACTTGTCCCGATTCAATTTTTGAGATGTCAACAATGTCATTGATTGTGTTAAGCATTCTGTGGGCACATTGTTCAATGATCTCAAAATACGATTTTTGTATTTCAGTCGACAACTTTTGTGTTTTCAGCAATCCGGCAAAACCTAAAATTCCATTCATGGGTGTCCGGATTTCGTGGCTCATGTTTGCAAGAAAAGTTGATTTTAACTGGTCGCTTTCTTCGGCTTTTTCTTTGGCCTTTATTAACTCTTTTTCTGCCTGCTTGTACCCGGTAATGTCGGATGCAATAATAATTAACGAGACAATTTCATGGTTCTGCCTTATTACTCCTGCCTTGCTTGAATACCATATCTGTTCTCCATTGTGGCCATAACCCATAATCTCATATGTAACGGATTCTTCTGTCGCATACACCTGCTTGAGCGCTTCTTTCATTACATCTGTATATTCAGGTCGAATAAAATTGTATACGTTTTTACCTATTATATCATCCATTTTGAAATCAGGTAATACATGATTGATAAATGTGATACAGTCATTCTTGTCAATTGTTAGTATAAGATCAGGCGCATTCAAAACAAGCGACTTCCAGCGTTCCTCGCTGGCGGTAAGGGCAAGTTCTGTTTGCTTACGTTCTGTAATGTCTTTTACAACATGAGTAAAGGCAGTAATGTTATCTTTTGCATCAAATATGGGAAATGCCGTGAGTTCGTAAGTTCTTCCAAACTGGGAATATTCTGATATTTCTTCTTTTTTTGTTTCAAGTGAAATAGCACAGGGACATTCTTTAATTGGAAAATCCTGGTTGTGAATAAGCATACAGCACCTGTTTCCAATAAATTCTTCACGCTTTAATCCTAGCATTTGCATGCCGGCATTATTAATTTCGAGTATTTTATGATTAACCGTAAGTAGCATTACAATATCTTTTATGGCATCAAAAGTTGTTTTCCAGTTATCAGATGCCTGTTCTAATGCTTTCTCTGTCTTTTTTCGTTCAAAGATTTCATTTTTAAGTAATTTGTTTTTAATAAATATTTTTAAAGTAAAAATGAATAAAACAAATAATAAAGCAACCAATAAAACTGATTCAATTACTTCAAACAAAATTAAATTCATCCACGACTTTGCATTAAAATCCATTCCAAATACTGCAATAGTCTTACCTGATGAATCATCTTTTATAGGGATAAGAACACTTTTCCAGGTACCCCATCTGTCGGTAAGCGCACTTTCCACTATTGCTTTTCCGTCTCTGAAAGGTTGTTTGTCTTCTGCTTTGGCTTCAGTGTATTCTTGTCCGGGAGGTGAATAATCTTTTGAATCTTCGGGTTCGGAGTCGGCAATAAAATATACTTTGTTATTTCTTTCAACGTAGATATAAGCGAACCTGGCGCTTTTGTTGACACGTATTATTTTTTTTAACATGTTTTTAATAACAGAATATTGGGGTTTTTCAATATCCCCGGGTTTAGCTTCAAGCTGGCTTATGTCATTTTTAGGTAATAATGTTTCAATAGATCTGGCTATTTGCAATACTTTATTTTCCTGATCATCCTCCTGGTGTGTCCAGGTATAATTAATGTAAATAATACTTAATATTGTTAATAATAATAAAATGAAGGCCTGTATTATCAGTTCTTTTCTATGTTTATTAATCCTCATAGTAAATATATCTTACTGTTATTAAATCTCTTGCTGTTTTTGTAAAAAAAGATAATCAGATTTCACTAACATGTGAAAAAAAACAACCGAATAAAAAGTATTACGCTTCTTAAAAAAAAATGTTATTCTGAAAGAAAATAACATTATATTCTAAATCCACATTAATAATTAATAGGCAAACTAATTTACTGATTTAATACATTTATTTTAAGTTTTGGTCAAATAGGATTCAAAATGAATAACAGAATTTTTATAAAATTTTTTTAGTTTGTGTGAACTTGCTTATACAGGAAATATATAAGGTTGTGAATAAAAATCTTAACTTAAATGATTTTAAGATTGAGAAGTATATGGGAAAATATTTAAGATTTAGGTAGAAGAAGAAACTTTTTTGTGATATTATAGAACATTAATGTTCCGGTAATTATTTGATCCATTTTTTAATAATCTCTTCGGCTTCTTTAAAGGTATCTGGCAGTTCCTTGTTCAATATTATTTTGTCGAAGCTATTGGAGAATTGCATTTCCCAACTGGCTTTATTTAAACGTTTATTTAACGATTCTTCTGAATCAGTAGAGCGGTTTCGTAAACGTTGTTCCAGTGTTTCTAAATCAGGAGGACTTATGAATACCGACATGGCTTTATCGCCAAAAATTCTTTTTAAATTTATTCCACCTTTAACATCCACATCAAATACAACAATGTGTCCGCTTTTCCATATTCTGCCCAGTTCCGAACGCAGGGTTCCGTAATAACAACTTTCGTAAACTTCTTCCCATTCCACAAATTCTCCATTGTCTATTTTTTTTCTGAATTCTTCGGCAGAAATAAAAAAGTAGTCTTTACCATCGGTTTCATTAGGTCTTTTTTCGCGGCTACAGGCAGAAACGCTAAATTCCATTTCAGGAAAGAGGCTGAGAATATGTTTTACTATGGTTGTTTTTCCAGCGCCCGATGGGGCCGAGAAAATGATTACTTTTCCTTCCATTACAGAATATTAAGGAGTTGTTCTTTAATTTTTTCGAGTTCGTCTTTCATCTGAACAATCAGGCGCTGGATGTCCGATTGATTAGCTTTGGAACCTAATGTGTTTATTTCACGGCCTATTTCCTGGGTGATAAATCCCAGTTTACGACCCGGATTTTCTTCAGAGCATGTTTCTTTAAAATATTTACAATGATTACTTAATCTGACTTTCTCTTCAGTAAAATCCATCTTTTCGAGATAATAAATCAGTTCCTGTTCAAACCGGTTTTTATCATATCCTTCATTGCCCAGGATTTCTGCCAGGTTTTGTTTTAACCTGTTTTTTACCACTTCCATTCTTAACGGTTCGAAAACTTCAATGTTTTTAAAAAGTGTTTCTATATTGTTAATTCTTTTTAACAGTTCATTTTCCAATACTTTACCTTCTGTTATGCGGAATTCGATTAGCTGGTTTAAAGCAATATGGATAGTGTCAGAAAGAGCCTTCCATTCGTTTTCGTCAATATCCACCGATTGTTGTGAAAGGGTGTCGGGCAATCGCATGATAATGCTTAACCAGTCCGGGTTTTGCGAATGTATCATGGTGTCGTTTACCGACTTTAATTCTTTAAAATAAGCATTGATAATGTCCTTGTTAACACTTACCGGACTTTCGGCCTGTTTCGATTCAATAAATACCAGCAGATCGATTTTTCCGCGTTCCAGTTGCTTTGTTAACTCCTGCCTTATTTCCGATTCTTTTTCACGGTATACTGCCGGTAACCGGATGGAAATATCTGCCTGCTTGCTGTTAAGCGATTTGATTTCAATAGTGATTTTTTTATTATCCGTTTCGCAAACAGCTTTTCCGAAACCTGTCATTGATTTTAACATATATGTATTTTAATGAGTCATTGTAACTGTAAGTTCTTCACTTTGCTGAGGTCGTACCTGTACAATGGAAGTTTTCTGATAACTTAAACCGTTTATGTTGTTATTGAAAGAGTATATATAATAATTGCCGTAATTTATGTAACCGAAATAAGCTTTGTTTCCGGTTCCTGTATTAAGCCTGTAAATGGCAAGGTCGTATGATGAATTTGTGAGGTCAGTCTGGATATCATCACGGGAGGCATAAAGAAAAATATCAGTATTGTTAGCATCAACAATCTGGAACTGGGGATTCATGTATTTTACATAAACAGTTAACCGTCCTGTCATTCCGGAAGTGTCATAAGTTAAGATTTGCTGCTGGGCGGGAACAGGGTCGGCTTTTTTACTGCAACTGAAAGAAAGAAATGCAATAATTATGAAAACAGGTAAAGCAATTATATTTCTCATATAATTAAATTTATTCTTTCAAAGATACTTCTTTCCTGTATAAATGGAAAAAATCTTTGGCGATGGCAAATCAGAATCTATATGAAATATTAGCCGATATACTTCTTGCAAAAGCTTCTGTGGGTAAAATAAAACCTGAAATATCTCCGGAACCAATCATGATAGTGAAGTGTTTAGGCATTTGATATGTAAGAAAAAGCCCGGCATTAAATTTCGAAAAACCGCCATAGTTTGCTATTATATCTGCTTCGAACCGGGAATTTATTTTGATTGATTGCAGTGCATAAAACTGGGGAAGAGGCTGACCTGTATCAAAAATGTAGTTCATTCCGATCAGGGTGCTTTTAAAACGACAGTTCCATTCTTTTTTTATTTCAAGGGTTAATCTTTCCGGCAGCGATAATGGATATGGAATGGTGTCGTTGTGCGAATTTAATATATTCAGCATACTGTCCTGCGACATGCCATGAATATTTGCCTGACCCATATCAAGAATATTGGTGATATCGACCCCTTCGAAATGAAATGAAGTATCTGTACGGGCTAGATAACTTTTGTTATTCCAAACAATATATCCAAGATCTTTACTGGCGAACGTGAAAGTTAGTTTTGAAGGAATATCCTCGAAGCTGAAAAAAGCATCACAGGCCAGGCCTATTCCGTTAAAGTCAATAAACCTTTTATGAGAAAGATCGGAAGAATAATAATAAAATCTTGAATTCAGATCGAGATAACTTCCGTCTTCAGCAGTGTAAAAAGAACCTTCGAATATGTTCAGTTTCTGGAGTTGTTGGCCTTTTAAAAGGTTTAATCCGAAGTATGCTCTTACTTTGGTTTTAGTGTCGTTATAATCTTTAAATAATCCGAACTGCAATTCCTGGAAATCAATCATGTTAAAACGGGTATTGTCGAAACTGGCTGATTTGCCAGCAAAATCTTTATTTCCAAAAAAAACAAGATTATATAAGTCATTGGAAAAACGTACCGATCTGAATTGCCTGTTTCCGAATCCAATACGGTAACCAAGGTTTTTCGATCCCCATAAACTGTCCGGTTTGACAGCCATATAAATTCCGGCATAAAGATCGGTTGCCAAAACGTTTTTGCCTTTTAAGTAATTTGAATTCTTAATATGATCATCCAGGTATTTGCTTTTGAATACGGCATTGGCAAAATTATTATTGATGGAATTTGAACCTAAGTATGAATATAAAACAGTTCCGGCTTCGGTAAAAACCGTGTCTTCGTTGTTCGAATAAACCGGCGAAAACAAAGGCGCTACCTGGGCATATAAATGCGCCGAAACAAAAAAAGAAATAAATAATATGAATTTTATTATTTTCATTTTTCCACCCTGTAAGTAAAATCCCCTATCAGCTTGAAGTCTATAAAATAATCATTGAAAATTTTAATATGGGTATGGGGCGGTTGCGTGTTAAAATGTGCTGTAATAATCAATTTGTTAGCCTGTATAAAATTCTGAAGTTTCTGATTTGAAACGGGTATAATGTTTTTATAAGCATGGGGTTGATTGACTCTTTGGGTGACAGGGTTTACGGCAGCAGCAGGAATAATAACGGGAATAAAGGAAAGCGAATCATAAATTAAACCTTGTTCGTTTAAAAAATACACCTGGGTGCTGGCTTCTATCGGGTACATGTTATTTGATTGCAGAACAATGTTACCGCCCAGGATATTTGTAACATCGGTAGTTGAAAAATCAGGAACAACAGTATCTGCCAGTACCAGGTTTCCGGCTATGAACGACAGGGGAACTTCAACATTCAAACGACTTGTTACTTTGTCCCCGTAATATATAAAATCGGTTCCGGTTCCGGGATAAGGCGGAGTAATTCCCTGGTTTATATTCAGCGAGACATGATACCTGAATGCATTTGGTAAGTTACTGATTAATTGATTTATGTTTGAATTATTGCTGTTTAGATTAAAGGTATTGACAGTAGGTACAACATCGGTAAATAAAGAATGAGGATCATTAGGTTTGGTAATAGTAAAAGGAGTTGAAAGAGCCGATCCGGTTAATGAAATACTGGAATTATGAGAAGTATTGATACTTGTTAATTCTATAACGTTTGCCTGTGCCTGGACGCCAACCTGGTTTTCAACGGAAAGGCTGACCCGGACATCGTTAAAGCTTAATTCATCAACCTGTAGGTTATTTAAAACGTCAAAATCAATAGTTGAGTCCTGTTCGGCACTTTGGGTACCAAAGAATCCCCTTGCGTAATCGGGAAGGATATTGCTGATGGAACACTGTGCATAAATACTGTCGTTCATGGTCAGTTTTATATAATTTCCGGAAGAATCAATACTTCCTGAAAGAATATAGTAAAGAGAGTTTACCGTATCCGCGTCAATGGACCCGTTACCGTTTAAATCTCCCTGGGTCGCTTCATAAGGACCGATTCCGCTGAAATCTATCTTGTACCCTGCCAGGTCTTTTGATATAGTGGAATGAGATGCGTTTCCTCCTGATGCTGCCGCAATAACACCATTTATTATTAAAGGTTGTCCGTTAAGTTTTGCCCCGGGCACTTCAAAGTTGTAATGCATCGATTCCTCGATGGTATTATATACATCTACCGAAATGGTTCCGCTTTTAGCCCAGGCTTCGGATACCTGCATGTTATTGGTAGTGGGGATCAGCGCCTCATTATGGTAATCTATTATTTGCTGGGAGGGAAAGCGGGCAATGGCTGAATCGATAACAATATTATATACCTTAATATTGGCAGATGCAGACATGGCTGTATCTATAATGACATTGTTTCCTCCCGGAGAACTGATATTAACGCTTGCCCACATGAGGTTTTCCAATGTAACATTTGTCAGTATTTCTGTCTTCGTTACTGTTGTTCCGGGTGAAACAATCAGGAAGCTATCGGTTAAAAGCGTAACCCCGTTTCCCTGATTTTTAAGATTAAATATGATATCTGAAAGAGCAAGGGGCATGTTGTTTATAATAGTAATGTCAACATAAGCCTGTTGAAGCCAGATGGTCTGGTAATATCCGCCCGCATCAACGTTAATACTGTCGAAAACCATGGGAGCTACAGGAGAAATGTTTGATGGCTGATGAGTGTTATGAGCTGTCATGAGGGCTTCGTACAACCCGCCGTAAGGCCCGTTCAGTTCTTTATCCATTTCTGCTATATCGCCCACCGAAACATGATTTGTAATGTTGATGGGAGACACCGCTATGGTATTTAATTTTGCCGTATAGCTTACGGATGTGTCGGGAATCTGTGCCATTGTATCCAGGCTTATTTCTGCCAGATTGGTCTGATAAACCAGAGAAATGCTGCTGTCGGAATTTACCTGTAAAAGACTGTCGGCAACAATCTGATTGATAGTTAAATGGGTTTTTGCAATAGGGGTAAGTACATTTACATCCCATTTAGGATGAATGTCTTCTTTTTTACAGGAAAAGAAAACAATTGCCACAAAAAGGATATATATAATATAAGTTCTGTTCACAATCACAGAATTCAGACTGGTAATTTAATACAAAAGTTGCTTTTTTTTGGCAAATTACAATCTGTGTTAAAGAAATTTAATATTAACGGGTAAAATATTCCGGGATATTATCTTTGGATTATGAAAAAACAAAAATATAATTCACCCAATTATAAAGGCAATATATTTGTTAATACGGTAAGTACCAATGTAATTAACCCCGGCGCATTCCTGGCTATACTTCCCAGGTTCTTCAAAAAAGTGGAAGGTCGTTTTCCAGATTCGGCTCCCGGACCTTTTTTTATGGATTTGACTATGTTTTCTAACCCGCCGGTAAATGAAACTGTTACATGGCTGGGACATTCTTCTGTAATACTTGAAAAAGGTGGCTTACGGATTTTAACCGATCCTGCCTGGGGAAAATATGCCTCGCCCGTATCCGGTTTCGGGCCCAAACGTTTTTTCCCGTCACCCCTTGACATAAATAACCTGCCTCATATCGATTATGTGCTTCTTTCGCACGATCATTATGACCATTTAGATAAAGATACGATTAAAATACTGGGACAAACCGATGTGAAATTTATCTGTCCGCTGGGTGTCGGAAAAAGATTGATTAAATGGGGGATAAGTAGCTCAAAAATGGATGAACTGGACTGGTGGGATGAATATATGTTAAATGATACGGTTAAATTAATTGTAACACCGGCACGTCATTTTTCGGGCAGGGGTACGCGCGACAGGTACACGACTTTATGGTGTTCCTTTACTTTGATTGGAAAATCAAAAAGAATATTCTTTGGCGCCGACTCGGGTTATTTTGATGGTTTTGAAAAAATAGGGAAGAAATATGGCCCTTTTGATTTAACCATGCTCGAAATAGGTGCTTCGAGTCCCTATTGGCCAGATATTCATATGGGACCTGAAAAAGCCATGAAAGCTCATGCCGATTTACAAGGTAAATTAATGTTGCCTATTCACTGGGGAACTTTTAACCTGGCCATGCACCCATGGAAAGAACCTGTGCAGAAAATAATGGAATTAGCCAAACCGGGAAACTATAAATTATTATTACCCGAACCAGGACAAACAGTTGAGATTTCTGAAAACGAATATAACACAGAATGGTGGGATAAGTATTAATGCAAATTTATTTTGTGGAAGGAGGGGGTTACAGAACAGGTTTTTTACTCAAAATGTGTTTGCAGTCAGAATAAAATAATTATTTAAAAGAGAAGCCAAATTCTGGCACTTTTGTTCAAACTGCTAAAAGTTTGTTGTTTATTGTCACAATGTAATTAATACCCGCTTGATTTAGCATGTGTTATATGCTGCCAATATTATTTTTGAATTATTAGCCTTTGGTTTTCCGTCAAGCCCCCTGATTTTATTGTAACAATGTAAACTCCATTATTTAAATTCCCAATATTTATATGTTGGTTGCTTTGTTTAAGTATTTCAGACCTGACTAGTATTCCCATAACAGTATAAATATCTAATTTCACATCTTCATTGTTTGCAGCTTTTATATTCAAAGTTACAATATCAGTGGCAGGATTTGGAAAAATATTTGCTGAAAAAGATGGTTCAATTTCTTCAACTTCTGCACTGACTGAATTCTTTCGAATGGCACCAGATACTCCAACAACATACCCTGTATTGAAATTTGGGAAGTAGATCGAATTTAAATTACCTGTTGAGCCATTAGAAAAGTTTGTAACCCAATTTGTACCACCATTAGTGGTCTTCTGAATAATTCCATATCCTCCGTAATTGCCAGCAGCAAATCCAGTGTTCGCATTTGTAAAATAAACAGAATTGAAAGCGTTTCCTCCACCATAAGTCGATAACCAGTTTGTGCCACCATTTATTGTTTTAAGAAAAGCGGAATTTGCTCCGACAACAAATCCTGTATCAGAAGATATAAACTGAACAGCATGTAAATCAAGGCTGCCAATTCCTCCATTTCCCAAAACATTCCAGTTGTTTCCACCATTTGTTGTTTTGTATAAATACCCGGAAGAACCTGCTATATAACCCGTATCCACTGAAGTAAAGCATACAGAATACAAAGATACAAGTGAATTTATACCATTTTCATGTGCAAGCCAATTAGTCCCTCCGTCAATAGTTTTAAGAACTGTGCCTGATAAACCCACAGCATAACCTGTAGTATCATTACAAAAATAAACTGACAATAAATTATGGGTTGTACCGCTGGCTTGTATAGCCCAGTTTGTTCCTGAATTTGTGGTTTTTAGAATGGTTCCGGTTTCGCCAACAATGTAACCTAAATAGGAATTGGTAAAATAAACAGATAATAAAGCATTCGTTGTCCCGCTGGTTTGTGCTGTCCAGTTTGTACCTCCATTTATGGTTTTACGAATTGTTCCCAGGTCACCTACGGCATAACCCGTATCAGTAGAAGTAAAATAAACCGAATACAAAGAATTAGTTGTTCCACTGGTTTGTGCTATCCATTGAGCATTAGCCGTAATTGTTGTAATAATTAAAGTAATAATAATTGTAAACTTTTTCATTTTAATTTGTCAGTGTTTAGAGTGCTGACTCTGCACTTCTGAATTTTAATTTATTTGCCAAAGTTAGTTTTTATTCATTGGTTGCATATAACGTTGTTAGCTTGGGGCTAAGCTGGTGTTAGCGTTTCGTTGGTTTTTTAGATTTGTCAGCACACTTGCAAATAGTCAATCCTTAATACATCGTACGGAGAAACCATCCTTTTTGTTGTTATAGTTATTAGTTACATATATACTAATATTAATTATGAGATAACTATATGAATATGCTGAATTCATGGAAGTAGAACACCACCAATTACCATTACTGCCAATGAAGCCAAATGTCCCATCATTATTTCTATATCCACCAGGAAGAGCAGTAAATCCACTTTCATTCGTCGCACCAACATTAGTACTTAGCCAGTAGTTATTACAATTTTCTTTTAATTTACCACCTGAATTACTTGTACCTCCTAAGTAATTGTTAAGATTAAACCATTCACCATTTGTTGCAACATGCCAGCCAAGTGGGGCTATATTTCTAGCGTCGTTTACAGTATACCAATTATACAATTTACCATATATTGCACTATTACTTGTTGTATTATTATAATCACAATATGCACCAGTAGTCAGACTATTCCATGCTGTACCATCTGTAATGTTAGGTATCTGATTACCATTACGGTATTTTGTAGTTTTCAGATTTTCAGCCATCCATATCTGAGTGCCTATTTGTACTACAGCGTAATTGTTGTTATCTGCATCTGTACACGCAACATAATTAAAAGTAACAGTTTGGTTTACCGTAGGTATTAGAATGTACACAGTACGATAATTGCCTGATTTTCCAGTAAGTTTTAATCTGTCACCTGTATTATATTGCATTTCAATTATTGAATTATTGCTTTTCAAATTTTTTATATTTATAGTATTTGAATCCGCACTTTTATTATCATTAAAAGGTATTGTACTAATATGTTTTATTTCAGGGGAATTATAAGTGGAATTAGTACTAATAATTTTTGAAGAATAAGAATATTTATCTGATTCAATTTTCAAAGAATAAATGCCAAAATTAATTCCGCTAAGCCGAAAGGAATGATACCCTTTGCATAAAAATTCTTGTGTTTGTAAAATTCTTTTTCCAATAATATTATATAATTCAATAATTGTATTTCCTTGATTTGTTGCCTCAAATTCAATTAAACAAATATCAGTCATTGGGTTTGGATAAATATCAAAAGCGTTTTCTATTCTCGTATTAATGTTATCAACTCCAAGAGTTGCAACAAGATGCAATATGTCGCTTCCACTTAGATTTATACTTGTACATTGTGTCAGGTTTTCAACTTTTACAGAGTCAACTATTGAACTTGCACCTGTACCTGCAAAACTTATTTGATAATTCTGTGTATACGTTTTAGCAAATACAAAAATTAGAAAAAATAATACTGTTCTTGTTTTCATATTTATTGATTTAAAGGTTAATACTTATTTAATTATTGTTATGACTTTTTTACCAATGAACGCTAACTCGTAGCTAACACCAACTATAAATATTTATAATCAATTAAAGTATTTATAAGTAAGTACAGTTAGTTGTCGTCAAAAATAAGTAATAACAGATTTAAATACAAAAATAAACAATCGAAATAATGAAAAATACTTATTGAACGTGAGAACTGCCTAGAGAGTAGAATTAATTGCCTAATCAGATTAAATAAAAAAGTATTATTTCACTGTAATTAATTTTGAAATAACTTCCTTTAATATGAATAAAAGTAAACACCTTATTATTCCTGATGAAGTTGTTGTAAATAAGATTTACACATTAAGGGGAACGAAAATAATGCTTGACCGTGATTTAGCTGAATTATATGGTATAAAAGCAATCCGTCTCCGGGAGCAAGTCAAAAGAAATATTGTACGGTTTCCAATAAATTTCATGTTTCAATTGACAGAGATAGAAACAGAACTTATGGTATCGCAAAATGCGATACCATAAAAAAAGCATTTAGGTGGCGCTATTCCTTATGCCTTTACTGAGCATGGTGTATTAATGCTGGCAAATATTTTAAAGAATGAAGCAGCAATTCACATGAATATCAGAATTATTGAAATTTTTGTTTGTATTCGTGAAATGATTCTGACTCATAAAGATATTTTACTTCAATTGAAAAAATTTGAAAAACAAGTAGAAAAAAACAGTGAAGATATCTCTATGATTTTTTCTGCTTTGCGACAATTGTTAGATCTCCCGGAAAAACCCAGAAAAAAATCGGTTATAAGATAGAAAATGATGAGCAATAAAGATTCGACCTGCTCGAATCCATGTCTGATAAAAAAGTCTTATCTGCAGCGAAAAAGGAAAAAACTATTGTTTTGGAATTGGTTGCAATAGCTGGCATTTTGCGACAAAAACTTACTTCAGCGGAAAGAGGGGGATTCGAACCCCCGGTTCGCCGATAGGCGAACAACGGTTTTCGAGACCGCCGCATTCGACCACTCTGCCATCTTTCCAATAAGGTTGCAAAGATAAATCTTTTCAGATAATCCTATTTGCTTTTCAGAAATTATATCTGTCTGCCGGTTTAAAGAAAAAACCGTAATGGATTGTTTCTGGCTTTGAATCAGGATCTTCTGAGAAATAAAAAACCGTAATAATATCTGCTGGTAACATTTGATTTGAGAATGTAAGCGTAATTTTTCAATTACTCTGACGATTTTAATACCTTTGAAATTGCACAAAAAGGAATAATTATGATTGACTATATAAATTGTAATATCGAAAAAGTATCGGTTCATACAGTGGGGAATAAGACCAATGGCGAAGAACTTTACCTCTCGAAATCAGTACTCGATACTTCGGATATAAGAGTAAAGGAATTGCTTTCCGGTTTTTTTCTGTCACCTTTTTCAAGCCCGGAGTTTTACACGTTTACTTTTACCAACGGAGATTTTACGTTAAACCCGGTATTCAACTTTGTTTCGGAAATTTTTGAAGATTTAAAAACATTTCACACGGATTCTGTGAGCCTGGCAAAGCATCTTTATGAGCTTTCGGTTCATCCGCAAATAAAACCCGGCGACCTTTTTATTGCTTATTTTACGAATATAAGCATAGAAGACAGACTGACCGATGCCGTCGGGATTTTTAAATCAGAAAACAGGCAGGCATTTTTAAAAGTAAACAGCAACCGCGGCGATTTTTCCATTCATTGCGATGACGGAATTAACACGGATAAACCTGACAAAGGCTGTTTAATATTTAATACAGGTAAAGATTCGGGATATAAAGCCTGTATTATTGATAAGTCAAATAAGTCAATGGAAGCCCAATACTGGAAAGATAATTTTTTGCAACTGAAACCCTGCAGCGACGATTACCATCAGACCAAAGAGTTTCTGAATATAACCAAGAACTTTGTTACAAAACAACTCTCAGAAGAATTTGACGTAAGCAAAGCCGATAAGATCGACCTGCTGAACCGCTCGGTTGAGTATTTTAAAACACACGAAACATTCGACAAAAAGGATTTCGAGAACGAAGTTTTCCAGGACAAGGAAATAATAAAATCGTTCAGAAGTTTCGATGACATATACCGCGATAACAACGAAGTTGAATTATCCGACTCATTTGAAATTTCGCCGCAGGCAGTGAAAAAACAGGCCAGGGTTTTTAAAAGCGTACTGAAACTCGATAAGAATTTTCATATTTATATTCACGGCAACAGGCAACTCATCGAAAAAGGTTTTGATGAAGCTACAGGCATGAATTATTATAAGGTCTATTTTAAAGAAGAAAATTAGTCTTTAGCCCGGGATTTGTTTATAGTGCCTTCAAGCGTGATGTCAGTCTGAGCGGAGTCGAAGACTGACTCGGAGTTACTTTGTTCCCTGAGCTTGACAAAGGAGAGTTTAAAACCTTTTTCTAACCTGCATGTACAGCCTGTAAAACCGGTTAGGTTTTTCAAAATCAGTTTCAAAATTTATGGAGAAGGTTAACTTTTTAATAATATCAGAAGAAAAATTAATATTTGCAATATGTTGCAATAATGGCTTTTCAGCATTAAATACTTTATAATTATTATAACTGTAACTACATCCGTAGTTTATTTTTCCTGATTTAGACCCTTTTGATAGTCTTATGTTATAAATACTTCCATTCAAATACGTTGTCTCTAATTTAGTATATGAAAAAGTGGTGGATGAATTCTCTCCTAACAAACTATTATAACTTATAAAAGCATATATGTTTTTAGATGGAATTCTGTCACCTTTCCTGTAACGATATCCAATTTTTACTCCTGCAGAAAGATTTTTAACGATATTATAATTTAATTGAACACTATATCCTAAACGTGTTTCAGATGCTAAGAGTGTATTTAAATAATTTTTATAGGTTTCATAATAAATAACATTTTTCCTTGAATCGTACGTTGTAGATAGAGATAATTTTTTGAAGAACTTGTATCTTAATGAAAAATAAGAATTAATTAAGCTGAAGGTGTTTTGTGATTTATTATCCGACAATTTGTACAGGTCAGTTTCTAATGTACAAAACATACTTAAATTCTTAATTAATGAATTGTTATGTTGAAAATATAGAAATCTTCTGTCAATTTTTGAATTATTGGTTTGTTCAACAATTGCCAAAGAGTTTCGCATATTAATTGTAGCCGTTGCAAAATTATGCCCGACATAAGCTCCAAACTGTAAAAGATTAAAATTAAAACCATAATCCGCAAAATCGGGTCGTGAACCTGCAAAACCACCCACATAAATTTTCTTAAAAGATTTTTCAGCTTGTAAACCATCTATAGATCCAATGTTGGAAATATTAGGATTAATTTTTCTGCCTACACTAATAAATGAACTTTTACTTAAGTCGTATTTTACTGATAAAGTATAAATCTTTAAACCATCAAAAATATTGTTTTGTATTTTTTTAAATTCTCCATTCTCTTGCCTGAATTGGATATAATTTTCAGTCGAAATTCTTGAATTGCCAATATTTATGACATTTAACTGAAGTGAGTAGTTAAATATGTATGATTGATGAGCCGGAGTATTTGAAAAACCTGAAAAATTAGAAACCGCAATGCTTCCATTAATACTTTCTTTGCGATTACCAATATTTATTTTTTCTTTTTTTACAGTTTTTGTGCTATCTGTATTCTCAACCAGAGTATCGCTTTTTTCAACAATAATTTTTTCACTTTTTTTTGATTCAGTTCTTCGCTTGGCTACGATTATATCATTAATGTTTATTTTACTGGAATTCAGGCTACTGCAAACAACAGAAGTGGATGAAAGATTTTTGACTATTAATAATGGAACTAAAGAATTATTTAAACTTGCATAAAGCGTATCACCAATTAAAATACCCTCTGTTGATTTGAATTTTACATAAGTATTCTGCGAACTTAAAAAAGATACCGTTCCTTCTGCATTTTCGGATAGCGTCTGAGCTTTCGGGCTTACCCGGAATAATAATACAAATAATATAACAAATAACAATTTCACGTCGAATAATTAAAAATCAATCACCGCCATTGCCCCGTGGATGGCAGCTGTAACAGGCATTGCTGTTGTACGAATAACCACCCACTTCATTATGTTTATTATCCGTTTCGGGTTTGTCATGTTCGTGACAATCAATGCAACTGAAAACAGTACAATCATTTTGGTTTGTATGGCATTGATTACAGGCAATTCCGCTATGTTTTCCTGAACTGATCGGGAAATACTGGGCATCGTGCTGAAAGATAACCGGCTTCCACCCCGGGTTTGTGGTATGGCATAATGTGCAATTGGTAGGATAACACGAACCCGTGTGAACAGGATTGGTTGTCGAATTATAATCACTCTGATGACATGAATAACATTCCGGAGAAGTATTGGAATAATTTCCATTTATATGGCATCGCGCACATTCTATATTCGCATGACCTAACGTAAGCGGAAAAAAACTATGATTAAAACCTGTACCGCCCCACTCGTATGAATATATAAAATGACATTGAGAACATTCTGTAGAAAAATTAGCGGCGATATGGCTTGGACTAGTTGTAGCTAAATAATTATCCCTGTGGCAATCCACGCATTCAACTCCAAGAACATCGAACCTATGTAACGATTCTGATTTGTGACACTGCTGGCATTCTGTATTTGTATGAACTCCTAAAAGCGGGAATCTGCTTTGCTGGTGAATTTCTGTTATATTATTAACAATCCATGAATCAGGAGTATGGCATTTGTTACAATCGTTACCTAATGACTGGCTATGGATATTCGTATGACAGCCGGCACATTCTGTTTTTGCTTCCGAAAACACTAAAGTGGGATGGCACATCCTGCAGTCAACTTCTTTGTGCTGACCGGATAAAGGTAACTTTGTGGTTGAATGGTCAAAAGAATAGATATCTTTATCTAAAGTCCAGCCTTTGGAACTATGGCAGGTATTGCAGCTTATTTTAAAATCCTTTCCGTGTGGTGAATCTGAAAATAAGCTGATAATATAGAATACCAGCGGCAGTATTATGAATGACATGATTCGCATTTTGCACTTATTTTATATTGTAGATACTTGATCTGATTTTCTTCCTTAACCTTATGGCATTTTATACAGGGAACATTTACATGTTTGCCATCCAGCTTGAATGAAGCGTTGTTATGATTAAATTTCACAGGCTTCCAGTTGTCCGGTTCATGACACCTGTTGCAATCTGTAATGCCGTTGATATCGAATTGCTTAAAATGTTTATCTGCGTGACAGGTAGTGCAATTTGCAGGCAGATTGGAAAATCTCTGTTGTTTGCTGCCATCGGTATTGGCGTTAAAATGACATTTACTGCAACTTTGTTTTGAGTGAATACCGGAAAGAGTAAAATTGGTTTTTGAGTGGTCGAAATTTATCTCACTCCATTTATTAACAACGTGACAGTTCCGGCAATTATCGTCCGGGTAATATTTCTTGTTGATATATTCTTTGTGAATGTCTGCGTGGCAGTCAATACAGCGTTTACCAATATCCCTGAAAGTCCATTTTTCTTCTTTTTTATGGCAACTGAAGCATGGTGTTGCCAGGTGCGCACCCTGTAAAGCAAAAATGCTCTGGTTGTGCTGTTCAATAGTGTATGAAAAATTAACAAAGCCACTGGTATTATGACAAACTGAACAGTCGGGAGATACTCCTTCTTTTGCAAATTGATTTTTATGATAATCGGTATGACAGTCGTTGCATTTCTGATATTTTAAAGAAGTTGTGTATTTATTTTTGTGGCATGATTTGCAAGGTACAACCAAGTGTTTTTCCTCAAGTTTGTACTTTGTTTTAGTATGGTCAAAATTTTTTATTCCTTTAATATCATGAAACGATTCCTCGGAATGACATTGTATGCAATTTTGTCCGAACTGATTTTTGTGAATATCTGTGTGGCAGTTGGTACAACTTTTAAATGGCAGGCCGGTAAATTTCTGGAATTTAATCCCGTTTACTGTTTCCGTTTGATGACATTTTACACATTCTACGCTCTTATGTTTTCCGGTTAGTTTGAATTTTGCATTTACATGGTTGAATTTTGAGGCCGGTTTGAACGATTCGACTCCATGGCAATTTAAACAATTTGCAGATAAAGTATTCTGATGGTAATCGGCATGACAATTTTTACATGATATATTTAGTCCCAGGTAGGTGAATTTTTTATCTTTAATTTTCTGAATATTAATGTTTTTTGAATTATGGCAATCAATACACTTTTTTTTGCTGTGAGCGCCAGAAAGTGTAAATCCTGTTAAACTATGATTGAATTTTTCTGTATCAAACCTTATAATCTGAAATTTTTTTCCATGATGGTCGCTATGGCAAAGTGCACATTCTTTGCTTTTTATATCAGAAGAGGAATGATATCCTTTATTTTGCGTTAAACGCTCTTTTATTTCTGTATGACAATTCAGGCACTTATCCTTGGATACCTTTTCACCTATAGTATGACATTGTGTGCAATTTGAAATGCCCTCCAGGTGACTGTGTGAGTCTGAAAGCTCGCCCGGAGATATCTGGGCAAAGCATGATAAAGTCATTGTTACAGACAAGAAAATAATGTGTATTATTTTTACAACATTCATATTCAGAATAAAGAGAATATACTTATTAATGTTTTAAAACTGCTTCTCCAAATTTTTTCGTGATTTGTATTCCTGCTTTTTGTAAAAACTGGGCAGGAAGTTCGCCGCCGGCAAAAATATAAACCAAGTCATTTTTTATAATAAGCTCTTTATGTTCTTCTTTTAAATTCAAAAGAATAACATCATCTTTATTAATTGCAGTAAGATTTGTATTAAACCTGACATCGACATTTCCATTTGCCATGGCCTCATTTATATTATTACGATTGGTAAGTTTAATACGACTAAAAACTTCGTTACGATAGGAGAGGATTACCTTATTCTGGCCGGAGAGCAATAATGCTGCTTCAATAGCCGAATCACCTCCGCCGATAACAATGATATTTTTGTCTTTTATGATTTCAGGATCCAGTAAGCGGTAAGCTACTTTTTCAAGGTTTTCGCCCGGAATATTTAATTTTCGCGGGGTACCACGGCGTCCGATAGCTAATAAAACTTTTTTTGCTGTAAATTGCTCGTTACTTAAAGTTTCGATTTTAAAATAGTCATTCTCAGGAATTATAGACTCAACTTTTGAATTTTCTTTAATTAATATATTGTTTTTATGAATAACCGTTTGCCATAAATCAAGCAGTTCTGATTTGCTTGTTTCATATAATTTAATTTTACCATAAAGTGGTAAATCCATAGGCGAAGTCATAACAATTTTAGCTCTGGGAAATGTAAATACAGTTCCCCCTAAGGTATCCTGTTCCAATACGATAGATCTTAAGTTATGCTTTTTGGCTGTTAATGAAGCAGATATTCCTGCCGGACCAGCGCCAATTATGATTAAGTCGTAGTCGGCACTATGTTTTTTTTCCAGCGACCTGACAATGTTATCTACAGCTTGTCTGCCCTGTTCAACAGAATTTTTAATCAAGCCCATTCCACCTAATTCCCCCGCAATAAATATCCCATTAACATTGGTTTCGAATTGTTGATTTACATGAGGCAGATCGACTCCTCGTTTTTCGGTTCCGATGCAAAGTGTTATAGCTTCCGTTGGACAAGCGTGAAAACAGGCTCCATGACCAATACATCGCGAGGCATTTATAATGGCTGCCTTTCCATTTATGATTCCTAAAATATCTTTTTCAGGACAGGCGGCAATACATGCGCCTGTTTGAATACAGCTATTTACGTTTACTACAGGATGCAGCGAAACCGGCTCATAAAGACCTTCTTCTTTAGCCTTTTTTATTTTGTCCTCAACAATTCTGGATTTTTTATTTTGTTTACGTATATAAACAAAAACGGCAACAATGCAGAGTAAAATAACAAAGGAATAAATAATAATATTTTCTAAAAGTATTTCCATTATCTACATAATCCATCTATAACCGAACAAAATGGTAATAACAACATGAATAATCATTACTATCAGCATGACAAATGCAAATGGTAGATGAGCTACATGCCAGTATTTTAGTAAATTTTGCATGGTAACTAATCTTTCGATTTTTCTGTTTAACGAAATTTCGTTTTTTACCAGGCCCACTATTTTTTTAAATTCCCTTCCGGGAAGTTTATTTTTTATAAGTAAGGATTTTACTGCGCTCAAAGTCTTTTTATCATCAATAGATGATTTTATAAAACCGATTATTACATTACTATGGAATTTATCTGCTTTATTCTTTGTTAGTTCTATTATTGCCTTATAACTTTCTTCGTTAAGATTAAGAGTATTATTTAACACTCCACCAATATCTGCTTTCAGGTTTTTTACTTCGGTTAAGCTTAGTTCCCTTCCTTCAATAGTTCTTGGAATCTGTAGATAAATAAATCTGCCGATAATTCCGCTTAAAAATACGGCAACCATACTCCAGAAACTGATGGCAACTATTCCGCCAAATTTAAAGGAAGTATGAAAAAGAACTAATATAGGCCCTAAAGTGCATAAGAATATATGAAATTCAAGCCAGTGTTTTAATAGTCCAAAGCGGGAAAATACCCTGTATCTTTTTCTGAACATATAGGTAATTACTCCAAAAACCATCAAAGCGGAACCCAAGATTCCTAATCCATGCCCCAAAGAACCACTGGGTTTTAATAATGCATAATCGGGATGAAAAAATCTTTCTTCTATGCTGACCTTATAAAATGGCATTCCAATATAACTCAGCATTACAGAAAATACAATAACGATTAATGCCAGTGACATAATAAATATTAAATGCGTAGTTTTTGACATTACCGTAAATAGGTATAAGAGTACAAAAATAGTTTATTTGATAATAATTATCAAATAATACTTTAACCTTTTAGACAAGATTGGATGTTGTTTACAAATGCTAAATATTTGCCTTAGTGCTTATTATGTAAGAATGAGTTTTCAATTTAAGTTGCAAAAAACTACATATATAAATATGTGTTTCATATTTCCGGGAATAACTTCAGAAAAAAATATTTTTTATTCCTGGTGAATTTCAGAATTATTTAAACAATTGCCTGAAGGGTTCCAGTATTCCACCCTTTTTTCTGCCACACTTACCTTTCTGGAAGTTCATTTTCAGAGAAAGGTAAACATCAAAACTTTTGTTTGTGCCTACCCCAACAGAACCTAATAAATTATCGGTACCGATAATAAAATTCCAGAAACGTACAGAAGCGCCCATTTTGAAATATTTCAGATCGGATATCCCGACAGGGAGATTGGCCTCGAACCATCGTTTCTCATAACGTGGGGTAACGGCAATTAAGGTAGGTCGCCTGACAAATTCAGGCGACAGGTTCATCCCTTTAACAAATAACCCGTTAATATACCAGTGTTCGGAAATATGGTAATCGAGTTGAATACAGAATCCGGCAGGGAGATAAACAGAGTAACTTTTTTTATAAAGTGAAGAATTATTGTTATTATTTATTGTATCTGTGTTTATATAATACGCGGTATCATTTTGCTGAACAAGGATGGAATCAACCTTTCCCATGCTCTCGTTAAATTTCGTGTTATTTGTTTTACTTGAAAATTTGAGGTATCCGAAATCAACGATTGAAAAACCCAGTTTATACCTGTAGGGCTGGTATTTTTGCTGGCAGAGTTTTTTAAAGGGAAGAAAGTTTTCCTTTTTCTCTTTTTTTTGATAGGTAAGCCCTATGTCGAATCCAAAACCTTTTCCAAAGCCCATTCCACCGCCTCCGGAGCCAATGCCGGCATTGCTTAAATTTCCTGATGCAGAATTATTCCCGGAATAGCTGATGCTTGTATTTGTATAATATGCACCACCGGCGCCCATCAGGTATTTCAGCGTTAACCCGGCAGCCCACCAGTTTTTTTCGACCCTCGAAAGAACTTTGGAATAACTTAAGCCGATTTCGGCCCAGGCAGCGCCTGCTACCTGGTATTCGGTGTATCTGCCGTTATTGGCGCTGGATTTTTTATATGATATAGCAGTTCTTGCAGCATTAATAAAAGCAAAAGCATGTTCACCCCGGTTAATCATAACGGAGGGACCGTTCAGACGAAAATTTCCAAATGCATTTTTATTCATATCTGTTTGGTATGAAACTCCGGTTGTCAGTACGTTAATGTCCATATATAACTTAGAATCGGACATTAAACTGGGATTTATGGCATAACTGCTTACTCCGGAATAATTACCATTAACAATCCCCGACATTTCCTGTGCATTAATAGAAATAGTTAAGACTAATAATAAGAATGCAGGCAAGAGGGCTTTCATTGACTTTTATTTATATGGTTATTCTTTAATAAATTTCTGTTGAATAAGTTTTCCCGATTTACCGGTAATTACAATAACATAAATCCCACTCTCCAATGCTCTTGTATCAATCTGGTTGATTTTTCCGTTCAGGTTTTTAGTGAATAGTTCGGAACCCAGAACATTATATACGGTTGCAGAAATATTTTCTGTTCCCTGGTTGTCAATAATAAGATAATTACTGACCGGATTCGGGTAAATAAATATTTTATAAAGAATCTGGTTTTCATTCATGCCGGCAGCATTATCGCTTAAACAACGAATAGAAAAACCGTAGGTTAAACTACCGGGATTCTTGTTTGAAGCAGCTGTTGTATTACCGAACCAGCGATACCACGTATTATATGCACCCTGCATTGTAGATGACCATTCAAAACCAGCTGTTCCTAATAACTGATACGTTCCGTTATCGAATCTCATTCCGCCAGGTAAGAAAGTAAAATTACTTTCATTGGTAGCACCTGTATTGGGGCTTGCCCAGTGAGAAGTACCGGCTTCTTTCAGCTTACCTCCGGCAACGCTTGTTCCTCCGAAAAGATTATCTACAGTTGTTAACTCCCAGTCTTCGGGAACATGCCATCCGCTGGGGCAGACCTTCCTGGTATCTGAAATAGTATAATAATTATACAATAAACCATACGTTGAAACATTGTTGTTGTCGTTATTGTAAGAGCAGAATGCTCCCGAAGTTAACGCGTTCCATGCAGAATTGTCAGTTACATTCGGTATCGGGTCGCCATTTCTGTAATGGGTTACTTTCAGGTTTTGTTTCATCCACACCTGCGTTCCGATGGTTACTGTATTGTATACATTACCATCATAATCTGTAACTGTTTGGGAGAAACAATGAAGAACTCCCAAAAAAAAGATGAATAAGTAGAGTATTTTCATAATCAATCAGTTATTTTAATAAGTAAATCGTGGAATTTATCTTCCAACGAAACAAATTTAGGAAAATAATTGATTGACTGATTAATTTAAGAGGTATTTACAAAAACTTTGGTTTTAGTGTAAACATAATATATGCCCAGTGATTCAGGCTGTTCTTATCGCCACCTGAAAGAGTTTCCAATGTGCTTTTAGCAAATAAATAAGAATACCCGAGTTCAAGCGATGCCTCTTTCATAAGATTAAATTTTACACCCAGGTCAATTTCCGAGCCTAGGTTTTTATCAAGAGTTTTACTGTTTTTTACATATTTATTCTGAAGCATTAAGAAATGATAATCTAAGGACAGAGTTGTGTTTTTGCAGCATTTATATGCCAGTTTAAAATAAATATCCACTAATCCAGCATTTCCTGTGTTCTTTGTTAAAGATGTGAAATAGTCCATGTTTCCGTGAATGCCATGATTGGTGCCATATAAAGGATCAAAAGCATTTATTTGTTTGTTGGCGGTATCTGTTGCATCAGTACCTGATGAGTAAAATATTCCGGCATTGGCAATGAGGTTTTTGGAAATGGTATCGGTTATATTGGCTCCGGAATAATAGGCAGCGATTTCTTTTCCTGTATTATTTTTTCCGGATTGATAAAAGCCTCTGCCCTGGAATAAAAATGTACTTAATGGAATATCAAAACCGCCGCCATAGGTGTATCGCATATAGATGGTTGATTTGGTTCCTGTCTTCTGAAATCCGTCATTGATTCCGGCAATGTGTGTTTTAATACTTCCGAATTTTTTCGATAATAAAATAATATTCATGAGTTTATAATTTTTATCAAGCAATGTGTAGTCATTTCCGAAAAGCTGGTCGGTGGAGTTGTTATATGCCGAAACAATATCAATGCCTGTACCTGCTTTGTTATAACTTATTTTTAAAGCATCATGTACCTGCCCGTTCTGATTCCAGTTGTTATTGCTCATCAGAACCTTGTCATCAAAAGTTATTTCCTGGCGGCCTAGTTTTATCCACAGGCTGTCATATAATTTATACGATAACCATGCCTGGTAAACTGCCGTGGATGAAACATCTTCTTTTGGCGCCTGGTCGCCCCACAGACGCACATCCTGTATAGAGAAACCGACTTTGTATTTTTCGTTTCTGAAGTCAAAATTTATCCTGCTTCTCTGGCTGACCTGAACAGCAGGGTCATTCCGGAGCGAATCATCTGCCAGTTGTTTGTACCCATGACGGAATTCTCCGCGTGGCCTGAATTCACCACTAATGGATAATTGCGAAAAACCTGAATAGCAAAAAGCTATGGTTAAGATAAAAGTTAAGATCTGATTTTTCATGATTTGAATTATTTATTGTTATTTGTTTTGTTTTAAAAGTTCAAGGTTTATCATTTCATTCTTTTTAAAAACATAAAAAAGTACCAAAATATAATTAGAATAGTCTGACCACCCTCTAACTGCTGCCTAACTATTGTTTAACTACTGTTTGACCACTGTCTGACCACTGTCTGACTACTGTTCCTCTACACCTCCCTTATTTTTCTTTACCTTTTTCCCTGCTAATTAAACGCTCCTTTCAGATAGGCTTTTGTTTTTTCTTCTTTGGGATTGGTGAAAAATTCTTCAGAAGTGCCGCATTCAACCACTTCTCCCATATACATGAAAATCACATAATCGGCAACCCGCCTGGCCTGTCGTAAAATATGAGTAACCAAAACGACAGTATAATTCTTTTTTAATTCTGTGAATTGTTGTTCGATAATCTGGCTGGAAATAGGGTCGAGGGCAGAGGTGGGTTCATCGGCAAGAATTATTTCCGGGTCAACGGCAAGGCCACGCGCCAGGCAAAGCCTTTGCTGTTGCCCAATACTTAAACCCGATGCCGGTTGCTGTAACCTGTTTTTTACTTCTTCCCATAATCCCACCTGCCTGAGGTAATGCTCTACCCTTTGACCCAGTATTTTCCTATTTGTTCTTCCTGAAATTTTCAATCCATATGCGACGTTGTTAAATATTGACATGGGTAATGGGTATGGGCGTTGTGCAAGTAATCCCATTTTTTTACGGATAGCTGTAACATCCTGCTTTGTATTTAAAATATTTTCGCCATCCAATATAATGTCTCCGGTAACATTTACATCTTCATATAGATCGGTAAGGCGGTTCAGGCTTTTTAAAAGTGTTGTTTTTCCGCATCCCGAAGGTCCCAGAATTACAGTCACTTTATTTTCCGGAATCTGAACACTAACGTTTTTCAGGATATGATTTTTCCCGATGTACAGGTTCAGGTTTTTTATGTCAATCTTGGTATTCATCAGAATTTTATTCTTTGTTTATGATATCTGTTTGAGATAACTCTTGAAACAATGCTTATCAGTAAAATAATAATTGTCAGGATTAAGGCCGAAGCATACGCTCTTCCTCTTACTTCTTCGATGGGTGAGCCTAACTGGAAGAAAATTGCCAGGGGAAGCGTTGCTGTGGGTTGCGAGAGCGAAGTGGGAATATAATCTGTGTAACCGGTTGTGAATAAAACTGAGGCGGCATCACCAATGGCTCTTCCGAAAGATAAAAGTAAGGCTGTTGCAAGACCCGGAATAGTTTGCCTTATAAATACCCTGAATGCTGTTTCAGACTTAGTAGAACCCAGCGATAACGAAGATTCCAGCAACCCTACTGGTACCGTTTTTAAAACTTCGTCCAAAGCCCTGACCATGATGGGCAGAATAAAAATTGCGACAGTAATTATCCCTGCCAACAAAGAAGCTTTTATTCCTAACAGAACCATGAAAGTAAAGCCAAATGCGCCATAGACAATGGAGGGTACTCCCCAGAGTAAATCCAGAAAAAAGCGAATGGAGTTTACAAATCGTTTATGTTTAACAAGGTACACATTCATGAATAGTGCAATAGGTACTCCAATAATTAATGCAATTAATGTTGCACCCAGTGATAGATATAGTGAGCCAGTTATGGCATTTAAAATTCCTCCTTCTTTTCCAAAATAAAAACCTCCTTTGGGTGTTTGTGAGATCATTTCCCATGAAAGAGAGCCCAAACCTCTGTACAGAATACTGAAAATGATCAATAGTAACGATGAAGTTATTATGAATACTGAAATATACATCAGCGTTCTGAAAATGGTTTCTTCTGTGTTTTTTAAATTCATATTCAATGATGTTTTTCAGACCGTATTATTGCCAACCTCGAAATAAAATTGAAAAATATTACTATAACAAATAGAATAAGAGCTGCAAGCATAAGCGCCGAATCATACTGTGGAATTGATAACATTTCGCCATAATTATTTGCAATAAGCGCAGGGAGCGGATACCCGGCATCAAAAACGGAAGAAGGTATCTGTACAACATTTCCGACTACCATCAGAACGGCAATAGTTTCGCCAAAAGCACGGGCAATACCCAGACCCGTGGATGAAATAATTCCGGGCATGGCTTTCCGTAAAAGCACAAATTTTATTGATTCCCATTTGGTTGCGCCAACTGACAAAGAGGCTTCGGTAAGTTCTTCGGGAATAGTCCTGAAAACTTCAATAAGGATATTAAGTATAAACGGAATGATCATAACGGCTAATACAATGGCTCCTGTTAATATGGTATATCCTGAAGTTTGTATTCCGAATACGGGTGCAATCGTGTTTTTAATGAACGGAACTATTACCAGGATTCCCCATACACCAAAAATTACCGAAGGTAACCCTGATAAAATATCAATAACAGGCTGCATTAACATTAATATCCTTCTTTTAGCGTATTGTGTTAAATATATGGCTGTAAGAATACAAACCGGAACAGCAATCACAACGGAAATTAATGTCACCTGGAAAGAACTGAGGATAAAAGGTAAAAAACCGAAAACCCCCTGCATGGGTTTCCAGTCTGAATCTGTAAATAAATCAATTATTGAATTCCTGGCAAGTATAGGTTCCGATTTTATATATAAACCAATTCCTAACAACACAGGCATTAGCAGCATAATAATTAAGGAAATAATCATCCAGACTTTTGAAGCCTTTTCGCTGACTAATCTAGATTTTAAAGACATGTGATTATCAGGTTTGAAAAAATTATTAAAGTTTACTTAATTCAGTTTTTAATTTATCATCAGTTAGTTTTACATATCCACCCAGATCAACAAATGTTTGTCCATCCGTTAATATCCATTTAATAAATTCGTTGACAATAGGATTAGTTGGTTTTCCTTTTGAAACTAAAAATAAGTCGCGGGCCGGGGGAGAAGGATATTTTCCCGACTGTATTGCTGACATCACAGAATCAAGGCTGGCGTAAAAATTTTCTTCCGGTTCGAGGATTCCGTTTTCATTTAAGTCAAGTGGAAGGATAGCCAGGCCGGGATATAGTTTTCTGGTTTTAATATCGTAAGCAAAAATCACGTTGTTGTAACCAATACCGTTTACATCATTCTTTACTGCATCGGCAATTCCCGGATCACCGAAAACCCCGGTTCCCAATAGGTCTTCCTGTTTTTTTCCTAAATATTTGGCCCACATTTCAGCAGCACCACATGCATCGGAACGGGTGAATGCATTTACTTTAGAGTTGCTATTTGTTCCGAATAGTTTTCCCCAGGATTGTGGATTTTTATCCAGGTAAATAGAGGTAAGGGTATTTTTTGTAATACCTTTTTTCTGAATCCCGGACAATACAGGATTTGATGCATTGATGGTCGGCAATACGGCATCTTTTGTAACCGCTACAAACCATGCACCCTGCTGTATTTCTTCATCTTTTATTTCCCGTGAGACCATAGCCAGTTCAACCATATTTTGTAATACGTCTGTCATTCCTTTTCCGGCGCCGCCTGCCGACACATTTATCTGCACTTCAGGGTGAATCTTTTGAAATTCCTGCGCCCACATGACTACCATCGGGTATAAGGCAAAAGCGCCGCTTACGCTTATGCTGCCTGATAGCTTTTCAGTTGAATTTTCCTTGTTTACGTTTTGATTCTGGTTACAGGATGTGGCCGAAATCATAAAAAATACTGCAAGTAGCAGTTGAAATGTTTTGTTTTTCATAGGTTTATATTATTAATACATAAAGTCTATAGAAATAATAGAGAATGCAAATATAGATTCATTTTTAATTTTGACAAAACAGATTTAATAGATTAATTAAAAAATAATATCAGATTTAATTTAACCTACTCTATTTATTGTTTTTAGCTTGTTCATTTCATGTATAAATATTTTTTTCTCTTCGATTTTAATAATTCCTTCTTTTTGGAATCTTGAAAAAGTGTGAATCAGATTTTCCATTGAGCAGCATACAAATTCTGACATTTCTTTTCGACTTAGAATTAGAGTAAACTCAGTGCTGTTGTATATTTTTTCGGATAAATAGATTAATGTCCCCGCTACTCTTCCTGCTACTTGTTTATTTGCCAGATTTAAAAAGTTAGTAATAGAGTCTTTATATAAATTACTTACAAGTTCGAGTATTTTAATAGCAAGGCCACAATTCTGATGAATCATGGTTTTAAAAATATTTATATCAATCATACAAGCAGAGCAGTCTTCGAGTGCGGTAATAGAAAAGAGATTTATTTCTTCATTAAATAAATTGGAACTACCTAAAAGAATAGGAGATTTTGCTACAGATAAAATAATGTTCTTTCCAGATTCATTTTCGAGATGAAATTTTACAGTACCGGAATCAAGAAATACTAAATGAGTGAATTTATTTCCTTGTTTCAGTATTGTTTCACTTTTTTTAAATTTTAACTGGATAGTTTTATCGTAGATTAATTCGAATTGTTCATTTGTCAGATACTGCATTACAACCTGTTTAAAGAGACAGGTTTGACAATTTGAGTTGGTTTTAATTTCCTGAATCATTGAGATTAATGTAATTATTATGTCGTTTCGTATATTATTATATGAAATATTTCATGCTTTAAACTGTAATATCCCATCTGATTTTTTATGCGGCAAATATATAAAAGATTTTACATTTGTCTATAAAATCTATAGACTAAATAGTTTTTAAATATTTTAATACGTAAACAAATGGAAATCAAAAAAATCACTATCCGAGGTGGTATCGGAAAAGGCGGTGAACGCGAAAAAGTTCAGGAGTTTGAATTGAAGATGGGCGATATAATAAGTATAGTTGGTCCGACAGGTTGCGGTAAGACTACACTAATTAATGACATCGAATTGTTTGCTAATTACAATACACCATCGCAACGTCAGATATTAATTAATGACGAACCTATTCCTGGTGATTTCACTTTCGATCCTTCAAAACATCCGATTGCTTTAATTTCACAACACACTAATTTTTTGTCTGATTTGCCCGTGGGTGAATTTTTAATAATTCATGCTACTGTAAGAGGTGCTGAAAATGCTGAGACAATTATTCAGGAAACACTCGATTTTGCAAATCAACTAACGGGTGAATCCATTAACCGGGCAACGGGAATGACAGAGCTTTCAGGTGGGCAAACCCGTTCCTTATTAATTGCAGATGCAGTAATAATTGGTAATTCCCCGATTATTCTTTTGGATGAAATTGAAAATGCAGGTATTCACAGAACCAAGGCTCTTGAATTGTTAAAGAAATATGATAAGATTTTTGTTTTTGTAACACACGACTCAAGAATTGCATTGTTATCAGATTTCAGAATTATAATGAAAAATGGTGCAATGCAGAAAATAATATATACCGGAGCTGATGAACGCAGAGCTGCGCAGGAATTAAAAAAGATTGATGACGTTATGCTCGAATTCAGAAGATTAATTCGTGCTGGAGAAGAAATAACGGAGTCGGTTTTCAATGAAAATATCAGAAATTTAGCATATAATAACATTTAACAAAATGAAACTTATAATATTTGCAGGACCACCGACATGCGGTAAAACAACAGTAATCCGTCAGGTAATAAAAAGAATGGAAGCAAAAAAACTTAAAACTGCTTACATTAAAATTGATGTTCTTTATGCTGATGAAGATGAAACAATAAACAAAGAATTTGGAATTCCTACCAAGAAAATTTATTCCGGCGAACTTTGTCCCGACCATTGTAACGTAGTTGTGCTCGACGAAGCCGTTGAATGGGCTGAAAAAGAAGGTGCAGAATTCTTATTTGTTGAAACAGCAGGTTTATGTTTACGTTGTTCTCCGTATGTAGAAAATTCCTTAGGTATTGTTGTTTTAGAAGCAACAAGTGGAATGAATTTGCCACGTAAAATTGGACCAATGTTAACGCTGGCTGATATAAGTGTTATAACAAAAATCGATTTGATTTCACAAGCAGAACGTGAGGTTTTCCGATACAGGGTTCTTCAGGCTGCTAAAGATATTACCGTTGTTGAAAGTAATGCTCTGTATGGAATCGGAATCGATCCGATAGTAAAACAAATTGAAAAAGTTCAGCATATCGATTTTCCAATGTTTTTAAAAGGAAATCCACCTGTGGGTACTTGTACCATTTGTGTTGGTAAAAAAGAAATTGGTGCAAAAAATCACTTTGGGGTTTTAAGAACTCTTGATACCGATTTATTTTATGTTGGAGAATAAACACAAACTATATTTTGATAACGCTGCAACAACACCACTGGATCCAGTGGTGTTGAATGCAATGATGCCTTATCTTACTAAGTCCTTTGGAAATCCATCCAGTTTGCATTCTTTTGGAACAGATACAAAAGATACCTTAGAAAATTGTCGCAAAAAGTTAGCAGATTTTATTGGCGGTACTTCAGATGAATTGATTTTCACCTCCAGTGGAACTGAATCTAATAATCTTGCATTAAAAGGAATTGCATTTGCAAACCGGAAAAAAGGAAACCATATTATTGTTTCAGGAATTGAACATGATTGTATACTTGAATCATGCAAATGGCTCGAGGATCAGGGATTTTTTATTACCTATCTGCCGGTAAATAGCTTTGGGCAAGTTGAAATTGAAACTGTACGAAAGTACATTTCTCCAAAAACTATTCTTGTTTCAGTAATGCATGCCAATAATGAGATTGGTACCATTCAGAATATTGAGGAGATCGGAAGCCTGTGTAAAGAGAAAAACATCTATTTCCATTCAGATGCATGCCAGAGCTTTGGTAAAGTACCCATTGATGTGAATAAAATGAATATTGATTTACTGACAATCAATTCACATAAAATTTATGGACCCAAAGGTGTAGGAGCCTTGTTTATTAGAAATGGTGTTCAGATTACCCCATGGCTTCATGGAGGGGGGCAGGAAAAAGGACTTCGTTCCTCCACAGAAAATTTAGCCGGAATTGTCGGATTTACTGAAGCTGCAAATTTATGCAAGGTAGATTTTGTAATTGAAAACAAGAAAATGACAAATCTCAGAGATAAGCTGATTAATAGTATTCTGAATAATATCGAAGGTTCATATCTTAATGGACATCCAACTCAACGCTTATCAAATAATATCAATATCGGCATACATGGTCTTGAAGGAGAAACTATCAGACTATTGTTATTATTAGATAAGGAAGGTGTTGCTGTTTCGGCCGGGTCAGCTTGTTCGTCAAATAAGACCAGCAGTGCGTCTCACGTTTTAATGGCCATAGGTAAAAATCAATTTGAAGCAAGAGGGTCAGTCAGGATCAGCTTAGGCAGATTCAATAACGAAGCAGAAATTGATGAATTTACCAGAATATTGAAGAAATGCGTTTTGAAATTAAACCCAATTTTTACATAGTAATTAACTTAAAAAATAAATAAAATGAGTGAAACATTAACAAAGTACGACCAGATAATGGAAAAGCTTCCAAAACTTGATTGCGGAGCTTGCGGCACCAAAACATGCGAAGAATTCGCAAAAATTGTGGAGAAAAATGAAGATGAATTAAAAAAATGTATTCATATTTCAAATAAATCTAAAGAAAAATCTGCACATGCCTCTTGCTTAGGATGCGCATCTGAAGGTATAGGTGAAAGAATTGGCTGGAAAGATCAATTAGGCCGCGAATTTGATTTTGTTCTGGATTGTTTTGAAAACGAGCCAGGACCTAGAGAAACAATGTTGCCCTATAATCCTACTTTAGTAAAAGAATTAGGAGTTAAAAAAGGTGACATCATGATCGGTCGCCCAATGGGTATGTCGTGCGGATGTCCTATAACACATTGTGGAGTTGTGACTGGTGTTGATGCTCGTAATGGTGTTATTAACTGGTGTGTTACAGGTCCTTTAAAGCCACGTTCTGAAGGATTCGTAGATATTGGGTATTATGTTGCACAGGCTTATGACGGAATTATTAAAGAAGCAAAATCTGAAATAAAGCTTGGAATGCGGTATTGGTTTTTGCCACGTCGTTGTATGTTGCAATGGAGACATAGCGGTTTGGTGAATTCAATTGTAAAACAGAAAGACGGTAGTCTTAAAGTAAGGGTTGAAGGTTTATTAATCGGGTAATTTGTTATATGATGAGAAAAATTGAATCTTTGGAGAAATTTTTTTCAATTCTAAATAATGTTAGTTCAGACTTTATTTTTAATAAGTTAGACATAAATTTATGCTAACATTGATATTATTAATAAAGATGAAATTATTCAGGTTGTAAGTGAAAATCAAACGGATGATAAAACCGTATACCATAGAATTCCATTGAATAATGATCTTCGTTCGATATATGCAATGGTATGGTTTCCCGGAATTGGAAGTGCTATTCATGAACATCTGAATTTTAAAGGTGTTGTGAAGTTATTGCATGGAGAAATCACAGAAAGAAGTTTTAAGGAAGAGAATGGTCAACTCAGTTTTGTAAATAAAGCTAAACTAAAAGCAGGCAAAAAAGTAATTGAAAAGAAAAGCAGCATTCATGATTTAAAGAATAATTCTAAATCAGATTCAGCTGTAACATTGCATGTGTATTATCCGAAAACTTTAAGTCTCGAGGGTACCAGAATTTTTGATTTCGACAAAAAGAAAGTCGGAGTTTTAAAATCTACAGCAAAAGCTACCTCATGGGATTTGCCAATTGAACAATACGAAATAATTTATTCTTTCTGAGATTTTTAACTTGATTAAATAGCTTAATGTTGGGCTTTTCTTATGAGAGGTCCAACATTTTTTTATACATGAAAGTGGTTATAAATTAGGAATTTCTATTTTGTTTATTAAATTTGTAATTAATTATTAATAATTTTATAAGCTAAATAATATAAAATACAATGGCTGTACAAAAAGATTTAGATGCCCATTATACAAGAATGGATAAAATATTTCGCCTGAGTTTAGGTGAAAAAGGTGCCTATAGTTGTGCCCGTTTTGATGGTGATTTTACCATGTCGACAGAAGATGCACAATTAAAAAAACATAAGTTTATAGTGGATGGTTGTAATATTAAAAAAGGCTCAAAAGTTCTTGATATTGGTTGCGGGTGGGGCGCTTTTGTCGATTATTTAACACAAATGGGAGTAAATGCCTATGGTGTTGTGTTAGCAAAGGGACAGGCTGATGCATGTATCAAAAATGGTCTGAATGTTAAACATATGGATTCCAAGGATATTACTCCCGAAACATTTGGCAGATTTGATGCGGTTACAGCTATGGGAAGCCCTGAACATTTATGCTCTGTGGAAGAATATAAAGCCGGGAAACAAACCGAAATCTATAGAACCTATTTTAAGCAGGTATCCGATCTTTTACCTGTAGGTGGCCGTTTTTATTGCCAGGCCATGGTATTCGGGCCTAATATGGTAAAATTCGAAGATATACCTTTTGATAAAACCGATTTAAGGAAAAAAGAATTCACTGATGAGGAACTGATGGATATTATTTGCAGGGTATTCCCGGGCTCATGGCTGCCATACGGAAAAGAGGGGCTGATTGATCCGGCAGGCGAACATTTCAAAGTGATTTCGGTAGATAGCGGAAGAAAAGATTATGAGGAAACCATTAAAAGATGGACAGCCGCTTTTGTTAAATATAGTTTCAGAAAATACCTGCTTTTTGCTTCCTTTATTCCTGATTATTTATTTAGCAGATCTTTCAGGGAATGGATGCGCAGGTTCAGGATACAGGCTAATCTGCTGGTTTTTGAAAGAGAAATATTTGAACATTACAGGATAGTTTTTGAGAAGATAAAAGACTGAAGAAGATTTAGGATTTAACACAGATTTTCTTTGTTAGAAATTGTTTTGAATTTATTTGAATATTTACGGGTTAATGATTTTCAATCTGCCTGACGGATAGACAGGCATTTACCTCGTTCTAAAGGGCAATGTCGAAAGTTAATTCTTTATCCTCAATCACGCAAGGGCTGGCAATAAGGAAAAAGTTCTTATCAGAAATGATTTCTTTATATGAATGAGCAGGCATATGATTTTTTTTACAAAGTTAGTCTGTTTTGAACGGAAAGCAAAAAGAAAAAAACTGAATTTTTAGTTTTTTCTTTGAAAAACAACAAATATTATGTATATTTCCAAAGTGTATTTTATTTCTTGTGTTATAAAATATAAAACAATGTGAAAAAAAGGATTTTAATTATTGTTATTTGTTTTTTATTTCAAAGTATAATTAAATTAAATGCTCAGACTAATACAAATTGTAATAGTGCTGCACTGCTTTGTTCTGGAATTTCAACTAGCAATCAACTAGGTGCCGGTTATTCTGCTGAATCCGGACCAGATTATTCGTGTCTTTACACTCAGAATAGCCCTTTATGGTTTTATTTATTAGTAGATCAATCGGGAGATTTAACTATTAATATGTCTTCGCTTTCAGGAAATGATCTGGATTTTACTTGTTGGGGCCCTTTTAATTCCTTATCTGTTTGTAGTAATTTAACTGCCGTAAATACAGTAGATTGCAGTTATTCTACTTCTTTTTCTGAAGAATGTAATATTTCAAATGCAGTTTCAGGGCAATATTATTTGTTAATGATATCAAACTATTCTAATATTGCAGGTAATGTTGAAATAGTGCAGACAAATGAAGGACAGCCTGGAGCAGCATCTACTGTTTGTATCGATTCAATTTGTATAATAGATAGTGTAAGTGCTCTATGTAACGGATGTATATTACCAAATAATCTTTATGAAATTTCAGGTAATATATATTTAGATACAATTCCTGATTCAGGTTCATTTACTATTACAGAACAAGTAAGTGGTATTACACAAGTTATTAATCCACCGTTTACCAATCCTGTAAACTTTATTATTGATAGTATTCCATATTCAACTCAAAATAGTGTTGTTAATATTTTTTATTCGTCAACTTGTCAATTAACAGCAAATATTACCCCTCCTGCTTTAGCTGTTTTACAGGGATATTCTTTTAATTCAGATTGCGGTAATTCTGATGGAACAGCAATAGTTAATATAAGCACTGGAGGTATTCCTGATTATTCTTATCAATGGTCATCCGGGCAATTTACTATAAATACATCAAATATGTCAGATACTGTATCTAATATACCACCAGGAGCTTATGTAGTTACTGTAACAAATGGTAATGGATGTACTTCTTCGGCCAGTATTAATGTTAACGATACAAATGCTTTTATCGCTACATATATTAATACCACTCAACCCTTGTGCTTTGGCTCATGCGATGGTTCAATTACAGTTTTGCATAATAATACGAATTCACCATTTAATTATAATTGGTCAAACGGACAATCTCATCTTGGCGATACTTTACTTACTGATACAGTTGGTAATTTATGCGCCGGTACTTATTTCGTTACAGTTTCTGACTCACATGGTTGTTTGGTCGTTGCGACAGGGTCAATAACTGATGCGCCTTTAATTGTTTTAAGTGCAGTACCAACAAGTACTCATTGTAATCAGTCGGATGGCGCTTTGGATTTAACTGTTACAAATGGTGATCCACCTTTTAATTATACATGGATGCCAGATAGTGCTTCAACTCAGGATTTAATAAATATACCAACCGGTTTTTATGGTGTTACTGTAACAGATATAAAAGGATGTACTGCAACGGGAAATTATAATGTTCCTAATGTTTCAGGGCCAATAGCTACTATATCCTCATTTACTGATGTGAGTTGTTTTGGTTTATGTGATGGAATTGCAACAGGCAGTGTTTCCGGTGGAACTGCACCATATACTTATTTATGGAGTAACGGACAATTCTTGCAAACAGCAACGAATCTTTGCAGTGATATTTACTCATTTACAGTTACGGATGCTGCATTATGTGTTTCTGCATCAACAGTTTCGATAGCTGAACCTGTAATCCTGACTGTTTCTGTTTCATCACAAACAAATGTGTCCTGTTCTGAACTTTGTGATGGAACCGCCACTATAGCGGTAAGCGGAGGAACTCCGGGATATGCTTTTTTATGGTGTGATGGACAAATAAATTCAAATATTTCAGGACTTTGTACAGGTAATTGTACGGTAACGGTTACGGATACAAATGGGTGTGCTTCAGTGACAAATGTAACAACGTTATACGATACAATGCCCCCTTTGCAATCGGGTTTTAATTATACTTCAAATGGATTAATGTTTAACTTTGTTAATACATCTTCGCAAGGTTCTTATAGTTGGAATTTTGGCGATAGTACTACTTCCACACTTGAAAATCCTGTTCATAGCTATGTTTCCGATAGTACATACCTGGTTTGTCTGACTGTTTATACATTATGTGATTCGGCTATCAGTTGTCAGAATATTATTGTTACCGGGGAAAATAATGTGTTGGTTGAAAAGGAGGAGGGAATAAACGTTTTTCCTAATCCGGCAGGTGATTTTATTAATATTGAATTTAAAAATTTATCAGAATTACCGGTAGTTGTTAAATTTATTGATGTGATTGGTAAAGAAGCAGGTACTTTTATTCTTAATAATGAATTAACCGTTGTTAATGTTAGTAATGTGCCTGATGGTATTTATACATTGAGATTTGACAATGTAAATAAGCAACATATATACAGGTATGTTGTAATAAAGTAAACCAAAATTTAAAAATGCCGGGTTGTATTCCCGGCATTTTCAGGTAAAAAAATTAGTTCCTGGTCTTTTCGAATTTATTGTTAAAAGAATTGCCGGACATATCTGTGACCTGTAAAAAAATATTCCGAGTTTCAGTTGTGAAATGTTTATTTTATTCTCAATTACTTATTGTTTAAAGTAGAGGAAGAAGATTTTAATTGTTCCATTTCAGATTTAAGTTTATCAATCTCAATCTGAAGAATACTTAAAGATTCTATTTTTTCCTTTAATTGATTGATTTCTTCGGATTGAGCTTTGTTTTTAACAATGAGTTCCTTTATTGCTACCATACTGACTCCGGCTACATCAGTAGCAGAAAGGTATCTTCCTAAATCTTCTTTAATATTTAACACTCCTGTTCCAAATGCCTGGTAAAAATCTTCTGCAAACGGACCTATATGATATTCATCCGTATTTTTATAATACCAGCCTTTTAATTCCATTCCGGATATTTTTTCCAGGATTTCCTGCCCGTTTAAGTCTTTAAAACGGTCTTTAAAACTACGTGAAGAACCGGCAGTCCATACTCCGCCTGCAGTAAGGTAAGCCCCGTTTCCATTAGCTGTTGAAGTTCCTACTTGTAATGGGTAAGTTGTTGCCGTCCTGTGGAAAGCTATCCTGTTTGTGGAGAAGTCTCCGTTAATAAGAGGATTTGTTACATCGCTTGAATTTTCGATATAAAGTTTATTCGAACCTGTTTCGGAATAGCCGGCATTGTATCCCAGGAAAATATTCCCTGTACTGATAGTAGCGCTATAACCTGCATTGTCTCCTACGTATGTATTGTTATTTCCGGTTGTATTTAACCTTCCGGAATAATACCCCAAAAATACATTGTGACTCCCGGTCGTATTTCCGTCTGCACTCCGCCATCCTGCAAAAAGGTTGTATGCGCCAGTAGTATTGGCATCACCTACATTACAACCCAGGAACGTATTCCATCCTCCCGATCCGGTTCCCGAACCTGTGCCAATAATAACGCTGTTCCCGCCTGTGAAATTAGAACCTGCGCTTGCGCCAATTAATACATTGTTGCTGCCGCTTGTTGAATTAGCCCCTGCATCCCTTCCTATTATAACATTATTGGGTCCGCTACAGTTCAGACCTGCATTTGCACCTATGCAAACTGCACCGAACTGCACCGAATAGGAATAACCACTTTTGTACCCGATAAAAACATTCTGACCACCGGTTAAATTGGAGAAACCGCTCTGGAAACCCATAAATACATTTGAACTTCCCCAGATATTCTTTTTGCCTGCTTCATACCCGATAACAATATTAGATGCCCCGCTGTTTAATGAACTGTCCGCTTTATAACCAAAAGTACAGTTGTACAAACCTGTTGTTACATTTTCTCCTGAATTATGCCCGATAAAGTAGTTGCTGGGATTCAGGTGCATATAGCTTGTTGAGGAACCTATGCCGAGGTTTTCGACGGCAAAGCCGGCAATCGTGTCTCCGGTATAAATACGTGTACTGTCAGGGTTTACAAGAAGGAAATTATTAGTAAGGCCTTTTGCATTGTTTCTTCCACTCACGGCAAAACCGCCTTTATTTGATGCAATATCAGAAATAAAGAAGTGAACACTGTCGTTATATACAGCCATAACCTGCTGGCCTGACGAGTTTTTAATTTCAAAAAGAGGTTCCGTAGGCAGAGCTGTCACGCTGCCCTGGATTACTACCCTGCCTGTTGGACTGGCTGAGCCAATACCTAATCTTTCATTGGAATTATCCCATACAAAATTTGAATTGCCCCCGAAAACGCCGCTGTTGTTAAACTGAATGCTTTTGTTCAGTCCTCCCGGTGTACCTGCATTATTGTCGGTAGCAGGCGCCCAGTTTGTTCCGTTGAATTTTAAAATCTGGCCATTTATTGCCGACATTGAATTTAATTTTACGGCTGTAACGTTTCCATCAGCAATCTTTGCCGTGGTAACAGCATTGTTTGCAATAGTAAGCGCAGTTGTGCCGGTTACATCGCCGGTATGCGTAACATTCGGACTGGCATTGGTAAGCGTAAAATTGGGGTATGCTCCTGTAACAGAAATGCCTGACCCGTTGTTAAGAACAACCGTCTGATCAGGTGCGGTGTTGGTAATGGAACCTGCGGAAATCTGTATTCCTGTGCCGGCTGTATAAGTTCCGGCCGGACCGATCAGAGAAGTGCCGCTTCCCCATGTACCGCCCGTTTTCGGACCAAATATTGTGCTAGTTGTTGTGTTGATATAAAAATCGCCGTTTACTCCCTGAGTCGTCGGATTAGAGGTCCCGTTTAAAACAGAGTATCCGTTTGTTCCATTGGTTCCATTAGTTCCATTGGTTCCCGGGTTTCCCTGCGGTCCCACGAGCGGGGTGCCGCTTCCCCAGGCTCCCGCTGTTTTTGGGCCAAATATCGTATTCGATGCCTTATTTATATAAAAATCGCCATTTACACCTTCTGTTGTCGGGTTAACAGTTCCGCTTAAAACAGTTTTCCCATCAACGCCATTCGTACCTGCCGGTCCCTGCGGACCTGTCGGAGCCTGGAATTCTACCCAATGCGTGGCATCCTGATAAGGCTGGGTAGCAGAAACAAATGACACTGTTTGGCATATCCACATGGAATTCACTGCCGGATTCCCGGTCGAGCGGTCAAAAACATAGTCCCCGTTTGAATACGATGTTCCTGATACCCAGTTACCGCGATTGGTAAGGCCTGTACCAGCCGGGCCCTGGATTCCCTGGGGTCCCTGTGGGCCGGTCAGCGATGTTCCCGTTCCCCACGATCCGGCTGTTTTAGGGCCGAATAGTGTGTTTGTGGCGGTATTTATATAAAAATCGCCGTTAACACCTTGGGTGGTAGGATTTGTTGCCCCGGTGAGTACGGTATTTCCATTTGTTCCGTTAGCTCCGTTAGTTCCTGGTATTCCCTGTGACCCGACTAAGGAAACGCCACTTCCCCACGTGCCGCCGGTTCTGGGGCCAAATAAAGTGCTCGTTGTTGTGTTTAGATAGAAATCACCGTCAACTCCTTGTGAAGAAGGGTCAGATGATCCGTTTAAAACGGTATTCCCATTGGTTCCGTTTATTCCGTTGGTACCGTTGGATCCGTTGGTACCGTTGGTTCCATCCGTTCCGTCCTGGCTTATCATTAGCCATGCTGTTCCATTCCAGATATATGATTTTTTATCGGAAGTATTATAATATGCCTGGTTCAAGGCAGGCGATGATGGATCTGTAGCAAATGAGCCTAACCACAAAATCGATACTCCGTCTTGTCCCGCGATGCCCTGCATTCCCTGAATCCCCTGTGTGCCAGGATTTCCCTGTATGCCCTGACCGCCTTGAATTCCCTGCTGACCTTGTGCGCCATCCTGTGTCATCTGCTGCCATTGAGAACCGTCGTAAATATATGACCGTCCATCGGCAGAATTGTAATAAGCCTGGTTAAGCGTTGGGTTTGACGGAGCTGTAACAAAGCTTCCAAGCCAGCTTATGGAGACTCCGTTCAACCCTGCATTCCCGGCTGTCTTTGCATATAAAGCATAAGGAACGCTTAACAGTTGTGATGTGCCTGCTAAAGCAAAGTTTGAGCCTCCTGCAGGGTCAAATTCCACTTTTATAAAGTAGGGACCAAGGCTCCAGTCAATAGAAGAAAAAGCCGCTGTATTCTGACTGCCTATTTCAAGATTGACAAGGCCGAAATCGTTGGTTGTTGTATAAAAAATTTCAGTACAGACAGGGGTGCCCGATGAACTTCCCTGGAGTATACTGATTTGAAAACTGACAGATGTATTAGGGATAATCAGGCCGCTTGCATCCCTGGCTACTACCTGGTATTTGAAACTGTAAGGCGATTGTCCGAAAACATTTGCAGAAAGCAAAAAGATAGTTAAAATTACTAAAATGTTTCTCATATGAATAAGTGTTTATTGTTTCTCGATTTTAAAAGTTTTAATCTCCTGGGCTTTATTTACAATGTGCAGGAAATATATAGCCGATGACAGGTTCTCTACTGTTACAGATGTTTCAGAGTTTATGAGTTTGCCTGTTTTGACCAGTTTTCCAACGGCATCAAAAAGTTGGTATGACAGCCCGTTTATATCATTTGTCTTTATTGTAAACGAATAAATAACGGGACTAGGAAATACGGAAATTTTATAGTCCGAACCTTGTTGAATGTTTATTTCAGTAATTGTTAACCGGGTCTGATTAAATCCCTGGGTAAGAATATAAGATGTATTTATGTATGTTTCGATTACAGGTTCACCGATGGTATATGAAACCGATCCTGCAGCAAACTGGTGAAAATCTCCCCCGGTAGTAACTATTTCTTGTGCAAATGAATGAAAAGAAATGAGGAGTAATGCTAATGTTGATATTAATTTCATTATAATCATTTTTAATACCTGACAATTTTATGGTATATATTATATATTAAATAGAAGGCTTTTATGAAGTGCGATTTTGATTTTATAAAGTGCGCCAATAACTATGTATTTTTGTGTCTATTAATAATAACATCTCAGTTTGTTCATTAACTTTGTATTAATTATAAACTGTGGTAAGTTTCGCAATATGTTAAAGGTAGTGATTGTGGATGATGAAAAAAGCGGGGTAACAGCCATGGAACTCTCGCTAAAAGAATATTGTCCCGATGTTGAAATTGCAGGCACTGCTTTTTCTGCCCTAGATGGAATTAAAGAAATTCAATTAAAAAATCCGGACCTGGTTTTTTGTGATATAGAAATGCCTTTCATGACAGGAATAGAAATGATTGAGAGCATATCGAACCGGACATTTGATGTTATTTTTGTAACTGCTTATAATCAATATGCCATTAAAGCATTTAAATTAAGCGCCACGGATTATATTTTGAAGCCGGTAAATGTCCTAGAGTTGATTAACGCAGTAAAACGGATACTTGAAAAAAGAAAAACAGTATTTGAATCAAACCTGAAAATGGAAAACCTGAAAGCTGCCCTGTCGGGAAAATTAAGTTTGCCCAGTATGGATGGTGTTGAATTTGTTAAAATTCATGATATTATCAGAATCGAAGCAGATGGGAGTTATTCGAAAGTGTATACTACAGGTGGTAAAATGCAGCTTGTTGCGAAAAATCTGAAATTTTTTGAAGAATCGCTGGAAGGTGAAAGTTTCTTCCGTACCCATAAATCTCATTTTATAAACCTGGAATATATAAAAAAATACAGTCCTGTAAAAGATGGAGGAATTATACAAATGACAGATGGCGCAGAAATTCTAATATCAAGAAATGTAAAGACAGAGTTTGCTGAAATTCTTAACCGGTTTATTAAGTAAGAAAAGAAAATAATTCTTTTTAAGTAAAATGAAATTCAGTAAAACAAAGATTTGTTATTTGATTTTTCTCTTCATATTTTTTGCATTTAACGGATTTTCACAAAATTCAAGTTCCTCCGATAGTGTTGGAGATCTGATCCGGAGAGCAAAATCAGATACTTCAAAAGTTAATTTATATAACAAACTATTTAAATACTTTAACCGGAGTGATTCTGTCAGGGCAGATAGCTGTTATTCTGCCTCATTCCGTTTGGCACAAAGGGCCGGATATGACAATGGAATTACCGATGCCATGGCTGCTTATGCCGGTTACCTGATTACTGGTTTTAAGAATGACAGGGCAATAATCCTGAATAATAAAGCCATTTCCGGGTATATGCTGATGCTTCAGACTTCCGGCGGGGATATGGAGAAGAAGGAAATATACAATAAAATTGCCAGGTGTCATCTGAATAATGGTTTTGCATATAGTTCCATGAATAACTACGACAAATCGATAGTTTATTTTAAGAATGCCTTAATGAACTTTGAGGTTACCGGGAATCTGAAAGGGATTTCGCTTTGCTATAATAATATGGCTATTAGCTATAAAGATAAAGGCGACTATTCTTCTTCAATTGAATATAATCAAAAATTATATATTATAGCCAGGCAGTTAAATGATAAAATATTAATGGCCGGATGTGTTTTTAATATTGCTTCTGTTTATGAGCACCTCGGTAATTATACCAATGCTTTAAAATACATCCAGCTTTCGTTAAAAATTTCTGAAAGCCAGAAGTTCGGGAAGGGAATTGCGAAATGTTACAACAGTATGGGAACTATTCATTATAAGCAAAAAAACTATCAGACTGCTGTAACATATTTTCTGATGTCTTTAAAAATTAAACAGAAAATCAACGATAAGCCAGGCCTTGCCAATTGTTTTAATAATATCGGGCTGGTGTATATGAGTACAGGTAAAAACTCTGATGCTGTTGATAATTTTAACAAGGCCCTGGATTTATATTCTGAAACTCAAAACAAACAAGGCGAGTCATTCTGTTTGAATAACCTGGCAATGGTTAACAAATCTTTTGGAAATTACGCAAAGTCGCTCGGATATTTACAAAAGTCTCTTTTTATTTCAAAATCCATCAACGATGTTCCTAATATAGCATTAATGATGGTAAATATTGCCGATGTATTAAACCTTGAGGGAAAATACAATGAAGCGGTATCTTATTCCCGGAAAGGGCTTGAAATTTCCCGGAATATACATTCCCTGGATGTAATGAATCAGGCATACTCTTCTCTTTCCCTGTCGTATGAAAAACTCAATAATCCATCGAAATCCCTTGAATATTTTAAGTTATTTTCACAGACTAACGACAGTTTGTTTAATAAGGAAAAGAACAAACAGCTTGTGGAAATGGAAGCAGGGTATCAGCTCGAAAACAAACAGAAAGAAATTGAAAATCTAAATCGCGATAAGACACTTAAGGATATTGAAATTAAACGACAAACAGCACAAAAACTGGCTTATCTTTTAGGGTTGTTATTAATGTTAATTGTAGCAATAGGTATTTTTAAAAGGTATTATGATAAGCGTAAAGCAAACCAGGTGTTAACACTTCAAAAGGTGGAGATTTCTGAAAAAAATGCAGAACTCCAATCTCAGAACGAGGAAATATTGTCGCAAAAATCAAGGCTGGAAGAAAACCTGGTTTATACCGAAAAACTACAGGAAGTACTGAAATCTGATCTGTCGAAATATAAACAGGTGGCGCTAAAGAAATTAATTAATCCTCATTTTATTTTTAATTCACTTAACTCGATCCAGAGTTTTATTTTACAAAACGATAAATTACAGGCCAGTATATATCTTTCCAAGTTTTCCGATTTAATGCGAAAAACCCTCGATTATTCACAGAAAGATTATATCTCTTTAAACGAAGAACTGGAAGCGTTGATGTTATATATGGAGCTGGAACAAAAGCGTTTCGAGGGAAAATTCAAATTTGAAATAAATACCGATCCGAAAATTGATAAAAACGAATGTAGAATACCTCCTATGATTCTTCAGCCCTTTGTTGAGAATTCCATCTGGCATGGATTTATGTATAAGGAAAACGAAGGGAAATTAGCCATCCGGCTTTTACTTAATGATTCCGGGAATATGGTAATCTGCACCATAGAAGACAATGGTATCGGGCGTGAGAGGGCGGGGGAATTAAACAAAAATAAACCCCGACGGGAGTCACATGGAATTGAAATAACAAATCAACGATTAAGTATTTTCAATTCGCTGCAACATGCCGGTATCGAAATAGCTTATTACGACCTGAAAGATCAGGAAGGAAAATCTGCCGGAACCAGGGTGGTCTTTAATTTTCCTTACCTGATGAATGGTTTTGAATAAAACAGGTTAACTTTCTTCAATAACAATCTTCTCAATCTCATCGCCTGCACGGATTTCGTCAATAACTTCAAGACCCTCATATACCTTACCAAAACAGGTGTGGTTGCCATCAAGATGTGAAGTATTCTTCCGGCTGTGACAAATAAAGAATTGTGATCCCCCGGTATTCCGTCCGGCATGAGCCATGGATAATACGCCGCGGTCGTGGTACTGGTTGCCGCCATTCAGTTCGCAGTCAATTTTATACCCGGGTCCGCCCGTACCAACACGCCTGTCGCTCATGTCTTTCGAAAAGGGGCAGCCACCCTGAATAACAAAGTCGGGAATAACACGGTGAAACGCAAGCCCGTTATAGTATCCGCTTTCAGCAAGTTTAATGAAATTTTCAACGGTTTTGGGAGCGTCTTTTTCGAAAAATTCTACTTTCATAACTCCCTTTTCGGTATGGATTTCTGCTTTTTTCATTTGCTTTAATTTAAAGTTTCAAAAATAGAAAATTTAGATCAGATTAGAAATAAATTTTGCATATTGCACAGTATATACCTGGATTATGAAAATATTATACGGAGTACCCGGCGAAGGAATGGGACATGCAACCCGAAGTAAAGTAATCATTTCGCATTTACTGAAAGAACATGATGTAATGATTGTTTCCAGTTCCAGGGCGTACGGATTTTTAAATAAACAATTTCCGGGAAGAGTTTATGAAATTAAAGGATTGAACTTCGTTTACAAAGACGGGGGCATTGAAAAACTCAAAACTTTTCAGGCGATACTGAAGAAATCACCGCACGATTTATTTGAAAATATTACTGTTTATAAAAAAATCCATAAAGAATTTATTCCCGGACTGGTAATTACCGATTTCGAAACATCGACGTATTTATATGGAAAATATTTACAGATTCCTGTTATTGATATTGATAACATACAGGTAATAAGCCGATGTAAGCTCGGTATTAAAATTCCATCTGAAGAAAAGTTTAATTATAACCTGGCAAAAACAATTTGCAGATACAGGGTTCCCGATTGCGATCATTATTTGCTTTCTGCCTTTTTTAATGCTGATATTGTAAAGGAAAATACAACTTTTATTCCTCCCATCCTGAGAGATGAAATTATTAATGCAGAAACGGTATATGCCGATCATATACTGGTTTACCAGACTTCATCCAGCCAGCAGAATCTTATCAGCGTTTTAAATGAAGCGGGAGGAGAGAGTTTTATTGTTTATGGCTGCAATGTGGATGATGTAAAGGGAAATTGTGTTTTAAAGAAATTCAGCGAAGATGGTTTTATTAAAGATCTTGCCACTTCAAAAGCCGTAATTACCAATGGCGGATATTCATTGATAAGCGAAGCCGTTTATTTAAAGAAACCTGTTTGTTCTTATCCGATCAAAAACCAGTTTGAGCAATTTATGAATGCTGCCTGTATCGAAAAGCTGAATTACGGCAAACATCTGGCTGAGTTTAATGTAAAAGGGATAATGGAGTTTTTAAATAACCTGGATTTATATAAAACAAATATCAGTATTTATAACCAGGAAGGTAATAAAGATACATTCAGTAAGTTAGATCTGATTTTATGGAAGTATAACCGGTTATGATTTTAATATTTGTTATTTAAAGTAATACTAAAATAATTTATTTTTATATATTTGGCAGGGAAATGCCTGCTAAATCATGCATAAGTAAAGCGTGTGAAGTGAAAAACGCCTTCAATTAGCTTGTGTTTTAATGAAAAATCTGCTATCTTTGTGTAGAATTACTTATGCCAAACTTATATATCATAGCGGGTTGTAATGGAGCTGGTAAAACAACTGCTTCATATACTGTTTTGCCCGAAATGCTGAATTGCAAGGAATTTGTTAATGCAGATGAAATAGCAAAAGGAATATCCCCATTCCAAGCTGAGAAAGCAGCAATTGATGCTGGAAAGATCATGTTGACTCGTATTCAAGAATTGATTAATTTACAAGTAGATTTTTCATTTGAAACGACCTTGTCAGCCAAACATTTCATCAAATTAATTAAGGAAGCTCAAAATAAGGGATACTTTGTGACTTTAGTTTTTTTTTGGCTTAATAGTGTTGACTTAGCAATTCAGCGAGTTAAAATACGAGTAAGTGAAGGAGGACACAATATACCAGAAGATACAATTAGAAGAAGATATAAAACAGGCATTTCAAATTTGATAAATAAGTATATTTCTATTTGTGATTATTGGATAATTGTAAATAATTCTGAAGGACCTTTTAATCTAATTGCTGAAGGACTGAATGACACAGAAGTTGAAATTAAAGATCACAATATTTGGGGTGAAATAAAATCACAAGCTAATGAATAACGAAAAAATTATAGAATTGCGTGAAAAAATTCTAAAAGGAATTGAATTAGCCTTTGAGAAATTAATTATTACAAAACAAAGGAATAACGGCAACTTTGTCTATTCGAAAGACGGTAAAATTATTATTGTCAAGGCTAACGAATTGACAAAATAACACACGAAAGCATAATACCACTTACTACAACAACGAGCAGTGTTATGCAATTTGACAATTATTACATATTATATACATTTTAACGGACGCTGACTGCAAGCAAAAGCTCGTCGTTTCGTAGCTTCAACCGTTAAAAAAATAAAATAAAACATGAGATACCAATTATTACTTATTATTATTTTCTCATCGTTATTTGCCTTTTCTCAAAATACTGTAATTAAGGTTATTGATAATAGAACACATGAACCATTACCATACGCATCGTTGTATATTAAAAATACAAATAAAGGAATAGTAACAAATATTGATGGTTTTGCAAATCTAAAATTAAAGAAAACTGACACATTAGTTTGTTCATATATTGGCTATCAAACAGAAGAAATAGTAATAAATAATCAGAATAATATTCAAATCAGTTTAAAAGATAAAACCAATTATATCTCAGAAGTAACAATTGAAGCAAAAAGAAGAGAAATAACAGCAAAGCAAATAATTAAACAAGCAATAAACCATATTGAAACAAATTACCCAACAACACCGATTTATATGGATGGTTTTTACCGTGAGACCATTAAAAATAAAAACAAATACATTCAATTAAACGAAGCTGTTGTTAAGTTTTACTACACTGCTTATCCTCAAAAAACTATTGACAGTAAATTATGGTTGGATTGGGATCCATCGTTTTACGGAACCAACTATAACTTTCAAATGGAAGGAAATTCTTATTGTTTTGGAGAGAGTGAAAATAAAGCAACACATTTTAATACAAAGGACGATCAGGTTAAAATTTTAGGAAGCCGCTCGTCTGAAAATATTGGTGACGAGGAACCTGTAGCATCAGGAGGACCCTTGAGTATGACGGCAAATGATAAAGTAAAATACATGTACGATTTTCTAGACCCAGGAAATTCAAATAAATACATTTATAAAAAAGAAGGATATAAAGAAATTGATAATGAAATATATTATGTGCTGAATTTTTATCCAAAAAAATTAACAGAAAAAGTAATATTTGATCATTCTAAGAAAAACAATCAAGCAATCTTTTTAGGAAAAATATATGTAAATATGAAAACATTTTGTAAGTACCCCCTTTTTCCTACAGAGCTAAATTAAACATTTTTCATATTTCGTATTCATAAATTCAATAGGACTTTTATTTCCTAAACTATCA
>JBBIRU010000020.1:0-141621 GCA_037441645.1 Bacteroidota bacterium
CCGAGCTCGAATGTTTTTGTTAAGGTTCGTGATAACCAGAATACTTGCCGTAAGGATGTCAGCAACGCGGCTAATACGATTACGGCGGCTACGCCTATTATAATAACTCCAAATGGTGGTGAAACATGGAATGTAATGAGTACACAGAATATTACCTGGAATACCAGTTCGCTTTATGGACCAGCTTTTATTGAATATAGTATTGATAATGGTGTAACATGGAACAATGTTGTTGTTTCAACACCAAATACAGGAACCTATGCATGGTCAGTTCCATTCACGCCATCAACCCAGGCAAAGATAAGAATCAGTAATGTTGGAAATCCATCTTTAAACGACATCAGCAATGCAGCCTTTACAATTCAGGTTCCAACTCCCGTTGTTACAGCACCTAACGGAGGCGAGACATGGTATGCCGGTGAAGTAAGAAATATCACCTGGACACCTGCAACTTTCTTTAGTTCCACAGTGAATATCGAATATTCTTTAGACGGTGGAACAACATGGGTATCTATTGCAACAAATCAAACTAACAATGGTACTTATGCATGGACACTTCCTAATCTAAACTCTGCCAATGCCCTGATACGTGTAATTAACAGCAGCAATACTGCCTATTATGATGTAAGCGATGCTTTATTAACACTTCGTCCTTATGTCAGATTAATTACTCCTAACGGAGGAAACCAGTTAGGCGCATGTACACAAACCACCATTTCTTTCGAGAAAGCTCCCACCTATACCAATTTCAATATTGAATATTCTATTGACAATGGAACTACATGGATTTCCATTCTGTCAAATCAAACCTACACTAGCACCATTAACAATTACAGCTGGTCTGTTCCAAACACTCCGTCTACACAAGCACTCGTAAGAGTTTATCCTGTCGGAGTTGTTTCCCGTGCGGATCAAAGCGATGCAGTCTTTACCATTAAAAAGTCTGTAACAATTATCCAGCCTAATTATGGTGGTGTTCTTGTGGTTGGTTCATCTTACCAGGTTAAGTGGCTCAGTGACGGTATCTCTAACATTTATGACCTGGCATATTCTACGACAGGCCCAACCGGACCGTGGACAAATATTATCATTGGATATAACACTTCAACCAATATTTATAACTGGACTGTGCCAAACGCTCCTTCTACTAACTGTTATTTAAGAATCAGGGATAATATCAGTTCGTGTAAAGAAGATATTTCCGATATGGCATTTACTATTGCATCAACGGCTAATCCAATAACAGTAGTTACACCTAATGGTACAGATTCTTTAGGTGCATGCCAGACATATAATATTACATGGACAGAATCAGGAGCTCCCATTGGAAATTATAACATTTCTTACTCCATTGATTATGGAACCAACTGGGTACCTATTGTATCCAATTATTTAACGTCATCCGGTTCTTATACATGGGTTGTTCCCAATATAAATGCAGCTGCCGCATTAGTAAGAGTTCAGTCCGGATTAAATCCCCTGATATATGATTACAGCAACGCTTCGTTTGTAATCAGACCCGGAAGATTATACACCAACAGTGATGAAACCATTTGTGCAGGAAATTCGGTACAACTCAATACAACCGGAGGATTAAATTATTCATGGTCCCCGACTACATACCTGAGTAATTCTACCATTCCTAATCCTGTAGCTACTCCTCCATCAACCATTCAATACGTTGTTACATCAAATAGCGGAGGTTGCTTCCTGAGAGACACCGTATTAATTACTGTTAACCCAAGTTCGGGTCTTACAGCTGCTGTTTCCATAAGCCCATCTACAAGTACAGCTATCTGCAACGGAACTCCTGTTTTGTTTACTGCCACACCAACCAACGGTGGCGCCACACCTTCTTATCAATGGAAGATAAATGGTGCCAATGTCGGAACCAACACCTATACCTATTCAACCTCAACCCTCAATTCGGGAGATGTTGTTACATGTATTATGACATCAGCATTGCTGTGTGTAAATAATAGTCCGGCTACTTCAAATGCTATCAATATGACAGTAAATCCGAATGTAACTCCATCGGTTACCATTTCCACACCTCAGACTGCTATTTGCTCAGGCACCAATGCAGTGTTTACAGCAATACCAACAAATGGTGGCGGAGCACCTGCATATCAATGGAAGAAGAACGGGGTTAATGTCGGGACAAATGCGAATACATATTCAAACAGTTCACTTGTAAATATGGATGTGATCAGTGTCGAACTTACCTCAAATGCCGGTTGTGCAAGCCCGTTAATCGTATTGTCAAACTCCATCCAGATGACAATAAACCAGAGCACCACACCTTCGGTTGCAATCTCGGCAAGTTCAACAACAATTTGCAGCGGCACAAGCGTAACATTTACAGCTGTACCAACCAATGCCGGACCAACCCCATCCTATCAATGGAAAGTAAATGGAACTAACAGCGGAACAAATTCAAGTACTTTTACTTCTTCTACTCTTTCAAACAACAGTCTGGTTACATGCGTAATAACATCAAGCGCGCCCTGTAATACAGTAAATACCGCTACCTCAAATACCGTTACCATGACTGTAACTTCACCCCCGGCAGCTCCTGTTGCAACAAGTAACTCACCGGTTACAACCAATGGTACTATTGACCTGTTTGCAAGTACCATTTCCGGTGCAATCTATAACTGGACCGGGCCAAACGGATTTAGCTCAACTGTTCAGAACCCAAGCATTCCAAATGCTACTACAGCCATGAGTGGCGTGTATTCGGTAATTGCCACCATCGGAACCTGTTCTGGCTCGGCCGGTACTACATCTGTTACAGTTACCAGCTCTCCATCAACGGTTACTATTTCCGGTACTGTCATGAGCGAAACTGGCAGCTTTGTGAACGGTGTTAAATTGTTACGTACAGGCTTAACTAATGACTCCATGACAACTTCAGCCAACGGACAGTATTCATTTAATGTTACCCAGGGAACAAGTCATGTAATAACACCGTCCAAAAATAACGATATAGTAACTTATAACGGTATTTCTACTTTAGATCTGGTATTAATGCAAAGGCATATTCTGAATACACAATTACTCGGTTCGCCCTATAAGATTATTGCTGCCGATGTAAATGGTTCCGGAACCGTTACCAACCTGGATATTGTACTGACAAAATCGCTGATTTTACAAAACACCACTTCATTTCCGGGCAATAAACTCTGGGCATTCGTAAACTCAAGTTATGTTTTTGCTAACCCGCAAAATCCTTTCCCGTATGAAAATTCAAGATCGTACAGCAGTGCAAATACAGCCACCGATCAGAATTTTACAGGAATAAAACTGGGTGATGTTAACAACAGCTGGGATCCGAATACTGCCAAACTATTAAGTTCAAATACGATTGGATTCAATATCCCTGATTACCAGGTTCAGAACGGTGACATGGTAACAATTCCTGTTTCCGTTACTAACTTTAGTAATATCAGCGGACTCCAATACACCATAAAATGGAATCCACAGGTACTGGAATTTATAGAAACCAACAATGTTGCACTGGATATGAACTACGGCACAACACAACTCCAGAATGGAATGTTAACCACCTTATGGCTAACTGAAAATCTGAACGGCCATACATTAGCCGACGGTTCTGTAATTTTCGAATTAAAGTTCCATGTTATCGGGCAAAGCGGAGAATTTTCTTCCATTTCTATCAATTCTGCCATGACTGCTGCTGAAGCATATAACAACAACACTGAAAACCTGACACTTTCATTAAATGATGGTATGGTCTCGGTTGTAGGTATGACTACGGTTAGTGATAACATTGCCGACGGTTATGTTTTATACCAAAACGAACCGAACCCTTTTAATGAAAATACCCGTATTTCATTCAGTTTACCCTGCGAGGATAAAGTTATAATTTCAATGTATGACCTCTATGGCAAAAAAGTAGATGAATTCTCAGGTACATATACCAAAGGTATACATAGCATTAACTGGAACGGAACAGATAGTAAAGGAAACAGGTTAAGTGCCGGTACATACTACTACAAAATGCTTTCGGGCAAATATGTAAATGTTAAGAAAATGGTAATATTCAAATAACAAACTATGAATCCTTACACCAGATTACATCGACCGGATGCTCGAACAGCGGAAGGTCGGTGTAATTAAAAAATTAAAGTTTGTCCTTTTGAATTAAATAAATATTACTACAATGAAAAAAGGTATTATATTTTATTTCCTGCTCTTATTTTTATTCTCTACTGGCTCTTATGGCTCTGTAACAATTCTCATGAGGCATCATGATGCAGCTCCGGCAACACAGGTAACAGTACCCGTTAAAGTCAGGGACTTTTTTAACATTATATCCGTTCAGGGTACAATCCAGTTCGATCAGACCATTACATCCTTTGTCTCTGTACAGGATTTCGGCTTACCGGGTATGAATGCATCGGGTTTCGGAACTTCACAAACCAGTAACGGTAAGCTCACTTTTTCGTGGTTCGATGCTTCCCTGGTTGGAGTCTCCCTCCCTGATACAGCCATTATTTTTTCTGTAAAATATAATGTAATTGGAACATTAGGCCAGTTATCCACGCTTTCGTTTGCGAATACACCTACCATAATGGAAGTTGTGAATAATACATTTGCAACAGAAACCCTGGTTCTGCAAAGTGGAGCCGTTCATGTTCAAAATACTTTTGTCCCTGCCAATGTTACATTGAAACTGGATACCATCTCCGGTACTCACGGTTCGCAGGTTTTAGTTTCATTAAGAGGAGTTGACTTTACCAACATAAACTCCGTTCAGGGAACAATACAATTTGATCCTGCTGTTGTTTCTTATGGCGGAATCGGATATTACGGTTTACCGGGATTATCTTCATCCAATTTTGGAACTACCCAGATTTCAGGCGGTAAACTGACTTTTTCGTGGGTTGATGCCACCCTTTCGGGGCAGGATATGGCCGATAATGCTCCCTTGTTTACCATGATATTTAACCTGACCGGAAACGCCGGGGATCAATCCATATTGAGTTTTGCAACAGCGCCAACACCGCTTGAAGTAACAGATTCTCTCCTGAACACACTTACAATAAGTACTGTTAACGGAAAAATTGAGATTACAGGCTCAACGGTTGTTCAAACCCTGAAACTCAGAATTGATTCTGTTTCGGGACCTAATTCATCACAGGTTGTTGTACCTGTCCGTGCATGGCAGTTTCACAAGATTATTTCCATGCAGGGAACCATTTCTTTTAATACCGGTGTGGCCACTTATGCTTCTGTTGAACAGTTCGGCTTATCAGGAATGGATGCCAGTAACTTTGGAACATCGCAGGTAAACAGCGGAAAACTTATGTTTTCCTGGACCGACCCGGCTTTATCGGGACAGAATTTAGCAGACTCATCGGTTGTATTTGCCATCCGTTACAATATTGTTGGCTTCCCGGGAAACTTTACTCCCCTGGATTTTATTAATACACCCACACCTGTTGAATTTATCGACACAACATTTAATGCAATAAATTCAATACTTGAATCCGGAAAAATCCGTGTTTCCGGTGTAATGACAATAACAACGAACAATCCTTCCACTTTTACCTTCTGTACCGGCGATTCCGTCTCCATCAGTTATGTTGCATTCGGTGGTTTCAATTCCGGCAACGATTTTATTTTACAATTATCAGATGCAGCAGGAAGTTTTACCTCGCCTGCTATTGTCAGTACATTAAGCAGTACCTCATCCGGAACATTTAATACAACGATTCCGCTTTCCATAACCAATGGAAATGCTTACAGGTTCAGGGTTATCTCAACCAATCCTGCCATCACCGGAACTGATAACGGAACGAATGTAACTATTTATCAAAGCCCTTCCATTCCGACAATTCCTGTAGGCGACAGCGCTCTTTGTACCAATGCCGTGAATTCTACCTACATTACAAATTCTGCTGCCGGAGCTACATCTTACTTATGGACTATGGAGCCTCCCGCTGCCGGAACTATTACACCATCAGGAACATCGGTTGCAGTTGACTGGGATAATACATTCTCGGGAATGGTACAAATCTTTGTTTCTGCAGGTAATGGAACCTGTCAGAGCGGAAATTCCGATACTCTTTATGTTCCTATTTACCCGCTCCCGGAAACACCAGCAACACCATCCGGTGATTCCGTTTTATGCGCCTCTTCAGCAAATTCGACTTATGTAATAAACCAGGCAAATTATGCTGCCTCATACGAATGGCAATTAACTCCTGTTTCTGCCGGAACCATTACAGGAACAGATACCTCAGTTGTTGTCAACTGGGATCCCGGATTTTCCGGAACAGCAAATATTAGCGTCAGGGGGTTAAGTTCGCATTGCAGCGGTTCATATTCTCCTGTAAGAACGGTAAATATCTTATTAAGTCCTGAAATTCCGGTTTTATTGACTGGTGATACACTGTTATGTGTAAATCCTGCGAACTCAACGTATATTGTTTCAACATCTGCCAATGCAACATCATATATATGGTCTCTGGCAACTCCGGGTTCCGGCGTATTAACACCAACCGATACTACAGCCATCGTTGACTGGAACGATACTTTTACCGGAATAGCCCGGATCAATTTCACTGCAACCAATGGAACATGTTCTGCATCGGATAGTGTAACAGTTGCTATAAATTCCGCACCTTCCGCCACCAGTCCGATTTCGGGTTTAACAATGGCATGTGACAGCACTACCCTTACTTATTCTGTAATTAATGATCCGAATATTTTAAATTATACATGGACTCTGCCTGCAGGATGGGCCGGTTCATCGACCACAAACACCATAGATGTAACAACTAACAATATGGGTGGGAATATTACCGTAACCGCAAATAATAATTGCGGTTCGGGTATTCCTGAATCATTGGCTGTAAGTATTACTAATGCCCCGGCTCAACCGGGTATAATTACAGGATTAACCAATGTTTGTGAAGGAAATTCTCTTATCTACAGTGTCGATACTGTTGCCGGGGCTACAAGTTATAACTGGTATCTCCCCGGTGGATGGACAGGCAGCTCTCCCGTTAATACGATTACTGTTACAGCAAGCGATACCAGTGGATTCATTTCTGTTTTTGCAGTAAATAATTGTGGAATAAGTAATACTACATCATTGGCAGTAACAGTAAACCCCTTACCTGAAATGCCAGGTATTATTTATGGAAATACTACTATTTGTGAAAACACAACCCAGGTATATCATGTTGATTCGGTTCCAGGGGCAACCTCTTATGTATGGTCAATTCCAGCTACATGGACAGGATCTTCTTCCATTGATTCTATTTCACTCAGCGCAGATTACAATGCAGGTAACATAGTTGTATATGCAGTAAATACATGCGGTGGTGGCGCTGCACAGCAATTATGGGTTAATGTTCAGACTCCGCCAGCCATCCCTACTTTAAGCTGGGCTGATACTGTTGCCTGTGACAGTTCCTATATGAGTTTTGGTGTTATATACGATTTAAATGTTGATTCTTTTACATGGACATTGCCGATAAACTGGACCGGCTCATCTACTACTTCAAATATGTATGCTTTTGCAGCAACAAATAGCGGACAAGTAACCGTTGTTGAAAATAACTCATGTGGAATAAGTCCTCCCTTGATTATTAATGTAACACTAAATCCACTACCTGTTGTGATACTTCTTCCTTTTGGTGTAATCTGCGATACTTTAACATCGTTCTTATTGACAGGGGGGGCGCCTTCCGGGGGCATATATTATGGAACCGGGGTTTATAATGACAGTCTTTATAATCCTTCTGTATCGGGTGCCGGAATATTTCCAATCACTTATGTTTACACTGACACAAACTCATGTACAAGCCAGGCTATTGCTGACATACAGGTCGACATATGCCTATCCATAAGCTCTTCCATTGTTCCAGAAATGGTATTTGAGGTTTTCCCTAATCCATTTAGTTCCCAAATTACAATTTTATCAGGTAGTGAGGATAAAGTTGATGTACTAAATGTTCTTGGAGAAACTGTTTATTCCTCAGAGATTGTAAATAAAACAACTGAAATTAATCTGAGCCACCTGCAAAATGGTGTTTACTTTGTTAAAATATATGACGGACAGAATAACCGTTTGAAAGTAATGGTGAAAGAATAAAGTTAAACGTTGTTTAATCGTTATAACCTTATCAACATTTAGCAGGATATTTATTCTTTCACACTCAGAATATAACCATTCCCGTGGATGTTAGAAATTTCTATGCGGGTGTCGTCTTTTAAAAATTTCCTGAGTTTGGTTACAAATACATCCATACTCCGTGTTGTAAAATAATTATCATCGCCCCAGATAGATTTCAAAGCTGTTTCGCGCGAAGTTATATTGTTTATATTCTTACACATTAACTGTAAAAGACAGGATTCTTTCGGAGATAATTTCTGAATTTCATTTTCCAGGGTTAAAGTCCTGAACCGGCTGTTAAAAACATATTTTCCGATATTATACTCTTCCTGTTCCGTTTTTTCTTTTTGGACACAATGCCTTTTCAGGATTGCTTTAATTTTAAACAGAAGTACTTCCGAATCGAATGGCTTGGTGATATAATCATCGGCGCCCAGCATAAATCCCTTCGTCATATCTTCCTTCAGGGTTTTGGCTGTAAGAAAAAACAAAGGAATGGTTTCGTTAATCAATCTTATTTCGCGGGCAATGGAAAAACCGTCAAAATTAGGTAACATTACATCGAGTATACAAATATCATATTCGTTGTTACGAAAATTGTTTATTGCCCTTGCTCCATCCTCAAATAAATAAACATAAAATCCATGAACTTCGAGATACGATTTAAGAACCATACCAAAGTTCTTGTCGTCTTCTACCAGAAATATTCTATGTTTATTGCTCATCCTGCTTCAAAGGTAAACAAATGGTGAATGTACTGCCCTCTCCTTTCGCGCTTTGAACCGAAACTTTTCCTTTAAATGCGGTAATTACTTCTTTCACATAACAAAGTCCAAGCCCAAATCCTTTAACATTATGTATGTCTCCGGTATGAACCCTGTAGAATCGTTCAAAAATCCTTTTGCCATCCTCTTTTCCTATTCCTATTCCTTTGTCTGATACGGCAATGCATATCATATGGTCTTTGTTGTATGACGAAATTTTTATGACCGGAATATCTGTTGAATACTTTATGGCATTATCAAGAATGTTCAATAAAGCGCTTAAAAAATGCTCGTTATCAGCTATGGCAGTATATTTCGCAGCATTCAATTCTGTTGAAATTTGTCCCTGTCTTTGTTCAACCTGGAGCTTTATTTTTTCTACTGCTTTTTCAATTTGTTCGTGAACATTTAAAGAGGTAATATGAAATTCCATATCGTTCTTATCAAATAACGACAACTGGAGAACCCGCTCAACTTTGGTATTCATTCGTAAGGATTCTTCCTTGATAATCCTGCTGAAATACCTGACCTGTTCTTTATTTTCGAGAACCAAAGGATTATTTATTGAATCAGAAGCCAACGAAATGGTAGCAATGGGTGTTTTAAATTCATGGGTCATATTGTTTATGAAATCGTTTTTAATTTCTGATATCTTTTTTTGTCGCAGAATAGCAAAAATAGTGATGATAAATGTGATAAGTATAACGAAGGTAAAAACAATCGATCCGATAATCAGAAATGCGAGGGACTGGTAGATATAACTGCTTCTTCCGGGAAAATAGATTTTTAAATAATCCGACTTTTTCACAAGGTCGTTGGGAAATAAATTAACAGTATATACATAAGCTTTTGTATTCTCCTTATATCCTTTTGAAACCAAAGCCGAATCAATTTGGTTTTTTCCTTTAACAATGTACTCGTAAGGCAGATCAATGGCATTGTTTTTTAACACAGTATTCAATAGACCGGAGAAATTTAATTGTCTGAGTCGTGTATCCAATGGAATATTTTTATACTCATATTCAACCAGCATTTGTTTTACCACGTTTCTGAACTTATCTGTCTTTACGTCTATTTTACTGTCGTTTTTTACTACAGTAATGCAAATATCTTTTGAAGTATCATTGCTTACTTTTACAGATGTTTTAATAAAATCTTCAATATTACCGTTGAATTTTGAATCTAATTTTATGGTTTTAAAATGCTTTATTTTATTCCCGGTACAGATATCAGAATCGTTGCCGTTAATAACTATCTTCATCTGAGTTTTATGCCCGGCAGTCTTATTTATAATATTATCAGGACAGCAATTAGTTTTAGCAGGTACATTACCCATATTTATAGAACATATATTTCCCGAAATAATTTTACTGGTTTCATCGGTTTCAATCCTTCCCACAAGTTCATTCATGGCTTCATTAACCTTACGGCCAAATTGCTCTTCGTTAATTTTTACGGCATTCATAATCCAGAAAATCTGTACACAAACAATTCCAGCCAGGGAAATGCTCATTAATAGAATTAAATATTTTATGGCTTTTGACTTCAAGAAAATCAATTTTGATTCAAAGATACAACTATAAAATATCCGCTTATTAACTTTAACTTTTCCTTAACCTTTCTTAACCAGGCCTTAACCATATCAGGGTAAAACCAACCCTACATTTGCAGAAGTAATAAAACTTAAATGGAGGAAATAGTATGAAAACAACAATTATTGCAATTTGTTTAATTATCGGAGGTTTTTTTGGATTTGGATTTTCAAAATCCGGAAACGAACATGAAAAAGACGGAAAAGTTACGGTCAAAATTGTAACCGAAAAAAATGGAGTTACAACCGTAATTGACACTACCCTAACCTTTACAGGCGAATTCAACGAAAGTATCATAACTGATCTGTTAAAATCATATGGTATTGATGAATCCGGTGCAGAAGGCGGAAAAACTCTTAAAAATATTATTGTAAACACCAATGAAGAAGGACAGGGTAAACATGTGAAAATGGTTTGTATAAGCGGGGACACCTCTCTTGCTCAAATAATGAAATGTTGCTCTACTCCCGGTGATTCGCTGCAAAAATGCTGTTCTCGCCAGACGTGTACTGTAGTTTGCGATGAAAAAGACGGCAAAAAACAGAAAAAAATGTGCATCCTGTCGAATTCCGGAAATTGCAAAGAATTAAAGGATTGTATGAATAAGGAAATAAATGTAGAGGTAAATGAAGATGGAACGATGAATACCATTACCGTTAACGGCGAAAGTGTAAATCTGCAGAATGTAGATGCCGATGTACAAGTCATTAATAATGAGGACGGAAAAAAGGTAATTATCATTAAAGCAAAAGTTAATATCGACGATCTGGATAAAAATGACCTGGTAAAACTTGATAATTCAACAGGAATAAACCCGACCGGCAATAATCTGAAAATTGAAAAGCTCGACTTTTATCCCAACCCGAACAATGGTAAATTCAATTTATCTTTTACTCTCCCCGAAAAAGGGAATACGAAAATAACCGTGTTTGATTCGAACGGTAAAGAAGTATACAAAGAAATTTTATCTGATTTTACCGGCGAATATAACAAAGCTATTGATATCTCTGCCGAAGGAAAAGGGATGTACTTTCTGAACGTAGAACAGGGAAGTAAAGTAATGAATAAAAAACTGGTTATTAAATAGAGTAGTAGTTTTTGGTTAAAGGCTGCCCCGGAAACGAGGCAGCTTTTTTATTGTTATAATAAGTAGCTATCAATATTAGTATCATAAATAATTCAGTTTAGTTAAAAATTATTTCTGGCCTCAGCTCTGTCTTTACATTCTAACAATAAAAACTCTTGCCAGTCTTTCGAACAGGTTGTAAAGGAATTTTTGAAAACACCTGATTTATGTTCGGTCAGTCTCCGCTCAAAATTCTCTGTTTCGCCAACATAATAGCGGTCTGAACTTGCACTGTATATTATGTAACAATAATGCATAATCAGAAAAAGCACCGGTTTATCCGATGCTTTGGTGGGCCCAGTAGGGCACGATCCTACGACCCCCTGATTATGAGACTTCTTTGAAAGCTCATAACACGCTGAGCCAGCACTTCATGGAAAAAATTATTTCACAAATTTGCATGTTCTGTGCATGTTCTCTTGATAAATGCCGGGTTAATAATTAATTGATGTATTAGTTGACATACTATGACTCCCTGAACTTGTGACCGGGGTAGAAGGTTACTGTGGCAAAACAGTTGCTCAGTTCAAGTTGTTACAGGCTGCCAGCTAATCTTAAATGATTTATGGGGTTGGGAAAAGTTGTAAGATATACATATTTATATTTACTGTTTATGATAATAGTAAATAACAGTACTATTCAACATAGCATTAGTTGAAGATCTTGCTTCAAAGTGAGTACTAGTTAGTGTATAAATATAACCAACACTTCCTATATAATCTTTACCTGTACCTCCATAATTAGATTGTACATTCCAAGGGGCCTCATTTATAAAGCCATTATCATTCATATACACCTTATAAGTACCTGTTGAAGCTCCAGTAGCTCCCCAGTATGTATTTGAAAAAGTTAAATAATAGTACTCATTATTTGTAACTGTAGAATTCAATATACCACCTATATAATTTTTAGTAACATGACCATTACGGTCAATGCACCACAATATTAAACTGTTTGCACCATAAGAGATAGTACTGTCTTGAATCCAAGTGCCAAGTAAAGCTGTCTCAGTTGCTGTCATTGATGGTGTTGAAGGAACAGGTGTTGTCTCATCATCATTGTTACAGCCAACATTCAGCATTAATGCTATGACTGTTATGCTTAATAATAATCTTGTCATATAAATTAATTTAAACAGGTGCTTGAGTTGATAATTATTGTTTTGTCCAGACAATTGGGCCATAATTGACCAAAGTACCTATCATGTCCTCAGTATAAGTTGTTGCTGTTATATTGGTTATATAGGTTGGGCCAAATCCACCTGAACAATTTAAATTATATCCATTTAACATGATTGGTGCGGAGGTTGTTGGATATAGTACTTCCCAGCTATGATTTGTCAACTGATTATAATTCCCACTACCTACCAGAATAATAGAATCTCTTACAAAATATCCAGGAGAAGAAGTACCAGTCGGTGCCCATATATTTTTGAAAGTACGGTATACTTTTCTGTTAAGTAACTGATCAAAGTAAAACCACTTACCAATAAGCTGGCTCTCTATATTATTTAATCCGGGAGGAGTAGTATTTCTGCTCAAAAAGTATCTGTATCCCACCTTATCAAGTATCATTGAATCAGCAGTAAAATAAATTACTTTATACTGCATACTTCCAGCAATGTATATACTATTACCAACTATATAATAATAAGTGTCTATGGGTGCACTATTTTCATTTGTTCCCCATAAGCACTTATATTCCTGATAGCCATCAAGAGTTGTACCATATGATACTGTGGTAAAATAAAAGCGTGAATTATTATAATTATAATGGTTTGTATAATTCCAAGTTGAATCTGGGAAACCTGCTTGAATGCTCATTCTCATCTCATGTCTCTTAATATACCAATTGCCTTGTAATGCGGATAATGAGAACCCTGTTACAACATTATTATTTCCACTTGGGGTTGGTGGGTTGTCATCATGCTGGCAGCTAAAAGATACTGCTAATGCAATAACAGCAAGGCTTAGTATAAATTTTCTCATGTAGGTTTGTAGTTAAGGTTGTTTAAAGCAAATATATAAAATATAGCCAAGACTGTCATATAGGATAGCAGATTTTTATTATAAAAATCTGACTTTGCTTGCAGAGATAGAACCTATAAATGACTAAGGAAGACTTTTTAATTGAACTTGGCGCCGCTATTGCCCATCAGAGAAAAAGGCTTAAGTTAACTCAAACTGAAGTTGCTTTACGCTGTAATTTTGATAGAGGTAATCTTACCAGAATTGAAAAGGGCAGGTCAAATACAACCGCAGAAACGCTATTAAAAATCAGTGAAGCAATGGGTGTTCCGGTAGCAAAGTTCTTCACTTTCCAGAAGTTTACAGACTCAGACAACAAATAGAGCATCATTTCTCCTGTCTGTGCCAGATTCGGGGTAGATGGTACACAGGAAGCTGTTCAGGATGGCTTTACAGTATTAAATACATCATCAAGTACAAGACAACTGCTTGACCACCGTAACACCTGCTACTCAAGCTACAAATACCGGGTAAAAGAACAACGAATGATATGCAATACCTCCATCAGCGTTGGGGTTGAGACTGCTGTGAATATTCTACTCCGTTGTTCCCGGCTGCAGAAAGATATTGTATACTGGCACCATAAAATTTTTTTCTGAGCAGCCTAATACACCAAATATTTTCTATAAAACTTGACGGGGTACCACTAGAAATGTCAAAGGGGGTGGTGGATTTATACAAGACTACTAACACTCACTCCTCCAAAACAATTCACAATTAGTCATATAGTGCTATATTTAAAGACTATATCCATTTAAGTACTTGACAACATTTAATTATTGGTAAGGGTGGAAGAACTTGTTGCATTAATATCAACGTTGGGATGTTAATAATTCTCATTTAAAATATTTGCATTCTTAATAAGGTCTCATGATATTTGCAGTACTATTTGACCGATTCAAAATCCAATTCAGGCTACTGTTTATTAAGCACTCTTGACCAATCCAGCTTTACCAGCTTATTAAACTCCAAATTTATCCACATTCTTCTAAGGTTATACTCAATTAATATTCTGCTTCAACCTCAAGGTGATATCCTAGAATTTCACTCCTTTTTACTCAAGCTTTAAATCCAAATTACACTCAAAGTGTATACATACCCGTTTTTGGGATTTTGTCACACATTATCAACTCATTATAAACTCTGTGTGGTATAGGGCATACCACATTTAAGTATAACTAAAAGACATAAGAAATGAATATTTACATGAATGTAAGGTACATAGCCAGTACATGGACTACAACAGATGGGATTATTATGCCAGTTTTTAAAACTAAACGGGTCATGACAACATCAACAAGGCGCTTTAATAATAACATCTACAGAACAGCTAAGCTTTCACCAGCTACGAGAAACTTGCTTGATTATATTATTCAAGAGATGGATAAATATAACAGGATTAGTAACAATGCTTTATTCAGAAGTAACTTTTTACATTTAATGAATAGTGATTGTAGCGTTAGCTTAAAAGAGGATACTGTGAATAAAGGATTCCAAGAACTCAAGAAAGCAGGTCTCTTGGTTCCATTGAATCAAAAAAGAGGAGTGTACACAGTTAATCCTATCTTTTATTTTAATGGACCTCCTTTAAAGAGAAAATACCTTATTGAGAAGATGCTTAATGGAATCAGAGAACCATATATAGGGTGTAAGTTAAAAACAATAATGGGGTGGTAATTTGTCTCATAAATCTTAAAAGAGCCCGGTTCTCCGTGCACTTTTAACTTATCCAAGAACCTGCATTTGCTTCCTGATAGCTCCGAAACAAGTGGATTGGGCGTGTGGCTATTTCCCAACGGGCTTGTGCATAATGTAATTATATGACAACGGGCATTCAATAAATATTTAAGCCCATGTTATATAATTCCACATTATGTAAAATAGCTTTGGATGAGCGTTGGTGAGCGGTAGGTGTATAAAAGATGGGGTTGATTTAATAATAAAACAGGTAAAGCCGGATTAAGCCTAACCTGTTATTGTGACTGTTGTTTTCAGTGGTTTGATTTAGGAGTGACCATCTCAAAAAGCAGACAAAAAATACAGCGTAACTCCGGTGCATTACCAGCTAATCCTACAAGTTGTTATGGGTTGGATGAGCAAGATAAACTTTAAAAGTTTAACAAAGCACAAGTTACTTTTCCTGTGCCTTGTTTTTAACCTCATCACAAACAGTTTTATTCATTTCATCTATATGCTTTAGGTCATATGCTTCAAGATATATTCCTGTAACACGTAACCCATAGCTGTGACCAAGTGCTTCACTAATTAAATCCTTGCTGTAATCAAGCTGTTTGGCAATATTAGCCCAACTGTACCGGAAACAGTACCCGGTTAACTTTTCTTTTATCTCAAGATTTTTACCAATTAATCCAATGTGCTTGTTAAAGACTTTATTTGCCTGTGTCATGATATCCTCCAGCTTTACCTTATCATCAATATCAGCATCATTAATCTTTCCAAGCAAAGTTCTTTTACCTCTACCTTCAAAATAATTAAGAATTTCAAGTGCTTCAGGTAACAGTTTAATGGAATACTGTCTCTTGGTCTTTGCCCGATTGTAGATTAATCTGCCATGCTGTATCTGAGTTTCACTCATTAGCGCCATGTCCTTGAAGTTAATACCAATCAGCATAAACATGAGTTTACCCATCAGCCAACTTTCATACAACCAAGTACCAACTTCTACTCCGGCACCAAAATACTTTTGCATTTCCAGTAAAGTCAAGGTACGTGGTCTGACTATTTCACGCTTAATCCTGAAGTTCCTGAAAGGGTAATACTCAAAACCAACCTCTTGTGAATTTATTGCCTTGTTATATAAAGCTTTAAATGTTCTGAAGTAAATTCCAATTGTGTTTACTTTCAGTCCCTTGCTGTATAACTGAGCCTCTAATTCCTTAAGGAACTTATAGTTTACTTGTTCAAAGCTGATGTTTAGGCTACAGATTTTCTGAATTGCTGTAATAGTTTGATCATACACATTTGCACTTCCATTTCTGTTGGACTTGTGCAACTGCTGTATTTCCCTTTGCCAGAAGTCTGCAACCGTGACTTTAGGTTTTGGCAAAGCAGTCAAGTACTCTTTCAGTTCCCTTGCCGTTACTTGGTTTGGATTAAGCTGTTCATAATCAGCCATCTTTTCCAAGTACTTGGCTTTAAGTTTTTGTAGATTGTCATACACTGTTTCATAATCAGGTAATGTCTCCTTTACAGCAAGAATATTGGTATTCCAGTGCTGTATCTGGATATACAGTCCAGTATAAATGTACTGTGTATCTCCTTTTGCTGAAATTCTAAAGACCAGTGGGAATGTTTTGTCTTTTCTAGCACGTCTTGTGTCAAGAATTAGTTTCAATATAGCCATAATAGATTGTAATTATGGCATTTATCAGGATAATTTGTTGTACAAGTTTTGTGCAAGTTTTACGCATTTTTGTGCAATTAACAATGTGCCTTATGTACTTTTGCACCAAAATTTGCACCAAGAAGCAAACAGCTAGCAAACCTCATAAACGCAAAAAACCCTCACAAACATCATTGTTTATAAGGGTTTCTTTTGTGGGCCCAGTAGGGCACGATCCTACGACCCCCTGATTATGAGTCAGGTGCTCTAACCAGCTGAGCTATGGGCCCTGAAATTTTTGGGACTGCAATTTTACAACATTGGTTTGAATTTTACAAACATTTTCTCAAACTAAATAAAAGAAAACTCCTAAAACTCAGGATTTCATAAGTGTATCAATAGCCAGAATCTGTTCGTCAGTTAATTCATGCTTTTCTCCCAGCATATTTGTGATTATTGTCAGCCGGGCAGTAAATTCTGCAACTTCTATTCTATCAAATGCTGTTAATAAAGAGTCTCCCAAAGTAATAATACCATGATTCCTCAGAAATATTACATTGCTTTGCAATGAATATTCTGAGACAATACCAGCCAGTTCTTTGGTGCCCATTAAAGCATACGGAGCGTAAGCAGGTTCTCCAAGCATAGCTCTGCCCTCGCCCGATAAACGGCAGTTCAGTTTTTTATTGCTGACGACAAAAACAGAAGCTAAGGGCGGATGGGCATGTACAATGGCATTTACATCTTTCCGTTTATGGTATATTCCCAGGTGCATCCAGGTTTCCATGCTTAATTTAATGCCGGGGGTACCGGAATTGCCATCTAAATCAACTATACCGATTTTATTTTCAGAAACCCGGGCTTTATCTGTCTGGCCTGGTGTTATGGCTATCGTGTTTTTATCAATTCTACAACTTATGTTTCCTCCAAGACTTGTAGTAAGTCCCTTGTTATATAAACGTTGCATAAAATACGCAACATCTTCTTTAACTTTTTCAGTAGTTGACATATTCGGAAAAAATTTTACTGATTTCTTTTGCCGATGCCTCAATTATCCCCTTTTCAGTAATAAGTCCTGTAACAAATTTCGCAGGAGTTATATCAAAAGCAAAATTCAGAGAGGGATAACCAGGGGGCATAATGGAAATAGTATTTATTTTGTTATTATCATTTATTCCATCGATTTCTGATACTTCTGCATTTTCACGGATCTCTATCGGAATATGATGAACGCCTTCGGCCAGTTTAAAATCGATAGTGCTTGAGGGAATAGCCACGTAAAATGGCACATTATTATCAAATGCTGCCAAAGCTTTCAGATATGTTCCTACTTTGTTGGCTACATCTCCGTTAAGTGCAACCCTGTCGGCGCCCACTATAACCATATCCACTTTACCTTCCTGCATTAAATAGCCGCCTGTATTATCTGCAATTACCGTAAAGGAAATGCCTTCATTATAAAGTTCCCATGCCGTTAATTTTGCTCCCTGCAGCCGTGGGCGGGTCTCATCGACCCAGACATGAATGGGAAGACCCATTTCGTGAGCCCTGTAAATGGGGGCCGTTGCTGTTCCGTAATCGCCACAGGCAAGCCAACCCGCATTACAATGTGTAAGGATATTTATTTTTTCGCCTTTCTTCTTTTCTGCAATTTGTTGTATTATTTCGAGTCCGGAATTTCCGATTTTAATAAAATTTCCGACTTCGGTTTCATAAAAGTCATTACAGGCTTTTAAAGCCCTCTCAGGCCACTCTTTATATTGGTCGGACTCCTTTATCGTTCGGTAAATGAGCGAAACTGCAAAGGCCAGATTAACGGCTGTAGGGCGGGCTGTTCTGATATCATCATAAGCCTTCTCTAAAAAAGAAACAGGGTTTTCAGATTTTTGTGATTCCATACAGGCCAGCCACATGGCATAAGCGCCGGCAACGCCAATCAAAGGAGCCCCGCGCAGTTGCATATCTTTTATTGCGGTAACCAATCCTTCGTATGTGCCTATGTTATCGATTTCAAAACTAAAAGGTAATTTAGTCTGATTAATGATATTAACCGATTTCCGGTTTTCATCTGCCCAAAGCGCCCTGAATGTTTTTCCATTAACGTGCATAATAATTTTCTTTCAGAACAAATGTATATTTTTGCATCATCTCAAAGATAAGAAGATATGATCGATTTAAACGGCATTAAAAATATTATTTTCGATTATGGCGGGGTAATCATCAATATTGATTTCAGGCTCACTATTGATGCTTTTAAAAAGCTGGGATTTGTAAATACAGAAGAAGTGATTTTCAGGGCTGAGGGTTCCGAAATTCTTTTGCAAATGGAGAAAGGAATTCTATCCCATAATAATTTTTATAATGAGATCAGGAGAATCTCAAATTTATCGCTTACCAATAAAGAAATTGAAGACGCATGGAACGCTCTTCTGCTTGACATGCCTCAAAAAAGAATCCAGATACTTGAAAAACTTAAAACAAATTACCGGATTTTTTTGCTCAGCAATACCAATAGTATTCATTACGATCATTACAGGGCACAGTTACAAGATAAATTTGGATATCCCGATTTTAACTTCTTATTTGAAAAGGCATGGTTTTCTTTTAACCTTGGACTAACCAAACCCGATAAAAATATTTTTCAATTTGTTTTGAAAGATGCCGGATTAGATCCTAAAGAAACTCTTTATATTGATGATCTTGAAAATAATGTAATGGCAGCTGAAAAAGAAGGAATAAAAGGGTATTTCTTAAAACCTGGGGAAGATATCCTGAATCTGTTTTAACTTATCTTCTTTTTTTTAAATTTACGGCTCAAACGGACATGTTGCAACACCATGAAAATAACACACGTGAAAATTATGTGACTTTATTATAACCATCCACAGGTACATGTTTGTAAATTAAAAAAATGAAAAAGAGAATTGGATTTAAAAAGAATTATTTCTTTTTAAACTGATCCATGTTATTGTCAAAATTGATGAAATAATCGCCTTTTTTAAGGCCCGAAATATCAACTTTGCTTCCTACTCCTTTTAATGCCAGGTTACCATAGTAATCGTAAATTTCGTACATGGTTTCGCCGGAGAAAGTAATTTCAGTTTCGAATTTCTTGGATGTAATAGTAACGGGAGGACCCATAGATTTGAAATTAGCTTCGGGACTATAGCGGGGTTTTTTAGTATAATCAACCTGTTTTACCCTGAATTTATTGTTTCCCGAATGAGGAGTTACTTTTAATGAATAACTGTTTGACGAGGGTGTTCCTTTTCCTTCTGTTTCACCTACTTTAACCCATTTATTCCACCGGTATTGTTCGGCTATATAAGTCAGTTTTCCAGCTTCGCCTGTAGTTGTCCAGCTTAAAGTTCCGTCTTTTCCAACCTCAATTAATGACACATTAAATGTACTTTTTGGCTTTAATACCTCAGGATTCAAAACTTTTGGAACACAATTGTCCTTATGTTTGATAACAACAGTAATTTTATCACCTAAATTAAATTGAAAAACGGATAAGTCGATTTCAAATGCGCTTGAGTTAATTTCGTCGGTAGAAGTTTTTCCATTTATCGTTACTTCATAAACACAAAATCCAACTCCGGAAGAGGCAAAAGGATTCATTACATACAGGTTTTTACCCTGAAAAATGCCATCCACTACTATTTCGCCGGCAAATGACCACATCCCTAACAGGGTAAAAAACAACAATGTAATTATATATTTTTTCATTTGGATAGGTAGTTTTTTTACCATTCAAACAACGAATGTACTTTTAAATTTTAAATTATCAAAACAAATGAAATATTTTTCACATTCAGCAAATATACATAAACAAAATTAATCTGATTAATTTTTTTGCCAAAATTAAATGTAAATTTGTCATATAATCCTATTAAAACTCATTTTATATAAATGAAATACATAGTTTTAATCCATCTTATTTTAATTCTTTTTTATGGATGCGAACCAACCATTTCACGTAAAAATAACCCAAATACATATGGCGGAACATTAAAAATTAATGAACCTTATATATTTTCTTCGCTCTTTCCACATTGTATAAAAGATCAGGTTTCCGGCCAGATAATTTCTCAGATTTATGAAGGATTGGTTAAGTTTGACGCTTTTGATTTATCGGTAAAACCAGCTATAGCGCATCACTGGAAGATCGATTCGTCTGAAACTGTCTATCGTTTCTTCCTTAACAACAATATTTATTTTCACGATGATTTGTGTTTTCCTGAAGGCAAAGGAAGAAAAGTAACTGCTGCTGATTTTGTTTATTCTTTCACGCTTTTAGCTACACAGAACGAGTATAATTTAAACTTTTTCGGTACCGTTGATAATATTCAAGGCGCTACCGGACATTATTTTAATAAGAATTCTGTTGTTTCAGGCTTGATTGCAGAAAACGACACCACATTAGTAATCAAGCTTGTAAAGCCAAATCCTCTTTTTCTGTATTTATTAGCTTCGCCAGTTGCTTCGGTAATTCCTAAAGAAGCATTCGAAAATTATCAGTATAAAAGCTATATAGGAAGCGGGCCCTTTTATGTAAGCCATTTTCCTGTTGAAGGCGAACCGTTAATTCTTGAAAGAAATGCGCTTTATTACCAGAAGGACAAAACCGGTAGCTATCTGCCATATCTAGACAGTGTTATTATATCATTTAACAGTTCTGTAATGAAAGAACTTTCTATGCTTAGCAAGGGAGAGCTGGATATGGTTTATAATTTAAACAATGATGATCTTGCACAATACCTTGAAAAAAATATTGATCAGTTTAAGGGCAAAACACCCCGGTTTATTCTTCAGTTATCTAATTACAACCAGAACTATCAGCTTCAACATATAATCCGCCGCGATTTAAAAGGGTTTATTACCAACAGCCAGAATTATTTCGACCTCTCAAAAGTATATTTCGAGAAGCCATCGTCTGATTCTTTGCTGACTAAAAATTAATTTCTACACATTATTTTTAAAAGATTATCGTTTTTTATCTGTTCATATTATAAAAAGATGAACTTTTGAATCTACCTTTGCATAATTCTTAATATTTATAAATTGAAGGTAACCATTGCCATATTAATCCTTGTACTCGTGTGTTTTCATGGTTTTACCCAGAACATCAATGAGCAAAATCAACTGGCACAGGGATATTATGCAAATAAAGAGTATGATAAAGCCGCCGCTATCTTTTCTGAATTATATAACACTCAGAAAAACAAGATTTACTTTACTTATTATTTAAATTGTCTTATTGAACTTAAAGATTTCGAAAACGCTGAAAAAATAACAAAGAAAGAAATCAGGCGGAACGATAATGATTTGACCTTCTATGTTGATCTTGGGTATGTTTATAAGGTTCAGAATAAATTAAAAGAATCAGACGAAGAATATCAAAAGGCATTAAAACTGCTTGTGCCTGACAATAATCAGATTATTACATTAGCCAATCAGTTTATACAACGAAGAGAACTTGGATTTGCCGAACAGACATATTTAAAAGGAAGAAAATTACTGAAAGAAATGTATGGCTTTCATTTTGAACTGGCCAATTTATACCTTGTTCAACGCATGTATGATAAAATGATTGAAGAATATTTAAACGTACTTGAACTTCATGACAGTTATTTACAGGCCGTTCAAAATCAGCTTCAGGCAACCGTTTATTCTGATAAGGAAAATGATCTTACCGGCAAACTCAAGTCACAATTATTAAAGCGCATTCAGAAGAGCCCGGACCGGACGATATTTACAGAATTACTTATTTGGCTTTATCTGCAGGACAGAGATTACAACAGTGCATATATTCAATCGGTCGCACTCGACAAACGTCTGAAAGAAGAGGGGACAAGGCTGATGAGCCTTGCCCAGCAGGCTGTCATTAACAAAGACTATGATATTGCCATGAAAGCATTTCAATATGTTATTGACAAAGGAAAATATAATTCATGGTTTATGGAGGCCAAAAGCGACTACATGAATGCCCTTTACTGCAAAATAATTGAGTCGCCCGGCATAAAAAAAACGGATATTATAAATCTTGAAAATCTGATAAAAACAACCCTTGAGGAATTGGGATGGTCAAAATCAACATTTAGTTTAATAAAATCTCTGGCCAGTATTCAGACTTTTTACTTAAACCAGCCATCGGAATCGGAAAATATACTCGAAAAAGCATTATCCACGGCAGGGTTAACGCCCTCGCAAACAGCTGAATGCAAATTACTACTTGGTGATATCAGCCTTTATAACAACGATATCTGGGGTGCCACTTTATATTATGCCCAGGTTGAAAAAGCAAATGAAAATGAACCTATCGGACATGAAGCAAAATTCAGAAAAGCAAGACTGGCCTATTATGCCGGAGATTTCTTATGGGCACAGGCTCAACTGGATATTTTAAAAGCTTCTACTTCAAAACTTATTGCCAACGATGCTTTCAGTCTTTCATTATTAATAAGCACCAACCTTGCCGACGATACTGCCGGATCGGCCTTAATGATGTATTCCCGTGCCGAACTTTTTTCGTTCAGAAATAACGACAGTATGGCCATTTTAATTCTCGATAGTATTGTACATAAATACCGTTCAAATTCAATCCTGGATGATGCCTTTTATAAATTGGGAGAATTATATTTTAAGAAATCCGATTTTCAGACTGCTGCTTCATACTTTGATACCGTAGCTACTCATTATAAATATGATCTTTTAGCCGATGATGCCATCTTTAAACTTGGAAATATTTACGAAAAATATTTGCCCGATACTGCAAAAGCGATGGAATATTATCAGTTGATTTTAACAGACCATCCGGGCAGTATATTGGTAAACGAAGCCCGAAAAAGATATCGTTTTTTAAGAGGAGATAAATTACAGGATGAAAATTCTCCCAACCTGCCAAACGATAAGCCTAACTAGTCGATGCAAATACAAACCAAGGCATATTTACTGGCAATTTCCGCAGTTTTGCTTTGGTCTACTGTTGCAACAGCTTTTAAAACAGCACTGGCCGGAATGACCTATACTAATCTTCTTTTTATTAGCTCATTTGTTAGTTTTATAATTCTTCTTATACTCCTCTTTGTTAAACAAACATTGTTCTCCGCATTTAATTTATCTTTTAAAGAGTGGGTAAGTTCTGCTGTCATGGGATTTCTTAATCCTTTTTTATATTATATGGTGTTATTAAAAGCATACAGCCTGCTTCCTGCTCAGATTGCCCAGCCCCTGAATTATACATGGCCAGTTGTTCTGGTTTTTCTTTCTGCGCCTTTTCTGGGTCATCGAATCACTCTGAAAACCATAGCAGCGCTGCTGATATCATTTCTCGGAGTATTTGTTATTTCATTCCAGGGAAAATGGAATTTCACTATTTCCAGTCCTTTCGGAGTTTTTCTAGCAGCCGGCAGCTCCATTATCTGGTCGGTATTCTGGCTCATGAATATGAAAGATAAAAGACCCGAAATACAGAAACTTTTTCTGAATTTCTTTTTTGGCCTGGTTTATATTTCAATTTACATGTTCTTTGTTGAACCCATTAAGATTCACTTTGACAAATCGTTTTTTGCCTCAGTCTATGTTGGGTTTTTCGAGATGGGTATAACCTTTATATTATGGCTGGCAGCCCTGCAATATTCATCTTCCCCGGAAAAAATCAGTTCTCTTGTTTTTCTTTCCCCTTTTCTTTCAATTTTCTTCATTTCTACTTTTTTGCACGAAAACATTCATTCATCTACTATCATAGGATTATGCCTGATTGTAGCAGGAATCATTTTATCAAAAACCAAACTATACAAAGTAAATTAGCCTGATTTATCGAATGTTTGTTTTTTTTAATAATTATAGTCTGATTGATACGATACAGATTTGTATCTTTAAGAGTTATGAATAACGATAAAATTATTTTAGGTATAGACCCGGGTACCAATATACTGGGATATGGAATTATTGAAATAAAAAATAAAAAACCGCTTCTCATTGCTATTGGTGTAATAGAATTAAGCAAATTGGATGACCATTTTGTTCGTTTAAAGCATATTTTTGAAAGAATTCTGGGTCTTATCGAATCCTACCACCCCGACGAATTAGCCATTGAGGCTCCTTTTTTTGGTAAAAATGTGCAATCGATGCTGAAACTTGGAAGGGCGCAGGGAACCGCCATTGCTGCTGCTATTTCACGGCAGTTACCGGTTTTTGAGTATGCTCCGAGAAAAATAAAACAAAGCATAACCGGAAACGGAAATGCTTCTAAAGAACAGGTTGCTGCTATGCTACAAAAATTAATTCATATTCCTGAAATGCCGAAACATCTGGATGCAACTGATGGATTGGCCGCAGCCATTTGTCATCACTTTCAGACACCTGTAGACAACAACGTGAAAACAGCAAAAAGCTGGAAAGAATTTATCAGTAAAAATCCGGGAAGAATAAAATAACTTACTCGAAATTTTTTCGGATTAACTCGGCAATTTCTTCCATTTCTTCTTTCGGAAGATTGAGTTTGGGTTTGGAAAAGTCTATATCTGAAACATGGTTAATCGGAACCAGATGAATATGTGCATGGGGAACTTCCAGCCCGATTACTGCCATTCCGATTCTTTTACAAGGTACCGATTTTTCAATTGCTTTTGCCACTCTTTTGGCAAAAAGAGTAAATCCCGAAAGTTCGTTATCTTCCATCTGAAAAATATAATCGATTTCTTTTTTCGGAATTACCAAAGTATGTCCTTTTGCCAAAGGGAATACATCTAAAAAAGCAAGAAAATCAGATGTTTCAGCTATTTTATAACAGGGTATTTCACCCGAAACAATTCGTGAAAAGAGACTGGCCATAGGTTATCGCGAAATTTCAACTATCTCAAATGACATTTTTCCGTTAGGGACATGTATTTCAACTATTTCGCCTACTTTTTTCCCTAACAGACCTTTTGCAATGGGTGTATTGATCGAAATTTTTCCTTCTTTCAGATTAGCCTCTGTTTCTGCAACCAAAGTGTAAACCTGTATCGCTTTATTAGCTACATTCTTAATTTTAACTTTTGAAAGAATCTGAACTTTTGATTTATCAATTTTTGATTCATCTAATATCCGGCTATTAGACAATATTTCTTCGAGCTTCTGAATTTTTAATTCCAGCATACCCTGAGCTTCTTTAGCCGCATCATATTCAGCATTTTCAGACAAATCACCTTTGTCTCTGGCTTCTGCTATCATATTTGAAATAGCTGGTCGTTCAACTGTTTTTAGCTGATCTAATTCTTCTTTTAATTTTCGATAGCCTTCTTCGGTAAGGTAAGATAATTTAGTCATAGCTTTCCTCCTTTTAAATACAAAAAGAATCCCGAAAATTTCGGGACTCTTTGACTACAAAGATAATAATATTTTAATTACAATGTAATTTTTGCGCCTAAAGAATGAACTCCGGCAAACGGGTTTGTTGCACGATATGAATAATCAATTGAAAATGTTGAACCTTTTTCTTTATTTAATGGAATCTGAATTGAAACACCGGCAGTAGGGCCTGTGAAAGCAGTTGTACGCGTATCATAATCGCGAATTCCTTTTTCGTGTACATACCCGCCACGTAACATAATTATTTCTTTAAAAGAATATTCCAGCCCAAAATGAAACTGGTCTTTTGTAAAGGAATTAGAAGTAAAGTTAGCGGCAAAACTAACCCTGTGATCGCTTTTAATTTTATCGGCTACTGTATCAACCTTTTGTGCGAGATGGAAATCATATGTTCCTCCAATGGTAATTAATGAAGGAAGTTCAAAATCGGCAGAACGTTGCTCAACGGTCATGATTACGTCATTGGGAGGAACTGTTCCCCTGAAGGATAACCCATCGCCCCTGAAACGCATGGTAGGACCAACATTTTTCATGGCTATACCAAAGTGAAGGTTATCACGGATTTTCTTACCGAGCTTATTTTTTCCGATTCCGGTTAAATACTGAATACCTGCATCAAAGCAAACGCCGGATGCCGAAACATCAGAAATTTTTTCATTTATTACTTTAAAAACCAATCCTCCATAAATACTATTAGAAAATTCTTTAGCATAGGCTAATGAAATATTAGTAAAATTAGGATGAAAGGTTCCTATTCCACCTTCAGGCACATCTACTGTTGTAATATCAATATCGCCAAAATCCATGCTCATTAAGGCAAGTGTTAAAACTCCGCTTTCACCAACTTTCTGGGATAATCCTCCGGCATATATGTTAATATCAGTACCCACCAGCCAATTTGTATGGCTGAAAATAAGTTCTGTTCTTTTGGTAAATGCCGTTCCGGCAATATTCAGGTTTAGCGCTTCAAGCCCTCTTACGCTAGCAGTATTTGCACCTCCCCAACCCGAGCTACGCGCCCATGGATTAATCAGCAATTCGCCTGCACCGGCTTGTCCTGCCCGTTGTTCGTTACCGGCAAAACCGGATATAGAAAATACCATCATTGCTGAAATTGCCAGTATTGTGATTGATATTGCTCTTCTTTTCATATTTCGATCTTATTATGTTCTAATTCAATTTTAGAAATTATTCAAGTCAATGGGGCGTAATGCTCCAAACCATTTCAGAATCTTTTCACCAATTCCGGGAGCATCAATATGAATAATGTAAAGACCACTGGCAATTACAATTCCATATTCGTTCTTCAAATCCCAGTCCTGGTAAGAGAGTGGACTATCTTTCTTAAACCTACGGATAAGTGTTCCATTTACAGTATATATACTAATTGTACACTGTTGTGGAAGGTTTGTGAATTTAATTTTATAATCCAACTGGGATTTTTCATATGCACTATAGCCATAATATGGGTTAGGTACAACTTTTATCAGGTCTAATGCTTCCTTTGCGGTAGGATTATCATTTTTAACCGGAACTAAATCCTTTGTACTGAAAAAATAGTAAGGTAAATTATTATTTAAAGAAAGTGAATCCGGTTGATTTAATATAGACTTTTGATAAGGGTTAGCGATACTTATGCGGTAAGTAATATCGCTTGCTATAAAATAATAAGGATCGGTTGGATTAGCCTGAGTAGGGAAATATGCAGAAAGCATTGGAACAGAACACCACATTGCGTTTTGCCAAAGATTACGTTTTGCAATACCCCCGGTTGATGAACTTGGGCCTTCATTAACTATAACACTTAACTTTTGATAAAGGTATTTACCGTAATCATAAGCTGGCATATTATAAGCGGCTTGACCAAGTTTATTATGGCCCCATACGTAAATAAAATGTTTTCCGCCAAGATAAAGATCTCCTGAAGTACCTCCGGACAAATACCACAAAGGTGAAGCATAATTACTGGTAGGGTTCCACATCATATCAGCTCCGTTTTCGCCAGGATAATGAGAATCTTCTCCAAAACACATATTTAAACGTTCTCCGGTTTCAACATCAATAGCATAACCAGGAAACCATCCCATACCTCTTGCAGAAATAAAATTTGAATAATTGGCATTTGTTGTATCGCCCAATAATACATTGGTAGAGTCCCCGTTTTTATCAACAGAAGCATGTTTACGTATACCAAATTTATATTGATTTCCCTGACTTAGACCAGGCTTAAATGCGTTAACAATATCATACTCACATGTTTCAACAACCGGACAACGTGTCCATTTAGACTTGTCTTTAGTAATAACAATCTGAACACTTGAAAGTCGCTTTTCATTAAATGCAATTGACTGATGAGCAAGTCTGAATGAAACTCCATTACCTATTGGACCATTAGAATTATCTTCCATGGCAAAAGCATAGGGTGACCAAGTTCCACTAACCACTTTTTCAAAAAACTGGTCCTTATCTTTGGCACCACCATTATAATCATTACATGAAGATTGGTTAGGATCGGTTGTGTTTCCGCACCGTATCCAGTTAGGCCAGCCACAACCATCAACATCTCTTTGAAGCTCCAGCCAGGCATTGTTTGGGTTTTCCCATTCAACAGATGAATTAATATATCCGTTTTGTAAAGTGTTAGGATCGTCTTTTCCCGGCCAGGGTATCTGTTTAATCGTTATTGAGATTCCCCATTTTGTAATAATCTGTTCATTTAGATCAGTAATCCATGACTCCGAAAAAATAGTATCCAAAGAGTCTGTACAAGGAACCGGATATAATTTCCATTTTGAATTCGTTATATAATATCCACCAGTAACTGTTCCACCGGAAGTTGTTGTATTTACTGTAGCAGTACCAGGAATAAATCTGAGTTCAAAGTCTTTCTCTACAATGTTCAAAGGATCTATTACTTTTACCTGAATCGGCCCCATTCCTTTATCGTATTCAACAGAATCGGTTTTCCAAGGTGGTCCCTGCATAATTCTATTTATTGTACTCTGGGTTAATTTTAACTCATTGATTCCATTACCATGGCCTTCATACTGGGTAATTTTGGGTCCATCTCCAAACTGGGAATTTAAGATCGTTCCATTATTCGCAGGATCGCTGATATGAGGAATTGCAGAATATGTTTTAATTGCTTTTCCGTAACCTGTCCGGCTTGGTAAATATGGCATCTTCTGTCCATCCAATGAATTAGGATCGGTAGGGTTATAAGTTTTATAATTATTATATCCATAAGCTATAGCAACATAATAATAGGTTTTATGATTAACTAATCGCTTGTCGCCTGTAGCGAATGCATCATCAGTTAAAGTAAACGAATGCTGAATACCGATATTGGCTCCAACAACTTTTTCTTTGGGTACTGAAAATCCCAGTTGATTATCGTATTCAAAGTTAATAATGCGTTTTATAGTGTCCAGTTTATCGCACTGGAATACAATTCTTGCTTTATCAAGGTTTCCAATGTCATTTACTGATGAACTTTCATCTTTTAACTGGAATACCTGGTAACCCTGGAATGTGAATTTATTATCACATCCTGGATCTCCTGTTGGACAGGCAATAAATGGATCGACTTCAGAATAATCTTCAGGAGTATTCAAATAATTATTCGATCCTTTGATGTTATAGATATGGAATAAAAACTGCCTGTCGAGTTCAATTATATTAAGCTCAGGTGCATTAGGCCCGTCAACTATTTTGAAACAAACTTCGAATAAACGCTGGGCTTTATCATCGGCTCTCCGTACTTCTCCAACAGAAGCCCATGCCCCTCCTGAAGTTGCTCTTGCCCAGACCATACCAATAGTAATATCATTTGTTGCTCCAGGAGCTAAAGTAAATGGACCTGCCGAATGTACAAATCTTCTGTCGCCCCCTAAGTTACCTGCCGTTACTTCATTCCATACCGGTTGAGATTGCCCGCCAGTACCCCAGCCACAAGGATCTGTATCATCAGGAAACATAAAATCAGCATTAATGTTACTCGATAAGTGTCCGGTTCCACCATAAGTCATACGGGTTCCGTCTTTCCAAAATCCACGCAAATAATAGTAATATTCAACTGCTGTTTCAGGATCGCCCATTTGACCAGAGGAATTATTAAAATATAAAAAACGACGCATTCCCCAGCGCTCATTTCCACCAATACCATCGCCAAAATTCAATCCATTGACACTTCCATTAGCAAAGTCTAAAGAGCAGTTTATCTGCCCATTTTCCCAACTGGTAGGTCTGTCAACCGTATCACCTGAAGTGTTTACTAAAGGATCCATAAAGGGCCCTTCGAAAAAGTCAACTCCAATGGCAGGTGGTTGAGCCCCATAAGTTTTTCCGTTTCCATCTCCATCCATTTCGTCACCGTTGTAACAATATCCCAATCCTCTTTTAACATCCGATCCAACATAATCATCTGTTTCATCTCCAAGGTCAGCATCAATAAAAATTCCAAAATAACAATTTTCAAGTGTATAAGAAGAACGATTAATCAATTGGTAATTTCCAAAAGTCATGTTATTTAATTCGTCATTTGTTGCAAAAGCAAATGCCTGTGCTTTAATTTCCATGCCAATGGAAGCTCCTTTGGATTCTGTATGAATATTACCACGGTCATTATATACCCACCATAAGGTTTGGTCGCCGTACAATGTTGGTTCTCTTCTTACAGTATTACAAGCTTGTGTTTTATTAAGATCGTAGCGGGGATAGTCGCCATCATCGGGGTTATAGTAACCATCCATATTTTCGTCCCAGAAAGGAGCCAGGGTTGGCTCATAGTCAGGTAACGTATTATTTCCGGGCCAGTTAATTATACTTCTGGGTACTGAATAATCTTTAAACTGTGAATTTAACAATTCGGTATTACCATCTTTTTTTGCCTGGAACCAAGCCTTGAATTCGGAAACTTCATTTTTAGTTACCACAAAATGTTTGTCATATTCTAAACAAACGTCAGATGTTGTGGTTCCCATACCGCTTCCATACTTCTTTAAAGGCCCTGTAAAGTAATCGGTACCATAATTTCTGTAACGTCCTCCGGTAACTCTTAATTGTCCGTTTACATCCGTTCCTCCAATCCAAATAACAGAAGCAAATAGCGACATATGTCCACTTCCTTTAGGTACCTCATAGCGTGGATTAGTGATTAAATCCCACCACATATCACCTCCTGTATGAATTAATGCTCTGACATTGTTAAGTGCAAGTTCGGTTGAAGCAACCGGCATTGTACATGCAGCAGTAACAGATTTGTCGTGATTTTCACCGGCGTTACCTCTTTTCTCAGTTATTAATTTTTTGGCAAATCCAGGTTGGATTAGCAAGCCTGTTAATGCAACTGCTGCCAAAAATTGTTTCATTTGCCTGGTTTTCATATATCTTTTCATTTATTTTATTATTAAAAACTTAATTGCAAGCCCAAATGAATCGTTCTTGCATAGACATAATTATAGGGGTAATTAGCGTACATGCTGTAATAATTCCTGAAAGCTTCGGGATCGTTTTGAGCATTTATAAAAACCTGGTTCTTTGAATTTGACAAATAGCCATCGTCATCGGGATTTCCAGTCTCACTATATACAGATATAACTCCTTTGTTATTAAAGAGGTTACTTATTTCTAAATATACATTCAGGTTAGCTGTTTTCTTGTTCTCGCCTTCACCTTTACCATACTTTAATTCAATATCACGATCTACTCGGAGGTTTACAGTAAAGCGAGATGGCTTACGTGATCCATTAATTGAGCCTATCAATTTACTATCATATAAATTTCTTTTGCTATAAGGTGAACCGGATCCATAATTTAAAGTAAGGTTCGCTCCTGTGTTTTGTAAAATATCTTTACCTGCTATTTTAGGACCAGTATATGCCCGGCCACTGGCAAATCTGTAGTCGATATTACCAACCAAGGCATGGCGCTGATCGTAATCAAGAGGAATAGTGGTTCTTAAATTGGGCTGGCCTGTTTGAATAAGAGCCTTACTGGTTTCAACATTGGAACCCGTTCCGTTGGCAAACTGTAAAGTATAGCTGGCACGGAAAGTAACATTTCCGGTTCGACGAAGATCATAAGCCAAGGTTAATCCTTTGATAGTTCCAAAGTCAATATTCGCATAAGTCATGTACTGGGAGGGGTATGCTCCATATATATATTGAACCTGGATCATATCTTTCATTTCACGGTAAAAAGCTGAAAGTTTTAAGGATGAAGTATTGCTTAATTTCTGCTGGAAACCAAGTTCATAATCAACTGTTCTTTCTGTTTTTAAATCGGGATTATTTATTGCATTATTCGCTTTTGTCTGTAAGAACATATAATCAATCGGGCTTAAGCGTTCGGTATTGTCCGTAGGACGTTTGGTTAATATGTCATAATGAGCAAAGAACAATGCAACGTCGGAAATAGGAAATGAAAAAGCAATACGAGGCATTACGTTAATCTGGGGTTCATAATCTTTAAATCCATTAATACTGAGTTCTTGTTTGGCAATAGCATTTAACCCGGTTTCTTCAATAATTGGATTCATGTTTCCGGCTGATTCTAGTAGTTTAGGATCATTTATTTGAGTTCCATTAGCATCGTACCACTTTGCATCTGTAACAGAATTCCCTACTCTATACCCTGTTATTCTCGATGCTAAACTGAGACTTGTATTATCAGCATAAACCACTGCATCTTGAGGAATATTTCCGGGATGATATCCATTTTGATTAAGCGAACCGGGAACCTGGCTTAAAGATTTTGTTTCATACAAACAATATGGATCTTTTAATACCATCTGGTTTGCATCATACCTGTCAACACGAATACCGACATTAAAAACGAGGTCGTTAAAAGCAAATTTATCCTGAATATAAGCAGCTCCATAGATAGGTTGAAACGAAGGTATTTCTCTGGTAAAATTTCCCTCATCGTCTTTTGCCGAAATAAAATCGTTTAAACTTGGTTTATGGGTTAGTTTCTTTCCATGATGATCATAACCGTAATAAGTTACTACATTATTGCCAGAGGCTATCAATTCATCAGCGCTAAAGAAGTCAATTGAATATATAGATAAATCATACGAGTCAAAATCTATCCAGTTGGTTCCGTCAACAGGCATTCCTAATTTTTCTCTTAATTTTTTATCGAATTGAAATTGGCTTCCGCCATTATAAAGTTGGTCATACCAAATAGTATCCTGAAAAACACCATTGGCATCATAAACATAATGTGGATGTTCTTTATCTAATTCATTAATATGATAATTTGTATACTGGCGTCCTAAAGTCCATAAATTCATAGGAGTTATGGAAAAATAATTGTCGTTACGTTGTTCAAATTCAAAACCGAGCGAAATTTCATGATCTTTTACATCGGCTGATCCTGAAGCAGAAAGTCTGAATTGGCTGTTATCTGCTTTTGAAAAATATTCATAAGCTGAACCAGGACTGTTAAAAAATTCCGAAGCACTTCCCGGTTTTTCAAATATATGATCCGGGTTCTCGCCGTTTAGCAATCCGCCGGCAGCCTGAACTACTTCTTTGCTGGAATAAATACCACTGCTAACAGGATATAAACTATAGAAATTGCTGGTATAGGCAGTAAGATCAGGATTTAGGTCTGCTGCTTCAAAAGCGTAAAAAAGATCTTGTGTCTGGTCTTGTTCATAAACGCCCGTTTCAAAGCCGGGTATGTCTTTTGTAAATTTATATGTTTTTTCCCGTGTAGTAGTAAATTTTCCGACATATCCATATTTAAAGAAATCATCTTTATTATTAGGATCCTGTATAATAAAATTATATTTGGAATAATCTACCTGTAACTGATAGTATGCATTTTTAATTAACGCAGTGGCATTTTCTTTTTCATTACTACTTTGAAATTTCTGAGTTAACCTGACATAACCTCTGACGGTATTTTGAATATCTTCTCCATTGTGATTTGAATTAAACAATGAATTGGCATAAGTGAATCTTTTTGATTTATTATAATCCACTGTTGCACCAAAAGTAAGATTTACATTACGGGATGGCTTGACATCAATTTTTCCGGTAACCATCATTTGTGATGATTGAGCGTTATCTCTCGCTTTTACAGTTTCGAAGTTATCGGCATTTAGATATACTCCATTTAAAATAGATTGAAATGCATCATCTGAAGAAGATGGCACAAATGGCTTATAAGGATTCTGGAGAAGTTCATCTGAAACCCCATCTTTAGCTTTTTTCCAACCAATTACTGAAGGAGCATCATCTTTAATATAATTATAGCTGGCAGAGATAAAGTAACCTGCAATAACATCCTTCTTTATTTTAGTTGAATCATAAGAATCTACCGTTTTCTTTGAAAAAAGTGGCCCGGTTACCATTAATTCAGCAAGATTATAATTGTAAGGATCTAAAAACTTAGAGGTAACCAATTCAACTGCCCCATATGTTTCGCGGGCAGGCTCTTTGGTTGTAATACTGATAATACCACCGGTAACATCACCATATTTAGCCGGGATACCGCCGGTTATTACATCAACCTGACCGGTAGCGGATTTTGGTAAAGCGGTAGAACTATTGGAAATAACTTTAACACCATCTATATAATATACAGTTGCCTCGGAACGGGCGCCACGAACACTTAAAGAACCTGAACTTCCTCTATCGGAGTAAACTCCTCCAACGGTTGTTGCAACTGCTTCGGCAGAACGACCGGGCATCTTAGAAATTTCTTCTGAAGTTACAGAACCTCCGGCCTGCGTCTGGTCCTTGCTGATTAAAGGAACTTTGTATTCTTTCACTTCCACTTCGTTCAACTGCTGAACAGAAGCAGTGATTCTAAAATCCTGGAAAGTTATTTTACCGGACATGATCTTCATTCCTTTGTATTGTAAAGGATGATAACCCACATAGGATGCTTTTACATCATATGTTCCAGCAGGTATTGGCTTGATAACAAATTTGCCATCAAAGTCAGTCATACCCCCGGTAATTATCTGGCCATTAGATTCGATACTGACATTAGCAAATGCGATTGCTTCGCCGGTTGTAGCATCCAAAACTTTTCCCTGCAATGTTCCTGATTGTGCAAATGCACCTGATGAAATCATTGCTGCAACAAAAACGAATATTATCTTTCGTAACATAATCGCTTGATTATTATTTCATTAATTAACTCAATTTTTATACTTAACACTTTTTAACAGAATCGTAAATTTAAATAATGAAAATTTAATTTTCCAAACTTTTTTTACTAAATTATTAAAATTACTACCAAATGTGCAATTCAGAGTTTCCCAATGGTAGATTTTATTTTCCCAACTGCTTGTTAAAGTTTCCGAAAGGTGCCTGAATAATTTTATCTGGAATGATTATAAATTACCCCTTGAATTTATATTTAAAAATATTTGGGATTTAATATTTCTGAATAAATAATCGCCTTTTGTAACTCTTCTCCTGTTAACGTCAGATCGTTTTTTTCGTTATTTATAACTTGTATCGTTCTATTTATGGATGGTTTAATATTTTTCTGCATGGCAGTAAAGGCAGGTTTTTTATTGTTGCTTTTGGAATCATATGTAATGTTATGAGCTTTTGAAACCAGGGTTTTCAAACTATCATTTTCAATTCTATCCTGATCTGTTTGTTTTTGTTTATTAATTTCGGCCTGAGGCAGGGTTTCTTTTGCCTGCGGAACCGGAATTGTTGCATTTGTAATATTCTTTTTTTTCTGATTCTTAATCACATACTGAACAATCAAAACAACAATTGCAATAACAACAGGGATTAATCTTCCAAAGATTTTTTCGTCCATGGCCAATGTATTTTTGATAAAGAAATTTTAGGCAATTTAATCTTTTTTCTCGACAATCGCTTCACTGCTCCTTCTTTATGTTTATTGTGATTGACCCGTTTTGCAAATTTCAGGTCTTTTCTCATTCTTTTAACAACCTTTCTTTTTGAACTCATTTCTTTAGGATGGTCAATATGTTTCCAGTTTTTTTTAAAAGTTTTTATTTCATTATATCCTTTTTTCTTTTCTTCTTTTCTGTTTTTTCTTTCTGTTTTTTTAGCTTCATTCTTTTTAAAAAGGCCTTTTAAATGAATGTTCCATTGTAACTTTTTTTCAGGAGCCTTATCGATGGAATATCGCTGGGCTGATACATCAAAAGCAGTGAAATTCAGTACGCATATAGTAGTAACCGTGATTAGTATAAAATTGCTTATCTTTGCATGAATCCTCATAATTTCAGGAAATGTCCATTTCAAAAATACATCTTTTTTTATTAGCTCTTACATTTGTACTCATCTCCGACGGTTGTCGAAAAAAAGAAGATTTGGTTCCCAATGTTTATGTAAACTTTACTATTTTTCTAAGCGACCCCGAATTTGCTACCCTGCAAACAATAGGCAATTATGTCTTTGTTACAGGAGGCGTTTCAGGAATTGTAATTTACCGTAACTCCCAAACAGAATTTACTGCATACGATCGTTGCTGTACTTATAAGCCATCTGAACGTTGTGCTGTGTTGCCCGACACTTCTAATTCCTTATTCTTAAGGTGCCCGTGCTGTAATTCAAAATTCTCCCTTATTGACGGATCGGTACAATCCGGTCCTGCCGAACGGGCTCTCACTTCTTACAGTGCCAGTTTCGATCAGAATAACACTTTGCAGGTAACAAATTAACATAAAAAAATGCGAACATATTAAATATCCGCATTTTTACTATAACTGTTAATTTTTTAATATCTGTAATGTTCGGGTTTATAAGGCCCTTCAACAGGTACACCAATATAATCGGCCTGATCTTTTGTAAGTTTTGTGAGCTTTACACCAATGTGAGCAAGATGTAAGCGGGCTACCTCTTCATCCAGGTATTTAGGTAAACGATACACCCCTATTTCGTATTTCTTCTGATAAAGATCGATCTGTGCCAGGGTCTGATTTGTAAATGAATTACTCATAACAAATGACGGATGTCCGGTAGCACAACCTAAATTTACAAGACGGCCTTCCGCCAACAAAAGTATTGAATGACCGTCGGGAAACACATACTGGTCAACCTGTGGCTTAATGTTAATCTTTTTGATTCCGGGAATGGCTTCCAGTTGAACAACCTGTATTTCGTTATCAAAATGTCCGATATTACAAACAATTGCTTCATTTTTCATTTTCTGCATATCGGTCGATTTAATAATATCTTTGTTGCCCGTAGTAGTAACAAAGATGTTTCCTTCCGGAAGCGCATCCTCTAAGGTAGTTACTTCAAATCCTTCCATAGCAGCCTGTAAAGCACAAATGGGGTCAATTTCCGTAACAATTACACGGGCGCCATAACTTCTCATCGATTTTGCACAACCCTTACCCACATCGCCATAACCACAAACAACCACTACTTTGCCGGCAATCATTATATCGGTAGCACGTTTAATTCCATCAGCCAAAGATTCACGACATCCATATAAATTGTCGAATTTCGATTTGGTAACGGAATCATTTACATTGATAGCGGGAAACAACAATTCTCCTTTCTCAAACATTTGATACAGACGATGAACGCCTGTTGTGGTTTCTTCTGAAACTCCCTTTATCTCTTTAGCAATTGTATTCCATTTCTTTGGTTCGGACGAAAGAGTCTTTTTTAATAAATTCTTAATTATTTTTTCTTCCTGTGATCCTGAAGGAATATCAAGAAATTTTGCCTCTTTTTCTGCTTTTACGCCCCAATGAATTAATAAAGTAGCGTCTCCGCCATCATCTACAATTGTGGTAGGTCCCTGCCCATTGGGAAATGAAAGAGCCTGTTCGGTACACCACCAATATTCTTCAAGAGATTCGCCTTTCCAGGCAAACACAGGGGTTCCGGCAGCAGCAATAGCCGCAGCAGCATGATCCTGGGTCGAAAAAATATTACAACTGGCCCAGCGAACATCGGCACCTAACTCTACAAGAGTTTCAATTAATACAGCTGTTTGGATTGTCATGTGTAATGAACCCATTATACGGGTCCCTTTCAGCGGTTTCGACTGTCCGTATTTTTTACGCAGGGACATTAAACCGGGCATTTCGGTTTCTGCTAAAAGAATTTCTTTTCTACCCCATTCCGCTAATGAGATATCTTTCACCTTATAGGTCATTGTTTCAGACATTATTTCGCTCATAATTTTATTTTTTTTGCAAAAGTAAGAATTTTTTATGGTAGTTTAAGAATTCTATGTTATTTGCTTTATACATGTTTGCATTAAGAGTTCTATATTTACAATTATTTTATCATGACGATTTCCATACCTATATATATAGTGAAAGTTGAAGGGGGAGGGAACCACCTTCTTATAAAATCACGGTTTAACTCATCAGTTCAGGGTTACCTGATTATTGATACCGGCGCTTCAGTTTCTGCCTTCGATAAAGAAACCTGCCTGCCCTTTTCCAAAAATATAAAATATAAAAAAGAAATACAATCGTCGGGTGTTACAAGCGAATCGTTAAATGCCCAACCTGTTAAAATACATAAACTCTACCTGGGACGCTTTCGCTTTGAATTATCTCAGGCAGTACTGATTGATCTTACTCATATAAAACAATTATATTCACAATTCTCAACTAAAAATATACTAGGATTACTGGGAGGAAATTTCCTGATTGAACATCGTGCAATAATCGATTATCGTAATAACTTACTTCATTTAGAGACATCATATGAAAAAAATTAAAAGTATTAAATCCTGGGTTAACGAAGGAGATGAAACCTATCTCAAATCATTCATTGAATTCGATGAAAACGGAAATGAAATCAGAAGAGATCTTTATGTTGGACCCGAAATGCTTGAAACAAAAACGTTGAGTCGTTATAATGAAAAAAGTCTTTTGATTGAAGAAATAAATATAGGCGAGGACAACGAAGAAACCGACCGGACAAATATTGAAAGAGATGAGGACGGGAAACCTCTTCAAACAATTATTACCTATGGAGATTCCTCAAAAACCATAAAATTATACCTGCGTGAAGAGAATGATAAAGCTATTACCATAACAGAGGAAAGTGAGGAAGGAGAATTTGAGAGTATGGAAAAGATTTTACTGGACGAAAAAGGAAATATTATTCAACGGATTTCATACGATGAAGACGAAAATATTATTGAACAACATCAATTTGAATATAACGAAAACAAAGATATTTTAAAAGAAATTTCATTTCAGGGTGAGATAAAAGTCAGCGAAACACATTTTATTTATAATGAGAAAAACGACCTGGTAAAAAGAATTATCCTGAATAATGAAGGCGAAACCATCGACTGGGCCTTATATAAATATGATGAAAATGGTAAAAATACAGAACAGCAATATGGTGATCATACATTGTATAAAATGGAATACAACGAAAAAGGATTGATTGTTAACGAGCAGAAAGTAAATGCCATGGGAGTTGTCGACTACAGTAAAAGCTATACTTATGATGAGTCTGATATTTTAGTAGAAGAGGATGATCTTACCTCCAAAACCACTTATGAATACGAATACTTTACATAAAACAGAAAGACGGATTCCGGGGAGGAAACCGTCTTTCATTAACCCAAACAACTAACAAACTATGAAAACCGTTAAACTATGTTTAACTGGTACAAATTTACAATCAATAAATATGCTCTTCGCATTTTTTTGGCAAATGGTAAAAAGTTGTTTATTAAACCTGTCTTTTGATTGACTAATACAAAAGTGTGATTCTTAACACCGTAAACCGTTTTAGTTTTGCTTTTGGAGCGTGGATTTCAGCACAATTATTGTTTTTTCATTTTAAGAGATTTTATCCTAAAAATGCTGATAACGTATGAATTATTATTATTTTTATAGCACAAAAAATGTGATTTCACTTTCAAATTTTACTGTCCAATGAAAACTAACATTCTTTTTTTTGTACTGATTTTTTTCACAACATTTTCATTTTCCCAGGTCAACCAACAGGTAAAAGTAAACCAGGAAGCACAATATCCCGGTGGCGACCAGGCTTTGGTTCAGTATATCTACCAGAATATTAAATGGCCCGAAGCCACCAAAGGGAAGCTGGTTATGGACGAAATGACTATCAGTCTTGATGTTTTACCCGATAGTTCGGCCATTAATGTACTGGCTTTGAAAAAAGTAGGTTTTGGTATCGACGAAGCGGTTGTGGAATTAATTAAGAAAGCGAAATTTATTCCATCTGTTCAGAATAATACTGCTGTAAAAATGAATATTATGGTTAATATTCCTATTCAGGTAAGAAATTAAATGATAAACTTTAATAAAAGCTGAAATTATATAAAAATCTAATAGAATCAGAACTTCCTGAACCCGATAATTTCTCTTACTTCTTTAATGGTTTTTGTAGCACTGACCCGTGCCTTTTCGGCGCCTTTTTCCATTATTTTTCTTAAGTAATCGTTGTTCTGCTGAAGTTCAATTATCTTTTCACGGATAGGTGTAGTAAAATTAATTATATCTTCTGCCAGTTGTTTTTTTAAATCTCCATAACGGATAGTTCCTTTATTATATGTCTCCATAAACTGGCTTACAGTATCTTCTGCTGAGACTACTTTAAGCAGTGTAAAAAGGTTTTTAATAGGTTCGCTCATTTCCTGACCGTCAACAGGACCTGAATCGGTAACCGCACGCATAACTTTTTTACGAATTACTTCAGGTTCATCGGCCAGGTTAATGGCATTGCCCTCCGATTTTCCCATTTTTCCTGAACCGTCAAGGCCCGGTATTTTCACCAATTGTTCACCAAAATTATAGGCTGTAGGTTCCGGAAAATAATCTACTTTGTACACTCTGTTAAAACGCGCAGCAAAATTCCGGGTCATTTCCAGGTGCTGCTCCTGATCTTTTCCAACAGGCACCTTCACTGCCCTGTGAATCAAAATATCGGCTGCCATTAATACAGGGTAAGTAAGTAGTCCTGAATTTACATTGTTTGGTTGTTTGCGGGCTTTTTCCTTAAAAGTAGTGCAACGCTCCAGTTCTCCCAGGTATGAGTTCATATTTAACAACAAGTACAGTTCTGGAATTTCAGGAATATCCGATTGACGGTATAATGTACATTTTTCAGGATCTATCCCGGCGGCAAGATATTCGACCAGTACCTGTTTTGTGCTTCCGAATAAATCCTCGGGAGTTGGGTGAGTGGTTAAAGAATGGTAATCGGCAATAAAGAAAAAGCAATTATTTTCTTCCTGCATTTTAACGAAATTTCGCATGGCTCCGAAATAATTTCCCAGATGAAGATTACCGGTCGACCGTATACCGCTTAATACTGTTTCCATTATTTATTTTTTTGCAAAACTACCAAAAGAAATTAAAAGATTAAATCCCAAAGATAAACCAGCACAATATATCTTGCCAGTTTCCCTGCAGTCATAAAGATTAAAACTCTCCAGGTATTTATTTTTAAAAGGCCCAGTGTAACTGCTATGGCATCTCCCACCCCGGGCAACCAGGTAAGAAAAGCTGCCAGTCCTGTATATTTTCTAACCCTTTCCCTTATTTTCTCAATTTTCGGTTTCGGAATTCTGAAATATTTTTCAATCCATTCCCATTTTCCCAGCCACCCGACTCCATAACTCGACATACCCCCCAGCGTATTGCCAATGGTTGCAATGGTTATTGTCCAGAAAGGATCGAATCCGGATGCTACCATTGTCACAACCAACGCATCGGAACTGAAAGGAATTATTGTAGCAGCAAGAAACGAAGCAAGAAACAAACCGGAGTAACCTATCACTTTATTCAGGATTTACGAATTAGAATTCAAGATTTTTTACCATTAACTAATAACTTTTGACTTTATTTCTATTTTGCTATTTGTTTTCAACGGCAAGTACTTCCCCGAGTGTTTCGCTGACAGATGGATAAATTTTTACTACAAGTTCAGTCATTGGATTATAAAGAAGAGATTTGTCGCGAATCTCCTGTTTTATAAACTCGCCGCCTCTGTCATATTTATTTAGCAGCAAAAGAACAATTCCCATAATAATAAAGGTTTTTGCCGCTCCTAACACAGCTCCGGCTAACCGGTTTGGCAAGCTCAGCGAAGCCGATTTCACAAGCTTATCTACCCCACGGGCAACAAGAAAAACAATTAGCATAATTAAAAGAAAAGTTACTGAAAAAGAAATTAATGGCAAATATTCCGATTTTATTTCAAACCATCGTGACAAATACCCGGAAACCCATCCTGAAAACTTAATCCCCCCATATATACCCAGCATTAATGCAGCCAGGGAGGCAACCTCAATGATAAATCCTTTGGTAAATCCCTTATATCCAAACCAGAGCAGAGGAATTACTAAAATAATATCTATAAAATTCATGATTCATTTGTTTTTTCATCAAAAGTAGAATTCAAATTCACGAATAAAAAGAAATTTTAGGTAATATTGAAAAGAATTTGAAGATTCCATTATGCCCCTCATAAATTCTATCGTAAGCTGGATAAATATTAAGCGGATATCACAGATTGATTTGTTTCGCAAGTACCCTGTTGATGTCCAGCTTGAAACATTATCAAAACTTCTCAGGAAAGCAAAAGATACTGAAATCGGAAAAAAATATGATTTCGATTCCATTTCTTCCCTTGACGATTTTCAGTCAAGAATACCGCTTCAGGATTATGAACAACTGAAAGAATCAGTAAACCGCCTTCGAAAATGCGAACAGAGTATTTTATGGCCGTCAGAAATCAAATGGTTCGCCAAATCATCCGGAACTACCTGCGACAAAAGTAAATTCATTCCGGTAAGCAAAGAAGCCCTTGAAGAATGTCATTTCCGGGGCGGAAAAGACATTATCGCCATATATGGTTCGCTGCTTCCTAACAATAATCTATTTAAAGGAAAAGCATTGGCTTTAGGAGGAAGTCATTATGTTAACGAGTTCAGCAACGAATCGTATTATGGCGATCTTTCAGCTGTACTTATGCAAAATCTTCCGTTCTGGGCAGAATTTTTGCGTACCCCTAACCTCGAAATTGCTCTCATGGACGAATGGGAAAGCAAGATTGAGAAAATGGCCCAGGCAACATTAAAGGAAAATGTTACAAGTATTGCCGGAGTTCCTTCCTGGACTCTTGTTTTATTAAAACGGATACTTGAAATTACGGGAAAAAACGATATCTCCGAAATCTGGCCGAACCTGGAACTTTTTGTTCACGGTGGCGTATGTTTTACTCCCTACCGCGACCAGTTTAAAAAACTCATTTCTTCGCCCGCCATGAACTATCTCGAAACATATAATGCTTCCGAAGGTTTTTTTGCCATCCAGGATGATCTTTCAACCTTCGATATGTTGCTTATGCTTGACTATGGAATCTTTTACGAATTTATTTCCATGGACGAATTTCATAAGGAAAATCCTAAAGCATTAACCATTGGCGAGGTAGAAACCGGCAAAAATTATGCACTTGTTATTACAACAAATGCAGGATTATGGAGATATGTTATTGGCGATACCGTTAAATTCACTTCTCTTTATCCTCATAAAATTGCAATAACCGGCCGAACCAAACATTTTATCAACGCATTTGGCGAAGAGCTTATTATAGAGAATGCCGAACAAGCCTTAAAAATTGCCTGTGAAAAAACCCATGCCCAGATAAAAGAATATACTGCAGGACCCATATACATGTCAGAGAGAGAAAAAGGTGCACACGAATGGCTCTTTGAATTCAGCAACCCACCTTCCAATATGGATTATTTTATGGAAATCCTGGACAATGCTCTAAAAGCAGCCAATTCTGATTATGAAGCCAAACGATATAAAAATTTAAGTCTCGATTTTCCACGATATTTAATTTTACAGGAGGGCACTTTTTACAACTGGCTAAAAGCAAAAGGCAAACTGGGCGGACAGCATAAAATTCCCAGGCTGGCCAATCACCGGGAATATATTAACGAACTGTTAACCCTGAATAATTCATGAAAATAGTTGTTCTCTTTCTCTTCTTAATTTTATCTCTAAGCACAGTAATAGAGCCTTCTAAAAACTTTCCGGTTCAATCCGATTTCATTCTAACCGATGCTATCGGAAATATTTATTCGGTAAAGGGTAATAGCATTACAACTTATAATAGTGAGGGCCAAAAAGTATTTACTTATTCGAATCCCTTTTTAGGAAATATTTCTTTTGTGGATGTTAAGGACCCTATGAGAATATTATTATATTTTAAAGATTTTAACCAGGTTATTTTTCTTTCCAATAAACTCAGCGAAATAGGAAGCCCTATTGAGCTCGATAATGCTGGTTATAGCCAGGTTAGCATTTGCTGTACCTCAAATCAGGGTAGTTTCTGGCTTTTCGATTCACAATCGCTACAGTTAATTCAACTGAACGAAAACCTGGAACCTGTTCATAAAGGAACTTTACTTCAGTATGTTTTAAAGAAAAACAATGTTATTCCATCTTGTCTTCTTGAAGAAAATGATGAAATTTATATGTCGATACCCGGCACCGGAATTCTTATCTTTGACAAATTCGGAACCTACCGGAAAACATTACCCGTAATTAATGCCAGCAGTTTCCAGGTAAAAGGAGAAAAAATTATTTTTTATAATAGCAATAACCTCTATTCCATTTCAAAAGATCTTCAAACTGACTCGATATCGCTACCGTCAGGCTTAAAAATAACCTCCGCTTCACTTTTTAAAAATCTTTTGTTTACCTCAAACGGTAAAGAACTTTTTCTTTTTAATCTTTAAATTTTAAATTGAAAATATTAAATCAGAAAAATATTGTAATTTCGGATAATTAAAAAAAACGTTATTATGGGAATGCATATAGCCGTTGCAGGCAACATTGGAGCTGGCAAAACAACACTCACAGGCTTACTGGCAAAACACTATAAATGGGAGGCACATTACGAAGATGTGGAAGAGAATCCTTACCTCAACGATTTTTATGAAGATATGCACCGCTGGTCGTTTAACCTCCAGATTTATTTTCTGAACAGCCGCTTTAACCAGATAGTAGAGATAAGAAAATCGCCAAAAACCGTTATACAGGATCGTACTATATATGAGGATGCTTTTATTTTTGCTCCTAACCTTCATTCTATGGGTTTAATGTCATCCCGTGATTTCGAAAACTATTTTACTCTCTTTAATCTAATGACTTCCCTGATTCAGCCTCCCGATTTATTGATTTATTTACGGGCTTCTGTTCCGCGTCTTGTAGAACAAATTCAGAAACGGGGACGAAAGTATGAAAGCGGTATACGACTCGATTATCTGAAAAAATTAAATGAGCGCTACGAAGCATGGATTTCCGGCTATAACAATAGTAAAATTTTAATCATTGACATTGACAAAAATAATTTCCACGAAAAAACAGAAGATTTAAGGGAAATTATAAACAAGATCGATGCTGAGTTGCATGGTCTGTTTCCTTCAAAATAATTTTCCGGAGTTTTAATCTTATTTCTTAAAATTTTTAAAACCGGCATTTAGGTAAAATGTTGCCTGAATGTTTTCAACAAATTGTAAAATAAGGTCAGGACTTTTGTGCCGTATTGCACCGAGGCTGCAAAAACCTTTTCAGGAGATGCATTCCCTGTTTTTCACTCATCCTGTATTGATTGCCATTTCTCCGGCAGTGGGCAAACTCCGCTGGATAACTATTCAAACATAGCAGTAGCAAAAAATTCTGTCAGAAATGTAATTATTAATGGGAGTATGCCCAGAAGCGGTTCGTTAACAGATGCTCAGAAAAACGCCATCATTTGCCGGATAAATAATGGAGTTCCTGATAATTAAAACTAAGAAAAGTTAATTTTCAATGATTTCGTTTCTGAATTTTTTAACTTCGGAATAAACATTTTTTATTTGACTTTTATCGAAATTAACTTTTTCTATCCGTCCGGAAGTTTTATTTGTATGAAAACTTAATTTCAGTTTCTCCATTTCATTCTTCAGGGTTCCAAGGTTACGCAGGAAATCATCGGGTCTGTTCTCGGCGATGTTATCAAACAAGCTGATTAAATTTTTTAACTGAATCTGATGTTGAAGCAAAAGCTGGCTTAATTCACGGGAAGGCCTACCTGCCTTCTTAAGAGTTCCTTCGATATTAGGAAAGCTCGACAGGGTAAGATATAATCCTTCAATATACATCCCGGTAAGCAGATATAGCCCGCTGGCTTCCGCATTACTTCCGATCAGGTAATTATTAATTTCACCCTGAAGGGAATTCAAATATATTTTTACAGAATCTTTTGAATCTTTATTTTCACGGAAATTAACCATGATCTTTGTTAGCCTGGGATTATTAAGTTGGAGGTCCTTTAAAAGATTGTCTATTTTATCCATAAAAATAAATGCCGTAGGCTGTTGATCATACATGTAAGCATAGTTAAAATCAACAATGTACACACCAAGGTTCATGAATTTTTTGCTGCTTACGCCAAAAACTCCGTCAAATTTACGTGTATCATCAATTAATTTATCTGAGTAGAGATTTCCGGTTTCTTTTAAAACAGAGGCCACAAATGCAGGAGAGGGAACGGAATATACAGTAAGTTCATTTGAGTTAATGGAACTATCAGCATTTACTATAATGTTATCAGATGATTCCGGATTTGAACCGGAACAAGCCCAGATAAATAAAGAAATAATAAAGAGTAGTATATAAATTTTCATAAAAAGTCCTTTAATTACTGAAAATCACTTTTTCGTCAATCACTTTTTCTTTGCTTAATTTTCCTCTGACAATGTACACTCCGGGTTTATAAACATTATTAACGTCGAGCGTTAAAGATGTTGAATTGTCAGCAACCGGGGCAGTTCTGGTTGTAACAACATTTCCTAGTGCATCATAAATGTATACTGTAAACCCATCTCTGGCAGCCTGGGGACAATCTTCAAGCACTATCTGGCATTCGCCCAGGCAAGGGTTGGGGCGAATACTCATTTTGCAATCCTGTTGCAGATTTTCGTTAACTACTGAGATCATCTCTGAATAAGTGTATTTACCATCAAAATCTACCTGTTTAATCCGGTAATAATTTGTTCCTGCTACAGGAGAATAATCATCAACTGAATATTGATGAATAATATTTGATGTTCCTGCGCCCTGTACAACAGTTACAGTCTGAAAAGCATCTCCGGAGGCGCTTCTTTCAACTTCAAAATGATCATTATTAATCTCTGCCGAAGTAGCCCATTTTAATTGTACTTTCTCTTTATCTGAAGAACCTGAGAAAGAAGCTAAAGTGATAGGCAAACTGGCTGATTTAAATAACTCATAGGTATCCTGTAAATAGGGAGTTCCCACCATTAAAGTACTGCCCGAGCCTCCGCCTCCTCCGGTTGTATGCAATGTTATTTTTTCACTGTTATTGTTGGTTCTCATTATTATTCTGAAAGTAATATCGCTTCCCGGGTTTACTTCAGATACCCGGTAACCATAAGTTGTTGGGCTTCCTGAAAGATCATCCCCTTCTATATGAGCTAAATCTTCCCAGCCATGATCATCAATTTTGTACTGAATCAATATATCATCATCACTTTCCAGTGTTCCTGATTTTGAAAAAGTAAGATTTAAAGGAACGTCAAATTTCGGATCTAATGCAGGGTCGCCGGGAAGATTAATAACAGCTGTAGCTAATGTACACCTGGCATTCTTTACAGCCCACTGCGATGAAGTCAGCACATCGTAACAACTTACCGAATATGTTGACGGATTATCCAGATCCAGTTCATACAACGAACCGTCATTAAAAGAAGGATCAGAAGAAGGTGCAGTAAATAATAACATCGCCAACAGCAATAAAGGAAATGTTAAAATAAAAGCAATTTTTCTTTTCATAACCTGCGAATTAGGAGATAAAAATAAGAAATTTTTAATTCCAAAGAGAAATTTAAAGGATATTATTTAATTGACAGTTTTGTAACACCGATCACCTTAGCCTGTTTATTTACCAGCTTTACAAAGTACATTCCCTTTTCAAATTCCAATGTATTTATTTTGATTTCACCGGAAGCAATGTTTTCGAAAGATTTTATAAGCCTTCCCGCTATGTCTATTATTTCGACATTATACCATCCGGGTTGAGAAATTCCTAACGTTGTGTAATTATGAGCAGGGTTAGGATAAATTGAGATATTCTCTTTATTAATCTGGTTAACCCCTGTCAATGTAACAGTAATATCCTGACATGCAACAAGAGTATCACAATTCTGAACAGTCAGGCATACCTGGTATGTTCCTTCTGAAACGTAAGTATGGGTTGGATTTGCAGAAGAAGAAGTTGTTCCGTCGCCAAAAGTCCACAGATATATACTGTTTTCTGTTGAAGTATTTGTAAATTGAACTATTAAATCATTTGCCTGGTATGTAAATCCGGCAGTACTGGCAGGAGGGCCTGAAAGAGTTATATTTGAAGCTGTAGTACATCCATTTGAATCAGTAATGGTAACCGAATAATTTCCTGCTGTTAAATTCTGTGCCATTTGTGTCGTCTGGCCATTTGACCATAAATAGGTATAAGGAGATAGCCCATTTTCAACATTTACAAATGCAATTCCATTTGAGCTCCAGTCGCATGTGGGGTTTAAAAAAGTGAACGATGTCATTAACTCCAGAGGCTGATTTAAATCTAAAGAAGCAACGGCATGGCAACCTACATTATCCGTAACTGTAACAGATACTAATCCTGCACATAAATCAGTACAGATATCGGAAAGTAATAAACTATTAAAATGGCTTTGACCATTAGACCATTCAAAATTATAAGGTGATATTAAACCTGATCCGTTAATATTTACATGTGCCATACCATTACATAATCCATTACAGGTTGGCATTTGATTCTGAAAAACTGTTGCAGTTAATGTCCCGTCACTAATATTGAAAACTTTAACAGAAGAGCAACCGTTACTGTTTGTAATAGTCACAGTGTAAACCCCTGCAGGTAGTCCCGTAATAGTATCTGTCGTATTATTAGTGCCAATGGTGGAAATTCCAGATGACCAAAAATATGAATAAGGTGGTATTCCTCCTGAAAAAATCTTAACAATTGCAAAACCATCGTTATTACCACAGGTTGAGTTGGCATAACTTCCTGTTAAAGTAAGATCCTGGGGTGGGCTATAGTTAACCGAATATCCACATACTATTGAACCAGATATCGTTACAGAAATAACATGAGGCTGGGTAGAAAACGGAATGTCAGAAATCGAAAAGTTAACAGGATTCGAAAACGGGGGAGAAATGGTTTGAGTTATAAAACTGGATTGATCTGTAACTGAAACAATTATTGAATCTTGTGGCAAACTGACATAGATATTTCCATTCAAATCAAAATGGTTGTTCTGAATACATTGAATATCATCAATAACAATGCTGTCAATGTCACATGTCTGTAAGTTGCAACTCACAGGCGAGAGATAAACCCCAATATTATTATATCCTGAAACATATAATAAACTGGTATTTCTATCTAATTTAATATCAAAAACATTTTGATCTCCCATCCATAATAATTTCAATTGAGACAGTTGGGAAAAAGCTATTCCATCAAAATGATACACTAAAATATTACTGGCTGGCCCTCCAACATATACGTTATCGCAATCATCAACAGCAATTCCGCCCTGATTTAAAGGAGCATACATGGTTCCCATAAAACCTACCAAAGTAGTTGCCAGTTGTGTACCGTTTAATTTATTATAAGCCGCCAAACTACTTCCATCATAATAATAAAGGTAGTTATCGTTAACTGCCAAAGCATTAAATGCATTGGAAGATTGGGCATTTACAGGAAGAATATGATTTGAGGCTTCTATAAACGTATTAAATCCTGACGGCGCAAGCCAGGCAGGGCCATTGAAGGTATTATTAACCAATTCTAAATTATTATCAACCAGTCCTGTTCCACATATTGTTTGAGCATAAAGCACAAAGAGTTTTCCATCATAATCTGTAGTGCCACATACAATATCCTGGCAAATCCCGGAAATTCCGGTGAAATTTGCAGTATTTACAGTGCCTGTGACCGGATTTATTATTCCTCCATTCAAATTTGACTGTGTACCACCTCCAAATCCAATAATTCTGTTAAAAATAACATCAAATGCCATATCCCAGATTTCAACAAAGCTACTGTTTACCTGTGAGATAAAACCATCTGGCACTCCCGTGTCATACAATCTATACACTTGGGCACCAGTACCATTAAAACCTTCTGAAATATATATTTTATTTGCCAGTCTGTCAACCATTAAATTTCCTTCGTATACGTCTGAGGTAGTTACCAGATGTGTCCACAACAATGTCCCCATAGGCGAGAACTTGCTCACATAAAGTACAGCTGCAGTATAAGCCCTGGTGTATAAATACATATTGTTATTGTCATCAAAATCCACATTGTATCCATAATCATCGCCCGAAATATTAATTCCATTAACCCATGGATCAATAATTACTTCTTTATTTCTTACAGAATCAGAAATGTTGAAAGTAATAATATTGTTTTGCAAATGAAATGAAGATACTATTTCTTTTGAATCGTCCGAATAGTAGCTTCTTGGCGCATGTTCTGTCAGATTATGCAGTGGAGTTTTAATTATAATATTACCATTGCCGTCTGTTAAAATTTGGTCAACATCACCCCTATACTTTAACCGGATATCTGAAACATCTGCTCCTGGATTGAGAATAATGTTATATTTTATACCTGAACTATCCGTGGGTATTGTATATTCTATATTGATATTTGGGTAAACATTTTTATACATAATCTTTTTATAGCCTTTACTTTTCTCAGAAGAATTTCTAAACGTATAATAATTTGAAGATTGGCCTGTAGTTTCGATAGTAATATCATTATTTACGTTTTCCCATTCAGCATTAACATAATAGGATTTCATTTTTAAATTCTCGTATTCTTCATCCTCTTTTGCAGAATTTTTAGTAGCCCACGAAAATAAATCCTTTTTAACAAATACAGTATCCATTTTTATAATTAAACCTTTATTTGTAAAATAAAATTTTTCACTATTTCCGAGATAAGCAAACAAAACTTTTTTCCCATTAATATCGGGAAACTGACCGTTGTTTTCGATGATAGATTTCAACGATTTAATATTAGCATTCCATGCTTTTTTTTGTGAAAAAGAGCGAACGGAAAATATTAGAAATATTCCGATGAGAACATAAAAAGTACAGATCTTTGGGATTTTCATAGTTATTCTTTTAATAACAATCGTAATAATATAAAAGAGAAGTGTTGAAAAACACTATTTCATTAAAATTTACAACATGCAAAATACAACGAATCTGCTAAAATTCAAAATAATAATCAAAAAAAATTAACAAATAAATTAATGTATTTTAGAAAGCTTTACAGGGATTGTGTTACAAATAAAAGAAGTTTATAGAAAAGAATTATTTTAATGAAAACTTTGATAATTTCTGTACTTTCTTTTCTGAATTCAATACTTTTAAAAAGTAAATACCTTTAGCAAACCCTGCTGTATTTATTTTTAATTCACCAGAATTAACGTGTAAAGATTTTACAAGCCGGCCGGCAATATTAGTTATTTCAATAATATAAGCTCCCGGTATTTCGATGTTGATTTTAATAAAATCGCCGGCTGGATTTGGGTAAATCAATATGTCAACATCGTTATAAGTAATTTCTGAAAATAAAGGTGTAGCTACCGAAAATTCCGAAGTATTTCTATTTAAGTCGGTTGCCGTTCCTACAATTTTATCTGCCATTGTAAGGCCGGAAATTGTATCTGTAAAATTACCCGAGCCATCAGAATAACAGGAACCAAGAAAAACTTTCCCCTGGGCATTGCCCGATCCGTTAATTTCAGCCTGAAAAAGTTCAATTCTTATACCTGCAGGTGAATTATAATCAATAGTACCATTTACTATCCAGTCATTTGTTGAAACAATGTTTGTTGCAGATACAATATCCGGGTAGTTCATTAATTCATTTGGCCCGGTATCAGAATCCCCTGGGTCATTGGGAGTAGGCCCTGCCGGAAACAGATCGATACCCATTCCGGAATTGTTATAAATTGAATTTGAAGAAAATGTGTTTGAAACTTCGGCAGCAGTCATTACTGTAATACCATTTCCACCGTTGTTTGCAATAATATTTCCTTTTCCGGGCTGACCAATAATATTATTTTTGGGTCCTTCACCGATTCTGATGCCATCGAGTTGATTTCCCAAAGGAAGTAAACCTGAAACATCTGTTCCAATTTTATTGTTTATTACAAAGTTACTGTCGCTTCCGGCGATATGAATATCGATGCCCATCTGAAGGTTCCCGGAAATCACATTATTCTCAACTGTATGTAAAAAGGAGGGTCCGTCTATCACTATTCCGTTTGCATTCGGAATGGCGGAAGTTCCCGTATAATCGGTTCCTATCAGGTTCCCAACGACAGTATCTTTTAATGTTCCGAAATTGTAAAGAAAAACGCCATAACCCGAATTACCCGACAACAGGTTTCCTGCTCCGGGGTCTCTTCCTCCCAGCATATTAAAACTTGCTCCATCGTCAAAAAGGACACCATATGTGTTCTGAATAGCAAAAGTTCCCGTAGTATCCGTTCCAACATAATTTCCTGCTATAATGTTATAATTACAACCGGCGCCAAAAACAGGAATTCCATAAGCAACATTCCCGGCCACATAATTTCGTTCGGCAGGAGAGTAACCGCCAATTAAATTATATTTTGAAGTTCCTTCAATACTGATACCGTCGTAGTTTCGTAACGATGAATTTCCGGTTCGGTTAAGCCCTACAAAATTTCCCTGGATAATATTATTATTCGAGTTTACAACCCGGATTCCAACATGATTATTCCCGGAAACAATATTTCGAAGAACATATGAATTTCCACCTACAACATTGTCGTGCGGCCCGCTTAAAATATATATGCCATGCGTATTTCCGAGTGTATCTGTAGCATTATAATTACAACCTAAATAATTTCCTGCAATAGTATTATTTTGTGCATTAGCTCCCGAAATTTGTATTCCGACAACAAATCGTCCAATAATAAATCCTTTAATTGTAACATTTGACACATTATACAAGTTAAATGCAAAGTCAGCCCATGCCTGGTTATTCCCGTCGAGCATTATTTCGGGACCATATGAGTTAGGGTTTCCGGCAAAAACGGTTTGCGACGTAGCGTCAATTACTACACTGCTATGCGTAATAATAGGCAGAGTTGAAGAAAGAGAAATTGACCATACTCCCTGTGCCGGATTGTAACCCGGATCAGATGCAGGAATATTAAAGTTTATTGTATGACTACCGGGATAGATATTGGTATTCTGGATGGCCTGCCGTAAAGAACCCGCTCCCGCATCATTGGTATTCGTTACAAGAAAAATATTTGAAAAAACGGCAGAAGAGCTAAGGATAAAAAATGCAAAGAATACTATTTTTAAAATTAACAATCTCATATCTTTACCAGTTTAAGTTTTGCAAGAGATTTACCTTCTGAAACAACATTTACTATATAAAGACCTTCCGGCAGGTTTTTTATTTCCATTATTGTTTTTTCCACACCTGTATTTTCTGCTTTTTGCCGGTTCACTACACGTCCGGTGTAATCAGATATAATAATTTCAGAATTTTCAGACAGGCCTGAAATCCAGATAAAGTCTTTTGAAGGATTGGGAAAAACATGTATTTCATTTACGGTTGATTCATTATTTTCTTTTACAGACGTAACAATGTCCGCGTTCAGTGCAAATTCTGAAGTATTTCCCAACATATCGGTGGCTGTGGCTGTAACCATGTCCGAAGTTGTTAAGCCTGTACAATTGAAGGCCCAGTTACCTGTTCCGTCAACTGTTGCTGAACCCAGGTATGCAATGGCATCGCCATGGCTATAGATATTGGCATTATCCGTTTTAAAAAGTTCAACAATAATTCCGGCAGGGCCACCATTAATTGAGTAATCCATAGTTCCGGACACATATGTTACTCCGCTTCCAATATCATACACAACACTGGTAATTACAGGGTAATTCATAAGCCCGTTACAGCCCTGATCAATGTCGCCTGGATCGTTTGCATTTACGCCAAAAGGAAAAAGATCAATTCCCATCAGCGGATTATTATAAACCAGGTTTTCAGAAAGGGTATTATAAACCGAATTGGTATCACCGATTATAATTCCGGCAGTATCGTTATAAGCAACAATATTTCCTTTTCCCGGCCCGCCTATTTTATTGTATTTTGATTTTATATCCATCACTATACCGGCAGCGCCATTACCTAACGGGGAAATTCCATCGGCTGCTGTACCCACCTTATTACTGTAAACAGTATTGCTGTCGCTTCTCTCGTAAAGAATAATTCCGATATATAAATTTCCGCTCACAAGATTGTTCTCGATGTTGTTTTTTGATGGAAGTGTGGCGAGACCTACTCCGTTATAATTGGGAAGGGCCACATTTCCGGCAGCATTCGTTCCGATATAATTTCCAATGATGTTATTGTACATGGTACTTGAATCGGCCACTTCTATTCCGTCAAAATAATTACCTGAAATAATATTTCTGTCAGCCGGAGTTGTACCTCCAATAATATTATACTTTGTGCCTCCGCCCAGGATAACTCCGATCTGATTAGGCACGGTATCGGTTCCGGCAGCATTTGTCCCGATTTTATTTCCTCTTAATTCATTGTAATATGTTCCGGTTGTAACAATAAAAATTCCATAGGCAAGATTTCCGGATAAAACATTGTTCAGAATTGGATTATGATTAGCTCCGCCATCTACACAAATTCCGGTTGTGTTTGGCATTTTGACATTACCTGTTTTGTCAACGCCAATATAATTGCCGATGCAGGTATTATAGGGTGAATTGCCATAATATACCAGGCCATAAACCCTGTTGCCGGAAATAATATTTCCTTCGCCCGGATTATTTCCCCCTGCAATATTGTGTGCTGCATTGGAATTAAAATACAATCCATTTCCCTGGATCAGCGTATCATTAGAAAATTTAAAAGTTCCAAGCCCTGTTGAATCCGGCCCGATATAATTCCCTTTTACAATATTGCTATCTGCAGCTTCCATACAGATTCCCATTTCATAATTGGCTGAAATTATATTTCTTTCACCCGCAACAGTTCCACCCACAATATTTGAATTTGCATTACTGAAAATATAAACACCTGTATGGTTACTTATAGGATTCATTCCGGTTTTATCGGTACCTATATAATTTCCTTTCACAATATTATTTCTGGTTCCAAAATAAGCCATGGAAATGCCTGAAAGATGGTTTCCGGAAATAACATTTTTTTCGTCTGTAGCAGTTCCGCCAATGAGTGTATTACTTGCCCCGCTTAACAGGATTCCATTTCCGTTGGCAATGGAATCGGTACCATCTGCATTCGTTCCGATATAATTTCCCTTAATCGTATTTCCTGTTGAGGCAAGGCCAAGAATGGCAATTCCCCCGTCGGTATTTCCCGAAATAATATTTCTTTCTCCGGAAGCGCTTCCTCCAATTATATTGTTATAAGATTCGTTGATGGCTATTCCGTAATAATTGGCAATGGTATCTGTAAATGATAGTCCATTGGTATTCACACCTATATAATTGCCTTTAATAATATTATCGTGAGAAATATTAGTATTGATGGCTACTCCGGCATAAGAATTCCCGGAAATTAAATTCCTCTGCGAAGCAAGCGTTCCCCCAATTGTGTTGGATGCAGCAGAATCAATGGCAACACCATAATAATTAGGAATCCGAAACATTCCGGTTATATCTGTACCGATTTTATTTCCCTGAACTATATTGGAATTAGAAGTTCTTAAACCTATTCCTGCAGTTGTATTTCCGGAGATAAGATTGTTTTTAATTGTATTACCGGCAACACCACCGTAGCATGCAACTCCTATGTCATTGGGCATGGCAACTGAACCATCGTAATTCACTCCCAGGTAACAATCCGATACAGTACATGAACCACTGGGGTAAGTTAAATATTTTGTAATCAGGATTCCTAACTGGAAGCCATTTATTATCATTCCCTTAACAGTCCCACCAGAAAGAGGAAAACATAAGCCAAACAAAAGATTTGTAGTGCTTTTTAAACAGATTTCAGGTCCGTTTGGATTTGTATTTCCCGGCTGGCTTGTGCCGTCAATAGTAACGCTGATACTGGTTATGTAAGGTAATAAAGAAGATAGTGTAATAGTATAGACACCGGTAGTTGCATTATAATTCGGGTCTGATACCGGAATATTAAATACAATATTATCGGCATCCATGGGATTTGTATTTGCCGAAGTAATTGCCTGCCGCAAAGAACCGGCCCCGGCATCATTGGTATTCGTTACTGTAAAAGTAGCTGCATATAAGAAACTACATGGCATTAATATGAAAAAAGCTATTATTGTTTTCATAATTTTTAGTTTTGCTCCAAATATATAATTATCTTGTCTAAGAAACTATTTTTTTTCATGTTTTCATTTCTGTAAGTCTCTGTTATTTAATGTTCCTGTTTTACTCACTACATTAATATACTTTCAGCTTTGCCCCTTTCGTTTTCAAAAAAGAAGTTTGGTAGGTTTGATTATTTTCTTTCCAATATTATATCTCAGAGAGATATACCCATCTACACCAGTATAATTCTGAAATTTGAAAAGCCATCCCAATTTTTCAGTACCAAATGCAATATTATAAGCTCGAATTTCAAAACCAATTCGAGGCAATCTCCAATCGTACAATGATAAAGGCAAGGATATTTCGAGCCATCGTTTCTCATATCTTGGAGTTACAGCCAATATAGTGGGGCGACGTATCTGGCCGCCTGTAAAACGGATATTATGGATGAAATTTGCACTTACAAATATGAGGTCATTCACATTGTAATCGAATTGCAGGCTCAATGCAGTAGGTAAATAGAAATTGAGATGATCTTTAATTTCCAAACCATCAACTTGGTCATCTAAATTCTCTATATCATCCAGTTTATTACCGTCAAGATTAGCTGCTCCTTCATAAGAATTTATTCTATACGTCTTTCCATTACCATAACGGATTCCTCCTACATCCAATATAGCAGCACCAAATTTAAATTTGTAATAATAATAACCGCTATTGTTATTTCTGTTTTCTGAAGAATCACCTAAACAATAGGTGAGTCCCAGATCAGCACCAATACCAAACCCATTAATAAGACCAGAAGGCTTTACGCCTCCAAAATCCGAATGCATTTCATTGAACGAAATACTAGTTGTGTCTTCGAAATAATAATCAATTTTTTTATTATTATAGTAATATGCCGTATTACCTAGAAGCAAATTTCCTGTTATGCCAACTGCAATAAACTTTTGCCCGTCATTTACAACTGTTTTGCTGTAAGTCCCACCCAGTTCTTCCCATGAAGCTATTGCAAAATGAAATTTATCAGCATGTTTATCGGTATATAATTCCTGTGTGGTATTTCTTCCTTCGAACATTCCTTCATATAAGCACCTTACAACATCATTAGGGGCATTTTTTGTATCTGATTCGAAACGCCAGCTAAGGTGAAAGCCAAAAGCTTTTTTACCATTAGAATACATTACCGATGGTAAATGCAATTGCTCCTTTGTATATAAATAATTATGCTTATTATTGGTATTATATCCCTGGTATGCTTTGAAATTGGCAAATCCATTTGTAAAAGGATTCAGTGGGTTATATGTACTGCTTGGAATAAAATAATAATTATTTTGAAGGTGTCCTCCGAAAGTGAAAATATTTACATCTAGTTTTAGTTTTGAATTGGAAATAGAGCTTGGATTCAGGTATGTTCCCATGACACCGGCGTAATTGCTGTTAACAATACCCAGCAGGTTTTGCCCGAATGACAAATTCGCTATTGAAAAAAATAACATAAGAGAAAAATAGATGTATTTCATTTTTAAATTAACTTCTTTTGTGTAAAATTAATTCGCTGCGTAAAATAACGGTTAATAAGAGTCTTTTTCTTTTCATCACCGAAGTAATAATTTAACTCAAGGGGTTATTTAAGTGGGCTAAACCTTCTTGAGGAATCCTTAATCAACTATGGCATTACAATGTTAGTGGTATATCCGCTACAGGTAGCTACTGCATTATTATCACAATCACCAGTTCCGTAATCGACAGTAATAGTGGGATTATTCAGAGGAGTGATTTCAATAATGCCGCTTTCTACCCAGGCACAATTAACAGCTACTTTCAGGGGAGTGTTTATTATCAAAGTGTAAGTTGTTCCATCGGTCGTGGTGCCACTGGCGGTACCGGTTATCATATAAACATCATCCAACGGGTTTAGCAAGGTATTGTCGCCCTGTATCCATTCTCTTTGTTGTACGGAGTTATAAACAGTAACACCATCAACACTATATAAGTTTCCATTTTGAATGGTAACATCGAAAACATGATGTCCGCCCCCATTCATACCGTGATTGGTGATTATTTCCGTTCCGGTAATTTTGCGGTTATTTACATAATAATTGTCAAATGTTACAGTTGTGACGGAACCGGAATCAATATATGATTTGGTTAAATGAGCCAGGATTTTTCCACTTCTTGCAGCTCCGTCATCACCGGTACAAGAGGTTCCATAATCTATCACTAAATCCTTAGGATATGTTAAATCAAAAGGTGTGATAGTTACAATCGGACAAGAGTTTATATTCTTTAAATTGTTTTCCTTGCAAGCTTTATCGACCTGGCGGAATGCATCAGCGAAAGCTGCTTCGCTGGTGGAATTTTCCATAGCCACTTTCGAAACATTTGCAGAAGGATCTTTTGTATTTGTTTCAGTTTCCTTTTTACAACTTAAGTTTGCCGTCAAAGAAACAATCACGAGGATTAGCGAAAAATTAACAGCTTTTCTTTTCATAGTTTTATATTTTAAATTAATAAAGAACAACAATGCAAAGAAAAACGAAAAACTAATACATTTTCAGTCACATACAATATAAGGAGCCTTTGGATTTATGAAATGAAATTTAAAGGGAATTAAACGAGCCTTTGGCTTTATAAACGGAAAACTTTCAAAGTTACAATACGTTACCGTGTATATTTATTAATAAGTTCAACCAATATGGTTTTAACACTTCGTGCAACCAGAATTTCACTGCCATCAGCCATTTCAATAAAACCCCCATTTTTTACAGGGTTGTATTTTTTTATGTGCTCAATGTTAATCATGTGTGATTTGTGAGTACGGAAAAAACTCTCTCCATCAAGTGAATCTTCGAATGATTTTAAGTTTTTAGTAACTAATCTCATTTTTCCATCTGTTGTAAAAACTTTAGAATAACTACCATCAGCTTCAACTCTGATGATCTCAGTTATGTTAACATATTCCGAACCATTGGCTGTTGGTAAAGCAAGTTTTCCTGATAATGCAATTTTTAATTTTTCGATTGGAATAGGTGTTGGTTTTTCGGGTTGCTTTTCTTTTTTGTCGGAAATTTTACGCACAGCATTAATTAATTCCATTATATTCAATGGCTTTAACAAATAATCTATTGCACTAACCTTAAAGGCTTTTATTGCATATTGATTATAAGCTGTAACAAAGATAACTTCGAATTTCCGATTAACAAATTGCTCTATAAGTTCTATTCCCGACATGATGGGCATTTCAATATCTACAAAAACCAAATCAGGGTTTTTTAATTGTATTTCTTTAATTCCTTCAAGTGCAGAATTGGCCATTCCAACAATTTCAATTTGCGTACAATATTCATTAAGTGCAGCTTCTAATGCTCTTATCGCCTTTTTTTCATCATCAATAATAATTGCTCTTATCATATTTTATCTGTTGTTTTTAAGGGGAGAAAAAATTCTACTCTAGTTCCCATTCCTTCCCCTGCTTTATTTTTCAGATCATAATATTTTAAAGATAAATCGATATTATTAAGCGAATTTATAATTTTTAATCTTTCTGCGGTAATTTTTATACCATGAGATTCTCTTTTTCTTTTGTTTTTATTTAACTCTTCTGACCTTTCCCTTCCAATTCCGTTGTCTTCAATAGAATACACCAAGCAATTTTCGTTAATTTTAAGAGTAATGGTTAATTTTCCTTCTTTCCCGGAAGGCATAATTCCGTGCCAGATAGCATTTTCAATAAAAGGTTGGGAAATTAGTGGAGGTACTAAAACTTTTTCTGGAAAGATATCTTCATCCACTGTTATATCCCATTTAAATTCTCCTTCAAACCGGCTTTGTTCAAGCTCCAAGTATAATTTAAGTGTATCCATTTCATCTTTTAATGAAATTAATTCCTTTTGCGACTGATCCAATATTTTTCTCATCAAATCGGCAAACTTTGAAAGGTACATACTAGCTTCCAATTTGTTATTTACCAATATAAAACTCTGTATAGAATTTAATGAGTTAAAAATAAAATGCGGATTAATTATTTTCCTCAGAGATAACTGCATGTAATGCGATAAATCGTGTTTTAATGCTTCCTGAAGTTTCTGAGTATATTTTAAATTCTTATCAATTTCATCACGCTGTTTGGTAAGAATAATGTTGACTTTTTGTTTATTTCGGTAATTAAAGAAAATTATTAATGCAATAACTCCCATCAAAATAAAACCGAAAATAAATGCATATTTCAGTGTTGTTTGATGTTTTATATCAATTGTTTTGAGGTTTTTGTCTTTTTTTAATAATTTTATTTCCTGTTGTTTTTTTTCCGTTTGATAGCGGGTTTCCATTTCTGTTATCTGCTTATTTTTTTCTGAATTTAAAATGCTATCTTGAGTAAGGGTATAAAGTTTATAAAATTCAAGTGCCTTTGCAGGATTTTGAAGTTTCTCAAAAGAAAGGGACAAATTTTGATAGGCAAGCTTCTCTACTTCTAAATCACCTATTTCTTTTGAAATTAAGAGACTCTTTGTTGCATAATCAACAGCCTCGTTATATTTATCAAGTTTAATATAAAGCTTTGCAATACTCCATAATATCCAGCACATCCCGTTTTTATCACCTAGCTCTTCAGAGATTTTTAAAGCCTTTTGATTAAATTCCATTGATTTATTGAAATTTCCTAGTATTATATAAGCATTTCCAATATTTGAATAATCGGACGACATGCCGTTTTTATCTCCGAGTTCCTCGTCAATTTTCAAAGATTTGAAATAAAATTCTATTTCTTTTGAATGATTCTCTTGTGCTCCATAAATTGCACCTATATTCGAAAAACAAATTGATATGCCATTTTTATTATTGAGTTCTTCATTAATTTTTAATGCCTCTCGATAATATTCCAAAGCCTGAGAATAATTCTTGAGATACAAATGGACATTTCCAATATTATTCAGACAAAATGCTATTATATTTTTATCGCTGTTTTTTTCACCTATTACTAATGATTTTTGAAAATATTCCAATGCCAACTGATAATTCCCCTGATTGCCGTATAACGTACCCAGGTTAAGATAACAATTTCCTTCTTTTCTTAAATTCCCGATTTCCTTATAAACTTTAAGAGACTTCTTGTAAAATTCTACTGCTTCCGTATAGTTACCTAACCTTCTTTTATAAAGTCCAACTGCGTTGAAACAATCTGCTATCCACTTTTTATTGTCCAAATGATAAGCCAGCGTTAAAGCTTTTTCTGCAAGTTGTAATCCTTTTTGAGGATTATTATCAGTATATTCATTGCTCAATTTTAAGTATGTTTCTATTTTATCTGTATCCTGTTTTGAAGTGTTTAATACTTTAACCAGTGAGTCAATATTTTTTTGATTCTGACAAAAACAAATAGCAGAAGACACGAGTAAGAATAAAATTAAAAAGTTTTTTATCATCGCTTTAAAATTATTCCAAAGTAAAACAATTAATTATATGTAAGCTATCCTTATAGAAAGTTATAATCATGGTATAATAGTAATCTGAAAAGAATAATATTGTTGTTTTATGATTTATACCAAATACATAATAATTTTAACAACTACAATGTACAAATAAGTCAGAAATCATAAAACATAGCATATATATAAGGGTTTCCGTGTTCGAACTTAACTGCAAAATTGTCCAGAAATAAAGGTTTTTTGCTTTTATTCCATACATATGTATGCATTGTAACAGTATCGTTTTCGAGTTTCACATCTGTAAGCCGGATAACCATTCTTATTTTTCTCCATGAGTTTTTTTCAAACGGAAATTCTTTTACAGAAACTCCCTGCCAGGAAAGTACCGAATCTTTTGAATTTTGTAATGTAAAAACAAGTGTGGCTTCTGAATCTTCTGAAAGAACATCGGCTGAAATATGAATCAGGTCGTGGCGGTCGCAGTTCAATTCCCGGAGAGTAGATTTAAAATCGGGCCCCCATTCTTCATTATCATTAAATTGGTAGCAGGTATTATTCGTATCATCCGGGTTTTTACAGATATTAGCAGTATTGTATTTCCAATAGAAAGCCGGCCTGTCAAATGTGCTGGTAAAATCTTTATAAAATTGTGAGTGGTCGTTCCCGATTTTTTTTGAGAACACATACCACTCAAAACCCGAACCGAAAGCCTTTTTTACGAAATAAGGAAAGACCTCCTGTACCATATCGAAATAATGCAGGGGCATAACTCCCGCATGAGCAATAGCCAGGTAATCTGTTTTTAGTCTTTTTACATAAGATTCAAATTGTTTATTGTTAAATTTATCGAAAACATAAAGATTACAGGGAATTTTATGATCGTATTTAAATGAATAATATTGAAGAAATATGGGTTCATAACCATTTATTATTAAAGCAACAGGTTGTTTAACAGAATCGAGTAAGGCTATCTGATTTTTTGCAATCGCACCATAACCCTGGTTATAAAAAAAACGGTAATACTGACGGCTAAAAATAAGAGTCGGAATGGTAAAACAGACTAAGGCTATTACCAGCAAAGCATTAATTCTGGGCTTTAAAGCAGGAAAAAATGAAAAAGCAGAAATAAACAGAAAAGGAACGGAAAAAATGAGAACTGAAAATTGTAAAACAGGTTTATCATAAATAGAATATAAATATCCTGTTAAAAGTGGCAAGACAAACCAGGCTATTCCTATAATTATTAAACTTTTTCTTAAAGAATTAGCTTGATATTTAAAATGAAAATAAATCCCTGTAATGATTAATAAAATAAAAAAAGCAATCAAAAACAGGGAATAATGAAAAATAAATCCAAAATAATCTGAGAAAAAGGAAATATCCGGTACTGGCAACCAGTTAAGGCCTCCAAGAGACAGTTGATGAAGAGTAATTTTTAAATGGGGTAAAAACAAAATCGCTGCAAGCACATTGAATAATAAATATTTCAGCATTTGCTGACGGGAAATAAAAAGCAATCCTGAAACAGCAACCAGCATGGCAGAAAAAAGAGAAAAATAATGATCGTAGGCACACAATGCTGCGGAAACAGAAAATCCAATCCAATGAATAAGATTATTTTTCTTTTCTAAAACCGTATTTGTCCAGAAATAAACAAATAGCAGAACAAAACATAAACCTGTAGCATAGGGTCGTGCAATCTGGCTGTACATAATGGTAAACTGTATGGTTGCCATAAAAGCAGCCGACAAAATTCCTGTAGTTTCGCTAAACCATTTTTTGCCAATCGTAAAAACCAGCCACACCGAAATCAATCCGCACAACAGGAAAGGTAATTTGACTATATATTCAGAATAGCTGAAAATCCTTACCCAGTAATACAAAAACACCTGAATTAAGGCCGGATGCCCGTCATTTAAAATTCCTTTTTCAATTAATTCCGGAAAAGAATCGTAAGTTGTTCTGTTAAGTGCGCTTAATTCATCAAAGGTGTAAGGTATTTCAAAAAAATTATAAAACCTTAAAAAAACGGCCAGAATAAGGATAAAAAAAACAACCAAATTGTTTTCTTTAATAAGTGATGACAAATCAACCCTCATTTTGATAAAATTTTATAATGCCTAAAGTTGAGCAATTTTTTAAAATAGGCAAAATTCCGTTTATTTTGCTAAAAAATATTTTCGATGAATGGCCAGCCCGAATTATATGAACTACTTAAAAAATTAAAAATTCCGTTTACCTATTACGAACATCCTCCGGCGCCGACTATCGAAATCGCCATACAATACTGGAAAGACATTGAAGCATTGCACTGCAAGAATCTTTTTTTCAGAAATCACAAAGGGAACAGCCATTACCTGGTGGTATTTGAACATACAAAAAACCTTGATATTCATAGCCTTGAAAAAGTACTAAAACAGGGAAAATTAACTTTTGGTTCAGAACAGAGAATGATGAAATACCTGGGATTAAAACCGGGTTCTGTTTCTCCTTTGGGTCTGATTAACGATAAACTTCACGAAGTACATCTTTTTATTGACGAATCCTTAAAAAATTGTAAAACCATAAGTTTTCATCCCAATATAAATACTGCCTCAATAGTTTTAAACTATACCGACTTTATAAGATTGGTAGAATATTTTGGCAATAAAATTGATTACATCAGTGTATAATCTAAAGCAACTATCTTTAAATTTTACGTCTTACTTAATACAAATTTTACCCTTTAATTACTTTTTATGTATATTTGAATGATGATTAAACGGTTCAATATATTTTTAATATTTCTTTTTCTATTTCTTTTACCCAAAAGCAAAATAGATGCGCAACCCATTCCTTCAGCCGAAGAAAACATCCCCTATCTTGTAACTTTTGGAGGTAACAGTGAACAAAAATGGGGCGATGATGATTTTTGTGAAGTTTTTTTCGTTACCATTCCCACTAACCAGATAAACCCGATTTATATCCGTATTTATGATCCCGATTGCGGAGGCGAATTGGATGAGCCCAAGGGCAATTTTGATACTAAAACAATCTTCTCCGTATATGGAGGTAAAGGATGCTTTTCCGATACAGCCAATCAGAAAACAAATCCTGTTGGAAATTATAAAAGCGGAAATCTTTTAGCAACAAAAACTTTTGCCGAGAATCCCAAATATGATAAAAACTGGTACACCTTTGGCCCGTTTAATCCTACAGAAGGCGAATTAGACCAGCGTTTCGGAGGATATGTTTTTAAAATCATTGCACAAGGAATTTCAGGTGATGACGGTAACCTTTACAAATACTTTATAAGCACCATGCCCGATGAAAACAAAGAAGTGGAGGGCAGCAACGCTTTCACTTACGAATATACCTTCAGGATGCATGATAATGTAAATAACATTTCTCATATATATCCATACGTTGACGACCAGGCGATTAAAGTAAAAATTTCAAATTTCGACTGGGATAATGATGGTCTTATCAGGATTATTTCTGTTGCCAAAAACGGCATCCTGGTTAAAGTTTCAAACGAAGGAAACTGGGAAAACAGCGAATTTCCCGTTTTAGCCGAAGAAAAAAACACCTCACTTGATATTCAGTTTATAAAAAATAAAAGCGCTGCCATTAAGAACAATAATGTTGTAATATATGTTACAAACCAATATGGCCAGCTCTTGAAATTCTTTGTAAGTCCGATTGGCGGAATTCCTAAATTTAAAGGAAAAGTTGTTGCAACCCAAATTAAAAAGAAATAATGCAAAAAGGTCTTTTCCTTTCATTTTTCATTTTTATATCTTTTGTCGTAAATGCGCAGACATACCGTTTTAAAGTTTTTGATGCGGAAAAAGACGGCCTGTATCCATACATTTATTCTTTACACCAGGATTCGGTAGGGTTTTTATGGATAGGAACAGGTGAAGGCCTTTTTCGATATGACGGACATAACTTTAACAGCTTTGATCTTTCTTTGCTTAGTAAGGACAATTTTATTTCCTCAAGTGCTACAGACGGGAAAGGCAGGAGTTGGTTTGGCCATAACAATGGAGATATAATTTATTTTGACGGAAAAAATTACCAGAAAGATACTCTTCCTGTATCGGATCCCGGTGCTATTACATCAATGAATATAATGCGCGATGGCACGCTTTGGGTTACGGCTTTAAATGCCGGTATCTGTAAAATATCTCCCGGCGGTAAAAAACAATTGTATCCAAAAGCTTTCACCGGGATTCAGACATATTGCTCATTACCATCCGGAAAATCTATCCTGGTTGGAACCGGCGACGGCCTGTTTCTTTTCGACCCTGCAAAACCCGATATATTAACCGAAGTAAAAGGAGGTCCCCTTTCAAAAGTTGAATGTATTTATTTCTCCAAACAATTAAACCAGTTCTTTTTTGGAACAGAGGATGCCGGTATTTTCAGTTTATCAAATCCCGGCCTGAAAATTAAAGAATTGTTTCCCGAATTTAAGCTTTCCCAGGCACCTGTAAAGGATATTGTTATTGATAACAACAAAGGATTATGGATAGCAACCATGGGCAGTGGTTTGTATCATTTTTCTCTATTGCAGAACAGTACAAATACGGTTGACTATGTAAATTATACTCCTGAAAACGGGCTTCCCAGTAAAAACATCAGAAAACTTTTAATTGATAATGAGGGTAATTTATGGATGGGCACTTATGGTAACGGTCTCATTACTTTCCTGGAAAATTATTTCACTTTTCTATTCCAGGGCGAAGACCAGGAAGAATCTTTTTCTTCAGTTTTTCCATATAAAAATAATATTTGGATAGGCGGAAAAGGAAAGCTAATCTGTTATAATGATATCATTCAAAAAGAAAAGCTGATTTTTGACAGCAGAAACGGAATCCCTAATGATAAAGTCACTGCCCTTTATTTCGATAACGAAGAACAACTCTGGTTAGGAACAGAAAAGAACGGTATTTATATATTTAATCAGAAAACAAAAAAAGCTGTACCCGTTTTTATTTCCGAAGATCAGCTTGTGAAATCCATCAGCTCCATTGACGGTTTTGGCGATCATATTTACATTGGCACCCATAATGGCCTTGTTATCATCGATAAAACAAATAACACACATTTAAAACTTACCACGGCAGACGGCCTTCCCCATAACTTTGTTACATGTCTTGTTACAGATGTTAATTCTAATTTATGGATAGCCACACCAACCAATTCACTGTGTAAATATCAAAATAATAAGATTGAAAAAATAAAAATAAATAAAAATGACGACCTTATAAAAGTCAATTCAATTGGTTTTGATACAAGAGGAAGGTTATGGATTGCAACATATGGAAATGGGATTTATTACAAATCAGATACCGGGTTTATAAATATTAATTCACAGAACGGTATATTATCTGATTATTGTTATAGTATTGTGTCTGATGAAACGGGAACTGTATGGGTAGGGCATCGTCAGGGTTTTAGCGCTATCAATAACAACAATATTAAAATTTATGGGAAAAACAGGGGAATTGTTGCGGATTGTAATCTGAATGCCATAAGCGTTGATGCAAGCGGCATTATGTGGGTAGGAACAACAAATGGAATATTACGATATGACTTCAGAAAAAATTCGATAAACGAAACACCACCGGGCATTTATATCACTAATGTCCGTTTTAATGACCGTGATTTTGATCCGGATTCTCTACTTAATTTACCCTACAAAACATATAAAGTTAAAATTGATTTTGCTGGAATAACGTTTCGCGACCCGGAACTAATAAAATATCGCTATAAGCTGGAAGGGGTCGAAAATGAATGGTCCGAAACAACCTCCAATGCCTTCGCATCATATTCAGCTCTTTTAGATGGGAATTACACCTTCTTAATTGAAGCATATAATGCCGACGGAATTAAATCAAAAGAGCCCTACAGGCTTGAGTTTAGTATTAATGCCCCTATATGGAAAAAATGGTGGTTTATTTTGTTATGTGTTATTATTTTTACCTATAGTTTTTACCTGTTTATTAAAATAAGAGAAAGAAACCACAGAAAACGCGAAGAAATTCTTCAGAGAACATTAGACATACGAACCCGCGAAGTGGTTGAACAAAAGGAACTCATCGAACAAAAAAACAAAGACATTACAGACAGTATTAATTATGCAAAAAGAATACAGGAGGCCATTTTACCTTCCCCGTCTAAATTACAAGCTGTTTTTCCCGATTCTTTTGTTTTTTATATGCCCAGAGATATTGTCAGTGGCGACTTTTATGTATTCCACCAAACCCTCGACAAGTTTGTTTTAATTTGTGCCGATGCCACCGGACATGGTGTTCCTGGCGCATTTATGTCACTCATCAGTTCTACTATTTTAAAAGATATCATACAAAAGAAAAATGTTTTTTCTCCTTCACAGGTCTTATACGAACTGGATAAGGAATTGCAATTAGCTCTTCAATCGGAAGGAAACACACATACAAGCGATGGTCTTGATGTTGCTATTTGTGTATTTGACCTTAAAACCAGAAACCTGAATTTTGCCTCTGCAATGCGCCCTGTTGTACTTTATAAAAAAAATACCGTGGAATACATCAGGGGAAGTAAATTCTCTATCGGAGCCTCAAAACATATCATTAAAAAAGAATTTACCGAGCATGTATTTACGCTTGAAAAAGGAGATTGCATTTATTTGTTTTCCGATGGTTTCCCCGATCAGTTCGGAGGTGCTAACGGGAAAAAACTTAAAATAAATGAAATGAGAAAATGGCTGGATGAAATTCATTTTTTGCCTATGGATAAGCAAAGTACTGTATTAAAACAAAAATTTAACAGTTGGAAGGGCAACTATCCGCAAATCGATGACGTCTTGCTCATCGGAATTAAATGCTAAACGATAATTTCCGGTACAGTTTTAGCTTGTTTGCAGCACAAATTAACCAGAAATTTATCCCGTTAATTTTTGTTAAAGCAAGTGAAAGTTTTTTAAACAATTAGGAATGGGAACTATTTATGTTTAGTTTTGTTTAACAAAAAAATTAAAGTCTTAAAACAGAAAAATTATGAAAAGGATTTCATTTTCGTTTATTTTACTAAGTTTTTTACTTACAGTAAATCTAACAAATGCCCAGACAAAGGATCCGAAAATCACTTTTACAGAAGAATCTTATGATTTTGGTACCATTGCTGAAGAAAAAGGACCCGTAACAAAGGAATTCTCTTTTACCAATACCGGGGGAGCACCATTAATTCTTCAAAATGTTAAAGCATCGTGCGGATGTACCACTCCCGAGTGGACCAAAGATCCTGTTCTGCCCGGCAAAAAAGGTGTTGTAAAAGCTACCTATAACCCTCAAAACCGTCCGGGCCAGTTTAATAAATCCATTACCGTAACATCGAATGCAGAAAACAATACAGTAATTCTTACCATAAAAGGAACTGTAACGCCAAAACCCCGTACTATGGAAGATGATTACCCAATGCAAATGGGTGGATTACGGTTAAAATCAAATCACATTGCTTTTATTAAAGTATTTACTACGGAAGTTAAAACAGACAGCTTACAAATCATTAATACTTCTGCCGAACCTGTTAAAATGACTTTTGAAAATGTACCTGAACATATTAAAATAAAAGCCGTTCCCGAAACCATTAAACCTAATGAAAAAGGAATAATTATAGCAACTTACGACGGAAGTAAACAAAAAGACTGGGGATTTATTATGGACAGGGTTGATTTTATTTTAAACGGAAAATTCGACGCTAACAATCGTATTTCTGTCAGCGCTACAATCGACGAAGACTTTTCAAAATTAACTCCCGAACAAAAAGCTAACGCACCTAAAGCTAATTTTGAATCCAAAGAATTTAATTTTAACACCATTAAAGAAGGTCAAACAGCTGATTTCGACTTTAAATTAACAAATGATGGAAAATCTGACCTTCTTATCAGAAAAGTAAAAGCTTCCTGTGGTTGTACAGCTGCTTCTCCTGCCGAAACTGTAATTAAGCCCGGAAAATCAACCGTTATTAAAACCTCATTCAACTCTGCCGGCAAACCGGGTAAACAAAACAAAACTGTTACCGTAATTACAAATGATCCCGATAACAGTACTATAACCCTCCGCATTTCCGGCGAAGTTGAAAAAGTTGAACAAACGACTAACCCTCCTCAGAAGAATTAACGTAATCTTTTTATAATTACAGATAAAACCTTCCTCTGGGAAGGTTTTATTTTTTTATCCTTTTCTTTACTTTTTTAAATAAATATAACCTTACCACTATCTATAATATGGCAACCTTTGTCAAATTCTTTCGTCTTTTGATTAAATTTTAGTTTATTTTATTAAAATATATTGTAGTTTAGCTTATTAATTATTTTTCTATGAAAAAATCAATTGTTTATTTCATTTTGTTACTCGGTTTTTTATTATTTGGAAATTCATTATTTTCTCAGAATAACAGTGAAGAATTCTCTTCCTGGAAACTTTATAAAGAAATTTCCGGGCTTCAGATTTTTTCTAAAGAAATCGGATGTCATGATAATCAAAATGGCATTCATGAACAATATATTGTTTTTCAATTTGTAAACTCTACCTCTGAAACAATATCTGTTTCCTGGCAAAAAGAACTCTGGTATAACGAAAAATGCACCACCTGTGATAAACCCTCAAACACTGAAAACACTTTTCAGCTTGTTCTTGCACCTGGTGAAACTTATGAAGGAAATTGCGACAAATCATCCTCGCCCGGTTTAAAAATATTCTCGCATTTTTTAAATACAGTAAAAGGAAGTAAACTCACAAAGTTTGAGTTTAAAAATATGGAAGTTACATTTAAATAAACCGTTACAAGCATGAAAAACCATTTGCTAAAATATATATTATTACCAGGGCTCATAATCTTTTCTTTGATTCCGTTTAATTCCCTTGCACAATGCAATATAAATATCGATACTGCATACTACAATGGGGTTGGCTTCGCCGGTCCCGATACTATAAAAATCTGCGAAGGCGATGGCGTTTCTTTCATTTCCAACGGCGGTTGCCCTACCTACATGATGAATAATGATTTTAACAGTGGATCAATTGGTACCGGATGGCAATCAAACGCTTCACCCATGTTAAACAATCCATGCGGCGCTGGTATTGATGGTTCAACATACTGTTGGATCGGCCCGGCTTCTTCTTTTCCCAGAGAACTGGTAACAATAGGTTATAATGTAACCACATCGTGCCAGATTTGTTTTGATATGATGTATGCCAGCCAGGCTAACAGCACACCCTGTGAAGGACCTGACGAACCTACAGAAGGAGTTCATTTGCAATACTCTACAGTTGGAGCAACAGGCCCCTGGTTAGATATAAATTACTGGGATCCGTTAGGCGGATACGATCCGACCTTAACTTCATGGAATAATTACTGTGAAAACGTACCTGTAAATGGAATGGTTTGGTTTCGCTGGTATCAGACAAATACTTCCGGTAATGATTTTGATCATTGGGGCCTTGACAATGTTCAGATTTTTTGTCCGCCTCCCAGCCAGACTGTCACCTGGTCCGACGGAACATCAACTATTTCAACCAATTTCAACACGCCAGTTCAGTATCCGACAACTAACACAAATTATACGGTTACTGTTTCGGATGGAACCTTGTCAGCTACCGACCAGGTTTATGTAGATGTACATCCGACACCCACATTAACCATTTCCGGGCTTAATCCCACATACTGTGTTAATGCAGCCCCTGTAGTGCTTACCGGTAGCCCTGTCCCGGGTGTTTTCTCCGGGCCGGGAATTACAGGAACCACATTTACACCTGCTACAGCAGGAGTCGGAACACACACAATAACATATCACAATTATTACATCACATCAAACACTACAACCGGGCCGCAAACCGTCTGGTCCGACGACTTCAGTATAGACAAAGGATGGACAGGTTATGGTGCGGGCGGATGGACAAGAGGCTCTGCAATTGCCAGCTCCGGTTGTTCAGGAAACCAGGATCCGTCTACCGATCATACTCCATCTGCAGATAATTTCATTATAGGAAACTACCTGGGATCTTGTTACCCAAATAGTATGGCAGCCACTTATTGGCTAACCTCGCCGGTTATCAACTGTGCAAATATGAATACCTGTCAGATTGAATTCTGGAGTTTCAGCGGTTGCGAATCCCCCAGTTGGGACCATATGTATATCGATGTATCTTCCAATAACGGAGCCTCCTGGACAAATGTTTATTCCAATGCTGCATCTGTTTCAGAATCTGCCTGGACATTAAGAAACTATACCACTCCACAGGCAAATAACTGCGCCACTTTTAAAGTCAGAATAGGGATGGGTGTTACAGACGGTTCCGTAACTTATAGCGGCTGGAACATTGATGATTTTACCGTAAAGTGTACCGGCACATTGACAGTTGTAGATACTTTATGTGATTTTACTATTGATCAAAATGTTACTGTTTTCAATCAGCCGAGTTCAGCTTTTTCAATCATCGATTCAATCTGTTTGAATTCTACCAGTACTTTTACCTACCAGGGAACATCACCGGCAACAGCAGCCTACAACTGGAATTTTGACGGAGGTAATATTATTTCCGGAAGCGGACAGGGGCCTTATGTTGTAGAATATACAACAGCCGGTACTCATAACATTTCACTTTCAGTAACCGATGGCGGCTGTACTTCTTCACCTACTGTTATACCTTTGACGGTATTACCTATGGGCGATCCCAATTGTTGTATTTTACCAAGTACCAATGCAGGGCCCGACGGAACAACCTGTTTATTAACCTATAATATGCAAGCCATTCCAAGCCTGGGAACAGGTACCTGGACCCAGTTTGCCGGACCTGGTACAAGTATATTTTCAAATGCCAATTCTCCCACATCAACCGTTACCGTTTCTGTCGCAGGAACTTACACATTTCAGTGGCTTGAAAACAATGGTGCAGGCTGTACCGGCTCAGATCAGGTGGATGTAACTTTTATCGCACAACCTGTTGCAAATGCCGGACCTGATGATCAGGCCTGTTCACTTACTTATACTATGGCTGCCGCACCGAGTGTTGGAACAGGTACCTGGACAATGGTTTCAGGACCCGGAACGGCAACCTTTACCAATAACAGTTCTGCAACATCGTCTGTCAGTGTATCACTACAGGGCACATACGTATTCAGCTGGACCGAAGACAATAATGGCTGTTTAAACACTGACAATGTTACCGTAAATTTTGCAGTTCAACCGGTAGCCCAGGCTGGCGCCGATAACTCTGTGTGCCTGCTGAGTTACCAGCTTCAGGCAATTCCAAGTGTCGGAACCGGAACATGGACATCCACCGGGCCGGGAACAGCGACATTTGTAAATGCCAATAACCCTACAACAAATGTTACCGTTACTACCGGGGGAATTTACACTTTTACATGGACAGAAAATAATGGATTAGGGTGCATCAGCAGTGATGGTGTAAACATTACATTCACTCAACAACCTGTAGCAAATGCAGGACCCGATATTTCAGTATGCCAGCTTGGAACTACGCTTCAGGGTGTAGCTTCGGTTGGTACCGGAACCTGGACACAGGTTACCGGACCGGGAACAATTTCTTTTACTGACGCTAATTCTGCCGCAACTGCCATTACAGGTTCTGTTCAGGGAACATATACTTTGCAATGGGCAGAAAACAACGGAAACGGATGTACCAGTAATGATCAGATGACGGTTGTGTTAACCCAGCAACCTGTTGCAAACGCGGGAACTGATGGCGCCATTTGCAGCCTTACCTATACAATGACAGCCACACCTTCTGCCGGAACCGGAACCTGGCTGGGTATTTCCGGGCCGGGGACATCCATGTTTGCCGGCATAAACTCTCCCACTTCGTCTGTGACTGTTTCACAATATGGTCAATATGCTTTTGTATGGAACGAAAATAACGGAAACGGATGTTTCAGTAACGATACTGTAACAGTAACATTTAATAATATTCCTACATCAACCTTCGACTTTACTGAAATTTTATGTTTTGGAAATAATTCACAAATCACCTATACCGGCGATGCTCTCTCAAGTGCCACTTATCTATGGAACTTTGGAACAGCAACCGTAATTTCCGGAAGCGGACAGGGTCCTTATGTTATTAATTATCCGTCAACCGGATCTTTCCCGGTAACCCTGCAGGTAACACAAAACAATTGTGTTTCCATCACTACAACGGAGAACCCTACCAGTCCGGCAGTTCTGACGTTGAGCCTTACCAAAACAGATGTATCCTGCTTCGGAGCCAATAACGGAAACATTGTTTCATCTGTTGGCGGCGGAATTTTACCTTATAATTATTTATGGTCTGATGGATCCATTTTCTCCATGATCCCTTCAGCGTCAGCAGGCACATATGTTCTCACCGTTACGGATGAAAATGGCTGTCAGATATCTGACACAACTATATTATATGAACCACCTCAATTAGCGATTGACGTACCCGATTATATCCCCATTTGTAATGATTCGGTAATTACCATTGATGCATCGGCAACCGGCGGAACATTTCCATATACTTATTCATGGAACAGCGGATATTTTACACCTTCTATAACCGTATCTCCCGACACCACCACCCACTATATTGTTACTGCAACAGATGCTTTTGGTTGTACAAGTGTAAGCAATATTGAAGTTTATGTTTATCCTCCCATAACTTTTTCTGCGTTTTCTGATGTTGACAGTCTCTGCCTGGGCGAAAAAATGATTATCTCTACCGTTGTTTCCGGCGGAGACGGAGGCCCCTATTTATATACTATCAATGGATCAGCAGGATCTGCTCCTTTCATTCTTTACCCTAACACAAGTCAATCATATCAGATTATTGTTAAAGATGGTTGCCAGTACTCCGCAATGGATACTGTTCCTATAGTTGTTTATCCCAATCCTCCTATAAATTTCAGTTCCGATATTACATCGGGCTGTATTCCATTAACCATACAATTTAATGAAAGCAGCCCAAATGAAGGTCAAACTTATTTGTGGGAGTTCGGCGATAATGAAGCCGCATTTGTTAAAAATCCCTCACATACTTTCAAGCAACCGGGAACATTTAGTGTGAATCTTACAGTAACAAATATCTATGGTTGCAAAGTGAGTAACCTCTTTTCCGATTTTATTACTGCCTACCCCTTACCACATGCCCAGTTTGAAGCAAATCCGCCCATTGCCGAAATAATCAAACCTATTATTTCATTTACTAATTTCTCGTCATTAACAGATAGTGTTATGTGGTATTTTGGCGATGGCGACTCGTCCAATGTTTATAATCCAACTCATCAATATCAGGCTTATCCATCAGGTATATATGACGTTACATTAGTTGTTATTTCTCCGTTGGGATGTCGTGATACTGTACGGGGACAAGTTGAGGTAAAAGATGTTTTCACATTCTATGCTCCAACTGCATTTTCTCCCGATAATGATGGGAAAAATGAAGTCTTCATAGTTTCCGGAAGCGGTATTAAAGAAGACACTTTCCATATGCTCGTTTACGATCGCTGGGGTGAGGTTATTTTTGAAACCACGGATATAAATCAGGGATGGGACGGCAGAGTAAAGGGGGGTAATAAGGCTACCGTTGGAACTTATACATGGCTGGCTACATTCAGGGACTTTAAGAAAGTTCTTCACGAAAAATCGGGTTCGGTTACCATCCTGAGATAATCAGATATTACTGAAACACAAAACAGCTCCAATTTCCGTGAGCTGTTTTTTATATTTCATTTATTCCAGTTGGTATAAAGAATTTCCTTATTTAGCGATTATATTTATCAGAAACAAGAAAAGATATTAGTTTTGCTAAAATTCAAAAATTGAAATTTATGAAAAGAATCTATTCGATGATTTTAGTATTGGCATTCGTTGCGCCAATCGCCTTAAAAACCATAGCTGACGAGGGAATGTGGCTTCCAAACCTGATTAAAAGTCTGAATTATTCAGATATGCAAAGGCTGGGTTGCAAACTTACACCCGAACAGATATACGATATAAACCATGCCAGCATTAAAGATGCTATTTTCCAGCTTGGAAATATGCAGGGTGGAGAATTTCAGGGATTCTGTACCAGTGAAGTAGTAAGCGGGTCAGGATTGCTTTTTACCAATCATCATTGCGGGTACGATGCTGCCGCAAAATTATCATCTGTTGAACACGATTATCTCTCCGATGGTTACTGGGCAAAATCAAAAGATCAGGAACTTTCCGCCGAAGGTCTTTGTGTATCACACCTTATAAGAATAGAGATTGTAACGGACAGAATTTTAAAAGATGTTACCGTAGGAATGGATGAAAGTGCAAGAAAAGATGCTGTTAAAAAAGCCATGAAAGCATTGGAAAAAGAAACCAAAGAAAGCTCGGGATACGAAGCCAGGGTTAAAGAAATGTATCTTGGAAATGAATATTATCTTTTTGTATTCGAAGTTTTTAAAGATGTAAGAATGGTTGGTTTTCCTCCTTCCTCCATCGGTAAATTCGGTGGCGATACCGACAACTGGATGTGGCCACGTCATACCGGCGATTTCAGTATTTTCCGTGTGTATGCTTCAAAAGATGGAAAGCCTGCTGCTTATTCAAAAGATAATGTTCCTTACGTTCCAGCTTACTCACTTCCTATTTCGATAAAAGGAGTTAAACAGAATGATTTTACCATGATTATGGGTTATCCTGGTCAGACTGAACGTTACCTTACATCTTATGGAATGAAATATAAAATGACGACGTTTGATCCTATCATTACAAAACTACTGGGCAAAAAACTTGCAATAATGAAAGAAGCTATGGATAAATCCAATGAGGTCCGTATTGCATTATCCAGCGAATATGCACAAATCTCGAACGGCTATAAAAATTTCGGTGGTGAATTGTTGAATCTGAAACAGACCGATGCCATTTCGATGAAAAAACAAATTGAAGAAAATTTTACAAAATGGGTTAATCAAAGTGAAGAAAATAAAGCCAGGTTCGGAAATGTTCTAGCCGGAATTGACTCATGTTATACACAGATGTGTGCAACCGGTAATTTGTTGTTCTATTCTTCGCTGGCGCTCATTCAGGGAAGTTCACGTACCATGATGATGCAATCGTATATGCCTCTTGCCAATCTTCTGAAAGATGCAAAAACAAACAAAGACCAGATTGATAAACAAACTGAAGAATTGAAAAAGGATATTGAAGAAGATTATAAAGATTATTATGTTGAAACAGACATGAAAGCCTTTAATGCATTATTGAAAATGTATTGTGCCGACATTCCTGTAGAGAAACAAATGGCATTCTTTTTCGAAGACATTAAAAAGAAATACAAGGGGAGTGATATTAATGCAAATATTGACAATTTTGTAAACATTGTTAAGGAAAAAAGTATTTTTACCGATAAAGCAAGGTTGGAAAAATTCCTTGAAAAACCTTCCTTGAAAATCCTGGAAAATGATCCATTGTATTCGTATGCACAAAGTATTTTTGGATCTTATCAGCTTACTATCATTCCGGCTTACCTTGGTATCCAGGGAAAATTAAAACCCCTCGAAAGAGAATTTGAAGCCGGTTTAATGAAAAGCATGCCAAACAAAAATTTCTACCCCGATGCCAATTCTACTTTCCGTTTAACTTATGGTACTGTTCAACCTTACGATCCAAGAGACGGAGCCCATTACAAATACATGACCTATATGGATGGTATTATTGAAAAAATGGATAACAGCAACGATGAATTTAAAGTACCCGATAAACTGGTAGAATTATATAAGAAAAAAGATTTCGGACCCTATGCTGATGAAAACGGAAAAATGCCGGTAGCCTTTATTTCTGACAACGACATCACCGGTGGAAATTCGGGTAGTCCTATTATGAACGGCAACGGAGAACTCGTTGGCCTTGCCTTCGATGGAAACTGGGAATGGCTATGTGGTAACCTGGTGTTTAATCAGGCTATGCAACGTACCATTAACGTGGATGTCCGCTATGTCTTGTTTGTTATTGATAAATTTGCCGGTGCACATAACATTATTGAGGAACTGAATATTGTAAAAAACTAAACATTTTATTTGCAAACAAAAATATGAAAGGCGATCATCTGACCGCCTTTCTTTACAAAAACCTCCCTGTCTCCCAACGCCTATTTAATACCAAAGTGAAATTTATAAGAGTCCAAACCGGACGAATTATAATTTCTACTTTGGTTTATGCCGATTGATTTATACTTATTGGATTAAAATATAAATCACATCGGTATAACTTTTTAAATTTCTTGTCACATATTCTATAGAATTAATGGACTATTTGATTATAATTTATATATTTGCGCCAAAATTTTGACTTATGATGAAAGATACCAACCTGAGAAGTGTAACCAAAGGAATAAGCTGGAGAATTTTTGCTTCCATTGATACCTTTTTTCTTTCGTGGTTTATTTTCAACAAGCCTTTACATGCCGGTGCTATTGCGCTATCCGAAATTCTTACAAAAATATTGTTATACTATTTACACGAAAGAGGCTGGAACCTGATTCCCTGGGGTCGCTGGCAAACCGGTAAGGTAGCTCACTGGCGTAGCGTTACCAAAGGAGTTACCTGGCGGCTGGTCGGTTCTCTCGATACTACTTTTATTTCATGGTTTATTACAAATAATGTTGCCGGTGCATTTAAGCTGGGTGGTTTTGAAATAATCACTAAAATTCTTCTTTTTTACATCCACGAACGTATCTGGGTTCGCATACGCTGGGGAAGAATATTTGATGAAATGGCTACTGTTAAAGCAAAATAATAATTCTAACTATTCCCAGTGGGGTTTGGTAAATCAATCTGTACAACCTTTCATCTATATTTTTAGCCTGAAAGTAAAATTATGTGAATAATTTTTTACTTTTGATTAACCAAAACTTTATAAAAATGAAAAAACTCAACCTGTTTTTGTTGCTTTTAGCATTTAGTTTCGGGCTTTTTGCAGCTCCGGTATCTCTTGAATCGGCGCGCATTGTAGCTACTAACTTTTACAAACAGAACTCCGTCAAAAGCAATTATGCTGTTTCTGATGTAGTAACCTACCAGAAAGAAGGAGTAAACACTTTTTATATTTTTATTTACGAAGCAGGTGGCTTTGTAATTGTATCTGCCGATGATGCAGTGATCCCGGTTTTAGGGTATTCAACCACTGATCCATTTGACAAAAATAATATTCCTGTGAATGCTGCCAGTTGGTTAAATGATTATAATAATCACATTAAACACATAATAAACAATAACCTTAGCAATAAGGAAACCCTGAAAGAGTGGAATAAAATAATAAATAACCAGTTTGAAAAATCTCTGCAAGCTGTTACCCCGCTTTGCACTACTACCTGGGATCAGTCTTCTCCATATAATCAGCTATGTCCTTCAGGTTCATTAACAGGTTGTGTAGCAACAGCTATGTCTCAGATTATGAAATACTGGAATTATCCGACTACCGGTGTCGGCACCCATTCATATACACACGCTACATACGGTACACTAACTGCTAATTTTGGCGCAACTACTTATGACTGGGCAAATATGATCAACAGTTATTCAGGCGGTTCAACTGCTGCCCAGAAAACAGCTGTTGCAACTATAATGTATCATGCCGGTGTTTCTGTTGATATGGACTACAGCCCGAGTGCTTCAGGTGCATATTCTTTTAATGTACCTCCTGCTTTAATAAACTATTTTAATTATTCCACTACAGCAGAAATAAAATTTCTTGCCGATTTCACATCTGCCAACTGGATTTCAATGTTAAAAGATGAATTGGATGCATCTCGTCCTGTTTATTATTCAGGAACCGGCCCGCAGGGAGGCCATGCTTTTGTTTGCGATGGATACAATACAAGTAATCAATTTCATTTTAACTGGGGATGGTCGGGCTGGTCAAACGGTTATTTTGCTATCGGAAGTTTAAATCCCGCAGGCGACCAGTTTAATGATGACAATTCAGCAGTAATAAGAATTAAACCTCCTTCAGCTGCGCCAATAGCAAATTTTTCTGCCGATAATTTTTACCCTTTAGTTGGCGGATCAGTTAATTTCCTTGACAACTCAACCAATAATCCAACTTCATGGAGTTGGGAATTTGATGGCGGTACCCCTGCTACTTCAACCGCTCAGAATCCAACAGTTACCTATAACACTGCCGGAACATATCAGGTAAAGCTCACAGTAACAAATGCGAACGGTTCTGACTATAAGATAAAAACTTCTTACATACATCCGGGTGCTACTCCTTCGGCATGGATTAAACAAAATTCGGGATTTACTGCTGCTTCCCGTGGTATCCAAACAATTTTTATTGTAAACCCTTATGTTGTATGGGCAACCGCTTATGATGGTTCCGGAGCTGGAGCTACTATTCAGGAATTTACAAGAACAACAAATGGTGGAATTACATGGAAACCAGATACCATCACTGCCGATGTTCCTTTAACAGATTTTGGTATTGCAAATCTTCATGCTTTCAGCGATTCAGTTTGCTTTGCTGCAATGTTTCCAGCGGTAGCCGCTAACGGAGGATATGTTATTAAAACAGTTGATGCTGGTAATACATGGTCGTCTGTAAATTCACCCAGCTTTGCAACCAGCTGGCTTGATTTAGTTCACTTTTTTAATGTAAATGATGGTCTGTGTATGGGCGATCCTGCCGGTACTGATTTTGTTGTGTACACAACAAATAACGGTGGTGTTACATGGACACAGGTTCCGGTAGCAAATCTTCCCAATAGTTTATCAGGAGAAGCTGGAATAACAAATATGTTTGATTCATATGGAGATAATATATGGTTCGGTACAACAAAAGGCAGAATTTACAGGTCAACTGACAAAGGATTAACCTGGACAGTCTCTGCTACCGGACTTGGAACTTCATCCACAGTTACACCAAGATTCAAAGATGCACTTAATGGCATCGTAACCGGAACCCAAAGCGCTTCTCCTTATGCATATCTTGGAATGAAGAAAACAACCGATGGTGGTGCAACATGGACCACAGTGACTCCAACCGGATTCTTCGTAAAATCACCAGATATCGATTTTATTCCCGGAACAAGTTCTACATGGGTTGATGTAAGTGCAAGTCTGCCTTCAGCAACAACCGGTTACGGTTCAGCATACAGCCTTGATGATTGCAGCACATTCCTCGATATTGATACAGGATCTGTTCAGTATACATCAGTAAAATTTTATGATATCAATACTGGTTGGGCCGGTGGATTTAACTCCAGTTCAACTGATGGTGGAATTTGGAAATGGAGCAACTCTGTATTAACATCGGTTCCACAAATCAATGATGCTGTTAAATTTGAAGTTAATGTATATCCTAACCCTGCACAGGATATGATAAATATTGAATTCTCAAAAGCAACAGAAAATAAAGTAATCGTTAAAGTTTATAATGTATTAGGTGAAACTATTACTGAAAAAGAATTTGCAAAAGGAACCACTTCCGGCCTGATAAATCTTTCCGGAAATAAAGCCGGTGTTTATTTAATGACGATTGACAATGGCTCTAAAGTTATTTCTAAAAGAATTTCAAAAATTGAATAAGTATTATTAATACCTATTATTTAAAGCTGTGATTTTCACAGCTTTTTTTTTGATTTTTTTATAATAATTTGTATTACATATTTATTTTTTTTCATATTTTAGCAACTAAAATCATCATTTATTGATGCCTAACAACTTTTATTAATGCATTAAACTAAGCTAGGCAAAAAATATGGGATATTCTATTTTTTGGGAAAAAAAAGGAGTCTTTGTTGACTTTCAGGAAATAGCTACAGGAAAAGAAGTCATTAAAATAGACGATATTTTATATTCCCATGACAATTTTGAAAAAATGAGATACCAGTTATGGAATTTCACAAAATCAGAAGAAATAATTTTTTCCGATGAAGAAATGGAAATTATAGGCGTGCTTGATAAATCAGCATCCGTCTGGAATAAATCCATGCTTGTTGCCATAGTCACTACAGATAATAATTTCCGCGAATCAATTGAAATTTATAAAAAAGAAATAGCTGGCATCGGATGGGCTTGCGAATTATTCAATGATTTAACTTCAGCCCGTACCTGGATAGGTGAAAGACTAACAGATTAATTTTTAATAAATACTCCTGCTCCCATTCTTCCTGTTATTCCTCCGGAATACCTGGATGAATAAAAATGCTCAGGATGGTGATAAGTACAGGCATCACAAATAATAATATTTTTTTCTTTAACTCCGACCTGTAACAACTGCACTTTATTCGCCAGCCACAAATCAAAATGCGGTTTCATTTTACCCTTATCAATAAGCAGATTATTTATTTTCCCGGGAAAGACATTTTCCACAGCTCTAATTACCTCACCTCCAACCTCGTAACAATATGGTCCAATGGATGGGCCAACCGATACAAGAACATCGGAAGGATTTGTTCCAAATTCGGTTACCAGTTTTATTAAACCCTTTTGTGCAATAAGTTTAACCGTACCTCTCCACCCTGCATGAAAAACTCCTGCAACATTTTTCACAGGATCATATATAATTACCGGAACACAATCGGCAATCATAATAACCGGGCAAATCCCCGGTTGCGAAACGATAAATCCGTCAGTATCAGGAATGGCATTTTCTTTCGAATACAATCCCTTTTCTTTGTCAGAATCCTCCACAATTTTAATTTGATTGCCATGAGTCTGCCTTGCAAACACAAATAAACCAACCGGAATAGTAAAAGAATCTGCAAGTAACTTACGGTTACCCAATACATTTTCAGGAACATCTGACTCCTGATAACCTATATTAAATGAAGAAACAACCCCGGAACTAAATCCCGAATTACGAGTTGTTATAAAGTATTCGAAGTCCGGATATTTTTCAAAATGCCGGAATCTGATTACTGTGACTCCGTTCCTGTCCTCATACCACCACTCTTTGTTATTCATTGATTATTTCAGTATGAACTCCCATACATCTTAATTCTTCCCAGAAACCGGGATAGGATTTATTTACACATTCTGCATGGTGAATGGTTACTGTTTCGTTTGTTCCAAGATATGTCACCGCAGCAGCCATGGCTATTCTATGATCGTTTTCGGGATTGATTTCTACAGATTTTAAATCTCCCGGCTCAATTGTTAAGGAATTGTCGGTATGACTTATTTCGACTCCCATTTTTGAAAATTCCCTGATAAGCACATCTCTCCTGTTGCTCTCTTTATTTATTAACCGATGAGTTCCGGTGATAATACTTTTACCCTTACATCTTGCCGCCAGTGCAACTAACGGAGGAAACAAATCCGGACATTGGGTTGCATCAAAAGCAAAGCCTTTTAGTGTTCTGTGTTTACAAACTACGGTATCATGCTTAATTTTCACTATTGCCCCTGCTTTCAAAAGGACATCCGTAATTTGTTTATCCGGCTGAAAACTGTCTGGGCGCAGATTTTTAATTTTCATTTTTCCTGTAATGGCTGCTCCAATCAGCAAAAAAGCTGCACTGCTCCAATCTCCTTCAATACTTAACTCCGCCGGTTTATAAGATTGTTTGCCAGGAATTACAAAGTGTGAATATTCTTTGTTTTCCGCATTCACACCAAACTTCTGCATGATATCTAAAGTAATATCTATATATTGTTTACTCACCAACGATTCCACTTCAAGAACTGAATCTCCAGGAAGTAACGGCAATGCAATTAAAAGCCCTGTAATAAATTGCGAACTGAGAGACCCGTCAACCTTAATATGACCGCCCTTCATAGGTCCGTGAATAATAATGGGAGGCTTACCTTGATTTGTCGTACACGTTACTCCCATTTTCTCAAAGACATCTTCTATCATTATTACCCGACGGTTCAGCAGGCTTCCGGAAGCATTCAATGTAAACTGCCTGTCATAAAGCGCTGCAATAGGAGAAAACATGCGGATACATAATCCCGATTCGCCACAATTCAACTGGTCTGAATAAATTGCGTTACTTCCATCTATTTTCAGGGAATCGTTAACAATTTCCACATTAGCGCCCAGATTTTGCACAACCGATAAAGCAGAAGTAACATCCGTTGACCATGTAACATTTTTCAGAATACTTGTTCCTTTTGCCAGCATGGCACATGCAATAGCCCGCTGGGCAACACTTTTGGATGAAGGCGCTGTAAGTTTTCCGTCAATAAGCGAAGGCCTGATTGTTACTCTCATACCTGTCGGGCAAAAACCTCTAAAAGGGACTTTATTAATATATCAATGGCGATTGGTTCATCATACACTTTTCCTATGTCATTGACAAAAACAAATTGTATATTATTTCCTGTTTTCTTTTTATCAAACTCCAGCAAGCTTACAATTTCAGAAATATCCAAAAAAGTTTCAACAGGAAGATTGTATAATCTCAGCAAATTATTTACCCTTAAACATGTATCATGGCTGCATTTTCCCATATGAGCTGAAAGCTTTAGAGACATCATCATTCCAATGGCAACCGATTCACCGTGTTTAATCCCCTGTTTTAATTCAATAATATGTCCGAGAGTATGTCCGAAATTCAAGGCCCTGCGCCGGCTATTTTCAAATTCATCGGCTTTTACAATTTCAGTTTTAATGTGTACTACTCTTTTTAACAAATCTTCGGGGAAAATTCCTTTAAAAATATTTTCAGCCATCCCGGGATTATCTATTTTATTAAATAATTCCTCCTCCGAAATAATGCATTGTTTTATCACTTCTGCCATCCCGTTCCGGATTTCATCTTCGGGAAGGGTTCTTAAAAATTCCGTATCGATAATGATTTTTTCAGGTTGACGAATAGTCCCGATAATGTTTTTATGATTTTCGAAGTTTACGCCGTTCTTCCCACCTATAGCCGCATCAGCCATGGCCAGGAGAGTAGTTGGTACAAGCACCAGGCGGGTTCCACGATAAAATGTAGCAGATGCAAAACCGGCAATATCGCAGGTAATTCCTCCTCCCATTCCTACAATAACAGAACTTTTATCGACTCCTGATTCAAGAAATTTTCTGTATATATTTTGAATAGATTCAAGGGATTTTATGCTTTCTGTTGCATTTACCAGAAGTACCTTATGATTTTTTACAAGGTGCTGATAGATTGCATATACATTCTGATCAATAATAATTATGGCATTATCCGGCAAAAAATTCAAATCCTTTTTATCTGAGATGTTCTCAAATACCAGGCGGGTTTCACCAGAGGTCCATTTGATTATTTCGCTGCTCATAATAAATTCTAAGCGATAAAGGTAACATAAAATAAAAAGACAAGAGCTTTAGCAAAGCACTCGTCTGGAAATTAAAATTTCCATTTTTAAACCACTCTTTTTGTAAATCCCATAATCAAAATTAATTTTTCATTATTCCAAAATCGTTAAATTATTTTTTAAAACCTGTATTTTTTTGTTATTTAGATTTATTCTAATTAAATTTGTCATTCATTTGGGAGCATTAAAAATTTATGGAAAAGGAACAAGATAAGATTATTTCGGAGGTCACCGGTAGCGACTATAAATATGGCTTCTATACCAATATTGAAACCGATAGTATTCCAAAGGGACTTAATGAAGAAGTAGTTAAAATTATTTCATCCCGGAAAAACGAGCCTGAGTTTATGCTCGAATGGCGTCTCAAAGCATACGAATTCTGGAAAAAAATGAAAATGCCAACATGGGCACATTTAACTATACCTGAAATTGAGTATCAGGACATTATCTTTTATGCCGCTCCAAAACAAAGACCTGCCCTGGCATCCTTAGATGAAGTTGATCCTGAACTAAGAGCCACTTTCGATAAGCTTGGAATTCCCCTTGATGAACAGAAAAAACTCAGTGGAGTTGCTATTGATGCAGTAATGGACAGTGTTTCTGTAAAAACCACTTTTAAAGAAGCGCTTGCCGAACTTGGAATTATTTTCTGTTCCATGAGTGAAGCTATAAAAGAACATCCCGATTTAGTAAAAAGATACCTGGGTTCAGTAGTTCCTTATTCCGATAACTTTTTTGCAACATTAAATTCAGCTGTTTTCAGCGATGGCTCTTTTGTTTTTATTCCAAAAGGAGTTCGCTGCCCGATGGAATTATCGACATATTTCAGAATAAATGCTAAAGGAACAGGGCAGTTTGAGAGAACTTTAATTGTTGCCGAAGAAGGAGCTTATGTAAGTTACCTCGAAGGATGCACGGCTCCCCAGCGCGACGAGAATCAGCTCCATGCCGCAGTTGTGGAAATAGTAGCTCACAAAGATGCCGAAGTAAAATATTCTACTGTCCAGAACTGGTATCCCGGCGATAAAAACGGAAAAGGCGGAATTTATAATTTTGTAACAAAGCGTGGAATCTGCCTCGAAGAAAATGCCAAAATCTCCTGGACACAGGTTGAGACCGGCTCTGCTATTACATGGAAATATCCCAGTTGCATATTAAAAGGCGATCATTCATCTGCCGAATTTTATTCGGTAGCTGTAACAAATAACCATCAGCAAGCTGATACCGGTACCAAAATGATACATATTGGAAAAAATACCAGGAGTCGTATTGTTTCGAAAGGAATCTCTGCAGGTTATAGTCAGAATAGTTATCGCGGTCTTGTAAAAGTTTTAAAAAATGCAGAAAATGCACGGAATTTCTCCCAATGTGATTCTCTTTTGCTGGGGAACAAGTGTGGTGCTCATACTTTTCCATATATTGAAGTTGATAATAAAGAAGCATTGGTTGAACACGAAGCAACTACCTCGCGCATTGGTGAAGACCAGATTTTTTATTGTAACCAAAGGGGAATCAGTACCGAAGATGCCGTAGGGTTAATTGTAAACGGGTATGCCCGTGAGGTATTGAAACAGTTACCCATGGAATTTGCCGTTGAAGCCCAGAAACTTCTTCAAATATCGCTGGAAGGAAGTGTAGGATAATACAGTTGAAAGTCAAAAGTCGGAAAGTTAAAAAGGAAATAAAAGTCAATAGTCATTGGTCAATAGAAAGAAAAAACAATTGTCAGATAATGGTCACACAGTTGAAAGTCGAAAGAGAAAAGTCAAAAAACAAAAGGAAGCAGTATGCAGCAGCAGTAAACAAACGAAGAACATAGAACTACAAACAATGAACATTTAATTTTAAATCCTAATTCGAAAATCATAAATCCTAAATAATAATGCTCTCAATAAAAAATTTAAAAGCATCCATTAATGGAAAGCCCATTTTAAAAGGATTAAACCTTGAAGTAAAAGCAGGTGAAGTGCACGCTATTATGGGACCCAACGGTTCGGGAAAAAGCACCCTGGCTTCCGTTTTGGCCGGTCGCGAATTGTTCGAGGTAACTGGCGGTGAAGTTTCTTTCGAGGGAAAAAACTTACTTGAGATGAGTCCCGAAGACCGCGCCCGCATGGGAATATTCCTGGGGTTCCAGTATCCCATCGAAATTCCTGGAGTAAGTATGGTTAATTTTATGCGCACTGCCGTAAATGAAGTAAGAAAATACAGGGGTCAGCCCGCTCTTACCTCATCGGACTTTCTTAAACTCATGCGTGAAAAAAAAGAACTGGTTGAAATCGATTCTCAATTGACCAATCGCTCGGTAAACGAAGGATTCTCCGGGGGCGAGAAAAAGAAAAACGAAATATTCCAGATGGCCATGCTCGAACCCAGGCTTTCTATTCTCGATGAAACAGATTCCGGCCTTGACATTGATGCTTTACGTATTGTTGCTAACGGCGTAAACAAGTTGAAACATCCGGATACTGCTGCTATTGTAATTACCCATTACCAGCGATTACTCGATTTTATTGTTCCCGATGTGGTTCATGTACTTTACCAGGGACAAATTGTTAAGACCGCTGGAAAGGAATTGGCACTTGAGTTGGAAGAAAAAGGATACGACTGGATTAAAAAAGAATACGTAGCTTAAAATATCAGGACTATGAGCGAAGAAATAAAACCATTTTCATTAAACACCGAGTTGGTTGAAGCTTTTCATAACAATTATCCTGTTATTTCTGAGCAGAGTCCTGAATTTATGAATCATCTGCGTCAGAAATCCATACTTGATTTTGAACAGGCAGGGCTTCCTAACAAAAAGAATGAAAATTACAAATACACAAACATAGAGTCCTCTTTTTTTGGCGCATACAAGCATCAATATTCTCCCCAGGCAATCACTGTGGATTTGAATGACGTCTTCCGGTGTGATGTTCCCGAACTGGATACCCATCTCCTTCTTATCAACGGGTGGTTTATCGGCAACCAAGATAAATTACTCGAACTCCCCGGCGGGACTCTTGCCGGAAGTTTACTTGAAGCTGCAAAAAGATATCCTTCACTGGTAGAAAAATATTATGGAAAAATTCAATCCGAAAAAGCAGACACCCTGCATTCGCTGAATAATGCCTTCGCCCAGGACGGTTTGTTCGTTTATCTTCCGAAAGGGCATGAGCTCGAAAAACCGATTCAATTAATAAATCTTATTGTTGCCAACGAACAACTGATGATTCATCCGCGTAACCTCATCATTGCCGATGAAGGCAGCAAAGGAAGCATCATCATCTGCGACCACAGCGTAAATCCCGACACATTTCTCATGAACAGTTCCACTGAGATATTTGCTGCAAAAAACTCAAAGCTGGAAATTTACCGCCAGCAGAATGCACACGACCACTCGGTTCAGATAACCAATACCACTATCCTTCAGAAAGAAAACAGCTTTGTTAATTCTGTTTACATTACTTTGCACGGTGGCACTGTTCGCAACAATTTATATGTAGATATGGCAGAACCGTATGCAGAAAATCACTCTTCCGGTTTATGGCTGGCCGATAAAACCCAGCATATAGACAATAATACGTTTGTACACCACTCTGCCCCGGAATGCAACAGTACACAGATGTACAAAGGAATTCTCGATGATGCTTCTACCGGAATTTTTGCAGGCAGAATCCTGGTTGATAAAAATGCTCAAAAAACGGTTGCATATCAAACAAATAAAAACCTGCTGATGACGAACGATGCAAAAGCCCGTTCGAAGCCACAACTCGAGATTTATGCCGACGATGTTAAATGCAGCCATGGTTCTGCTACCGGTCAACTCGACGAAAATGCCATGTTTTATATGCGTGCACGCGGCATTTCGAAGAGAGAAGCGTGTCATTTACTCATGCTGGCATTTGCTTCAGAAGTAATCGATAAAATAAAAATAGAGCCCCTGCGCGACGAAATCAGCAGACTGGTTGAAAAGCGACTGAGAGGTGAACTATCGCGTTGCCACAGGTGTAAAGTAAACTGCTGTTAGATTTATCACTATGTTATTGTTTGATTAATTTCTTAACCACAACTCCCTCTCCTGATGTGATTTTCAGGACATAAACTCCGTTGCTTAACTCACGGGTTGAAATACCAACCTTATTGTTTTTTGAAGATAAGCCTGTAATTTGTTTTCCACTTGTATTAAAAATTTCGTATTTGATTTCATTTTTAGCATCATTTATATGCAATATTGTTATCTCATCTTTACATGGATTTGGAAAAACCTGATATTCTGAACCATATTTATGGCCTTGTTCCGAAGTTGTAATATCCAATGAAATGTCATCTACATATAAATTAAACATAACTGCATCGCTATAACAATACCATCCAATATAATATAAGCCATCAGCAGGAACTGTAAATACAGCTTCCGCATACTGGTAAGTTGTATTTACGATGTTAGGAAAATCGAGCAATTGATTATTCAATGACAACGTATCCTGACCATTTCCAATAAATACTTTAAGTTTTTCGGGCCATTGAGAAGCTTCAGCTTTATACCAAAAACCGAGTTTATAATTTTGTGAGGAAGTTAAATTTATACAAGAAGAAACGAACCAATCGTCGGCAGGAAGCATAGAGCTATAATCGTAACGGATACAATATGGCTGACTTCTTCCTCCTGTAGTTTTTATTGTCCATTTATAATTATCGTTATTAATATCGTAAATTTTCCAACCGCTGAAATCTTCAGAAGGTTCAAATCTCATTGTATAAGGTGGATTTATACTGGTATGATTAGTAACGCTTATTTTAATTGTGTCGTTGTTATATAAAGTATCATTTGGCAGAGAAGTATAAATACTAACATTATGTAACCCATTTGAAGATAAATCTGCCGGCGTGCTAAAAGTGTAAATTAATGAATCGCCGACAGCAATAGGTGTTGTAATTGTTTCGGTTACCGGAGTTCCTCCATTGATTGAAAAACTAACCGGAATATTATTTAAAACAGCCGAACAAAAATTCCTGATCACAACTTCAATGTTTTCCTGTTGTAAATTACATGTTTCAAGAGGAAGGTTTGTTGATACTAATCCAACATCGGTTGCAATTTGTTCCGTTATGTTTATGTCGTCTAATGCAAGAGAGTAATTATCAGGGTCGCTATAACAATGCCATCCAATGTAATAGCTTCCGGTTGCAGGTACTGTAAAGTAAATTTCCTTTTTCTGGTATGTGTTATTTATAATGTTACTATCATTATTCAAAAGGTTAGTCATGCCTGCAATATTTTGTTGATCTCCAACAAATATGCTGAGTTTATGCGGCCAGTACTGACCCATTCCATTGTAGAAATAGGATAATTTATACATTTTGTTGTTTTCAAACTGAAGGCATCTGGAAAAAAGCCAGTCATTCCCCTGAGTTGATCCACCGTTATAATACACACAGGTGGGTTGAGAATGTCCACCAACTCCAATATTCCATCTATTTCCATCACCATTTGCATCCAGCATAACCCAGCCATTCATGTTTTCGGAGGGTTCAAAACCCATGGAATAAGGTGGATTCACACATGCCACGTTTTCAACAGGAGCATAAAGAGTATCATTATCTCTATATCCGTCACAAGCTAAATCAGAATACACTTTAACATTGTATACATGTCCGGGATTTGGAGTGAAATCGTAAGACTGAATAAACTCATAAACAGTATCTGAAAGTGCAGCTAATGGTGCTGAAATAATTTCAGTCACAGGAGTTCCTCCGTCAACCATATATGAAACCGGAATGTTGGTATGAGGCAAAGTATCATAGTTGGATATTCTTACTTTAATAGTTGACGGTGCTGAAAATGTTGCTGATACCGGTGAAATAAAATTTCTTAAAGCAATATCACAAGAGGCAATCGGCATTACTTTTATGACAGCCTCATTTGAATTATTCCAGATAAAGTTTCCTGTTTCGTAATATCCCTCGTTACCCATCTGCCCCCAATTAAAGTGTAAAAAATTATTATTGTCGTAACCATCACAAACCCATGCATGTCCTACAGGCAAAGCATCAAGCAGGCCCTGATATAATATGGGTCGTCCTTCATTTAACTCCGATTTCATAAGTTCAATCCATGCAGAATCAGAATAATTCAACCTGTATTTAAACTCAATATTATGTGAATATTTAAAATAATTCGGTAAAGAAGTTAATGCCCAATATAAATTTGAGCCGGAAGAATTATCGTAATAATCCATGTCAACTGAAACTCCTACATGATACATTAATGTTGCCACTGCCAGGTTTGATTGGGTTAATACCGGCGGCATAGAATCCCAGAGGTAGGTAGCTGCGCCAAAATCAGCTGTTTGCAATCCATGCCATTGCGAAACATAAGAATGTGTTCCCTGTCCATGAACCGGATAATTCCAGAATTTCATTACCTGTGCAATAGCTGTGGCCACACAGCCCGTAACAGCGTGCCCGCAAGTACCCAATGTGTCTAGCGGACATAGTTCGTTGTACCAGCACGTCTGATCCCATAGAGTGGAACATAAAGGAGTCACGAGACTTTTTGTACTTTTTATTTCACCTGATAAGATTTGTTCCCACTCTTTTGACTTTTTATCGTAGCTTTTTCTTAATGTTACAGCATCGTAAATCCCTTCTGAATATTGTTTCAGCCAACCCTTAAGCTGAACCGGGATATTATTTTTATCAAAACTTCCTGAAACGGAATAACCCAGAATTGGCTGTACCCCATCATCGGCTGTAACAATTACAAATCCTGTTGGAGCAAATGAAAAGATGTAAAACGTATTTGTATTTTCTACGCTTTCAATGTAAACATCAGAAATTTCGAAATTCTGACTTTTCGAAAGTTTTTTAAAATAAGCATGAGCAACCTGAGTAGCTTTCTCAATGGGTACATGTTTAGCGTATGAAGTAAGAGCAATAAAAACCGTGGAAAGAAAAACAAGAATATATTTTCTCATAGTTTTTTGTTTTAGCTTTGATTTTAATAATCAAAACTACATGAATTTTAATAAATAAGCAAAACTTCGACTCCAGTTTGTTGGAGTCCTAACGTTTGTAGCAATTTTATTGCTACAAACTTTCGACCCCATACGGGGTCGAAGATTAAAAAACAAGGTCATTTTTATTTTTCAGAAATATTACTCTTAAGAACTACAGAATGTTGAATAAAATAAAATTCGACAACTTCACCCTCCAACATTCATGTAATGAACAAGAAACGGATTAACTCAATAATTATCTACCTTTGTGTTCTTACAGATATTACAGCTTTTCAAATAATTAATTTTAATAAATGACTTCTGACCAACTCTCTCTCGAAAAAACTTTACAGAATTTAAATATTGTTGCCTTAAACGAAATGCAGCAAAATGCAATGAAAGCCATTAACAAAGATGCCAGCGTGGTTTTGCTTGCTCCTACCGGTTCCTGAAAAACACCAGGTTTTCTTCTCTCCTTATCAGACCACGCTTTCTACATAGCCATCAAAAAAGATAAAATCGTACAACTTTTAAATCAGATACAGCCAGCCCATTAAAAAACAAAATGTAAAAATAGAAGTTGCAAAAAAATAATTTTGTAATTTAATATATCAAATTATCTAAAGCAGCATGCTAACTATTCGCTACCAAAATACTTTTGTATAATCTCTAACAACTTGTCTAAATTAATTGGTTTTGAGATATAATCGTTACATCCTACCTGCAAAGCTTTTTCGTAATCACCTAAAAGAACATACCCCGTTTGTGCTACTATTACAACTTTTTTATTGAATTTTCTTATTTCCTTCGTAGCTTCATATCCGTTCATTTGTGGCATTTTAAAGTCCATTAAAACCAGGTCGATATCAGACTGTTTGCGACAAAACTGAACTGCTTCCTTGCCGTTAATGGCAATCATTATTTCTTTGCTGTATTTTTCTACAAGAGTTGAAATTAATTCCCTGGAGATATCATCATCTTCAGCAATTAATATTTTAAGTTTATTCTTTATGTCAAATGTTGTATTTGATTTCCCAGAACTTTCAATTTCAATATTTTCCTTTGTTACATAGTTATCCGGAAGGGTAAAATAAAACACAGACCCTTTCCCTTCTTCGCTTTCTACCCAAATTTTTCCGCCAAGTTTTTCAACATACGATTTCGAAATGGATAACCCCAATCCGGCGCCTTCATAATTCCTGTTAAGTTCAACGCTGCCCTGCCTGAATCTTTCAAAAATAAATTCCACTTGATTCCGGGGAATTCCAACCCCTGTATCCTGTACGAAAAACTGAAAATATTTACCTGTTTTAGTATATCCACATTTAATAAAACCTGAATCCGTAAATTTTATTGAATTTTTTATCAAATTTGAAAGAACAGCAAAAAGTTTTTCACGATCTGTTTTTAAAACCGCTTCCTTTCCGGAAAATGGAGTTATTAATGAAAATTGTATCCCCTTTTGCTCAACTTCCGGTTTGAAGAAAACATATGCATCTTCCAATTGCACATTTGCATTTGTCTCTGAAATATTTACTTCGATGTGTCCTGATTCAATTTTTGAGACATTAACAATATCGTTGATAATATTAAGCATGCGTGCCCCGCTTTTTTCAATTACACGAATATATTCTTTTTGCTTTTCACCTGTAAGAGTTGGGTTTTTTAGAAGTTCAGCAAATCCCAGAATACCATTCATTGGAGTACGTATTTCGTGACTCATATTGGCAAGAAATGCTGTTTTAAGTTTATCGTATTCTTCCGCCTTTTCCTTGGCTTTTAACAATTCTATTTCCATTAGCTTTTGTTCAGTAACATCTCGCAAAAGAACCTCATAACCTATCTTTTCATTTTTTTCATTCATCAGAAAATGAGCATTGAGCGAAGCGTACTTTATCTGTCCAATTTTTGTAACCATTTTTACTTCATGATTCCACAATTCACCCATTTTCTCCATTAATGCTATAACATGGCCACGATCCTCCTTTAAATAATACAGGGACAAAATTGAATTACCTATCATTTCTTCTCTTGAATAGCCTGAAAAGCGAAAAACCGAAGGGCTCATTTCAAGAATTATTCCCTGTTTATCAACCTGGTAAAACACGTCTTGTATATTTTCGAAAATTTTACGGTACTTCTCTTCACTGTGCCGTAATGCATTCAACGCCTGTTCACGCTCTTCATTAATTTTCCTGTTTTTCTGAACCTGTTCAATAGTAGTAGCCAGTCCGCGAATGTGTTTTACCGATTTAATCACATAATCAGAAGCACCCATTTTCATGGCCTGGATTGCGATTTCTTCAGATCCTGTACCTGTAACAATTATCACAGGTAAATCAGGATTTTTTTCTTTGACTTTCTGAAGAACCTGCAAACCATCGAATCCAAGAATATTAAAATCACTCAGAACTAAATCAAAGTTTTTCTGTGAAAGATATTTCTCAAATTTTTCCCGATTATCCGCTTCCATTATCTCGAATAAATCGTGTTCTTTAAGAAGGGCATCTTTAACTAATTGGCGGTCGAGTTGGTTGTCGTCAACGTGTAAGATTCTGATTTTATTATTCATATGGTATGTTATTGCAGATTTATTATTCTTCGGGTGCTCCTATATTTAAGGAAAACCAGTAATCATCTATTTGTTTAACAACGTCTATAAAGCCATTAAAGGCAACGGGTTTCATAAGGTAACTGTTGGCTCCCATATCATAACTTAAAGCCCGGTCGCCTTCTTCTTTGGAAGAAGTTAAAATAACTACAGGAATTCTTTTTAATTTTTCAGTGGTTTTTATTTGTCTTAATACCTCAAAACCGTCTATACCCGGCATTTTAAGATCCAGAAGTATAAGCGAAGGAAGAGGATATTGCGAACGATCGGAATATTTATTGCGTCCGAAAAGGTAATCGAGAGCTTCCTCACCATTTCGGGCAACATTTACTTTATTTCTTAATTTCGCTTCTTTAAAAGCATCGAGTGTAAGAATAACGTCCATGTTATTATCTTCCACTAAAAGGATTTGAGCTAAATTGTTCATTTTAAGCAATATTTTTTGGTAATTTAATAAAAAATGTACTCCCTTTATTTATTTCGGATTCTACCCAGACTTCACCTCCCAGTAACGTCACTGATTTTTTTACAGTTGCAAGGCCGATTCCTGTTCCGGGGTATTTTTCTTCGCTATGCAGGCGCTGAAATACATTAAATATTTTCTCCCAATATTCTTTTGAAATTCCTATACCATTGTCGGAAACTTTAATCACAACATCGTTCACATTAGTCTCAAAATCAATATTGATAACTAATAATTCATCTTCCCGTCTGTACGTAATAGCATTTCCCACCAGGTTTGTAAAAATCTGTCGTAAAAGGGTTTCATCGCCCTGTACTTCGGGCAGGTTCTGATTCAAATTGAATGTAGCCTGAATATTAGTTAACTGTTGTTTAAAGTCAGAATAAATATTCTCCGCAATTTTCTTAATAGAAACCGGGTACATATTCAGCGATTTTCTGCCTAAGCGGGAATAATTAAGTAAATCATTAATTAAATGTTCCATCCTGACACTTGCGTCAACAATATAGTCGAGGTATTGAGCACCTTCTTCGTTAAGTGATTTCCTGTGACGGGTAGAAAGAATCTGCGAAAACCCATAAATGGCCCTTAAGGGTGCACGTAAATCGTGTGAAATTGAATATGAAAAGGATTCCAGTTCTTTATTACTCGATTCAAGTTGCTGGGTTCGTTCAATTACACGTTGTTCCAACACCGTATTTAATTTGCGGATTTCATTTTCGGTTTCTCTAATCAGGGTAATATCATGAACAGATCCCACGAGTTTGGTACAGACACCATTAGCATTATAAGTAGGAGTAACACTTACCAGTCCGTATTTTTTACCTGTCGGATATTCAGATACTTCTTCCCACGAAACGGTTTGTTTAGTATTAATGGCTTCACTGTAATTGTTTAAAATCATTTCGTGGGCCGAAGGAGGAATAACTTCATTTATTGTTTTATTCATTACCTGTTCCCTTTTAAGCCCGGTAACTTTCAAAAACATCTCGTTGACTGAAATAAACCTGTATACTTCATTCTGTTCAACGGCGATAAGGTATAAAACATCAGAAACCGTATTATAAATAGCAGATAGTTGATTTTCATTTAACCGGAGGTTTTCTTCCATTTTTTTCTGCTCTGTTATATCTTCTCCAATAGAGGTTGAACCGATGATATTGCCTTTTGCATCTCTAAGCAGAGTGTTATTAAACCTGATAATAAGTTCTTCTCCGTTTTTCCTGCAAATCTGGTTTTCATAGAAAGGTGTAATTATACCCTCCGATAATCCTTTTAAAAATAATTGTCTCACATCCTGGCGGGTTTCCGGAACAAATAATTCGAACCAGTTTTTTCCAATAACTTCTTCACGAACATACCCTGTTATTTTAAGCAGAAAATTATTACAGAATGTTATATTACCATTCAGATCGAGCAAAACTGAAATCAAATGTATATTTTCGAGCGTTTCACGAAACCGGTGCTCTAAACTCAGTAATTCTTTTTCAATGTTTTTGTATTCTGTTATATCACGAATAACACTAAGTATATATTGCTGTTCATCAATTTCAATAATCTCACCTGATATAAGACCATTCCTGATTTCGCCTGACTTCATCCTGAAATTTGCATCGAGGTTATGAACCCGTCCGTTTTTTGTCAGTAATTCAATATACTTATTGCGTAGAGTTGTGTTATCCCATAATTTTAATTCAACAATGGAACCACCGATAATTTCATTTCGGGAATATCCTGTAATCCGGCAGATAGATTCGTTAACATCGATCAATGTTCCATTGGAAACAGAAGTAATTGTAATACCATCCGGGCTGTTCTTAAATGCCTTTAAAAATTTCTCTTCAGATTTATTTAAGTCGGAAATTATTTTTTTTCGTTCCTCAACCATAAGATTAGCCGCTTCGGCAATTTTCTTAAACTCACGGTAACTAACTTTTGACTGATCAATAAGTACATTTTCTTTTGCAGCCTTTTCAAAAAAGTTTTTGAATAATTCAATGTTTTTTCTGAAACTTTTTAAGAAGAACGTTACAAGCAGATAACAAAGTAATGCTGCAATAATTAAATAATAAATAACATTAAGTAAAGCATTTTGCATTTCGTCCTTCAGATCATTTCTCTTTTTTTCTATAACTACATTAATATCGTCTTCATAAAAACCAGTACCAATGATCCATTTCCATTTCGGGATATAGCTGAAATAGGAAGTTTTTAATGATGAGTCAGCTGAAGAAAGAAGTAACCATTTATAGGTATGAAAAACACCCTCGGGATAATTTTTTGACGATTGCTGAACACTGAAAATATCTGTCCACGTTTTATTTCCGGATTTTAATATGTTTACAGGTGATTTGTTAATTTTTCCGTTTGTAATAAGCGCCTCACCGTTATATGAATTAATAAAAATATACTCATTCTCTGAATTACGAAGTTTGCTTATTGAATCAAGCAGGTATACTTTTAAAACATTCTCTACATCATCTGCTTTTACTTCGGAGATTATTTTATAACCGGGTAAAATGGTATTATTTAAATATCCGATAACAGATAATATGGAATCCTGATTACCTGATTTTTCATAAAATAAAAAAGCTCCGCCAGATTCATTTTTGTTTTTTTCAAACAGTCGAAGCTGGCTCGGCTCAATTTGAAGGGAACTTACTTTCCCTGTTTCTGAAAAGGGATTAAAAGATACTAATACTTCATTTCGCTGATTCAAAATGTAAACCGGAACCCTCAAATTATAAACTGAATCTTTTATTGATTGAAATAAAGAATCTGAATTATTAACCAAAAATTTTAATTGATTTACCTGTTTTGTCAAAGTTTGCAAAACAGGGTTCAAGGGAAAATCCTGTGACCATTGAATACTGTTTTTTATCTCAAGTATTTTATTTTTTATTTCTCTTTTTTTCGTATCAGAAAATGATTTCTTTAATACATCCACTTCTTTATAATATTCATCGGTTTTATTCTTAATCCAGAATAATCCAAGAGTAAGTACAGAAAGAAAAACGACTACCAACAGATATAAAAATATGCGCCTGCTAAAACCGGAATTGTTTTTCATATCCTTTTTTCATTAAAAGGATAAAGATATCAAATTGAATCAATTATTCATATGAAAAAGAATTGATTTTTTTCACTCTCCGGTAAAATTCTGTTATGGCAAAAATCAACAGCATTTCTCCAGTCGCAAACACAAACCAGTTAAAATGAGCCGGAACATAATGTGTGGATAAATTCACAAGATTTTCGTTGGTAAAAGTTTTGATTTCCCGGAAAGTATAGGTTGTGTATAAATAACTTATTAAATCAAGGGTAAAAGAAAGAATTATAACAAATGATCCCGAAATCATTAAACGCCATTCCTTTTTATTTATTTTAATTTCTTTAGTTCCATATTTCCAGAAAACAAAAGCAAAAACTATCATGGTCAGCGAAACAATTACAGGAGCAATTACAGGTCCCACCCACATAATCGGTATCAGAAAAAGCACATCCCAGGTAAGCAACGATTCGGGCCAGCCAAGAATAAGCCACAAAAAAACATAGTAAAAAATATCCCAGATGGCAAAGGCATAGAGAAAGGAACCGAAACGGACAATAAAATTTTTACCTGTAAAATAAGCAATCCCAATTAACATAACAATGGTTGCAACTTCACGAAGAAGTTCAGTAATGGCAACTCTGTTACTTATCATTATTAAAGGAAACGAAAATCCATTAGGATAATATATTTCCCGGATGTACACAACTACAGCACATTCGAGCAATCCCATCGCAATACTGAAAACCGTCAGCCAGAGAATATCTTTTCTTTTCATGTTCAATTTTGGTTTATTGTTATTATTGCACAAATCTCCTAAACATGCTTTATAAATATACGGAATAATTATTCCATACATAAAAGCTTTTGACGAAAGAACAATGAACTTATCCGATTCCATACGACAGTCTCCTTGCCAGACGGCTGATTCCGTTCATTAAACCGGTAGTACCTAAAAATGCTGTCAATCTTCCGAATTTCCTGTAACCGAAATTGAAAAGTAAATAGGGAATCCACATGTCTGATTTTTCAGGTAGCCGTTCCATTATGTTTCTGAAAGAATAAAATTTCCTATACATCCATAAATAACCCTGTTTTAATTCGAGAGCATTCATTTCTTTTGGCTTAAACACCACGTTTGAGGTATTATAATGGTACGAATACTCATCCGTAATTCTTCCTTCGTCTTTTAATCGTTTGAAAAGTTTTGTTCCGGGATAAGGTGTAAGAATATGGGCTGTCATGGTTTCAATTCTGTTTTTTATCAGCCATGTTAATGTTTCATTAAAAACTTCTTTGTTGTCTGAATCAAATCCGAAAACGAGACTGGCATTGACCATTATTCCCCGCGAATGCAACATGTGAATGAGTTTTTCATAATTCTCTATATGATTCTGATTTTTATTTACGGAGCGAATGGATGAATTATTTATGGATTCGAACCCGATAAACAAACTTTTACATCCGCTTTTCATCATTAAATCAATCAGCTTTTCGTGATTCACCAGATTAGTCGAAACAGCCCCATGCCATCGGAGTTTTAATGGTGTTATTATCTTAAGGAATTCTTCAAACCAGACAATGTTACCAATCAGGTTATCGTCGATAAACATGATTTGCCTTGTTTTGTGACTCTTTATTTCTTTCAGAACTTCACTTATCGGCCTGTTTCTATATTGTGAGGTAACATATTCACAACTGTTGTAACAGAATTCACATTTAAACGGACAACCTCTGCTTGTTATAACTATGTTATGATACAAATATTTACTTTTTCTGATTAAATTCCAGTCGGGTATGGGGTATTTTCCCATGCTGACCGAAGCTTTGTTCTGATATAATTTCTGCAAATTGTTTTTTTCCAGATCTTCCAGTATCAATGGCCAGAGAATTTCTGCTTCACCCACACAAACCGCATCACAATGCGGCAGCATTTCATACGGACAGGCACTGGCATGAATCCCTCCAAAAACCACCTTTACCCCTTTGCTTCTGAAAATTTTCGCTATTTCGAAAGCCCTTCCCGATGTATCTACGTTTACATTTATTCCAACCAGATCAACAGAATCCGAATAATTAATTTTCTGAAGATTTTCATCTTCAATAATTACTTCATGCTGTTTGGGTGTTAAGCTTGCAATACAAACTAACGACAAGGACGGTGACATTCTTCTTTTTAATTCTGTGTCCATCGGCCTCAGGCTCATTCGTGGTGAAATCAGTTTTATTTTCATAAATCAATTATAATATAAAGTACTTTGCATTTCAAAGTATAAACGGCAAAAAAAATTATTTATTATTAATCAGTTTTTCCAAAGCATCGAGATGTTTGTTAAAATTCTTTCTGCCAAGGTTTGTTACACGGAAAGAAGTTTTAGGTTTTCGTCCCACAAATTGTTTTTTCATTTCAATCATTTCGTGTTTTTCGAGAGCAGAAAGATGGCTGGCAAGGTTTCCGTCGGTAACTTCGAGCATCTCTTTCAGGGTATTGAAATCGACCCAGTCGTTTACCAGCAGAACTGCCATTACTCCAAGCCTGACACGGCTTTCGAAAACTTTATTTAAATCCCCGATCATCCCTTATATTTATTAAACATAAAGATACCATAAATTATATGAAGAAGGCCAAACCCTGTTGTCCATAAATAAATGGAATATTCTGGAATAAATGCAGCAATAATGCCGAGACACATTTCAATTAACCCAAGGAATTTTATTACTGAAAAAGTGAAATTAGAAGCATTAAATAATGCCAGTCCATAAAAAATCAACATGGCAGGAATAATAAGCTGATAAATTTCATAGTACAATAATATACCGCAAAAAATTCCACCCAAAGCAAGAGGTAAAAGAAAATTCAAAAGAAACATCCTGCTCATTTTATCCCAGCATTTCAATCCTTTCTTTTTAGCATTCCTTACGGTAAATAAAACAGCTATTGCCATAGCTGAAATTAAAACAAGAACCGCAAGAAGAATCACCTGAGGAATAAGCTTTTCCGTTATTTCCTGTGTCCTGAATAAATAAATCGCAAGAATACCACCAGCAATACCTATTATTCCGGAGGCAATTCCCGACAAACCACTTAATGATATAAACCGCGACGACCGCTCCATTAAGGTGCGTATCTCCTTTAAATTTTCTAATGCATTATTGTTTTCTGCTTTCATATAAAAGAACTTTGTGGTGCAAAGTTAAACATTTTTTTTATGATTGTTCTCTTAAAGAGTTAATTTTTGTGAAAATAATTTTTCAGGTTTTTACTAAAAAACTCATCGGAACAATTAACCAATAAATATTTAATATATCTTTGAGGATTATTCCCTAACCTGTTACATGAATATTAAAAATATTATAATAATTAAAGCAGGCTTTTTCAGTACTTCTTCCATGTTTATTATAATTGTTACTGCACTTACCTTATTAAATTATTCCCTCCGGGGTCAAAATAAAAACCTATATGGTGAAACAGCATATAATATGCTCACCCTTCTCGAAAAAAATCATTATAGCCCAACCCCCATTAACGAGAATCTTTCACAGAAAGCCTGGTTCAATTTTTTCGATTTTCTTGATCCTTATCATTTGGTATTTCTTGAGAAAGACATTACGCGTTTTTCGAATTTCAAAAAGTCGCTCGGTCGCCAGGTTATGGAACAAAATACTGAATTTCTTTCAGAAGTAACTTCATTATATAAAAACCGGTTAAACGAGGCTGATTCAGTAATAGATGTGATATGCAAAAATCCCGTTAATTTAAATGAAAAAGAGAATCTTATTTATAGAGGTAGAGAAAATGATTCCTTATCTTATCCTGAAAACAGGGACGAACAAAAAAACAGGTGGCTAAAACAAATAAAGCACAGGGAGCTTCAATTAATGATAACTTCTGATAAAGAATATTCTAAAAAAGAAATCGATTCACTATTGAAAAAAGAACCTTTTTATCGCGAAAAGGTTAAAAAAACCCAGAAACGTTTTTTTCAACGGATATTATCTCATCCTTCCGGGTTCGAAAACTATATTGCATCGCTGTATATGAATTCTTTTGCAATTTGTTTTGATCCTCATACTTATTTTTTAACACTCAACGATAAGAAAAATTTTGAATCGGAAATATCACCTGAATCTCTTTCTTTTGGCTTCATACTTGGCGAAACCCCGGAGAATGAAATTAAAATTTCCCGCCTGATTCCGGGCAGTCCTGCATGGAAATCAAATATGCTTCATCCCGGCGATGTTCTGCTGGAAATTAAATGGGGCGATAAAAAATCAATCGATATTACCGGGGCTTCGCCCGAAGAGATATACCAGATGCTGAGTGAATCAAATACAGATAAACTTACCCTAACCATAAGAATGTCCAACGATCTTACAGAAAAAGTAGTTTTAACAAAGGAAAAGATTAAAGCGGACGAGAACCTGGTAAAAGGGATCATTCTGAACGGAGAAAAGAAAATCGGATATATCTCTCTTCCCGGATTTTATACCGAATGGGATAACCCTGCCGATCCCGGCTGTGCCAATGATGTGGCAAAAGAAATATTAAAGCTGAAGGAAGATGGTATTGACGGATTGATACTCGATATCCGTTCAAACGGTGGCGGTTCGATGACTGAAGCGTTAAATCTTGCAGGAATCTTTATTGATGAAGGTCCGCTTTGTATTTACCAGCAACGGGGCAATAAACCCATAACCCTGAAAGACATGAACAGGGGAACCGTTTATAACGGGCCATTAGTTGTCATGGTTAATGCCGGTAGCGCTTCGGCTTCCGAATTAATTTCGGACTGTCTCCAGGATTATCACCGTGCAGTGATTGTTGGCAATCCTACATACGGAAAAGCATCCGGTCAGATTGTCCTCCCCAATGATACTTCTGTAAATGTTGCCGGTAATATTATTCCAAAACCCGACTCCAGGTTCGGATATATAATTACGACAACCTTTAAGTTTTATCGTATTCCGGGCAATTCGCACCAGCTTAGCGGGGTTATTCCGGATATCGTTTTACCCGATTTTTATCACACGGATAATGATCGTGAAATATCTAACAAGAACGCACTACCAAAGGACTCTGTAATAAAAAAAGTGTATTTTACTCCCTTGCCGGCGCTTCCTGTTCAACAACTTGCCGGGCTAAGCAAAAAACGCTGCGATAACAATTCCTCTATGAAACTTATGGCAAGTTTACTGGACTCACTTGATTCTTTCCTTGATATTGAAAAAATTCCTTTAGATATTTCGTCGTACTCCAAACTTAAAAGAAAAATTTATCATTTAACCAATTCTATTGACTCATTAGAATTTTCAAAAAACAACAACCTTTCAATAACAAATTACAAACAGAACGATGAAGTTTTTAAAATAGATGAGTACAGTCGTGAAATGAATGAGCAATTTATTGGTAATCTTCAAAAAGACGCTTTGCTTGAAGAAACGTATTATATTATCTCTGACTTAATTAACCTTATGAAACCAAAATAAAATCGTATGAAAAGAATTTCAAAATTATTACAAAAGTGCCTTTTGGCTTCCATCATTGCAACATCATCGTGGTCATATTCGCAAGATGCTAACTCCGCTTCTGAATATATGGGGTATATTGGGGATCAACACCGTAATATTATGGAAAATGTTTGGGACTATACCAGTTCTGTTGCACATGGAAAAAGTGCCAGGAAGGTTGAAAAGCGAAGAAAAGAAGTAATTCAGTCCATTGAAGATGCTCAAAAACTGATTAATAAACTCAAACCATTTAACAACGATGCCAGTCTACGTGATTCTGTATTATCTTATCTGGATATAAGCCATAGTATTTTAACCGAAAATTATGGAAAAATAGTAGACATGGAAGCTGTCGCCGAACAATCGTACGATGCCATGGAGGCTTATCTTTTAGCCCAGGAAATAGCCAATCAGAAACTGGATGTTGCCGAAGATATGATGGTTCTTGAACAAAAGAATTTTGCCGCTTCAAATAATATTACATTGATCGAGAATAAAGATGCATTATCGGCAAATATGAAAAAGGCAAGTGAAGTGATTAAATATTATAATATGGTTTATCTTATCTTCTTTAAAAGCAATAAACAGGAAGCATACCTTATGGAAGCCATTTCGAAATCCGATTTAAATGCCATTGAACAAAACCGGAGCACCCTGGCCAGTTTTGCAAATGATGGATTATCTAAGCTGGATACCGTAAAAAGTTTTAATGGAGATATGTCGATGCTAAATGCAACCATACAATATTTAAAATTTTACAAAGACGAATCAGAAAATAAAATGAAAGCGCTGACTGCATATTTTCTGGAAAAAGAAAAGTTTGATAAAATAAAAGCTGCCTTCGATGCTAAATCAAATAGTTCAAGAACCAAACAGGATGTGGATCAGTTTAACAATGCAGTAAACGCCTTAAATAAAGCTTCAGCAGATTATAATACCATTAATGACGAACTTAATAACAACCGGTCTCAAAATAATGAAAACTGGAACAAAGCAGCACAGGCTTTTCTTGATAAACATGTTCCAAAAAAGAAATAACAGATTTTTTTACTGAGCTAAAGTAAATCTTACGCTGATACCAATATTGGTATTGAATGTATTAAACGACGTTGAGATTTTTGGTTTGCGTACTATCCTGTCGTAGAATAAACGGAGATTAAAATTTTGTCCCAGTTGGTAATCGGCAGATATTTTTATGGTTGTCATTTTCTGACCGGCAGTTAACTGGTCGTAACCGCCATTTAAATCCATTTCCAGTTTATGGATAATGGTATAATCGTTTCGGATAGAAACATCGGCCCGTAAGTTCAAATCACTTTTAAAAGCTTTACCGCTAATTTCAAAGGCCAGGTCTTTTATCCGGTATCCGGCACCAAATACGAATTCTTTGGTTTGCATTTCGGTAAGCTGATTATTTGAAAGACTAAATGCAAGATTTCGGCTACGTTTAATTTCAACTTTTGCAAGGATACTGTTTATCATTGTTGCATCGAAACTAATCAGCGGGCTGAATTGTTCGCTCACTGAAACGGCATTGATTTCACGTTGCGGTATAAAATTCCCTAATGTATAACGGGTCCAGCTAAATCCATCACCATTAACATCATTATATTCAAGACTGCTTGAAAACGAATTAACACTGTATGTTGATCTGTATGCATGGGCAATAGTAAGTGTTCTGAAATATTTTTTAACTACTTTAAGAGTTGTTAATCCTGAATAATTCAAACTCCAGTTTGGACTCATGTCGCTTATACCGGGGAAAGGAGAAAGTCCGACATGATCAGGGCTTCGTCCTGAATAAGCAGCTAAAAATGCAGGTATTAGCACTTCCTGCGAAGTAGGCCCATATCCGTCCGGAAAACCGTTAACATCCTGACCGGTATAAGCATTAGCGCCTGCATATGAACTTCCTGCCCTGTCAGTTGCCAGGCGCTTTGCAATGGTATACCTGTACTTTTTAAAATTTTCGAAATTATTTGAACTATGGTCTTCATTAAATTTTTCAAAGGTTGTATTCCATGTATTATAGGTCATGCTAAAACTACCTGTTACCATTTCGCCGAAACGATTAAATTCTCCCTGGGTAGAGTTATACCGGTAATATTCAGTAATGTTTTCTGAGTTCGTCCTGTTAGCGGTAATATCAATCCTCATACTGTTTAATGGTTCAATAGTAGCCCTGATATTCAGAGTTTTTGTATTGTTCATAAGGTAGGCTGAATTTAATATTGTATCCTGCGTTATCCATTTCTTATTGTTAGCTGCATCCAGACCAAAATTTCTGTCCTGAAATCCTGAAATAAAACCAAAACCAGGCGCCCAGCCAGGTCCATACTGTTCCATACCAAGAAACTGGGTATTTGGCAAATAACCCGGAAGCACTGTACCCGCATTTTCGGAATAGGAAACATTAATATTTTTTACCATCATTAAAATTCGTGCACTTTGCTCTAACACAATAACCAATAAATTATCCACCTTCTCTCTCTGGCCGGTTATTAAAACTGTTGCATTGGGATAATCCTTATCGAAGGTAATCAACACCCTGCTTTCATTAACTATTTTAACTACGGGTGTTATTTCAACTCCGGCACTATCGGTTACTTTTACGGTAACATCTATTGTTCCTAATTTGTGATTGATGGATTTAGGAATATTTGCTTTGAAATTATATTTGCGGGGAGGATCTCCCAGTTTTGGAAACTGAACCTGTTCTTTCTGTTTCTTTTGTGGTTTCTTTCCTTTCGCATACTTTTGATTAATTCTTTGCAGCACAGGCAGTTTATTATACAGGGTTAACATATTTGCCTGTGCATTTATCTGTTTGGTGTTACTGTTTTTAATGGTATTCCCCAGCTCTATAGTATCTATAGCCAGGCGGGGTGAAGCCATCCATTCATACGTTCCTCCGTATCTGAAAGAAGTCGAAAGCCAGTTTAAGACCGGTATTTTATTTATCGGAATGGTATAATTTAAGTTATAATTATGGCGGTAATTGGTAGTTCTTCCAAAATTTGAAACACTGTTCCATACAGAATCTTTCCAGTGTTCGTATTCCTGTTTATAGTCCTTATCAACCCGTTGGCCATACATCATGGGTTCATCAATTTTAGCAATGTTATTGGCAGAGAAATCAAATTTTAACGATTTGGTAAGATCAAATTTCAAATCATAAATCCGGTTCCATTGAAAATCTTTAGTATAGGTTGCCGGAATAGTGTAGTTCATATTTTCAACATTTCTCAGCTGAATTTCATTATAGGACCTGTCAACATCGGTCATAAACGAAAACTGGGAAGGCAAATAATAAAAATTAAAATCTTTGATCAGTTTAAAGAAAGGCTTATTCAGAAATTTACTGTTCTGAAAAGGAGTAATATTTTTTGGTGTACTATTATAATTATATGTTAACGCCCCTCTATACATCTTCTGGCGATTATACATGGTGTTAATATTTCTTGAATATTGCTCGCTAAAGGAGTAGCTTACTGCAAAATTTGAAATATTCCATGGCGCCGGGGTAGTGCTGTTTGTATTGAATTTAACATTTGTAAAATTAAGACTCTTTCGTCGTGTATAATCCTGTACCATTTTCCGTAACGAATCTTTTTCTGTCTTTGTTGAGAGGTCATTTAGTGAAACTTTTAACGGGATATCAGGATCAAGAGGATTGTATTGTGGATTACGGATGCCTTCGGAATATCCAATAAACATTGGTACACTCAATTTTACTTTTTCGGGTAAAAATTTTCCCAGTTCAAAATTTGAAGCAATATCGTACTGAAGAACCTGTTCTTTGCTCCGCTCGCTTACTTTCTTTTCTATACTTCCAAAGCCGGGTGTGCTGGTAGATCCTGATAAAGTAACCGTTCCAAAATCGGCCAGTTTTGCTGTCATTCTCATATTTGCAGCCCATCCTCCTTTCTCATCGAAGTCGGTTAACCGCAGTTCATTTACCCAAACCTCAGCACACTTGGGCATTCCGTCATCCGGGAGAGAATTGTTACTTTTTAGCCGGTTTCTTATTCCGACCATCACTGTTTTAATGTTACTTAAATTAGGATTTCCAACTACTGATACCCGGTTATTTCCATCGGAAACAGAAAAAAGTGAGGTAAGTGTAATTGATGATCCCCCCTGCCTCATTACATTGTTACGCTGTTGTTTTGCCGATTGCAGCACTTCAAAAGGAAAGTCAAACATATTTGATTCGGGCCATACTACATTTCTGGAATCTTCGTCATCGTTATTATATGAACCGGCAGGCGTTAATGTCAATGGTATTTCATATTCATAATAATTGTTCTTATAGTCGGAACCGATTCGTATAAACACGGTAAGGTCGTTATTGTTCAGGATAGTGTTAGGAATGGCTTCGGCATGAACAAACATCTGTAAACGTTTATATTGACGAACATCCAGATCAACATTCCGATATGCTGCACGGGCATCACCATCAGCCAGTTCACATACCTTTAATACCATTGCCTGTTCGTTTAACTGGCGCAACTGAGGATTTGTCGGATCAATTACCCTGTCAACGCCCGGAGGTAAAACATAGTTCACAGGTGTTTTTGAACCATTCTCCTCGATATTCACGGCAGAAATATCAAAAGCAGTGTTCACCGGCTCACCGGGAATATAAAACCCACCTTCGAGGAAAGAAGAATTATATTTTCTCCATTCGCCTCTCACCAGGTCAAGTTTTGCAAAACGTAATACAACCGGTTCGGAAAATCCTTTTAAAAACATTCTGAAAAACCGGATCGATTTAAAATCCTGGATAGTTCCTATGGTTTTTTCGGGGCTGTACAAAGGAACTTTAAACTGATACCAGTTCACCTGATCGCCATTTTTATTCTGCCCTGCAATCTTGTCAACAATATAGTTCTGGCCAACATTTAAACTGCTACGGTTTAGTTTTATTTTATATTGAAAATAACTTTCAAATTCGCTTAATGTATTGTCCCGGTTAATATCCTCAGCATTCGGCACAGTGGTAGAAGCGGTAGGATACGATTCTGTGGAAAGTTCTGTAGGCAAACTGTTGTTTTCCATTCCATTAAAATTCTTATACCTTCCAAGTATGCCTAAACTCTGTCCGTCATAATCACTCCCCCTGTAAAAATGATAATCGTCACTGGATGGATCGGCTAACGCATTCTGGTACGCAGCAGAACCGGTTCCATATCTTATTGCCAGGTTATCCAGGTAATTATTCCGATATGTAGAATCCGAGTTATTGCTACTGAAAAAAGATCTTTCATCCGCATCGCCTAAACCATCGAGCCCAACATCCTGAAAAGGTCTGGCGTCAACACTGTTATCAAAAGCATTCACGACAGACTGGATTACAGGAACCCGTCCCCAGGCAGTTGTATCAACTAATGTTACTGTTGCACTTGTAGGTAAACCGTTTTCAAACGATTTTCTGCCGTCACGCAACACATCTTCCGAAATATCTCCCAGGTTAAAATATAAATCACCGCCGGTTGTGGTCGAATCCACATCATAAACAAATGGGTCCATCAGCCAAAATTCAATGAATTCGATGTTTGCAGCTTCAAAGTCGTTGCTCTCGATGCGGCGCATTATACCTCCCCATCTCTTGGTCGGATTCAGAAGTTTACCTGCGGAATCAATACTAAGGTAGTCATAATTGTAAGGCCCTCTTTCTTCGGGATAAAATGCAAGGTTTAAAACCTGGATATATGAAGGCACGCCATTTTGTTGTTCTTTGTTAGGCCATATTTCCTTTTCATACACTTCGCGTGTAAGGTGATTTGTTAAATCTGCCTCGATGCCTTGTGGTTTTACGGAAGATTCGCGGTAAAACACAGAAGGGTCTATCACATACCAAGCTGTCTTAGCCCTGTTAATACCGATGCCCAGTCCGCCTACCAGAGTGTCTTCGTCGGGAAATAGTGTACTTTGTCCCTGGGGAGTACTTGCCAGTACCCATGCCCCAACACTTCTCAGGTCAAAAGATGTTTTGCTTCCTTCAAAATCGTCGATATAAGATATCCCGCTTTTTGCAATGGCTTTACTATGACCCGGAATCAGGTGGGCAAATTCGCCGGTTATCATAACGGATGAAGGCGCTTTTGTTTCGAGAAAAGGAAGTTTATCAACGAGTTTGGTTAAAAACCTTGAATCGTTTTTCCACGTTCCATCAACTCCCCATATTGTGTTAGAAATAGGTTCATCGCCAATATTTACTTTTTGAGTTAGCGGGCGCTCTGTTAAATTTAAAATGGTTCCACCTACATTAAAATCTTTTGATACCTGGTAATTCAGGTGCATTCCCATCAGGGTTTTGCTTTGAATATTAAACATCGACTGGCTTTCGAGCGAAATTTTAATGGGTGTTCCGGATTGCAAAAGCCCCTGGTTAATAATTTTTACACGTCCAAGGGTATAGTCAACAGTATAATCCTGGTTTTCAGTTAATATCTGACCTCCTGCTGTTACCTTCACAGAACCTTGCGGAATATTCATTGCATTAAGAGAAATATCGGAACCTGATGCCGACTTATAACTACCTTTCATAAAGTATTTGTTCTTTTCGGCTATCTGACGGGCTTTGCTTTGTGTAGAGTCGTACAACTCAAAATAGGCATATTGGGATGCTAATGTTGCCTGGGACGGATCATTTTCAACCATTTTGTTAAAAATATAATCTCCAAAAGGTTCTTTTACCGGGAAAATTATCCTTCCGTTAGAGGCATTGATGGTTACTTTGTCGATAAAATCGAATTGTCCGTCGGGATAGGGATCGAGCTGGGAGTTTAACTTATCCAGGTTAAGTACTTCGATAAGAGGCTTACTGTTGATGGCTCCTACCGGAACAAAGTTAATGGCAGTACCGGTTTTATCGTTCTGGTACATTACATTCAGCTTAAATTCATCGTTATTAACCTGATAAGCACCTATTGAATAAATATTTTTCATCATCAGGTTCCAGGTAGCATGTTGCGGAGTCAGGGCAGTTCCTTTTATAAGTTTCAATATAAGCGCATTAGGCGAAGGAATGGTATTTGAAAATTCACCCACTCTATAAACGTGTCCTCCTACGGTATATTCATATGCAACAGCTAAAACCTCATCGGAATTAAGAGCGCTGTTCAGCGAAATGTATCCAAGATTAGGGTAAATTGTGTATTCGGAGGCATTGAGCATTCTCATTGACTCAATTTTTTCGTAATCTTTTCCGGAACGAAATCCATGTCCTTCAAGGTAATTTGTTGCGTGTTGAATATTTCTTATTGAAGATAAAGAAGTAGAATCGAATTGGGACAAGCTGTTTATGGCATTTGTCGGATAAACAACCGGGGTATTAATAATTACTATCGGATTTGAAACATTCGGATTTCCTTCCAAATCGTATCCTTCGCCCAGGTCGGTAAAGGCAACCACGTTTCTGGCTTCATTAGTGATTCCGGTTTTATTGGTTACCCAAACTTCCATGCGGGTAATATTAATTCCTGAATTAATAAGAGGCAGACTGGATAAAAAACGATCATAATTGTCGTAAAAATACTGGCCGAGGAAAAAATGGCGGTTGGCTTCATACTGGTCGGCATACACCTCGAAATCGCTTACCTGTGCACCGCCCTGCACTTCCACTACCTGCGATTTTCCTTTTTGTTGCGAGAAAATATTGGTTACGGTTAATTTTCCAAACTGCAATTCCGTTTTTATTCCAAACAGGCTATAGCTTCCGTTGATCAGAGAGCCTGTCAGGGGCAAGCTCACATTTCCCGCTTCAATTTTTCGTATTATTTCATCGTCTTTCCCTTCGTATGCCAGCTTCATTTTATTTTCGAATTCAAAAGAGGCTTCGGTGTTATAGCTTGTACTCAATTTAAGTTTATCTCCGATCTGCCCGGTAACATTCATCTGTATTTTTTCCTGGAAATCGAAAGTGGTAACTTTTCTTTGTTTCACGGGCAATTGAGGGTTATCGGTACGTTGTGTATTTAATCCAAAAATAAGCTCGGCCGATCCCTGGGGTTTAATATCAATGGTATTACTTCCAAAAACACCTTCAAAAAGTTTATTGTTAATATTAAGTTGTGGAACAAGACTTTTTTGCGACGAAAAATTTTCGCCCTGGAACCGTTGTCTCCAGTAATTTTTTACAGCCCGGTTAAAATCTTCTTTCTGGTATTCTTCAAACGACATTGATTCGGGATCTCTGTACTTCAGGTTGCCTATATTTTCATTGATATTATATTCATTGGTTTCTCCGTCATATTCAATCTCTGTAGAAATATTGGAAGGTTTATGAAGATACATTCCATTTTCATATCCCTGGTTGGTTCCCGGATGATTCCCCTGATCGTTAAAAGGGTAGGGTAATACTGTGGAATCTTTTTTTGTGGTATCGGGAGGTGCTATTAAAATATTATTGTGTGGAGTTGTACTGTTTCTTGTAACAGGGCGCAGGAATAACAAAGGCCAAACAGAAGATAAGGCTGCAAAAAAAGCAATATTTATAAATACACTCTTCAAATCAGGCAATCAATTATAGCTGTTTTAATGCTTGTTTTACAAGGTCTTCGGCATTAAGATTTGATTTCCCAGCCAAAAGTTTATCCAATACTTTTTCGGTATTAATTCTCGAAAAACCTAACATTAATAGTGCAGATAACGCTTCATCTCTCATTGTATTGTGTCCTCCTGTTAAAATTTCATCCTGTGCTCCTGCTTTATTAATTTTATCGCGCAAATCGACCACTATTCGCTCGGCTGTTTTTTGTCCTATTCCTTTAATTCCTTTAAGAAACAATACATTAGCAGAACTAATTGCTTTCTGAATCTCATCCGGCTCAGATGAAGACAGCATCATTCTGGCAGTATTAGGTCCCACACCGCTAACAGATATCAATAAACGGAATAACTCACGTTCCTGCCTCGAAAAAAATCCAAAGAAAAGATGTGCATCTTCTCTTACCACATGATGAAGATATAATGTACAGGAAGTTGCACCATTAAGTTTTGAATAAGTACTTAAAGAGATATGAATAAGATACCCCACCCCGTTATTTTCAACAACTGCACAGGCAGGTGTTAACTCTGTCAGTTTTCCGGTAATATATTCGTACATATAACTATGGAATAAAGCTTAATTAACCGGCTAAAGTAAATAAAAAAAGTGGGATTACACAGCAAAAACAAAAGACGAATTATAGACTGCTATGATCCTGTATTTCAAGAGTATTTGAAGTAAGCTCGCGATATTCCTGTCGTTTATAGAAAATATCGCAGGCCATAAAAAGTGCTTTACGAAACGAATCGGCAGACGCTTCATTTTTATTCACGAGATCGTAAGCAGTGCCATGAGCAGGCGACGTGCGTACAACCGGAAGGCCGGCAGTAAAGTTCACACCGCTTTCGAAAGCCAATGATTTAAAAGGAATTAATCCCTGATCGTGAAACATGGCAAGTATCGCATCGAATTTCCGGAAAGTTCCTGATCCGAAAAATCCGTCAGCGGGATAAGGCCCCATCGCAAGAATTTTTTCATCACGCGCAATCTTTAATGCAGGAATAATTTCTTCTGTTTCTTCTTTTCCTATTAAGCCGTTATCGCCTGCATGGGGGTTTAATCCCAAAACCGCAATTTTGGGCCGGCGGATTCCGAAATCTTCAAACAGGGACTTATTCATTACCCTGATTTTCTGTATTATCAAATCCTTTTTAATCATGGATGGAACCTGGCTTAACGGAACATGACCCGTTACAACCCCAACCCTCATCATATCACTGATAAGAAACATCAGCGCATGGTCGGAACCAAACGTTTTTTCAAGATATTCGGTATGCCCGGGAAACTGAAAATTTTTAGATTGTATGTTTTGTTTATTTATAGGTGCTGTAACCAGAACATCTATTTCGCCTTTCTTTAAATCGGAGACAGCCCTTTCAATTGCATCAAGAGCCGCCTTTCCTGCTTCAGGAGTTGAACGCCCGGGATCAACTTTTACTTCCTCATCCGTGCAGTTTATAATGTTAGCACGTCTGCTGTGGGCTTCCGAGGCTGTACGAACCTGGTTAAAACTGAAATTTTCAATATTTAATGCTTTCCTGTGATATGATGCTACTTTGGAAGAACCATAAACCACCGGTGTAAGAGATTCGAATATTCTCGGGTCTGATAAGCTCTTTATTATGATTTCGTAACCGATTCCGTTTATATCGCCATGGGTAATGCCCACGATAATTTTTTTCTCGCTCATGATGAATCTGTGAATTAATGCGCAAAGATAGAAAGAAAAAATAAGGAGAAATTATATATAATCTGAAAGGTTTAAATTAGTACAGAAAGGTATAGGGGAATTGGGGGAATAAGGGAAAGAAATTTCCATACATAACATTTCTTATACCCATACTCCTAATACTTTTTCTTATTCTTTAAAATGTAAAAAACGTTTCGGTATAAGAATCTCTTTAAAAAATCGCAATCTGTTCGTTCTGAATTAAAAGAATTATTACATCAGAGTCATATTTCCTCCTCTGTCGGAAGTAAAAGTAACCTGTGGCTGAGATCCCGAAGAAATAAATATCTCGGTATATTTATGTTCTTTCGGTTTAAAATGGATTCCCTCCACTTTTTTCTCCATAGATTCTACACCTACTTTAAACGATTTATCGGCGCTATCCTTAAATGTTACGGAAACTTCCTGTTCGCTGTAACCAACCTCGGCATCAACGGCTATTTCGGTTACTGAACCGTCGGCATTGGTTACAAATTGTTTGGTGACTTTTAACATCGTCATCGGAGCCGCTTTAGTAGAATCTGTCCCTGGGTTTTCTGTTTTTGTTTCAGAATTACTGCAGGCTGTAAAAAACATGACCGTTATTATGAGAGAAATAACAATATTTGCTTTCATATTACATTTGTTTTATGGTTAGTGAATGAATTTGATTTTCTATCGATTTTATTTTGGTTTCGGCATCCGCTTTTTTGGCCAGCTCATTTTTAACAACGTTCTCTGGAGCGTTGGCCATAAATTTTTCGTTTGACAGTTTCTTATTTACTGATTCTAAAAAACCTTTAAGATATAAAAACTCTTCCTGCAGTTTTTTGATTTCATCTGCCAGGTTTATTGATGAATTGTCAAATTGCATATAACATTCGGTTGTGCCGCTTAAATAGCTAAATGCATTATCAATTTTCGAATCAGTAAATTGAATTTTTGAATTAGTAAGCTTACTTGCAGTTGCACCTAACGTTTCAAATATTCTTACATCATTTTCTATCGGTCTTAAAAATAATTCTATTGAGACCTTTTGTGATATTTTTTTGCTTTGCTTTACATTTCTGGTATCAATAATCGTTTGTTTTACTTTTTCAAAATCCTGAATTAAAGTTTTATTATATTTACTTATTTTGGGATAAGAAGCAATAATGAGGCAATCATCTTCTTCTCTATCCTTTATCAAATGCCAGATCTCTTCCGTTATGAAAGGCATAAAAGGATGAAGAATTTTCAATAATTTTTCTAAGAAAATAATTGTTGCATCGTAGGTACCTCTGTCTATCGGATTAGACTTTTCGTTAATATATTCCGGTTTAATAATTTCCAGATACCAGGAACAGAAATCATCCCAGAACAACTTATAAATCTCCATTAAAGCTTCCGAAATACGGTATTTTGAAAAATCATCTTCAATAGATTCGAGAGCTTTATTGATTACAGAATCCAACCATTCAACTGCAATTCTGGAGTGTTCGGGTTGAGGAGTACTAGAATCTACCTGCCATTGGGAAATTAAACGGAAAGCATTCCATACTTTGTTGCCAAAATTCCTGCCTTGTTCAGGAAGGCTGTTATCAAACGGCAAATCGTTTCCTGCCGGCGAGCACAACAACATGCCTATACGAACTCCATCGGCGCCATATTCTTTCATCAGATCAATAGGGTCGGGAGAATTACCCAATTGTTTCGACATTTTTCTGCCCAGCTTATCACGGACAATTCCCGTAAGATAAACATTTTTGAAAGGTCTATCGCCCCTGTATTCATATCCTGCAATAATCATACGTGCCACCCAGAAAAACAAAATTTCGGGAGCCGTAATCAAATCATTGGTCGGATAATAATATTTTATATCGGCATTGTCTGGTTTTCTGATTCCATCGAAAACTGAAATTGGCCACAACCACGACGAAAACCAGGTATCCAGAACATCTTCGTCTTGTTTTAAATCTGCCGCTTTTAATCCGGGATGCTTTGCCTGTGCCTTTTTTAAAGCTTCATTTTCATTTTCAGCAATAACAAATTCATTGGAACTTTTAATATACCATGCCGGAATTCTGTGTCCCCACCACAACTGGCGGCTGATGCACCAGTCGTGAACATTTTCCATCCAGTGCTTATAGGTGTTTTTAAATTTGGATGGAATAAGCTGAATGTTATCACTCATTACATTTTCGAGTGCAGGTGCAGAAAGTTCCTTCATTTTCAGGAACCATTGCATCGAAAGTTTTGGTTCTATAACGGCATTGGTACGTTCGGAATATCCAAGTTTATTGTTATACTTTTCGACTTTTACAAGGTTTCCGTGTTTTTCCAGTTCCGGAACAATTTGTTTTTTGGCTTCAAACCGATCTAACCCAACATACCATTGAGCCTTTTCACTCAGAGTTCCGTCATCATTAAAAATATCAATGGTTTCAAGGTTGTATTTTATTCCCAGTTCATAATCGTTTATGTCGTGGGCAGGAGTAACTTTTAAAGCCCCTGTACCGAATTCTTTATCAACATATTCATCAAAAATAACCGGAACACTTCTTTCAACCAGGGGAACTATGGCTCTTTTTCCTTTCAGGTGTGAATATCTTTCATCTCCGGGATGGACACAAATGGCGGTATCGCCCAGTATTGTTTCGGGACGTGTAGTTGCAATGGTAATCCATTCTTCTGTTCCTTCTATTTTATAACGAACGTAATACAAATTCGACTGCTCTTCTTTATAAATAACTTCTTCGTCAGAAACAGCTGTTTTTGCCTGTGGGTCCCAGTTCACCATTCGTACGCCACGGTAAATCAGACCTTTGTTATATAAATCAACAAAAACTTTTATAACACTTCCCGAAAGCGCCTCATCCATGGTAAAACAGGTACGATCCCAGTCGCACGATGCTCCTAATTTTTTTAATTGTTCGAGAATAATTCCTCCGTGTTTTTCTTTCCATTCCCAGGCATGTTTTAAAAATTCTTCACGGGTTAAAGAGTTTTTATCGATTCCTTCCGCTTTCAGTTTTGAAACCACTTTTGCTTCGGTAGCTATTGATGCATGATCTGTTCCCGGAACCCAACAGGCATTTTTGCCCTGCATCCGGGCACGCCGGATTAACACATCCTGCAACGTATTGTTAAGCATGTGACCCATGTGCAACACACCTGTAACATTAGGTGGAGGAATTACTATAGTATAAGGTTCCCTTGAATCGGGAACAGAACGGAAATATCCTTTCTGCATCCAGTATGCATACCATTTATCTTCGGCCAGGGCAGGATTGTATTTTGCCGGAATTTCTTTCATCTCAATTCATTTTCAATCACTGCAAAAATAGAAATTTTCTTTGTTTTTTTATTGCCTTTCCCTTTATACTTATATTTATTTTCGATTCCGGACTCTACTTTTAAAACAGGCATTTTTAAAATTAACATTTTTTTGGAATAATGTTTGTCAAAAAAGAAACCGATTTTCCTTTTTTTTTCAGTAATTACTGTAATTTAGCACCGATTTTAAAAAAACTAAAAAACAAAATTTTATGAAATCCATCCTGTTTGTTTTATTTCTGACTGCAATCACATCTGGTATTGCATACTCACAAACAATGACTGCCAAAGACAGCCTGAAAGCGAAAAAGAATGCTCCCTTCATTCTTCTGGAAAACACAGAACATGATTTTGGCACCATTCCTTACAATGGCAACGGAACTTTCGAATTTAAATTCAAAAATACCGGTAAATCACCTCTTATTATCAGTAATTGCCAGGCATCCTGCGGATGTACCGTTCCCGAATGGCCTAAAGACCCGATTAATAAAAACGGAACAGGAGCTATAAAAGTAAAATATAATACAACCCGTGTAGGACCTTTCCAGAAAACCGTTACCATTCAGTCAAACAGCTCGAATTCACCTGTAGTAATTACCATTAAAGGTACTGTTGAAAAACAACAGGAAGAAAAAACCGTACCCACTAAAGACGAAACCATTCCGGGTGTAAATAAGACAGAGTAATCTTAACCTATAAATATGCCTGAGATATCTGAAAAGGGGAAGCAAATGCCGGCTTCGCCTATACGTAAATTGGTTCCTTTTGCTGAAGAAGCAAAAAAACGTGGAATTAAAGTATATCATTTAAATATCGGTCAACCTGACATTGTTACACCAAAAGTTGCTCTCGATGCAGTCAGAAATGCGCAGTTAAATGTAATTGAGTACAGTCATTCGGCTGGATACCTTACGTACAGAAAAAAACTGGCTAAATATTATCAAAGCGCTGGTATTGATATTAACGAAAATGAAATGATTGTTACCAATGGTGGAAGCGAAGCCGTTTTGTTTTCGTTTATGGTTTGCCTGAACCCGGGCGACGAAGTTATTATTCCGGAACCTTTTTATGCCAACTATAATGGGTTTGCTATTTCGGCAGACGTTGTTGTAAAACCTATCGTTTCAACCATAAAAAACGATTTTGCACTGCCCCCTATCGAAGAAATTGAAAAAAATATCGGTCCGAAAACAAAGGGCATTGTTATTTGTAATCCAAACAATCCGACCGGGTATTTATATTCCAGGGAAGAACTGGAAAAACTGGCAGTATTAATTAAAAAATACGACCTGTACCTGTTTGCCGACGAGGTTTATCGTGAATTTTGTTACGATGGATTTGAACATTTTTCCTGTATGAACCTGAAAGGACTGGAACAACATGTAATATTGATGGACAGCGTTTCGAAACGTTACAGCATGTGCGGTGTTCGTGTGGGTGTTATGATAAGTAAAAACTGTGAGGTAATAAATACCGCCATGAAATTCGCACAGGCCCGTTTGTGTCCTCCCTCTTATGGCCAGATTGCCGCGGAAGCAGCTATTGATACACCCAAAGAATATTTTACCGGTGTATATAATGAGTATCTCGAACGCAGAAATTTTATGGTTGGCAAATTAAATAACATGCCCGGTGTTTACAGTCCTTTACCAAAAGGCGCTTTCTATACCATCGCTTCATTCCCGGTTGATGATGCCGATAAATTCTGCGAATGGATGCTTACCAGTTTCGAATATAAAGGCCAGACAGTAATGCTAGCCCCTGCCAGTGGTTTTTATTCAAATCCAAAGATGGGGAAAAATGAATGCAGGCTTGCTTATGTATTAAAAATTGACGATTTGCGGAATGCCATGGAAACTTTGGCAGAGGCTCTTAAAGCATATCCGGGAAGAACTATCTAAAATCCAAATTTCAAGGCGAATTCCTTTGAATTTTTTAATTTTGGGCTTGAGATTTTAAATCCTGCCCGTTTTTTAAAATCATAAAATATCTTTCTTCTTTTTCTGGTGCTTCAGCACTTTTGCCTCCATATAAAAAATTAATTCTTCAGCTATATTTTGAATATGGTCACCGGCTCTTTCCAATTTTCTAATGATTGATAAAGTACTCATTGCCATTTTCACTTCACCGGGAGTATTTATTATATAATCTGCGATTTTTTGGGTAGCTTCTTTATTTATTTTATTTAAAGTTTTATCTTTTCCAAAAACAGTTTTGGTAAGTTCATTATTTTCGTTTTCGAAGGAGGCAAGTGTATCAATCAACAGTCCCATAGTAATGTCGTACATTTCAATTACCCTGCATGAATTCAATAAATCTTCGGAAAACGGCGATTCCAGTTCACCAATCAATTTTGAAATACTATGAGCATAATCCCCCATCCGTTCCAGATTATAATTAATTTTTAAAACGGCTAAAACAAATCTCAGATCAACCGCCACAGGGTTAAAAAGTGCTATTATATTTTCACAATCTTTATCAATTTTCAGCTCATAGGTATTAACCATTTTCTCGTTCACCTGAATATTCTCAACCAGGTTCTTATCGAAGTTTTTAAGGGCTATTTGAGATTTACTTATCTGGCTTATTACCAAATGCCACATTTCAGAAATGCTGGCTTTTAATACACGAATTTCTGTTTCTAAATGAGTCATGATTTTATTTATTGTTATTTGTTTTCAAAATATTATCCAAATCTACCGGTAATGTAATTCTGGGTTTTTATGTTTTTGGGGTTAATAAATAATTCTTTTGTTTCTCCTTTTTCAATCAGTTCGCCAAGATAAAAGAATGCTGTATAATCGCTTACCCTGCCTGCCTGTTGAAGATTATGTGTTACAATTACTATGGTGTATTTATTTTTTAATTCGTAAATTAATTCTTCGATTTTAGCAGTTGAAATCGGGTCGAGTGCTGATGCCGGTTCGTCCATAAGAATTATGGAAGGCTCTATCGCCAATGCCCTGGCTATACAAAGACGTTGTTGTTGTCCACCGGATAATTCAAAAGCGGATTTCTTTAATTTATCTTTTACTTCTTCCCATAAAGCAGCCTGTTTTAATGAAATTTCAACTTTTTCTTTTAATAATGACAAATCATTAATGCCGTTTACCCTTAATCCATACGCAACATTTTCGAAAATTGATTTCGGAAAAGGATTTGGTTTCTGGAATACCATTCCAACCGTTCTTCTCAATTCAACAATATTGGTATCTTTCTGATAAATATCTTCTCCTTCAACTGTTACCTTACCGGTAATTTTTACATGATCTATCAAATCATTCATCCGGTTAAATAATCTAAGATATGTTGATTTTCCGCAACCCGAAGGACCAATTAATGCGGTAACTGTTTTTGGTAAAAAGTCTATGGAAATATCTTTTAAAGCCTGGTATTCGCTATAAAACAAATTTACCGATTCAGTTGAAATTATATATTCCATTTTAATTCATTTTAACTTTCTTTCCGAAATATTTTCTTAATGCATTGGCCAATAAATTAACAATTAACACTAATCCGATTAAAACTAAAGCTGTTCCGTATGCCATAGGGCGGGATTCTTCAATATTAGTTCCGCTTGTAGATATTACGTAAAGGTGATAGGGCAATGCCATTACCTGATCGAAAATACCTGAAGGAAGTTTTGGTAAAAAATATGCCGCAACGGTAAACAAAATCGGAGCAGTCTCACCCGAAACTCTTCCAATGGATAGTATTAATCCTGTAATAATATTTGGAAACGCCACAGGTAATACAACTCTGCGAATTGTTTGTATTTTTGTTGCACCAAGAGCTAAACTTCCACGACGGAAGGAGTTGTCAACTGATTTTAAGCTTTCTTCTGTAGTTCTTATTACTACCGGCAAGGCGAGTAATCCAAGGGTTAATGATCCGGCTAATATTGAATCGCCAAAACCGAGGGTGTTTACAAATAATGACATTCCGAATAATCCAAATACAATGGATGGGATTCCGGCAAGGTTGTTTGTCATTAATTTTATAAAACGTTTATAAAAGCTGTTTTTTGTATATTCATTTATATAGATTCCTGAAAAAACACCAACAGGAACGGCAAAAATCATACTTCCTGCCACTAAACACAATGTTCCAATTATAGCAGGATAAATACCTCCTTTGGTCATCCCGTCTTCGGGCATAGATGTTAAAAAATTCCAGTTAATAACACCTATACCATTATAAATAATAAAGGACAAAATTGCTACTAAACTTAATACAACAATTGCACTGAAAACACGAAAAATGTTAAATGCAATTTTTTGCTTCAGACTTTTAATTATATCTGTTTTCTTCAGGTTATTCATTTTCTATCTGAATAATTTTTATGATAAGCTGCTTTACTTTCAGCTCAATTAAATCACGCACTACATTAAAATCCTTCATCTTCAGATCACGCGGGTCGGGGATGTCCCATACTTCACGATGTTCTCCAACAAGAAAAGGGCATTCATCACCACATCCCATGGTAACCAGATAATCAATTTTCATTGTCCGGAAATTATCAATTGATTTTGATTTATGCAGGGTTAAATCATATCCCTTCATTCGCATTGACTCTATGGCTTTAGCATTAATGATTCCTGAAGACTTTGTTCCTGCACTGTAAGCATTAACTATTCCTCTTCCGTAAATTTTTGCAAATGCTTCTGCCATCTGGCTTCTATTTGAATTCTCAATACAAACAAATAATATAGTTTTCATATCTTTGATATTTTTCTCTTTGTTGAAATAAATTCAACTGTAATATTTATTGCCATAGTTATAATAAATAAAATACAGCCAAGAGCAAACAAAGCGTTATAGTGAAGACCGCCTTGCGGAGCTTCACCTAATTCTGCTGCAATGGTTGCGGGAATTGTTCTTACCGGTTCTAAAAAAGAATGTGGAATAACCGCTGCGTTACCGGTAACCATTAATACCGCCATGGTTTCACCTATAGCGCGTCCTATACCAAGAATTGCAGCGGCTGTAATACCAGAACCTGAATATGGAATAGTAACTCTTGCAATTGTTTGCCATTTGTTAGCTCCTAATGCCAGGCTAGCTTCTTTCATTGCTTTTGGAGTTGTTCTAAGCGCATCTTCCGAAATTGTAATTATTGTTGGTAATGCCATTATACCTAAAACAATACTGCCTGCCAGGGCTGTTTCTCCAACCGGTAAATCAAATAGTTTCTGAATGCCAGGAACAATGATTATTAATCCGAAAAAACCATAAACTACGGAAGGAATTCCCGCCAATAGCTCAATAAGAGGTTTTAAAAAATTTCTTATTTTTGGATTGGCAACTTCGGCCATATAAATTGCTGTTGACAACCCTAATGGCAAAGCAATTAAAATCGCTCCCAAGCTCACCCACAGAGTACCCAGAATTAATGGTAAAACGCCTAACTGTGCCGCAGGTTGTGCCGTTGGGAACCATTCTTTTTGCGAAATAAATTGGGAAATTGTTACTTTCGGGGTCGTTAAAAGTTTACCTGTAAAACCCTTTCCGGTATATCTTGTGGTAACAAATGCAATAGCTCCCGGATTTTTTTCAGTATAATCACTTATACATTGTGGTAAAAATTTAAAATTTTCACCTAAAGCCGAGTCAGAGTAAAGTTCTCCAATATTATCTATATTAAATAAAATTATTGAATCATTTTTTCCATTTACATCTTTCCAATTTGTAATGTTCTGGTCAAAAATATTTTTAATTTGAGAAGCGGATAATGTACTTACCGGATTATTTTTATTTACAACCAGAGAAAATCCATCTTCAACCGGACTCTGATTAAATGTACCGATACCTTCCCTAAACAGAAAAATAATAATTAGCACTATAGCCAGGGTGGTTATAGTGCTGCTCAGAAACAAAGTTCCTTCAACCAGCTTTTCAAATGTCGATTTAAAGAACTTCATCATGGGAAAGTTTTTCAATTTATTTTAAACTTATATAGCCTACTTCAGATACTACCTTTTGTCCTTCTTCTGATAAAATATAATCTACAAAAGTTTTTACTTTGGATTCATCTTTTGTAAGATAGTAGTAGAATAAAGGACGTACTACCGGATACGTTTTATTTTTTGCGTTTGCAACGGTTGGTTCGATAAAAGTTTTTCCTTTATCGTATGACACTTTTAATGCCTTAACGTTTTTATCAAGGTATGCAAAGCCAACATAACCGATAGCCCCCTTTGTCTGGCTGACAGACTGAACAACCGCACCGGTTGCAGGCATCATAAGAATGGAGGTGCCGTAATTTTTGTTATTTAAAATATGTTCTTTAAAAAATTCAAACGTCCCTGAACTTGATTCGCGTGAATAAGCTACTATTTTTTCGTCATCTCCACCAACTTCTTTCCAGTTGGTAATTTTCCCGGTAAAAATGCCTTCCATCTGTTCGCGTGTAAGCTGACTTACTTTATTTGCAGGATTAACAATTACAGAAAGAGCATCGTTTGCAATTACAACTTCTTTAAATGCTTTGCCGGCATCCTGTAATTTCATTTTTTCACTCATTTTCATTTTCCTTGATGCCATGGCAATATCTGTTGTTCCATCCACAAAAGCGGCAATGCCAACTCCGCTGCCACCTCCGGTTACTGTAATTTTAGCAGAAGAATTTTTCTTCATAAAAGTCTCTGCTTCTTTTTGTGATAGTGGGAGTACCGTGTCGCTTCCTTTAATTTTTAAACTTACTACGCTTTGTGAAAAGGCGCTTATGCTTAAAAATGTTGCGATTATAAGTGCTGTTGTGATTTTAATATTTGTTTTCATTTTCTTGATTTTTTATATTACAAATTTTGTTACTTAATGTTAATTGAACGTATCGTGTGTTTTAGACAATTATTAATTGTTTATTAACTTAATGTTAAAACTTATACTGAATTCTTAATGTAAAAACATTGTCTTTTAAATCTTTTGAATAGCCTGTTAAGTTCTTACTTGTTTCATTTTTTACTAAATCATAATATGCAGTAATTTTTACATTGGTATCCCAGTGATAAACCCATCCAATTCCAATAGTGGTATATTTTAAATCGGTTTTCGATAATTTGCTTCCGCTTTTTCCGATTTCGTCACCGCTAACACCTGTGTTTGGATCGTACCAATCGTATTTCAAGACCAACTGATGCCTTGTTTTTAAAATATTTTGCAGAAAATAAAAATATGCACCATTAAATTTTCTGATATAAGTATCCGTTGTTGGTTCGGCTGAAGGACCTGATGTAGTTAAAGATGTTCCCGGTTGATCTCCCCGGATATATTCACCACGAATACTGGTTAACCCAAAAGGAAAGTCGATGTTAATCTGAGCATCGGCACCTATGTATTCTCTTCGAGCAATTTTACCTTTATTGGTAGAATTTGAATCGACAACAAAGCCTACATTACCATTGGTTAATGTTTCTATATTATTATAAATATATTTGGTTGGCTGACGATATCCGCCATTATAATAGGAAGCTCTTACAGCATAATTTATTTTCTCATTTTTGGTGGTCTTATTAATACCAATATTTCCAATAAAATCTTTTTTGTAATCGAAATCTGAAGCTCCGCCGCCTGTTCCATTAAATAAGCCACCTTCTATTTTCAAAAAATTCCATTTCGAAGACTTAGGACCCTGAATGGTAATTTTTGCACCTAAATCTCTTTCACCAGGAAATATTGTTTGAAATAATCTTGATCTTTCAGGAGATTCTCTTACACTTGAAGAATAAGAAATTTCGAATCCAAAAGGACGATCAAAAACTCCTGCTGTCAGGCTAACTGCCTTTGTCCAGGGATCTGTTATTTTTAAGTATGCATCTTTTAAAGCCATTCCTTTTTCAGTTGCATCAACTTGTATTACTAAAGAATTTATACCATTATCATAGGTTGCTTTTAATCTTCCACGACGCACCATAAATCTTTTATCTGTATTGGTTGCAAAATTTCCTCCGGCAAAACTCGAAATCCCCATCGAATCGGCTGTCTGAAATTGTGCTTGTACGTATCCTGAAATTTTTAATTTCTTTAATGCTGTAACATCTGTTTTTACCTGATCGAGTTCAGCAGCAACTGAATCTTCTTTTGAAATTTGTACTTCCTGCGCTCTTAATAATCCTGTAACATTAAATAATAATGCAAGTACGAGGGTTTTTAAAATAAACTGTTTTTTCATAATAATTTATAATTTGATTGTATTGCAAAATTACCCTGTGCATATTAAGTAGTCATTAATTGTGCTTTATCATAATCTTATAAACCCGTTAAGTTTAGGTTAAATCAATCCATAAATTTATATCCTACACCCTTCTGGGTTTTTATAAAGTTTTCTCCTAATTTTTCTCTTATTTTTCTGATATGTACATCAATAGTTCTGTCGCTAGATTCACTGGAATTACCCCATATTTTATTAAATATTTCATCCCGTGTAAATACTTTTTCAGGTTTTAATGCTAACAATACTAATAGCTCAAATTCTTTTCGGGGAAATATTATTTCTTCGTTGTTAATAACAACCAAATATTTTTCTCTGTTAATTATTAAATTTCCACGTTCAATAATCTTGTTTTCTGAATTTATAACAAAGTTATCTGGTCTTTTTCTTGTTAACATAGATTTTAGTTTTGCCACAAGAACCTTAGGGCTAACAGGCTTTTTTAAATAATCGTCACCGCCTGCTTCATATCCTGCAATCTGAGAATAATCTTCACCACGGGCTGTTAAAAATATTATTATAGTGGAATTGAGTTTTGAATCTTTACGCATCTCAATACATGTCATAATGCCATCCATTTCAGGCATCATAATGTCCAATAAAATAATGTCAGGGATATTTTCTTTCGCAAGCTTAATTCCTTCTACTCCATTTTTTGCAGAGTAAACTATAAAATCGGCTTTTAAAAGATTATAGGTAAGAAATTCATGAATACTGGGATCATCATCTACAATCAGAATTGAATTCTTATTTTCTTCCATAACTTCATTATTTTATACCTTATTTTATCAGTACAAAATTATTTCAGTAACGTTAACTGATTATTAACGCCATATTAACTAATAGTAATCTTTAGTGCCGAAAATGGAAAAAACGAATAAAGGCTTACCCTCGTTTTAAAAAGACGACTTAAAAAAGCCAAGTATAAGCCTGCAGATGAGTTGAAGGCGTATCCGGGAAGAACAAATCAGTGAATCTATTTAAACAAATAATAGAAAGTAATTCTGGCCACCAGGTCATAATCGCTTTTGGTTACTCCCTTTGCATTTCTTGTTCTGTTGTTAAATCCATCATACCAGATATTGGGCATAATGTGAACATTTTTGTGCGGAGAATAATTTAATCCTGCCATCAGAAAATTTTCGGTATTTGGCATATTACCTGCAGAATATATATAATCTGCATTAAAATCAGTATTCGGATTATAATTATCATATCTCAGGTAAAAACCTAATTTGTCCTTTATTATGCTTCCTCTCACAAATGCAGAAAACAACATCCCCGTAACATTTCCTGTATCTGCATTGTTAGAAGTAATGGTGTCGGTATAAACAGTATAATTCTGCTGCACCTGCTGACTTGCTTCAATACCGGCAGTGATTTTTTCGGTCTGATAAGCCACAAAAACCTTAAACGACTGTTTCGATTTGTGATACGGTGTAAGCTGAACTCTTTCCCAGTCGGAATATAAGTCAACAACTAATTTTTGATTAAAAAATTTAGCATATACTTCGCCATATATTTTTTTAAAGCGGTCGGTTTCGGGTTTCGTGGAGGTTCCGTTTCCCAGCATCAGATTATATCCGTATTTTCCATCTTTATCGATTTTTCCCTGAACAGCGATTCCAACATCATTTGAACTTCCGAACTTTCTCATATCGAAAGGCATTTTCTCGACCGAGCGATATCCAAATATTTTTTCCGACAAAAGTGAAAAACATGGAGTTGAACTTTGGCCTACAACCAAATCGGCATTATGATAAATATTTTTCCAGCGGAGGTTTGCACTTTTAATTAATACTGTTCTGTTTCCCCCGGCATCGTTGTTTGCTTCATAAGCAAGTATCAGTTCAGTAGAAAACTTTTCGCTGATATTATAATCGTATCCGAGATAAATTCTGCGAAAATCAAAAGAGGAATAATCTTTTGGGATATTTGAGTATTGAACAGCACCCCTGTTAAGTGAATCGGCATGTATTTTCGAATACACATCGCCAAATACCAAACCCCAGACTTTACCCGAAGGTTTGAATTCATCTTTGTTGGCATCCTGCGCAAAAAGATTAGTCAGCAATAAAGTAAAACTCAACAAAGAGATCAGGTTTTTAAAGATTCTGTTTTTCATTTTTACATTAATTATATTTCTGTACAAAGAAAAAAATATTTACTTAATAATACTATGTTAAGAAAAAGGTAATTCCTGAAAGGAAGAAGGAAATTGAGATAAGGAAATAATGGGAGGCATTAGAAATCGTTCGTGGCTTATGGTTCTGTTCAATACTACAAGGATCATCGTTTTTTTACTTATTCCCCTATATACCTAATATACTTATACCTAATTTATAAAATATCTGAATTATTCCGGATATCTTCCCAGGCATTTGGCAGAAAACAAACAATTTTCTATCTTCGCATCCCTTAATCATTTTGCCCGGATGGCGGAATTGGTAGACGCGCTGGTCTCAAACACCAGTAGGTTCACCCCTGTGCCGGTTCGACCCCGGCTCCGGGTACTCCAAAAAACATAAAAGCCAGTTTTACTGAAAAGTAAGATTGGCTTTTTTATTCATGGGAAAATTCGGGGGGATAATTTCTTCAAAAAAATATTTTCTTTTGATTGTTTAAAACTAATTATTTAAATTATAAACAATCTCATCCTCACCATTGTTTCTGTTGTAGATTTGCATAAAAAAGATTATGCCCAACAAAGCAACACACCTTAGATATGGAGTCCCTATTGACGCAGCCATCGGAGGATTTGTTGACGTTTGTGTTCAGTATCATAGAATCAAGCAAAATCCCAAAACCAAATTCAATTGGAGCGAACTCGCACTTTCATTTTTTTGTGGTGCAGGAATAGCAATTATAGGTTCAAGGATTCCAGATTTTCTGGAACCCGCAAAAAATCCGCGACATCGCAAATTTTTTCATTCAGTTGCATTCGCTTCGCTTGTGACAACTGGCACTATTGGTTTAGCTGTTAGTCATGTTGATCCAAAGATAAAGGTAATGGGAACAGCATTAGGCGGAACTATTGTTGGTCATATTATTCAAGATTCTCAAACATCATTTGGTGTCCCATTTGTCTCATAATTTCATTAATATTGCAATTGATGATTAATAATGTTTTATTGACTATTATTTATTAATTGTTTTTTTACTCTTTTTCAGTAAAAGTCTAATAATAAGCCTTACAAGACACCGCTTATATAGATTTTTTGAATTATTGGTTTTAATATAGCGTAACTAAAAATTTCATGTTATTAAAACTCATTTGCAACTGAATTTATTGGTTTTTGGTTAATTTGTCTTAACTGAATTTTTACTCTTTTGGAATTTTCTACCTTTGGAACAATTTTAAAATTGTTTTACACATTAGTTCAAACCGGAATAAGTGAATAAGAAATCAGAGAAAATTAATTCTTCGGAAAAACAGAAGCTGCTCGACAAAAGATATCTTACCATGGCTAAGATATGGGCCGAAAACAGTTATTGTGTCCGTCGTAAGGTAGGTGCATTGATTGTAAAAGATAAAATGATTATTTCTGACGGTTACAACGGTACTCCTTCCGGTTTCGAAAACAAATGTGAGGACGAAAACAACACAACCTACCCTTACGTACTTCATGCCGAAGCCAATGCCATTACAAAAGTAGCTAAATCAAACAACAGTAGCCAAGGAGCCACGCTTTACGTAACAACCTCACCTTGTATCGAATGCTCTAAACTCATTATCCAGGCCGGAATTACCCGCGTTGTTTTCTGCGATAAATACCACAATGAAGAAGGTATAAATCTTCTTAAAAAAACCAATATCGAGATTTTTCATCTTCTTATAGATTAAAATTACATTATGCCGGAAACCAAAAACAGGTTATATTTTTATATCCCTATATTAATCAGCGTCTTCTTTGTTATCGGAATGTTTGCAGGGCATTATCTCCCAGGAGGTTCATCTATTCTGATTAATGATAATAAAAATTCTGTTAACAATAAGCTTGATGCGGTACTGGGTTATATACAGGAAGAATATGTCGACTCTGTTTCCGGTGAACAATTAATTGAATTGTCGTTGCCGGCTATATTACAAAACCTCGACCCGCATTCTGTTTATATACCTGCTGTTGAATTTAACGAAATTAATGAACCCCTCGAAGGTGAATTTGATGGAATAGGGGTTGAATTTAACATACAAAACGATACCATTATTGTTGTAAATACTGTTCCCGGCGGGCCTTCCGAAAAAAGAGGAATAATGGCAGGCGACAGAATTGTTAAAATTAACGACAGTATAGTTGCCGGCAAAAAAATATCGAATTCTGCTGTAATGAAGAAACTGAAAGGAAAAAAAGGTACCCATGTAATAGTATCTGTAAAAAGAGCAAATACTGCAACCCTTATTTCCTTCGACATTGTTCGCGATAAAATTCCTCTTTTCAGTATCGATGCTTCTTTTATGGCAACTCCTTCTGTTGGCTACATTAAAGTAAGCAAGTTTGCACGCACCACTGCGGAAGAATTTCATGAGGCTCTTTTGAAACTAAAATCCAGCGGGATGAAAAAGGTTATTGTTGATTTGCGCGGAAATGGCGGTGGTTACCTGGATGCAGCCACACAAATGGCCGATGAGTTTTTAGATAACGGGAAGCTAATCGTCTATACCAAAGGACGTTCCAGGAAACAGGTAAATACCTATGCTACCAGCAAGGGGATTGGACAGGATGAAGAAGTTGTTGTTCTGCTCGACGAATGGTCTGCCTCGGCCAGCGAGATTTTTGCAGGAGCCATACAGGATAACGACAGGGGAACTATTATTGGCCGTCGTTCTTTTGGTAAAGGACTGGTACAGGAACCCGTATTTTTTAACGATGGCTCATCGTTGAGACTCACGGTTGCCAGGTATTACACACCCACCGGCAGATGTATTCAAAAACCTTACAATAATGGAGAAATGAATTATTATGGGGAGATCATAAACCGTTACCATAATGGTGAACTTGAAGTTCAGGACAGCATTAAACAAAACGACAGTCTGAAATATAAAACGCCAAAAGGAAAAATAGTATACGGCGGCGGCGGAATTACTCCGGATATTTTTGTTCCTTTCGATACATCAGAAGTATCCGGCTTTTTTACCAACGTAGTAAATCGTGCTCTCATTTATAAATATGCTTTCGATTACAGCGATAATAACAGAAAAAAATTCAAGGCTTTTTCTTCCTGGGAAGAATTGGATAAATATCTTGATCAGATTCCGTTACTTGAGGAATTTGTGACATATTGTCAAAAAAACGGACTAAATCCAAACGAGGACGATCTGGAGAAATCCAAGCGATTGATTCAAACTCATTTAAAAGCATATATTATAAGGAATCTTTTCGACGATAAGGGATTCTACCCGGTAGCCCTGAGGGCTGATAATGTCTATATTTCAGCCATTCATTTCTTAAGAAAAGATTGAACGCCTAAATAGTTACTATAGAACATGCAACTTTTTATACTATTTATAGTCTATCTTTAAAATTTTATCTAATTTTGACTTCAAATTTATGTTTAACTAAAAATCAATTTTATGAAAGTATTCTACATTCTTTTCGCACTGTTTCTCAGCATTGGAATAGTTTCCCAGGCTCAGAAATCTGTTAGCATTAAATCTGTTAAAGGTAGTGATGTGAAACATTACGAATTTGTTTCATCGAACACAAAAGCTCCTGATACAGATACACTGTCCAACATCGGAGCTACCGAAACATTAACCATTTATGGATTTGGTGGTACTAACTGGGGTACCTGGTCAGGTCACAATTATCTTAGTGTTCCTGAATATGCTGAACATTTTACAAATACATTATCAGGAGAAGTAAATGGTGCTTTAGTATATGTTAACACAGCCTATGCCGGTGCTGCCGGTCACACAGTAACTTTTAATGTATATGCTGACGGAGCTACTCCAGGTGCTATACTTGGATCAAAAACAGTTGATTATTCTGCAATTACTCCCGGAAGCATTAACGACATTACCTTCGACACTCCTGTTCCAATCACTGGTAGTTTCTATATCGGTTACCAGATTAATTATGTTACGCCTGCTGATACTTTTAACGTAGTAATGGTATTAAACAGACCTGCCGGACCCAATACAGCTTATATGAAATATAACTCCACATGGACATCTGTAGCAACTCTTTCAGGCGGTGGTTTACAAACATCTTATGTAGTTTTAGCCCGTTGTGCACTAACCCCTCCACCAGTTCCTACCATGACCTTAACACCAACTTCTTATAATGCTGGTGATATTGAAGTTGCAACCTCAGCTACATCTGGTAATTTTACATTAAAAAATATTGGTACAGGTACTTTAACCATTTCTAATGTTACCAGTCTTACAGGAACACCTTGGACAACTACATTAGTTCCCGGATCGGTAAACCTGACACAAAATCAAACAGCTACTTTTACATTTACTTACAGCCCAACGGTTGCCGGTACAAATAATTTAAACTATATTATTCAAACCAATGGAGGTACAGATACTATTGTACTTTCAGGTATGGCACATAATCCTTATGGAACTATGTTAGGTACTTTCGAAAACATTACAGATTTTGATTTAGTTTTCCCAGGATGGACACAGATTGATAATGATGGTGGCGCAACATATTCAATTACAGGCGTATCATTTTTAAACCAGGGATATACCGGATCATTCATTGCATTTAATCCCGCTTTAACAACTCCAAGTATGTCTACTGATGCTGAATTACAACCTCATGGTGGTAGTAGATTCGGTGCTTGTTTCAACGCAGTTACCGCATCTGCACCTAATGACGACTGGTTAATTACTCCTCAATCGGCTGTTGTTACTGCCGGAAGTACATTTAAAGCATGGGTTAAAACTTATACCGATCAATATGGTCTTGAAAGATATTCCATCTGGGCTTCAACAACCAATACCTCGCAAGCCAGTTTTACTAAAATATCTCCCAACACATATGAGGAAGCTCCTATGGCATGGACAGAAATAACTTACCCATTGGATGCTTATATTGGTCAACAAGTTTATATCGCTATTCAATGTGTTTCAAATGACGCATTTATCTTCATGGTTGATGACATTGCTTTCAATATTGTTAATTCAACCAATCCGGTTTCTGCAACTGCTGCAGTTTCCGTATTCCCTAATCCAACCAGTGGTCGTTTAAATATTTTAAATGCACCCAATTCTACTGTTGAAATTTACAATCTTGTTGGAGAAAAAGTATATTCAAGAAGCAATGTAAATACTTTTGTTGATCTCTCTTCTTTACCAAATGGCAATTATGTAGCTAAAGTTATTACTAACAACGAAGTATTAACTCAAAAAGTAAATATTATTCGCTAAGAATAAATAATTTATTATTAAAAAATCCCGCACCAAGCAAAATGGTGCGGGATTTTTTTTAGCTTTTTAACAATTTTCTTAATTTTCTTTAAATAGTTATATTAATGTTATCTAACACAAAATTATTAAACAACCTTTTCGTTTAAAAAATGTCTTATATACAAAACCAAACTCAAAAACCGCTATGAACACAATCTTTATAAGGAAAGTTATTCTTCCTTCGGCAATTATTCTGATTTCCATTTTGCTTTTATTTTTCTTATATTCTTTCCTGCAGGATTTTATTTAATTTTTTCAAGGCAACCATTTTAATTATATAATTGTCTTATTAGTACAGCTAGGTTTTATTTTCCAGCAAAAATTTTGCTAAACTAAAGAGGAAGACCGTTTTATACGGTCTTCCTTGATTTATGCATTTTTTATTGTTTTGATTCACTTTTCGCCTGTCATGCCAATTAGTCATAAAATAACGATGGCAGACGATTTGTATTAATTCTCTAAAAATAGTGTTATGATACAAGGTATTCCATCCATCTGGATAATTTTTGGTGTATTTATGATTATCAGTTGGCTTATAGGTCAACAGTTAAAATCAAAATTTAAAGCATACTCAAAAATCTCACTCAACAACTTTTTGAGCGGAAAAGAGATTGCTGAAAAGATGCTCCGGGAAAACGGTGTTTTAGATGTTAAAGTTATTTCTGTACCCGGAGAACTTACAGATCATTATAATCCACTGACTAAAACCGTTAATTTAAGTCCTGATGTATATAACGGCCGGCATATATCTGCTGCTGCTGTTGCTGCGCACGAATGCGGACATGCGGTTCAACATGCGCACTCATATGCTTTTTTAAAAATGCGTACCGCCCTTGTTCCAATTGTAAGTTTTTCGTCCAGATGGGTTCAGTGGGTTCTGCTAGGCGGAATTTTAATGCTGCATAGTTTTCCTTACCTTCTTTTAGGAGGAATCATTCTTTTCGCATTAACAACTTTATTTACGTTTATTACCCTACCTGTAGAGATTGATGCCAGCAACAGGGCTTTAGCCTGGCTTTCCAATTCAGGATTAACAAACTCGTCTACCCATCCAAAAGCAAAAGACGCGTTGAAATGGGCAGCCTATACATATGTTGTAGCAGCATTAGCTTCTCTGGCAACCTTACTTTATTATATTGCCATTTTTACCGGGCGCAGGGATTAGTCAGGCAAGGACTTTTATCTTTGTTTCAGGAGCTAATCTCATGTTCTGCAAATCCAAATCATAAACCAGGTTAACTCCCGGTTTTTTCCCACTTTCAAAAGTTCCCAGCTCTTTAGTCATTTGGATTGCTTTAGCGCCATTACAGGTAGCCCATGTAAACAAATCACACAATAAAATTCCGGGAAAATGGAGTTGAAGAGTTTTCATTTCTTCCAGGATGGAAAGTCCGTTGTTTGAAGCAAGGCTATCTGTTCCCAGGCAGATTCTCTCTTTTTCATCCCTAAAAAGAAAAACGTCCGGTAAGCGATTACTTATATATAAGTTAGATTTCGGGCAGAATACCCAGAAATAATTGGAAAAAATTTTCCGGGCAAGTTGTATGTCGCTTTCTCCGGTAAAAACATTGTGTATAAACAAAATATTATTTTGAGAGGGAAAATCCTTTGTCAAAGCTTTAAAAGAACTATCGGCTCTATGTTTAAACAAATTATTGCTCCACCCAACTTTCTTTAACACTTCAGCTAATTCTCCTCCTTTCTCTTTAAAAATATCATTTTCTTCTATCGATTCCTGGTTATGAACCGAAAGAACGGAGTCTGATTCACGGGCAATTTTAATTATTTCACTCAATAATTCAGGAATTACTGAATAAGACGCATGCGGAACTATCGAAGAAGGTTGTAAAATATCTTGTAATTTCTTAGAATTATTAATTATTTCAAATATTTTATTTTTATCAAAACCCAGCAATTCAATAAAAGTATGGTATTTTATTTTACTTTTTGATTTTACAGAAAAACTATCACTTGTATTAGAGATATCTCCACATGCAACAATTCCATTTGACTGCATTTCCCTGTCAGCTTTTTCAATCTCATGCTGCGCATTGTTTTTCCCTTCATTTCTTTTTTGCATCATCTGGCTCACAAAACCTGTAAGATTTTCAGTTTTATTGAGTTTCCCACGCATATAAGAAAGCTCAAGATGGCAATGAGCATTGATAAACCCCGGGGTAATTATTCCATTATAATATTCAAGAAAAGGAGTTTCTTTTATTTCTCCTGAAGTATCTGTTAAACAAATAACAGAGTTATTGTCGTCCAGTTCTAAAATTCCGTTCTTAAAGAAGTGGCCTTTCCCGTCAAATATATAAGATGCGGAAATCCTTCGCATGCCTGCTATTTTACGGTTTTATTTTTCAGACTATCCGTACTCATTAAAACACCCTGAAGTTGTGTCAGTTTCTCAATAACATTGTCATATATTTTTTCAAAGCCTTCGGGGTCCTGGGAATAATAATCCAGGCTTTTCTGAAAATTTTCTTTCGTTAAAGAATGTTTTTGTAAAATAGCAGAATAATATTCCGGTTTATTAATAACCATTTGCTTTGCCTGGAATGAAGGCTCCATCAGAATTGCATCTCCAAGATGCATATCCACAATAACACTTATAAGCGAATCTTTTGAGATAACATCTTTGTTAACCTTTTCGTTCTGAGAACACCCTGAGAATAAAAAATAAAATCCAATGGTGAAAAAATAAATGAATCTCATATTACTCAATCTTTGCCCTCCACCTATCTTGTTTTATTTTATTGAATCTGACACCTAACATTAATTCGTGGGTGCCTGAACTGTAATTTTTAAGTGTGGTTGTGGTAATATCGTAAGAATATCCGAACATCAGCTGTTCTTTAAAATTATATCCGACCATTATAGAAAATGCATCTTTTGTTCTCCATGAAAAACCCAACCATACCATTTTTTTATAAATCACTCTTGCATTTAAATCAAACTGGATAGGTGCCGGTGAAACAAATTTAAGCATAAGAGAAGGTTCTGCTTCAAAATCATCGTTTATATCAAAGAGATAAGAACCATTTAGCATGATATGACTTTTAATCTTGTTTATTCCCAACTGATCAACTTCTTTGAATTTAATGTTATTATTGAAAAGTTGATTGGCAGCGATACCAAAAGAATATTTTTTTGAATAAATATACAGGCCAAGATTAGCGTCGGGCATATAATCAACATACATTCCGTCAGAAAGAGCCTGGTCACCTGCATCATGCAAAATTATTTTTGAGCCATCTATTTTATATTGTAATATTCCCAAACTCAATCCGGATGAAAACCTGATATCATCTTTTATCCTTACATTATATGCATAGCTTCCATACAATCCTGTACGTGACGTGGGACCGGTAACATCGTTAAAAACAAACCCGCCGAAACCCATATCCTTTGTCTTATGTGGGCCATATACACTTAAAATGTATGTTCTTGGGGCATCGTTAATTCCAACCCATTGATACCGGTTATTCGATTTAGCCAGGTAATAATCTTTTGTTCCGGCAACAGCAGGATTAAAGACATAGTCGTTAAACATATATTGGCTATACAATGGGAGTTGCTGCGAAAAGGCTATTTCCCCTGCCATTAGCAATATCGATATAAATAATAGCTTTTTCATTTTTTATCTCATTATTGTTATTGGGCCGGTGATAGGCAAAGAACCCTCCTCGTCATCGTGAAGATTTATTATATAATAATAGGTTCCTGTAGGCAATGGTTTCCCCTTATAGGTTCCGTCCCATCGTTCATTATCAGGATAGCCCCTGGAATAGAATAATTTTTCTCCCCACCGGTTATAAATCTCTACTTCACAATTCGGATATCTTGAAACAATGTCTAAAATCCAGACATCATTATCACCATCGCCATTTGGTGTAATACCATTCGGAATTTTTGAAATAACCGTAACCGTCATAGTATCGACCTCAACACAGCCAAAAGGACTAGTAACAAATAACAAATATGTTGTGGTTAATTCAGGTACTGCAAATGGAGTGGAAGAAGTTGAATCGCTTAATCCTGTTGAAGGTTCCCAATGGAAGGTAGCTAACGGGTCACTGCTAGTTGTCATAATTGTTGTTCCATGATCGGCAAAAATTGTCTGATCAGGTCCTGCGCTAATAATCAACTGGGGGTAAACCTGAATTGTTACCGAATCTATATCGAAACAGATACTGTCAAAAGCGGTAAAATAATAGGTTGTTGTTTGGGTCGGACGTGCCCATGGATCAAAGACGGTACTGTCTGATAATCCCAATCCCGGACTCCATGAAAAGACATGGCCGCCAAAACCAAATATCTGTGCCGAATCGCCATAACAAAGAACCGTATCCCAGCGGGCTGTTGCATCAACAATTATTGTAGGTGTAATCGCTGAAGAATCCATCTTTTGACACCCCAAAGAATCAGTAATAGTTAACCCGTAATTTCCAAACGATAAATTGGTAATATTCTGTGTAGTGCTGTCATTCGACCAAAGGAAAGAATAAGGACTAACACCACCGGTTACTGTAGCCAGTAGACTGCCGTCATTGGAGCCATTATTACAAAGCGAATTCTGGGCAGTAATAACTGAAACTATAGTATCGGGCCCTGTCAGATTATACAATAAACTATCCGTACATCCATGAGAGTCTGTAATATTTAATTGTTGTAACCCTGAACATAAATTAGTTACAACCGTATCCGTTGTTCCATTATTCCATAAATATGTATATGGAATTGTACCACCTGTAATACTTACAGTTAACGAACCATTACACAATGTTGCACAAGTAACAGGAATGCTGTCGGTAATTGTAAATATAATGCTGTCCGGTTGGGTTATTTCAATCAATTTAACCCTGGAACAGGCTGCCGAATCGGCAACAGTTACGGTATAGAATCCTGCACACAAATTATTTGCAGTGGTACCTGTTTGTAAATCACTCCAGTTATAGTTATAGAAAGGTGATGCCACCCATGGATAACCGCCACCTGCACCAACCGTTGCCCATCCATCACAGCGTCCATAACACGAAACCATCATTGAATCAATAACAGTAATACTCAGATCAGAAGTATCTGTAACCTCAAAATTCAGATTCTGTGAACATCCATTCGCGTCAGATATTGTAATGAAATAGAGGTTTGCGCAAAGGGAATCGACATCAGGAGTGGTTGCGTTTCCGGCATTTGCATCCCATAAATAATTATAAGGAGGTGTCCCGCCGGTTACCAGGGCTGTAACTGCCCCGGAACAATCACCTCCACAAGCTACCTGAACAATATTAATAAAACTAACCTGTAACGAATCAGGAACCGGTAGATTTATCGAATCAATTACCATACATCCTCCCTGGCCGGTAACTGTTACATAATATTCGCCTCCGCAAAGATTAACAGCCAATGAATCTGCCTGATTATCGGACCACAGATAAGTATAAGGGCCAAGGGACCCTGACGGAGAGACAAGTATACTTCCATTACATTGTCCATAACAAAGAATAGGACTTACTATAGATAAATTTGCCAGCATTATTCCCGGATCGGTAATTGTCACACTGTCAGAATATGTACAGCTATTATTATCAGTTACTGTATAGTAATATGTTCCCGGGCATAAACCTGAAGCAATCGAATCCGTTTCACCCGGAACAGACCATTGATATGACACATAAGGTGGTGTACCACCCGAAGGAATAAGAATTATAGAAGCATTGCACAAACCTGTACAACTAATCGGAATAACCGAATCTGTTACTATTAATGCTGCCGCATCGGTAATATCAACCATAGCAACTCTCGAACATAAACTATCATCATAAACAGTTACAAAATAAGTTCCCTGACATAAATTCGTAGCCGTAGGAGTAACTTGCGGTATTGTTGTACTCCACAAATAAGTATAAGGAGGATAACCACCTGTTGCTGTTACCGTAGCACTTCCGTCGCAAGCGCCGGAACAGGTTACATGGTTTGTATCCGTAATTAAAATTGACAGGTCAGAAGTATCAATTATGGTTACATTGCCAACAATGGAACAACCATTAGCATCTGTAGCCGTTACAAAGTAAATATTGCCACACAGGGTATCTGCGGTTGCAGAAGTTTCATTACCGGCATTGGCATCCCATTGATATGTATAGGGTGGGGTTCCACCGGTAACATCTGCGGTTGCCGTACCTGTACAGGCACCAGCACCACAGGCAATCTGCGTAACGTTAATAAAACTGATCTGCAAACTATCGGGTTGATCCAGGAAAAATGTTCCGGTTGCAGTGCACAGACCAGCATCGGTAATTGTCACATCGTAAGTGCCGGTACAAAGACCTGTTATCGTATCGGTAGTTTGTGAATTATTCCACAAATATGTATAAGGAGGAGTTCCGCCAATTACTGTGGCTACTATAGAACCATTACAATCGGCATTACACAATACAGGTGATACTACTGCAATACTTACACTTAACGCAGGCGGTGCTGCAAGCTCAACAGAATCAACCACGGTACAACTATTGGCATCTGTAACAGTTACATGATATGTATCAGGACAAAGATTTGTTATGGTGTCATTACTTTGAGGAGGTGAAGTATCCCAGGTAAAACTATATGTGCCTGTACCACCGGAAGGAAATACAATTGCAGAACCATCACATAAAGATGAACATGTAATTGGCAGTATCCCTGTTGAATCTGTTAAAAGCGGAGGATCAATAAGATCCACCATTACGGTACGGGAACACAAGCTATCGTCTGTTGCTGTAATAAAATAAGTCCCTGAACATAGTGCATTATCTGAAGGCTGGTTATTGGAAGGATCATTGCTCCAGGAATACGTATAAAACGGAGAAATTCCATTAGGATAACCACCTGTTGCAATTACTGTAATTGTACCGTTACATTGGCCGTTACAGAGAGGATCAACAGCAGTTACTACAGATAGATTAAGATTTGAAGTGTCAATAATGGTAACCATCGTAGTAGCAGTACAACCATTAAAGTCTGTTACTGTAACAAAGTATATATTAGCACAGAGACTATCTGCAACCGGCGTTGTTTGATTATCGGCGTTGTTATCCCATAAATACGTATAAGGAGATGTTCCTCCGCTTGCCAGAACAGTAGCTGTTCCGGAACAATTACCCTGGCAACCGACATGACTTGAATCGGTAATTACAGCGGTAACTGTTGACGGCTGATTCAGAGTTTGAGATACAACAACTGTACATCCGTTGTTATCGGTTACAGTTACATTATATATGTTTGCGCATAAACTATCTGCAACCTGTCCTGTCTCTGAAACATTCGGAAACCACGAATAAGAATAGGGTGGTACTCCGCCGGAAGGATTAGCAGTAAGAATTCCATTGCAGACTCCGTTACAAGTAACATTTTGCGTAATATCCAGGGTTGCTGTTAATACCGGAGGACTGATAATGGTTACAGTCTGCGGAGCAACAAGGCAATTATTCGCATCGGTTACGGTTATGGTATAGCTGTTTGGACAAAGATTCATAGTTGTTTGAGTTGTGTCGCTGTTTGACCATATAAATGAATATGGTAGCGTACCTCCTGAAGGTGTTGCCGTTGCAGTTCCGTTACAATCGCTGTTACAAACCGGACTGGTAGATGAAGTAGTAAAACTTAACAGAGCTGGTTCTGTCATATCAACGATTAGTTGACGACTGCATAAACTATCATCAGTAACAGTAACAACAAAACTTCCATCACATAAATTTATTGCGACAGGACCACTTTGTCCCGGCCAGCTATAGGTGTACGGAGGATAACCACCCATCGCACCTACTGTTGCCTGCCCGTTACAATCACCAAAACATAGAGGATCTGTTGATGAAATCAGGTTCAGTTGCAGATTAGAAGTATCAGTAATCTCAAATGAATTTGTAGTGGTACAACCCAAACTATCAGTTACAGTAACGTCATAAATTCCTGCACATAAGTTATTTAAAGTTGCAGTATTACCAACGGAAGGCAACCATGTATAGCTGTAACTTCCGCTTCCTCCGGATGCAGTAATAGTAAGGGAACCTGTACATGAACTGCCACAATTAACATGTGTAAATGACGTAAATGACGATGTTAAAACCACAGGTTCGGTAATTGTTACAGAAGCGGTTGCGGTACATAGGTTCGCGTCGCTTACGGTTACGGTATAGATTCCGGCTATAAGGCCTGAATAGGTATTTGTTCCGTCACCGGTATAGCCATTGGGCGACCAGTCGTAGCTGTAAACGCCGGTCCCGCCGGAACCGGTTACGGTTGCACTTCCGTTGTTGCCACCAAAACAGCTTACATTTGTCTGACTTGTTATTGATGCGGATAATG
>JBBIRU010000021.1:0-135357 GCA_037441645.1 Bacteroidota bacterium
TGGTTGCCATACAACCGGAAACATCTGTTCCGGTAACATAATATGTAGTAGTAGAAAGAGGTGTTGCAGTTACCGAAGCGCCGGTAGTTGAAGATAAGCCTGTAGCCGGCGACCATACATATGTGGAAGCATTATTGGCATTCAGCGTAGATGATGCACCCGGGCATACGGATGACGGGGTAGCGGTAGCTGTTATCACTAATTGGGGTGGCTGGGTAACTACGGCTGTTTGAGTTGTTGTACAACTATTGGCATCGGTTACTGTTACATTGTATGTGCCGGCAATTAAATTAAGGGCTGTTGAATCGGTCTGGCCATTATCCCAGATTACGGTATATGGTGGTGTTCCTCCTGTGGTGGATACGGAGGCTGTTCCGTTATTATAACCATAACAGGTGGGCGCTACAAATGTGGTGGTTGAGCTTAAGGCGGAAGGCTGGGTAACTATACCGGATGCCATGGCGGTGCATCCGTTTCCATCGGTAACGGTTACTAACCATGTTCCTGCGGTTAATCCGGATATATTCGTTGTTCCCTGGCCGGTAGCGGGCGCTGGTGACCATACTATGGTGTATGGGGGTATGCCGCCACCCGGTGTTACGGTTGCGGTGCCATCGTTCCCGCCAAAACACGACACGGGGGTTGGGGTTATGGGGGAGATGCAACTGGGGCATATAACTTCAACTGTATCAAGAAACATTGGGCCACAAGGTGCATTAAGCTGAACCATAACAATATAAATTCCAACAGGTAGGCCTGGAACTGTATTCGTTAAACTTGGACTATTAAATGTAGAACTCACAGTTGCACCGGCAAGGTCTTGCCAAATATATGTTACCAATGGATTTGAAGCAGGTGTATTCAAGGTTACAGAAACAGACCCTGCACTACCTCCGGTACAATATGTTGTATCCGTTAATAAATTACAGGAAGAACTTATAGGCGCCGTTAGCACTCCAACGTTATTAGTACCTGAAACAAAAAGAAAATTTGATGTACGGTCAAACTTAACATCCAATACTCTCTTATCTGCGCTAGCCCAGCCCAGGCTAATATTTCCCAACTGATTGAAAGCAGACCCTGTAAAATGAAAATAAACAATATTTCCATCAGGCCCTCCAATATAAAGGTTATCGCAGTCATCTACTGCAATTCCACCCTGGTTTAGAGTCGAATACCAGGTTCCTGAAACATTAACTGAGGTAGCCGCTAACGAAGCTCCATTGGCAGGATTATAAGCAGCTAAACCACCACCATCATAATAAAATAAATAGTTATCATTAACGGCCAAACAATTAAATCCATTTGAAGTCTGTCCACCTGTTGTGGGAAAATGATTAGCTGATTCCAGGAAAGGTGAAAAGCCTGATGGAGAAATCCAGATAGGGCCATTTAAAGTATTATTAACTAATTCTATTCGATTATCAATCTGACCTGCCGTACCACAAATTGTCTGTGAATAAATAACATATAACCTCCCCTGATTATCAATTGCATGATTTACAATATCCTGACAAATACCACCAAATCCGCTAAAATTAGCAGTATTAATTGCTCCGGTTAACATATTAATTTTCCCACCGTTTAAATTAGACTGAGTTCCTCCACCTACTGCAATAATACTATTGGAATTACAATCAAAAGCAATGTCCCATATTTCAACATAAGTAGTATTGACCTGTGTTACCCATCCATCAGCAGTTCCACCAGATGCCAGACGATACATATATGCGCCGCCGCCATTAAATCCTTCGCCAATATATACCTGCCCTGTTGTTTTATCAACCAAAAAATCGCCTTCATACTGGGTTGAAGAAGTAACTGCGTGTGACCATACTAATACGCCGGTATTTGAATATTTGTTAATATAAATACTGCCTGCGGTAGTTCCACCTGCCCGGATATATGCATACAAATTGTTATTATAATCATAATCGACATTCCAGGCAATGTCATTCCCAAGAAAAACCACTCCTGCAACCCAGGGATCAATAATTATGGCTTTTTCTTTATCAGGAGTTATTGGAAATTCAAATGAAATAGTATTATCAGAAATTGAAAAACGAGATGCGATCTGATTATTTTCAGCAGCATAATAGCTAAATGGGGCATGTTCTTTAATATCACCAGCCGGTGTTCTAATAACAACGTCTCCATTTTCATCAGGAATCATTTCCAAAACATCTCCTGAATATTTTAATTTGATTTGATTAATATCTGCACCCGGAGAAACTATCAAACTATATTTTATACCTGAACTATCTTCAGGAATAGTATACTCAATATCAATTCCGGGATAAACCTGTTTGTAAGTTATTTTCTTATATCCGTTGGCGATAAGTTTTAACGTATCAAAAGTGTAATATCCGGGAGTACAGCTACCGGTTTCAATTTCAATATTCTCATTTGCATTTTGCCAAAAAGCCTGTAAAAAATATGTACTTACCTTAAAATTCTCAGCTTCTTCTTTCTCTTCTTTAAAAAGTTCTTTTGCCATAGAGGCCAGATTCTTCTTCTTAGAAAGTTTATCAAGTTTAATTATAACTCCTTTATTAGTAAAATAATATTTCTCAAGGCTACCTGTATAGGCAAATAAAATCCTGTCATCCTTATATTCTTCTAAATTATATTGTCCTTTGTTTTCAATAAAGACCTTATTTGAATTAAGCTTTGTTGTCCACAATGTCTTTGGTTCATTACTCTTTTGGGAAAAGGCAATTCCCGTAAAAAAAAGAGCAACAACAATGAACATTGTTCTATTTATTATAAGCTGACAGATATTCATACTTTTTCTATATAAATTTTGGAATTATATTTTAGACGTTAAAAATAAAATTTGGTTGCCATTATAATACAATAATAGAAAAATAACATAAAAGTTTTTAAGTATAGAGGAAAATATAAAATTTCGTACACCAAAACCAATAAATTCATTTTTAATTAACAAGAGCTTGACTATTGAAAAAAAATAATTTACTTTTATCTGATTAAATTATAAATTCATTCTATATGAAGAAGATATTTCACTACTCTATTATTCTGGCCATGTTAATTAATTTTTCATCCGTTTTTTCTCAATGTAACTATTCTATAGTTCTTTACGATACCTTTGGTGATGGATGGACCGGAGGCCAGGTAACACTAACCGTAGGAACAACACTGCATGGCCCCTACACCTTAGCTGCAGGTGCTGGCCCGGAAACCTACACTTTTCCGGTAACTGCCGGAGATGCCGTTTATGTAACATATACTGCGGGTAACTGGCCGGAAGAAAATGAATATTACATTTATAATTCTGACGGAACCGAGATATTTCACGACGGTCCAAATCCAACTGCAAATAATACCCTGGTAGGCACAGCCAGTTGTCCCAGTTGTATTTCTCCGACCAATTTAACAGCAACCAATATATTGCTTACTTCTGCAACTTTAGGCTGGACTTCAGCTGCTTCATTATGGAATATTCAGTATGGAACAGAAGGCTTTACATTAGGTACGGGAACAATAGTAAATAGCCTGACCACAAATTCATATAACCTGTCAGGATTAACCGCGTCAACCAATTATTCATTTTATGTTCAGACTGACTGTGGAGGCGGCGATCTTAGTTCATGGGCAGGGCCTTTTACTTTCAGCACACTCACTTGTTTACCTGCCAATCAATGTGCATTTGCAATGAATATGCATGATCTTGGGAACAGCTGGAATGGCGCCGGGATTACTGTTTATCAGAACGGTGTAAACATGGGTTTTTTCACTGTCACCAGCGGAGGACAGAATCTTACAACGGTTAATCTTTGTACCGGGGCAAATATTCAGTTATTCTGGACAACCGGTGTTTATGATAATGAAACCAGCTTTGAAATGCTTGATCCTTCCGGTAATGTTATTTATTCATGGACTGCAGGCGGAGCGCCCGCAGCAGGATTGTTCTACACTTTCACTTCCAGTTGCATACCTGCTACCTGCCCTGCTCCAACCGGTCTTACTGCTACCAATATCAGTGATGTATCGGCCACGTTGAACTGGGTTGAACAAGGTTCAGCAACATCCTGGAATATTGAATACGGAGCACAGGGTTTTGTTCACGGAAACGGTACATTAATAAACACCGGCAGTCATCCTTTTATACTTAATGGCCTTACTTCAAATACTGCTTTTGATTTTTATGTCCGGTCGGTTTGTGGTCCCGGCGATACCAGTTTCTGGGCAGGGCCTGTTTCTTTTACCACTTTTCTCAGTATAGTAAGTAACCCATCCGCTTGCGGACTTCAGATTCATATTCCCGATGGCGGTTGTGTTGATATTCCTATAAATGTGTCAGGAGTTTCCGGTTCACAAATGGGAACTGATGTTATGTTAACAGATATCCGTTTTATTATCAGCCACACCTGGGACGCAGATATAAATGCCACCCTGGAATCGCCCGGCGGAGTTGTTGTGCAGCTTACCCAGAATGCAGGAGGCAATGGTGATAATTATGGAATTAGTAATGGTATCTGTGATTCATATACAAATTTTAATATGACCGGGGGTAATGGATCTATTAATACTGGCACAGCGCCTTTTGTAGGATCATATATTCCATTGGGAGATTTTAATACTTTTAACGACAGCTCCAATCCTAACGGAACATGGGTATTACGTGTATGCGATATGGCAATGGCTGATACCGGAAGCGTTCATTTTATTCAACTGGTTTTTGATCAGATTATTCCTCCTGCCACTGTTTTAATTAATGAACTGGATTGCGACCAGGTTGGAAACGATTCACTCGAATTTGTTGAACTTTATGATGGCGGAGTCGGAAATTATCCATTAGACGGATATACAGTGGTCTTTTATAATGGAAGTACCGACCAGAGCTATCTTTCATTCGATTTAGACGGTTACGCAACAGACAATAACGGGTACTTTGTTATTGGAAATTCAAATGTACCGGGCGCATCTATTATTTTTACAAATAATTTACTTCAGAACGGGGCTGATGCTGTAGCCCTTTATACTGATAATGCTACTTCATTTCCTGCCGGAACTCCTGTCACTCTTACAAATCTTGTCGATGCCCTTGTATACGAAACCAGCGATCCAATTGATGTACAACTGCTGGCATTGTTAAATACAGGTCAGCCACAGATAGATGAAAATCTCTATAACAATAAAGACATCGTTTCCTGTTCGCGTATACCAAATGGTTCCGGGGGATTACGAAATACCGCAACATATATGCCTGCCGTACCCACGCCCAAAGCAATAAACCGACCTTTGCCCGAAATAATCTGGCAATTATCTGTTTTTAACGAAGCTTTTGTTAATGACGGTTCCATCTCCAATTCCCTGAATATTGAATTGAATAATCTTACTTTCTCTTCCATTGGAACTTTTTCGGAAGGAGTAGAATATACTGTCGCCAATGTTCCGGCCGGATTAAATGTTGGTATTAATGTATTAACCGATACTACAGCCACTGTTTCCCTTCTGGGAAATGCAACAGCACATTTAAATATAAACGATGTGAATAATCTGACCATAACTTTCCTGGATGCGGCATACAATGGCTTACCTTCAGTCTTTGTTATCGGAAATTCAAAGAATAACATTATTGTTGACTTTATGGATGCTCCCCCGCCCACTCTGATCTGGGATAACAGTTTATTTACCGAATCAATCACAAATAATGGAAGTACTTCCGACACCATCAATCTCAGGTTATATTCCGAAACATTTACAATGAACAGCGGAAATATGGTTCCTTCCACTCATTTTTCTACGGCTAATGTTCCGGCCGGATTATCAGTCCAGGTTGAAGCTACCAGCGACACAACCGCTATTATTTCATTGCTTGGAAATGCAATAAACCATAATGTAGCCGATAACATTAACAATTTATCTGTTACATTTCTGGATGCAGCTTTTACCGGTGGAATAGCACTAAATGTTACGGATTACAAAAACGACTCGATGGAAATTCAATACATCGACCCGTTCTACCAGGATTTAACCCCCACAATTATACCTTCTGATACTATTTTTATCTGTAACAATTGTCCCTTCTGTTCTCCCGATATTTACATTCACAACAACGGACCAACTACGCTCTTACAAAACGATTCCATCTTTGTTTATTATCAATATGCTCCATTAACAAGCCCTGTTTCAGACACAATAATCTTAAGCTCTGATTTGCTTCCCAACGACTCAATACTATATGAACCTGCTATGAATATTATACAAATGGGAATTTATGGTTTTGATTTTTATATTTATAGTAATTCTGACAATAACCATTTAAACGATACGGTTCATTCCACTATTTATGCTTACCAGGTTTCTGTTGATCTCGGAGGCATAAACGACACTATCATGGTCTCGGCTTATCCCCAGCTTCTGGATGCCGGAACAGGTATCTTCCCATATACATATTTATGGTCTGACAATTCCAATACCGAAACTATTTCTGTCACTTCAGACGGATGGTATTCGGTTACAGTTACTGATATTAAGGGATGTTCAGCTTACGACTCTGTTTATATTTATCGCGACAGTATTTTTCTCGATTTAGCCTTGGAAATAAACCCTTCTGACACTGTTTTTATCTGTAACAATTGTCCTTGTAATTATCCTGAATTTATTATCATCAACAATGGCCCGAATCCTGTTTACCAGTCAGATACTATTATAATAAACTATATTCATTTACCATTAACTCTTCCTGTAACTGACACACTTATACTTAGCTCAGAGTTATCAGCGGGTGATACGCTCATTTATAATCCTGCCATGAATATTACTCAAACAGGATTATATCCCATTCAAGCCTCAATATATAATTCAAATGATTACATAACAAATAATGATACTGCTTACTCAGCCATATACGCATACCAGGTGTCAGCAAATCTCGGAGGCATTAATGATACCCTGCTTGTTAATGGATTCCCCGTTACACTTGATGCCGGTACCTGCACCAGCCCCTTTGGATGCAATTACACATGGTCGAACGGGCCAACAACTCAAATAAATGATATAACTGCTGAAGGCTGGTATGGTGTGACCGTGTCTGATTCTCACGGATGTTCGGCAACGGATTCTGTTTATGTTTTATTAAATCCGCACCTGGTTGATCTTTCTGTTGAAATTAATCCGGCTGACACCATCTTTATTTGTAACAACTGCTCCTGTAACTATCCTCAGTTCTTAATAATAAATAATGGCCCAAATACAATGTTGCAGAATGACAGTTTAATTATTTCCTATTTACACGCTCCCCTCTCTATCCCGACAACAGAAGTATATATACTGACATCCGATTTTTTGCCTTCCGACACCCTGATTTTTATTCCTTCGATGGATATCACCCAGATGGGTTATTATCCTTTACAGGTTTCTGTTTTCAATCCTAACAATACAAACAGTTCAAATGATACTGCCTATTCAAATATTTACGCCTATAACTTAACAGTTGATTTAGGCGGAACCAACGACACTATCACTGTCAATGACTGGCCATGGGCATTGTCGGCTGGAAACTGTCAGATTCCGTTTACCTGCAATTATTTATGGTCAACAGGCTCAACTCTTAACATTATCGGAATTATGGCTAACGACTGGTACAGCGTAACAGTAACCAATAATTTAGGATGTACTGCCAGCGATTCTGTATTTGTTTACAGACCTGAAGGAATAAATGAGATTCCGGAAATAAATGGCATTAAGGTTTATCCTATCCCGGCAAAAAATAAAATCAACGTTGAAATCAATATGAAAAACCAGGGTGAAGTCACTTTTGGCTTGTACTCTATGAACGGAAAGACTCTGAAAGAAAGTAATACGAACGGAAGATATCTGATCAAACAGTCCTTTGACGTATCAGATATAGCACCTGGAATTTATTATCTGAGAATTTCAACCGGGGAAAGTATTCAATATGTAAAAGTAATAGTACAATAACTTAATATCATACACTCTCCCATACTGATTTTTTTAAATAGCCTTCAGGTACTGTAAAGTTTCAATATCTTTGAAGCTGTATCATAACGTTTAATTAAAATGGAAATATTTCTTCATGCCGAAACATGGATAGCCCTGCTAACTCTTACATTTTTAGAGATTGTACTGGGAGTTGACAACGTAATCTTCATTTCAATTGTTACAAATAAGCTTCCCCACGAAAAACAGGAATTAGCACGTCGCCTGGGGCTGGCTATTGCATTATTCTTAAGAATCGGTCTGCTTGTTGCCATAACCTGGTTGATTCATAATTTAACCACGCCTCTTTTTTCAGTTTTAAGCAAAAGTTTCAGTGTTCGTGAAATAATCCTGTTTACCGGAGGGTTGTTTTTACTTACAAAAAGCATTTCAGAGATTCATTCCAAGATGGAAGTCACTCATGAAAACAGCAAAAAGTCGGGAGGAAAAAAGCTGGCAAAGGTTATTATTCAGATTGTATTACTGGATATTGTTTTTTCTTTTGATTCTATACTTACAGCGGTAGGGCTTTCAAATCAGCTTATGGTTATGATTACAGCGGTAATTCTTTCCATGTTTGTAATGATGTTATTTGCAGAAAAAATCAGCAAAATCATAGCTTCACACCCTACCCTCGAAATCCTTGCTCTCTCATTTCTTATTTTAATCGGGTTTATGCTGGTACTGGAAGGTGTTCATGTCGGAGTACCCAAAGGATACATTTATTTTGCCGTATTCTTCTCCCTTATTATTGAATTGATCAATATCAGGATACGCAGAAAACAAAAATCTTAAACGCATTCTCCGGATGTATGGATAAATACTAATTGTTATTCTCATAGGTGGTATTACATCTGTTACCTTTAAATTAATACAAAGCCACTTTCGTACTGTAAACTTTACCAGATGTAACAATTATTACAAAGTAAATTCCCGGAGGGGACGATTGCATATCCACCGGCAGGATTCCATTTAAATCAGTAAGTCTTGCTGTTTTAACCTTTCTGCCTGTATTATCAAAGATCTCAAGCTTATCATCGGATATTTTATCAAAACTGTATTTAACATAGAACAATCCATTTGCCGGGTTAGGGTAAACCAGAACCATGTTTTGGAATACCGTTTCATTGAAGTTAGTAATATATCCGACAACAAAGGAATCCATTACCATACACCCCCAGTCATCGGTAACTGTTACATAATAAGTTCCCGGCATAACATTATTAAGATCCTGGCTTACTGCGCCGTTACTCCAGTTATAAATATAATTGGAACCTGCTCCGTTAATACTCATATTTACTGACCCATCATTACATGAAGAACAGGAAGCATGTGTAACAACTTCAGATATAGTAAACAAACCTGAATTCCCTACATAAAAATCATTTGTGTAAACACAGTTTGAGGGAAATCCTGTAACCGTAACACTGTAATTTCCTGTTGACAGATTATATAATGTATCAAGAGTACTGCCGTCATTCCATAAAACAGAATAAGATCCGGTACCATTTGCTATACTTAAAGCTACCATTCCCTGACCTTCGTTACAGAAGTCGCCGGTAACAGCATCATTTACCACTAAAGTACCCGTATTATTATTGACTGTTGCATGAGAAATCACTGTACAATTTGAAGCGCTGGTTATTGTACATGAATAGTTCCCGGATGAAAGACCGGAAATATCCTGCGTAATTGCCCCGTTACTCCATAAATAGCTGACACTTCCTGTTGCTGTTACCGAAAGATTAATGCTTCCGTTTCCCTGTCCGCAGGTTTCATCTGTCACCACATTGCTTGTAGTAAAACTTGCATTATTTACTACAGTAACTGATATAAAATCATGACAACCGGCAGAGTCTGAAATCTGGCATGTGTATGTACCAGCATGAATATTATAAACATCCTCGCCATAAGTACCATTGCTCCAGTTATATAAATAACTTCCAGCAGGCATCACACTAATATCAATAAATCCATCACCGGCACCGCAATACTCGTTTCCAATCAACCCGACGGTACTGTTGAATGTTGAATTGTTATCAACATAAACTGTTTCATCGTGCCTGCATGTTCCATCTATAATAGACAAAATATAATTTCCTGTAACAAGGTTTGTAAACTGATGAATAGGAACACCTCCCGAATTACCGTTCAATTCGAAAGAATACGTACCGGCAGGCGGCTGAAACTGAATTTCTCCCGTTCCCTGTCCGCAATTATCATTAGTAACATTAATGGAAGTAAACAAAAGATTCGGGTTCTGTGCCTGCGGAACGATTACATCATAAGCCGATTCACATCCCGTAGCATCTGTAATAGTTACCGTGTAGTTTCCTGCCGATAACCCGTTCGGATCTTCATTTATTGAAGCATTACTCCACAAATAAGCATAAGGCGAATAACCTCCGGTTACAGTTAAATCAACAGCGCCTGATGAATGCCCGCACATATCTCCCGTTACACTTGAAGATACATTAAAAATAACCTGTGCATTTGTTATTACAATTGGGCTGGAGGTCACAGCACACCCGCTTCCATCAGTCACTGTACAAATATATGTACCTGCATTTATCCCGGACAAATCCTGGGTTATCTGTCCACTGTTCCATATATAGCTGTATGGCAAAGCTCCTCCCTGGACAACCAAATCTATATAAGCAACTCCGTTGGAACAATAATCGTTTTGTGTAATAGAGTTTGCTATTGCCAATCCGTTGGTAATGTTCAGTACAGACTCGCTGACTGTAACAGCACAGCTATTCGCATCTGTAATTGTACAACTATAAGTTCCCACATTTAAATTAGAAATATCCTCCGTATTTGCATCATTACTCCACAAGAAAGTATAAGGTAATTGTCCGCCGGTTAAGGTAAGATTAACAGAGCCTGAGCCATCTCCACAATTTTCGTTGGTAACAACACTGTTTAAGACTGCAAAGCCGCTTGAATTATTCAGAACAGTTGCCGAACCGGTAACACTACACCCAAAGTGATCGGTAACGGTTACAGTATAAGTACCGGTACTCAGCAATTCGGGATCTTCATCTGTAGAGCCGTTACTCCACAACGTAGAAACGGGTTCATATCCTCCTGAATATGTCAGATCAATAATCCCCATTCCGTTGCCGCAATTCTCATCCGTTACTATCATACTATTAATAGCCAGCGACATTGTAGTATTATTTACAATAAAAGAACCGGTTACCGAACAGCTATGCACATCTGTAACAGTCACTGAATAAGCGCCACCGTGAAGATTGGTCAAGTCTTCTGTAACTGAACCATTACTCCAGTTATATACATAAGGCAAAGAACCTCCGCTGACATCAATATTAACAGACCCTGCTGTATTCCCGCAAATTTCGTCTTCAATCACAGAATTACTGATAGCAAAATTACTTCCATTATTCACTACAGTACCTGAATAAGAATAAACACAACCGCTGTTATCTGCAATCTGACAAGAAAAATTTCCCGCGTGAACATTAAAAATATCCTGGGTAGTAGCGCCATTACTCCATGCATAAGTATATGGAATTGTACCGCCCTGTACAGTAATATTTATTCCTCCTGTTCCATTGTTACAGGCTTCATCTGTAATTACAGCGCTGGAAACGGTTAATGTTCCGGAACTATTTAAAATTGTTGCATGTGCTTCAACAGAACAGCCATTGGCATCAATAACAGTACAGGTATAACTTCCTTCATTCAGCCCGCTCAGGTCCTGGGTATGCAAACCATTACTCCAGTTATAAACAATGGGCGCAACACCTCCCTGAATGGTGATATCAATAGTTCCTGAATTATTGTTACAAGTTTCATTATGTGTAACAACATTGGTAAGAGCTAATGTTCCGGAATTATTTCCAACTATAATATCTGTTAATACTACCTGGCAGGATCCATCGTCGGATACGGTACAGGAATAAGTGCCTTCATTTAAATTTGAAATATCTTCAGTCGTTGCAGAATTACTCCAGATATAATGTGCCGTTCCGGTAACCCCGCTTACAGTAAGATTTATTGACCCCTGGTTATCATTACACGATTCATTTGTTACAACCGGGGTTGCAACAGATAAGGTGCCCGGATTATTAGTTATATTTATAGCCTTAATATACTTACAGCCATTAACATCCGTAACAGTTACAGTATAAGCTGCTGCTGTTAAATTAGAGACATCCTGAGTGGTTGCTGAATTGCTCCATAAATAAGTAAATGGCGATGTTCCTCCGGAAACAGTCAGATCAATACTCCCCTGATCGTTATTACAAACCTCATTAACGGAAGAGAAAATCACATCCAGCGTACCCGGATTATTGTTCACAATAATATTCCCGGTATGGAATATACAACCACTGTTATCTGTAACTGTACAGCTATATGTACCTGCCGGTAAACCTGAAACATCTTCTGTTGTCGCTGAATTACTCCAAAGATAAATAAATGGCGAAACTCCGCCTGTTACTGTCAGGTTTATTGCTCCCTGCCCGTTGGTGCAAATCTCATTAGTAACAACATTGGTTACTCCTAAACCGGTTGTTGTATTTATTACCACAGGATGTAATGAGAAGGAACAGCCCGCATTATCAGTTACAGTCCATGAATAATTTCCGGCAGGAATATTATTCAGATCCTGAGTTGTTGCACCAGTATTCCAGAGATATGTATAAGGAGTTGTACCGCCGGAAATAACATTATTTATAGCACCCTGTCCGTTACCGCATACCTCATTGGTAATAATTGTATTTACATGAGTTAAATTTCCGGGTGTATTATTTATTGTAATGGTTTGCTGTGTCTGGCATCCATTTCCATCAGTCACGGATAAAGTATAGCTCCCTGCCGGAACAGTCATCAGATCCTGTGCAGTGGAACCGGTGTTCCATTGATAAGTATAATTTCCATCGCCTCCCGTAACACTCATATTGGCAGCTCCATCATGGTTATTGCAAACTTCATCTGTAATTAATACAGTCTGAATCTGAAGATTCCCGGAAGAATTAAATACATACAATGTACCTGTTGGCACCTGGCATGAGTTGGCATCGGAAACCGTACACGAATAAACTCCTTCATTCAGGTTTATCAGATCCTCAGTGGTGGCACCATTACTCCAGATATAAGAATAACTTCCTGTTCCACCCGTCACCGAAATATTAATTGCTCCCTGGTTATTATCACAGGTCTCATTTGTAACAACAGTATTTGAAACACTTAAATTTCCGGGTTGATTAATTAATGTATAGGTTTCAACCAGGCTGCATCCGGACTGGTCGGTTATTGTACATGTATAGGTACCTGCTACCAGGTTATTCCTGTCCTGTGAGGTGGCATTATTATTCCAGTGATAACTAATGGTTCCGTTACCACCCGTAATTGTCTGGTTAATAGCTCCCAGGTGGTTTCCGCAGGTTTCATTGGTTACAACAGCCGTTACAGACAATGAACCCGTATTATTTGAAACTACAAATCCCTGGCTTAAAACACAATTATTACCGTCTGTTATCTGAACGGAATAATTACCACTGTGAACACTGTTAATATCTTCGGTAACTGTTCCATTGTTCCATAAAAAGGTATAAGGCAATGCTCCCCCGGAAACCGTGATATTAACGGCGCCCGTACCATTCCCACAGTTTTCATCGGAAACCTGGGAATTGCTTATACTTAAAGAACCGGTATTATTCGGTACGTTTATGGTTTGAGTAACACTACAACCGGCTGCATCATGAACCGTTACGGTATAACTCCCGGAAAGCAAACCGGAAATATCTTCAGTTGCGGCTCCGTTGCTCCAGTTGACTGTATATGGAGGCGTAACACTTGTCAATGTAATATTTATACTTCCCGCCGAGGATCCGCAAATATCAGGCGAAACAACTGTATTACCTATATCAAGATAACAGTAATTGGAACAATTACTGACATTATTAATAATATTATAACCTGAAATTTTCGCACAACCAAAACCATCAGTAACAGTAACCGAATAACTTCCTCCCGAAAGATTAACCAGATCCTGAACTGTCGCACCGTTACTCCAATTGTAAGCATAGGAACCTGACCCCCCGGTTACCTGGATGTCAATATTTCCGTTAGCATCACCGCAAATTTCATTCGATGAATTTACCAGGGAAATTAACAATTGAGGATTCTGGTTTACCGTAATATTGTCGATAAAAACACAACCTGCATTATCGGTTATGGTTAATGTATATAATCCTGCCGGAATGTTTGCCAGGTCCTCAGTAACGGCACCATTACTCCATGCAAAAGAATAAGGAGAAGTACCACCCGAAGTAGCCACATCAATCGAGCCTGTATTATTTCCGCTGCAATTGACATGAATAATGTTTTTTGTAATGTTAAGACTACTGATATTAGTAAGCGAATACATTTCTACCCGTGAACAATTATTGGCATCGGTAACAGTTACACTATATGAGCCTGAAGGAATATTTGCAATATCTTCGGTAACAGCTCCATTACTCCAATGATATGTAAAGGGAGGAGAGTTTCCGTTTACGGTAATATTAATAGCACCATTGCTTCCACCGCAGGTAGCCTGCGTAACAAATCCTCCTACATTCATGCCTAAAGGCTCTGTAATCTGGACAAGGGTATCCGGTAAATCAGACATTAAACTGATATTCCAGTTGAAAATATAACCGTTATCGAGAGCATATTGGTCCGTCACTTCCAGCTTCCAGATTCCATTCTTCAGCGCACCGATAAGGTTTGTGAGTGGCTGATACGAAGCATATGACCCCGCCGGAAGATAATAGTCGGTAACCGTTTGCCCGCCACCCAGTGAAGATGGATAAGTGTGCGTATATAAATTGGACTCACTCACCATGGTTCCATGATCCGGCGTTTCATTAAAACAATAATCGTAACCCTCTCCCGGGTTTGTAAGATTACTGTTTGAGCCATCCACCGGTCCCGATGCAAAGGGAATTCCAAGATCGCAGGAACCGCCTCCGGCAAACTGCTTTAATATGACTGACTGTCCGCTGGGAGCTATAATTTTTATTTGTAAATCTCCCAAGTAAGAATGCTCCATATTGGCACAAATCTGTTGCAGTTGCGACATATTGGTAATGGTCTCGCCGGCACCAAATCCCGAAATATTTATGTTACTGGTATAGGATACACCACTTCCATCGGGAAGAAATGTAGTATCAGCATCAAAAATTCCACCCACAACCAATGCTTCCGCTTTGCAGCCATAAGTATCATAAACCTGTACGGAATACGTTCCCGCTGCAAGGCCGGTTACCGGGTTATTATTAAAGAGTTCCATAACACCATTTACATCGGTCACATGATAAGTATAAGGAGGAAAACCACCCGTGGCATTCACCAGTATTTCCCCCGAACTGTCATGATAACAATTCAGGTTCGTTTCATTTAAACTAAACTGGATAGGCTGGGCATCATCAATATATAAAGTTACCGTGTCATACGCAGCACATACTTCAGGCCTGTATATAAGCATTACCGTTTCCTGCCCTTCGGGAAAACCATCAAGAATAGGATCAATAATTACAACTGCATTGGTCTGGCCGGCAGGAATCATAATAGTATTGTCGATATGCTCATAATCAATTCCATTGGTAGCAGAACCGGCAATCTGAAAATTTATCTGGTAATCCTGGCTCTGAGGCTGGTCAAGCGAAAATGAGAAGCTTGCGTTTACACATCCTTCCAAGGCAATGTTGTCGGCATTGATGGTTTGCGGAATAACATTGACAACTCCCTGAACAAGACTGTTTTCCTGGAGAAAAACGGCTGAATTATATTGTCTGTCCCCTGCATCGGCAATAACCAGCTTTAAAGTATATGTCTGACATGGAATAAGCCCCTCTTTTCTGGCCATCAGAACGGTTGTAAAAGCATCAAACTCATTCGTTAAACCACCTGCATTGCTAATATAATACTGATTATTGGTTATTGCATTTATATTGTTAATTGAAACAGGGCTTGTGCTTCCGGGAACAAGCGCTATATTTTCTTCACCTGTAATGCCCGGACCGCTGATATAAAAAGCAAAAACATCATTATAAGCCGAACTGTTAGGCGGAGCATATTCAGGGTATTCTTCGGAAGCAAAAACATAGCTGAACTGAATCATATCAGACTGAACCGTAAAATCAAACTGAAGGGTTATGGCATCGTACGACGTAACGCCTGCCAATGCTGTCATCTGGGCAGTACCCGGTGTTCCCAGCTGTGTTGTACTATTGGTCTGATCGTTAGGACCGGTTGCATCGTTTATATTTCCGGTTGTTAATATCACACCGGAAGAGACCCCCAGATTTGTATTAACCCCGTTAAAAGAACCCGATGCTAAATTACTGCCGGTTAGGGTTGCATTTGACACTACAATATTGGAACCTGCCAGTATGTTCGCCAACTGGGTTGCCGTTACGCCACCCTGGACGGTAAGCTGTGCATTAATATTATACGTTAAGAGGCAGAGAACCAGAAAAAAGGTAAACTTTTTCATATGTCTGAACATTTTTTATTTCAGTTTAATAAATATTATACTGTAACTATTATAAAACATAGTTGACAAAACTATCGGATGTCCCGCTTTTAGTTGTTTTCTAATATTTTATAAATAAGAGATTTTGAAACAAATAAAAATACGAAAATTATTATCAAATCCAAAAAAAATACCCGGTAATCAATTTTTATCCTAATATAATAATCTTATAAAGCCTGGATTATTCACTATATATCAAACTATTAATTTATCAACAATCATTTCCGGCTCTTATATATAAAGGATTATATTTTCAATTTAAGCGTTTTATTCTCGGTTAGTTGTACTAAAAATTATACATTTGTCATCTTTAACTTACTTAAGATATATGGAATTTACTGCGAAACAAATAGCTGAGTTGCTGGATGGAAAAATCGAGGGCAACGAAAATGCTAAAATCACCGGGCTATCTAAAATTGAGGAGGGCGAGCCAGGTTCCATTTCATTCCTGGTAAATCCTAAATATATACCTTACCTGTATTCAACACAGGCTTCGCTGGTTATCATCAACGAAGATTTTGAATTAACCGCACCCGTTACTGCTTCATTATTGCGCGTGAAAAATGCCGATAAAGCTTTTGCCAGGTTACTTGAAATGTATAACCAGATTAAGACAAACAAAACAGGAATCTCAAAACTGGCTTTTATCTCTGAAAATGCAAAAGTGGGTGAAAATATTTACCTGGGCGAATTCGCATTTATAGGTGAGAATTCTAAGATTGGCAGCAATGTAAAAATTTATCCCCAGGTTTACGTTGGCGATAATGTCGAAATCGATGAAAATACTACTCTGTTTGCCGGTGTTAAAATTTATTCGGAAACCAAAATCGGTAAAAATTGCATCATTCATTCCGGTACGGTACTTGGAAGTGATGGCTTCCGTTTTGCTACTGAAGACAATACAAAAGTTCCGCAAATTGGAAATGTCGTCATTGAGGACAATGTTGAAATTGGCGCCAATTGTGCCATCGACAGGGCAACACTGGGTTCTACAATTATAAAGAAAGGAGCTAAATTCGACAACCTGATACATATTGCACACAATGTTGAAGTTGGCGAAAATACGTATATCGCCGCTAACGTTGTTATTGCAGGTTCAACCAAAATCGGTAAAAATTGTATGTTCAGCGGACAGGTGGGAATAATAGGTCACCTCAAAATAGCGGATAATACCATTATTGCGGCACAATCCGGGGTTTCAAAAAACATTGTTAAATCGGGCGAAATACACATGGGCTCCCCTTCTTTTGATATTAACAAATACAGGAAATCATATATTCATTTCAGGAACCTGGACGGTATCGTTGAAAGAATTCAGAAACTGGAAGAAAGTAACAAATCCTAATTAATTATTAATACCTCCTCTTTTCTTGTTAAATTGATATACCTGTTAAGATTCTTGGAAGTATTAAATCTAAATTCATGATTTCCCATATTAATAATAGCCGAATTGTTTTCAACATTAAGTATGATTGAATCGGCTCTATTTGAATTTAAAATCACATTGGCTAATAAAAGTGCTTTTTCCAGCCCGTCTCCTCTTTTAAAATTCCAGATTTCATCGGGCTGAGCAAGGCGTACATCGTCATAAATTGAAGTGTCGGACATATCCTGTAACAATTTGTAAATATGTTCCGTGCTTTTACCTTTCAGACCATCAAGCGATACGGGATTTCGTTCAAAAGCAGCTTTCAGAAAGGGCTTCCAGTCTATTCTATCCATCTGGCGATAAGCATACAGCGTTAACAAAGCCAATTCATCCGATTTTGCTTTCTCGAAAATATAATTCACAATCTGTTCGCGGGAAAATGAATTATCTATTGATAATGTATTTTCTTTGATAAATTCTTTATCTGTTTCAGGAAGCTTTGGATTTACATGAATGAAATGTTCCAGGTTTTTAAATAACTGCTGGATGCTTCCGATTATTTCTTCCTTGTTACAGGTACAATCGATAGTCTTTATTTTATATATAAAATATTCCTTTAAAGCCACACAATCCATGTGTTTATTTGCCTCCAGGAAAGCTTCAGTATCATTTAAAAACACCCTGTTTTCGAGAGGCGAGAGACTGTATTCTTCCGAATCAATTTCATTTAAAAGCACTTCCCGTGACTTTTCAGAGAATGTATTTTTACTGGAATGTTCATACTCAAATATTTTCTCAAGAGCTATATAATGTTTTTTACCATTGATAACATTAATATACTGAAAATGCTTTTTAAAGGCAGAATCATACCTTAGAAAATTCACAAACAGGGATGAAGAAATCCTGGTTTTAAGAAAGGATTTCAGCTTACCGGAGAAATCTTTATATTTTTCAGGATCAATGGTTGCTTTTGAAAAAACCGTATGTATATATCCCGAAATATGGGATACTATGGTTACCTTCTCGTTTTCAAGGGCTCTCCTTGCACGGGCAGACAACACCGTGCCGTTAAACCACATGTTTTTTGTAACAATGCGGCGATTATTTGTCAGCACTCCTTCTTTAACATTTATAAAGTTCTGCGAATGAAGAGGAGTCGACATAAGATATATATCTTCCAGGGGAATTCCTGCAACAATGAACATAGCCGCCGCATAAAGCGCTGCCAGCGATACGCACTCTCCCGCCCCGGAAGGAAAACCATCTTTAAAATTAAAGGCTGTCATTGCTTCAACAGTCTCGGTTTTCCAGTAAGGTATTGTTTCTGTACTATATTTATCAAGACCGAAATGCTTGCGGATATTTATATCAAAATAATATTTGTCGCCCTCGTAACCAAAAAGCGCATTGGATTGTTTCAGAATGTCAACCGGAAAAAAATCCTTAAAACGGTTAATCTCTTTGTTCTTTGTTGTTAAACCCCATGTTTCAAGATCGAGATTGAAAACATAATGATCCATGATATATTGTTTCACCCGGTTTACCTTATAGGTGAATGATTTTTTCTGAATATCCCTGAACCAGTCATCTTTTCTCCATTCCCATATTACCGGAGACATTATGTTGGCAAGCACCAGGGGATAAAACAACTCAGGAAATATAAATATTTCCATATCGGAAAGAGTAAATGCCGAAGAGTATTTCTCCAAGGTCTTTTTATCGTTGAAATCGGGATTTATTGCCATTACTACATATAATTGAGATGACAAAGATAATCCAGTAAATCCGATTTTTTAAAGAAAATACACTCACATGTTATGCTATATTTTATTCAGCAGGTTTCCACAGCCATTCACCGGTACTTTTAATATAACCGATTTTATTCATTGTAATTACTTTAAAAAGGCCCCAGCCTACATATTCGATGGATTCGTATTCGGCCGGCAGGATTATTTTTCCTGAATGATCGGCGATTCCATGATATTCAGGAATTTTATAGGTAATAAAACCCTTTGAAAGATCTTTTAACGAAGAATAATAATGTCCGGTAAGTTTTACTCCGTCTGAATTAATTAGCGCCCAGTAATTTTCTCTGTTCATATAACTTTCACAAAACTCATATTCTTTTTTATTGTCCCCGGGATTGAGCACAAATGCGTGATTCCCGTTGAATGGCGTAGCATTTAAGAACGTTTCGCGAAATTGTTTTTCTCCATTAAGATTTATAAAATAGGATTGCTTATCGTTTTTAACAACTGCCAGATCTTCACTGAATGGTAATATTTTCGAAGAAATCTCCTTTATAACCTCTCCTCTTTTATCAATAATCTTATAAATCCCATTGTGTAAAACAACAGCACGACCATTTGAAAATCCAGATGCCTGTGTGTATAAGGCTTCAATAATCAATTCCCCTTCGGGATCAATAAAACCCCATAATGTATCCATTTTCACAGCCGCCAGGCCATCGTTAAAATATTTTGCAGAAGCGTATTTCAATGGAATAACTACTTTGCCTATGGTATCAATAAAACCATATTTCCCATTTCTTTTTACTAAAGCAAGTCCATTACAAAAATCACCAATGATTACATACCTGCGTTTTACAACCTGATTTCCGTCACAACTTACCAGGCCACTTCTTTTTTTTGTAACAAGATAAAATTCATGTCCTTGTATCTGCATTATTTTTCTATATTTTGGTTTTATTATCCACTCACCTTCTTTATTTATAACGCCTGACTTGTTTCCTTTTTTCACAATAGCTTTACCGTTACTGAAATCCGAAACATTTGAGAAGATAAAGGGAATAACAATATTCTGGTATTTATCAATAAAACCAAACTTTGACTTTAAGCAAACACCTGCCAGCCCTTCATGAAAATTATAGGCGATCCTGTATTTGGGTTCGATAACAAATTTACCGGCATCATTCATATATCCCCATTTATACTTTTGTTTTACCGGGGCAAGCCCTTCTGAAAAATGATCTGCTTTTAAATATTCACAAGGTATTACTTCAGAGCCAAATTGATTTATATAACCATATTTTGAATCTATTTTAACCCTTGCCATTCCTTCCGAAAAAGGTGAAATTTCGTCATACTTACAGGAAGTTAATAAGTGCCCCTTCGTATCCATCAAACCAGTTTTTGTTACTTTTATTTCCAACACAAACAAGCTGTCATACGAATTTTTTAAACGGCTTATATAATCGTAATCGAAGTTTACAATGGTTTTATTTAATGCAACAACTCCCCACTTTTCATTTCTACATGCAATAAACCTGTCTTTAATATATCTCGACACAAAATCGTATTCAAAAGGAAACACCTCTTCGCCTGCATTGTTAACAAATCCCCATTTTCCTCCTTTGCATGTTACATAACTCTGGTATCCCTTTCCGGCATTAAAAGGATAAAAACCATACAGTGAATAATAGTAATTATTATAACTGTCAATAATATTTGTTGAAAATTCATTGGTAATGACAATGCTCCCACCAAAATTAACCCGGGCATAATCATCATTCCTGAATTCATCGGTGAATCCAATATTTGGGTCTATCTCAGGCGATTTCAGACTCAGATAAGTTAGCTTATTTGCCTTTAATTTTCCCCGGGCCATATTTTTTTTGCGAAGATCATTAAACGATATAAAATCATACATAACCGGTGCAACAGTTTTATAATTCTCGTGATCGATTATACCATATTTTAATACCCTGTTTTTAGCGGCATCGGTTACCACACGCGAAACCATCGTCAGATGAATGGTATCGTTTACTTCAATGTTCTTATACATAGGCGGAATAACAACATTTCCCAATGTATCCATCAGGCCCCACCTGTTTTTTAAAGTATCCAGGAACCAGCCTTTGTTTCTCAGCATTCTTAATGGTTTCATGCTGTAGTTTCTGAAATTGTCAATCGTATTGTACTTATTGTTAATATTAATTGTACCCACATTTTCATATTCCGAACGGTCAATCTCATTGCCTCCCTCGTCAATTTCAAGGATAATTAATTTTTTATTATCATAAATCTTGGCAATTCTGTTTACGTAATCTATATTCTGTGCCGATGGCCCGTATATAACTTTGCCTTTGGAATTCGCCAGGCCCCAATGCTGCTCCTGGTATACTTTAAACACATTGTTATCAGCTATCGTAATAACATCATAATCCGGATCCAGAATAACTTTTCCCTTTGCAGACACCAACCCCCACCGGCCATTTTTCCGGAATATAAAATAACCATTCTGAAATTTAACATCAGTACAGGAAGTATCCACAAGAATTTTTCCTGAATAATCAATAATTCCCATCTTTCCGTTCCCAATACACGAGATAAATTCCGTATTGTATGCAGTGTAGCTGAAGTTTGAAGAAAATATCAATTTCATATTCCGGATGGAAAAAAGCGAGTTTTCATTTCCTTTGCTCAGAAAAATGAGATTACTACTGACACTGTAATTCTGATACACCGGTAAAAATAATGTGTCCCTGGTTTTACTAATGGCTCCCCATTTTGTATTTTTTCTGCACATTATTACTTTATTATTTACAACATCGATATTTTCATAATTATCACTCAGAATCTCCTCACCGGAATTAGTATATAAACCTATTCCGTTAGCTCCTGTAACTTTCAAAAATGAGCTGTCTTCTTCCTGGATGTAAAAATATTTGTTTGGTACTATTGTTTTTCCGTTAAGGTCTGCCAAACCAGCGTATTCGCCTTCATAAGTAAGGAAGTATTTTGAAGAATATTTTTTGACTTTTGTAAATTGTTCTCTCATTACCTGTGTCCCATCTGTTTTAAATACTCCCCACAATGAATCGGAAGAGGCTGAAACAAAGCCATCGCTTAATACTACCAATTTCCTATATACAGGATGAAGAATTACCTTACCCTGCAAATCAATCAATCCATAGAGGTTTTCATTCTGAATAATGGCAATACTGGCCGAACCAAAGTTTGACGCATAATCAAACCGAGGTTCAACCACTATCTGGCCTGAGCGATTAATATATCCCCATTTACCATTTATCTTCACAGGAAATATATCCGGAAATTTAATTTCGGCTTCCTTCTTTTTATTTGGATTTCTCTGAGGAAACAGACTTCTTGTCTGAGATTCAACATCAAACCAATTCAACATTAAAAATGCAACAAATAATATTGAAATTATTTTTTTCAACTTAAATTGACTTTAAAATTTCCTGAAGCGAAGCTTTCGAAGAAATTGGCTTACTTACCATCTTTAAGTGAAAAGTATAGCTTGGATATTCGTCCAATGCCCTTAAGCTGTCATAATTTATTTTTCTGAAATCTGCATTTGAAAACCTTGCAACTTTCTGATCTGGCAATAACACAATCAAACAATTATCAACATCGGGCGAAACTTTGAAGCTGTTATTGTTATACTTATTATATTCAATCACAGATCTGTCATTTGACGATACCAGGTAAACAGTAACATCATCCATATCTACAGGGGCATCTATCTTGAAATTGGCTTTCATGGCCACCGCATTGGGTTGTCTCATAACCCTGTCGCAATTATAGATTCCAAAGCCATTCACGGTCAATGTCCGGATCAGATCCGCCTCCCGTTCTTCTCTCTGCCTTTTATCTTCAATCTCTTTAATTTTAGTATTAAATGCTTCGAGTTTTTTTTCAAATTTCTTCAATTCTTTTGCATAATTCTTTTTTGACAAAACAGGGGTAATTATTGTTTTAAACGACTTGTCTTTAGTGCTAAGACTGAGTAAATATTTGCAGGAATCGCGCGAATATTCTGTCAGGCTCATACTGTTCCATTTCGTTTTATAGATCCATTGATTTTTTTTAGGGTTCATGGATGATGCATTGCCGCTGTATTCCCACATAATACCATGGAACTGCTCCAGTTCGGGATATAATTTATAGTTTATATTTAGGTTTACCAGCTGACTGTTATCTGAAATTCTTTTAGGCATTACCGGCTTTTTTAATTCACCTGCCATCAGTTCTTCAGTAAGAAGTTTCTTCTCCTCATTTATCTTAGAAGGTGCACCGCCCCTGTAAACCCAGCTCTTTTTCTCCTTATCCAGTTCATAAAAATTGTAGTCGTTACCCCTGGCATAAGAACCAAGATTCACCGTAATATTTTTACCGGAAGCAACGAAGATAGGGTTGTTATTCTGGTACCCGTTTATTTCGAACATACCTGCCGTTTCGAAATGCAATTTCTCACCTGCACTGTCATAATCCATGGGCATATCCGATAAAATTATGTCGGCAGCATTGTGAAATTCCCGGAATTTTATTTCCACTGTTCCTTTTACAGGTTCGTTGTTTTCATCAACAAAAGCATTTTCGGGAATAACAATACTGCCACCATTCTGAAGCTTAATCTCTGATGAATTATCAGCCGAAACCGTAAACACATCCGGCTGAATATCAAGATTCTTGTAAGGTGGAGTTATAAAATTTATCTGTTTCTGATTCATTTTACAATTTATTAAAACAATTGTGATAACAGATAGCATTGTCAGTACAACCAGTTTTCTCATAGTTATTTAGTTTAGAGGTTAGTAAATAATAATATGAATAGTTTGCAAGCAAACGGGGTTATTTTCATAACGCAGGTTTCATTTCAAATATTATATAGAATTGCACTTTATTATAAATAAATAATATACTCCCCTGAAATATTGCCTATTATACTGTTGATATTAATTAGTAATTCTGATCACTAAAAAAAACATAAATCACTACTTTTGATAAATTTTTTTCTATGGCTTCGGAAGAATACACTGGTGTTTTAAACAATCTTGGAACCTTTTTAGAGGGTGATTTATTTACAGATAATTCTTCAAGGATAATTTATTCTACGGATGCGTCAGCCTATAAAGAAAAGCCATTGGCTGTGATCAGACCAAAAAATAAAAGCGACATTAAAAAAATAGTTGCGTTTGCTTCCAAATATAAAATCCCCATTATTCCGCGAACAGCAGGCACTTCGCTGGCCGGACAGGTGGTAGGAAACGGGATCGTTGTAGATGTTTCGAAGTACATGACAAACATTATAGAGGTAAATGAGAAAGAACATTGGGTAAGAGTTGAACCGGGTGTTGTTCTGGATGAGTTAAATAAATTCCTTGCTCCCAAAGGCTTGTTTTTTGGTCCCGAAACATCTACATCCAACCGTTGTATGATTGGCGGAATGGTTGGCAATAATTCCTGTGGCGCACATTCGCTTATATACGGCAGCACCAGAGATCATACGCTTGAACTAAACGTTATTCTGAGCGACGGTTCGGAAATTACGTTTAAATCCCTTTCCCTTAAAGAGTTTAATCAGAAATGCGAAGGCGATAGTCTTGAAAACAAGATATACAAGAATATCTATAACATATTATCCGTTCTAAAAAACCAGGATGAAATAAAAAAACAATATCCTGACAAGCGCCTGAAACGAAGAAATACAGGATACGCTATTGATGTTCTATTAGATTCAGCACCCTTTGGTAAAGCTGACGTACCCTTTAACTTTTGCAAATTACTTGCAGGTTCGGAAGGCACTTTAGCATTTACAACCGAAATAAAATTAAACCTGGTTCCCATACCTCCCAAACACATTGGTCTTGTTTGTATTCATCATTTTACTCTTAAGGAAAGTTACCTGGCCAATTTAATAGCATTAAAATACAACCCTACTTCTATTGAACTTATCGATAAAGCAACGCTTGACCTGACAAAAAAAAATCCAAAACTGAAAAAGAACCGTTTTTTTATTGAAGGAGAACCTGGAGCTGTTTTAATTGTTGAATTTGCAAAAGATACCAAAGAAGAGATTCATGAGATCGCACATAAAATGGAAGCTGAAATGCGACAGAATAAGTTCGGCTATCATTTTCCTGTAGTTTTTGATTCCGAATCGAAAAAAGTATGGAACCTGCGAAAAGCCGGTCTGGGAGTTTTAAGCACCATGCCGGGCAACTCAAAACCGGTTCCGGTAGTAGAAGACACTGCTGTTCACCCGGAAGTATTTCCTGAATACATGACTGAATTTGAAAAAATATTAAAGAAAAATAATTTAACCTGTGTATATTATGGTCACATTGCTACGGGAGAATTACATTTAAAACCCGTATTGAATTTAAAAAGCAAGGAAGGAGTTGAATTATTTCATAAAATAGCTCTTGAAACAGCTCACCTGGTAAAAAGATATAAAGGTTCATTAAGCGGAGAACATGGCGACGGAAGGCTTCGCGGTGAGTTTATTCCGATAATGATTGGCGAACATTGTTATAATTTACTAAAAGAAATTAAAAATACATGGGATCCTGATCACATTTTTAATCCCGGAAAAATTACTGATACCCCTCCTATGAATACCAGTCTGAGGCATTCAGTAAAAACTACCGGGAGAAAAACAGAAACCATATTTGATTTTTCTAAAGATCTCGGATTAATGGGTGCCATTGACAAGTGTGAAGGTTCTGCCGACTGCCGTAAATCGGCCATTGTTGGCGGTACCATGTGCCCCAGCTATATGGCCAGTAAAAACGAAAACCAGACCACCCGTGCCCGTGCCAATATGTTACGGGAATTTTTAATAAACAGCCCTAAGAATAATCCGTTTAACCATAAGGAACTCTACGAAGTACTGGACAAATGCATTTCGTGTAAGGCATGTAAAACCGAATGCCCGTCAAGTGTTGATATGGCCAAGCTGAAAGCTGAGTTCCTTCAGCATTATTACGATTCCAACGGCATCCCTTTAAGAACAAAACTTTTTGCCAACCTGGCGTATTTAAATAAATACCTTTCAGCTACACCAAGGATTTACAACACCTTTTCGAATCTTTTTAAAAACAGTATCGGCATTGCCCCTAAACGGAATATTCCCAGGCTCAGCAAACATACTTTTCAGCATTATGTAAAGAATCACCCACCTTCTCCGTTATTAAAAAGAAGGGTATATTTATTTGCTGATGAATTTACCAATTACTATGATGCTGAAATCGGGAAAAAAGCCATAAAACTGTTGAACAAACTTGATTATGAAGTCCTGGTTCCAAAACACATGGAAAGCGCCCGTGGATATATTTCAAAAGGCCTGATAAGAACGGCAAAAAAGATAGCTGAAAAGAACATTCTTTTCCTTCGCGACTTAATTAACGAAGCTACTCCCCTGATTGGAATTGAACCCTCGGCTATACTTGCCTTCCGCGACGAATACCCTGAACTGGTGGATAAAAGTTTAAGAAATGATGCCGAACAAATTGCAAAACACACTTATATAATAGATGAATTCATTTCCACCGAATGTGCCAAAGGAAATTTTCAACGAAACGCATTTACCAAAGAGAAGAAAGAAATAATGGTTCACGGGCATTGTCAGCAGAAAGCCATTGCTTCTGTTTCATCCACCCTGTCTATGCTTTCTATTCCGGTTAATTATTCGGTAAAAGAGATCCCTTCGGGATGCTGCGGGATGGCCGGCTCGTTTGGCTACGAAAAAGAGCATTACGAACTCTCGATGCAGATAGGTGAACTGGTTTTATTTCCGGCCATTCGAAAACTCTCTGAAGACACGATTATTGCCGCTGCCGGAACCAGTTGCCGGAACCAGATTTCAGACGGGACAGGCAGAATTGCAAAACACCCGGTAGAGATTTTGTGGGAAGCGCTGGTTTAGTTATTCTCAATCTGAACCTTTGGTTCTTCTTTCTTTTCCAAAGATTTCATCCATTTATTAATTTTCCTTTTAGCTTCTTCAGATTTCTCCCCTTCCAACACTTCTCTTTTAATTACATCATGTAAAAGTATTTTCTGCAAATCTTCATTTGAAGTCTTAACATCAGGTGCAATTTTCTTTAATGTTTTTCTTACTGCATCAAGAACGCCTTCTGAAATCAAAATTTGTCCGATAAAATACTTGTTCAATGTTTGTTTCTGAATGTAATACTCCTCGATACTTGATTTTTCAAATCCTTCTTTACATAAATGAAACAATTGTTGAATATCATCCGCGCTTTTAGGGTTCAGATTTAAAAAATCAATTTCATAAACAAGTTCCTGCATGATTGGTTTCCCAAAAATAATTTTATAAACCTTCCATGTACTTCCATTTGTAAGAACAATCCAATCAACACCTTCATTTGCTCCATATCCTAAAAATTGTCTTATATGGTCATCTTTTAAATTTAATCCGGAAGCTTTTATTTCGATAATAAATTTAATTTTCCCGTTTAATTTTATTGCAAGATCACAAAATGTCTTTTTAATGGCATATTCCGATGTTATTTCTGAATATTTATCAAATCCGAAAATCTCAGCTAACATGTCAGTGATAATAACAACGGTATCCGATTCATTTATATCCTTAACCTTTGCACTATTAATTATTGGCTGAAATTTTTTAATTCCACTTATAATTCTTGCTTCTACTTTAGATGAAATCTTTGCCATATACTTATAATTTTAAAACGATTTTTATTAAAACTTTCTAATTACCAAATATAAACAAAATGGCTTTACAAAAAATAATTAAAGCAAGAAAATCAATATTTGTCAATCACGATCTGTCGGAACCTAAAGGGCAATGTCATTAAGTGAAGGTATAACATACACAAAATCACATTATCCTGAAAGGATATAATATCAATAAGCACAGGTAAAACGGAGGTTAAGAATATTCAAGCCCTTTGGGCTTAGCTTAATGACATGGCCCTAAAAAGAGCTTTTATTTTAAAGGTCATCCTGTAGGCCGGCCGGCATGGATTCAGGAAAAAAATCCTTAGAAATCCTTAGAAATCTTTCAAAAATATTTTTTTATCCATGAAATTCATAAGTGTGATTTTTGATTTTCATGGATATTTTTGTATATTTGCAGAATGATACAACGATTAGAATTACAAACATTAACTGCCTTACTTAAGGCAAATCCCGTTGTTGCTTTATTGGGTGTCAGGCAAATAGGCAAGACCACTCTTGCCAGACTATACTCGAAAAAAGCAAAAAAAGAAACCTTATATCTGGATTTAGAATTAGAAAGTCATTTCAACCGTCTGCAAAATGATGCTGAAAGTTATTTGTTAAGAAATAAACATAAGCTCATCATCATTGATGAAGTGCAGCGAATGCCAAAGCTTTTTTCTTTGTTACGTGCATTGGTTGATCTTGACCGCAAACCTGCCCGCTTTTTATTATTAGGCTCATCTTCGCCACATTTAATCAAGGGAGTGTCGGAATCCTTAGCCGGAAGAATAGCTTACCTTGATTTAGGGGGAATTAACCTGAAAGAAGCTAAAAAAAGTAAAATAACACAGGACACATTATGGCTTAAAGGAGGATTTCCGCATGCATTAAACATAAAACAGAATACCACTGTTCATACCTGGTATACCAATTTAATAAAATCGTATACCGAAAAAGACATGAAAGAATTGTTCGGTGTCGATTTTTCGTCGGTAACTATTCGTAATTTCTGGACTATGCTGGCACACAACAACGGAAATATATGGAACAAGGAAAGCTACACCCGATCGTTAGGAGTTACCGCTCCCACTGTTGGCAGATACTTAGAATATATGGAAGGAGCTTTTCTGATAACAAGGCTTCTGCCATGGTATACCAATCTGAAAAAACGTCTGGTAAAGGCACCTAAAATATACATCCGTGATACAGGTATTTTACATACACTGATCAGAACAAAAGATATGGATGATCTGTTCGGACATCCCCATGTAGGTGCATCATGGGAAGGTTTTGTTATTGAACAGATACGGCAATTAAAACCGGAATATCTCGACTTATATTTTTATCGTACACATCAGGGTACCGAATCCGATTTAGTTTTAGTTAAAGGAAACAAGCCTGTTGCCTGTATAGAAATAAAATTATCCAATGCTCCGCAAGTCAGTAAAGGTTTTATTCAATCTATTACCGATTTAAAAACAAAGCATAATTTTATCCTTATGCCATCAGGTGACAGCTATCAAACAAAAGATAAGATAGATATTTGCAATTTATCTGATTTTTTGAATATTAACTTAATTCGTATATAATATTTATCCATGAAAATCAAAAGTATAACTTTTGATTTTCATGGATAAATTCATTTATAAATATTAAAATACTCTGTATATATTTTGTGGAAAGCGATGATTTAACGTTTGACCTCTGAAAAGCGAAACTCCTTATAACTATCGGGATGCACCACCCACCCAGTTTTTCCAAACGTGTGTTAGCTATTCGTTGATTATTGTTATCGTCGAATTAAGTTCATATCAACGAGATGCAAGATAATAAATTTGTTCCGCATTATCAACGAGCTATTTGTTCTTTATTACGAATCTCAGACTCGGGCTGGCTATGAGTGTCAGGAAAAAATATTGAAGGACAGCAGAACAGTCAATGCGGTGTTGAAGTTCAACGTCAAATTGATTTTATTTTTTAAAGTCATGGAAAATATTCTGAGTCAAGAAAAGGTCTGTGTTTATTTTAAAATTAGTCAAGTTGTAATGTGTTTTAATTCTAACAAATCTCAAGTCACGAATTTTAGGACAAGACAAAGTTTAAAATGCAACATTCAGAAACACCTTCCAAATATAAAATAAAAATGAACTGTAACAAAGAAATTCCTTATCTGTTAATAAATTTTATTTACCCGGTTAAAAAATCATATAGCAACAGGTAATTTTCTCAGAACAATCTCAGCTGTTCGGCTTTTTCTTTTCTCCTCACTTCTTCAACCAGGCGTTTAGGTATTTCATCCAGGAACGGTGAGACCTTCTGCACGGCAACTTCACCGAATTTTGTTCTGCGCCTGGCATGGGTTATAATAAGTTCATCTTTTGCCCGTGTCATAGCTACATAAAACAATCTTCTTTCTTCTTCAACAGGCGTATCTTTCCTGGTAACCGGCGTTATGCCGTCCTCTGCGCCGGTAATAAATACCACCGGGAACTCAAGGCCTTTCGAAGCATGAAAAGTAAGTAATTGTACAGCATCGGCTTTCATCCTGCCGGTATCGGTATACAAACCGAGCGTAAGGCAATGAAGAAAATCTTCTATGCCGGTATGATTCTCCCGCGCCATGTCGAGAATGGTTTCTTTCTTCACCCTGATTTCATCAGTGTCATCCATAACACATTTTTCAAAGATGGACTTCACGGCTTCTTCGGCGGTAATCCCTGTCCACGACTCCCAGAAGAACAGGGGGCTTTTTTCTCCCTTCATTACCGAGGACATAAGCTGCTTTTTATCCTTTTCGTTTAATTTGAGTCCGTGGGTAATAAAACTATACATGGCTACCCTGTCTTTTGGATTAAGATACAACTTCAGAACATCGGCAACAACAGAAAAAGGCGGCGACGATATCCATTGCGAAGCATCGCCATACCGGACAGGAATGAATGACCGGCTGAAATGCCTGAAAAGGGATTTCCCTACAGCCCGTGTCCGGAACAGTACGGCAATATCAGAAAAACCATACCTGCCTGTATGCCGCGAGGATGAATAGTTACCGGAAAGGTTCTGTATACCGCCGATAAGGTTTTCAATTTCATTAATGATAAACTGCGCTTCATCAAGTTCGTCAGCAGCTGTGAAACATTTTATTTTCAAAGACGAAGACTTTATGGCCGAAAGAGATGAATCTTTCCTGCCTGTATTGTTACAGATCAGGTTCAGGGCGCCTTCAACAATGTTACCTGACGAACGGTAATTCGTCTTCAGGAAAATTTCCTTTGCATTAAAGTCTTCTTTGAACCTGAAAAATAATTTCACTTCCGAACCGCGGAACCCGTATATGCTCTGGTCAGGGTCCCCGATGGCAAAAATGTTTTTGTCCTTCGCAAGCATCCTGAGAAATTCATACTGAACAGGGTTGATATCCTGCAGTTCATCAACGGCAATATACTGGAACTCATTTCGTAATATCTCAAGCCATTGCGGTTCATTTTTCCATAAGCGGACTACGCCGGGGATAATATCAGCTATGTCGATGCCTCCATTCTGATGGCAATATACACGATACATGCGGGCAATTTCTTCAATGCTTTTGTCATTATCATGTGTGCACGGTAAAATAACAGAATTCTTTTCAAAATATGTTTCCAGTTCGCCGGCAAGCTTTTCCGTTTCTTTCGCTTCTTTCCCGGGGAATAAAAGTTCCAGGATAATTTCCCGGCTTCTGCCATCATAAACGGTCTGAATATCTTTATTACTTCTCTGCAAAATACCATAACAAATCGAATGAAAAGTTCCGACGACAATTCCTTTTGACTGGCCTCCCAGCAGGCTGGCCAGCCGCTTTTTCATTTCATCAGCAGCTTTATGGGTAAATGTCACCGCCAGTATCTCCTGTGGTTTTGCATTTGTTATTTTTATGCAATTGGCAACCCGGTGAACCAGGGTTTTTGTTTTCCCGGTTCCGGGACCAGCTGTTACAAGTACCGGACAGTGAACGGAATGTTCCGCTTCTTCCTGTTCAGTGTTTTTGTGATCCGCCGGATGTGTATGGATACCGGATGAATCAGGAGGCAATGAGCCGGAAAGCTCAACTTGTTTTGTTTTTCGCCTGGTAGTTTTCCTGGCATGGCTCATTCCGAAAAAATCCTGCTGTCCGCCCAGCGATTCAATCTCTCCTTCTTTGAAAATTTTTATAACGCCGAATTCCCCGTCATAACCACCCTCGGGATTTACCTGCTGTGTCCGCATTCTTCGTATAGCCTCCGAAACAATGTGTCCGAATTTTTTCTCAATATCGATAAGAGGTATGTCGTTCAGAAAAGTAAATTCATTTCCGAACGAAGAAATAATCTGCTGAAACGACTGTATAACATTCTTACTTGAGGGCGAGGAATTTTTCAGTTCGGCAATAATTTCGGGAAGAGGAATGATATAATGAAAGCCGGGAGCACCATCGGGACGTTTTGGTTCTGTGCGATCAGCCAGTGCTGTAACACGATGCAGTACACCTACGGTAAGCGGTTGTCCGCATTTTGGACATATACCTTTATACTTAATGGTTTCATGGGGTTCAAGACATACGCCACAGTTCCGGTGCCCGTCGAGGTGATATTTCCCTTCTTCCGGAAAAAATTCATAGGTACCAAGAAAACCTTTTTTCGTTTTCAGTGCATCAAACATAGCATAATAACTTCGCTCTGTGTCAAAAAGGTTTGCTTCGCGCCCGAGTTTCTGCGGCGAATGGGCATCGGAATTGGAAACGAGGGAGTAATTATCGAGCATGCTCAGGCACCAGTTCATTTCCGGGTCGGATGAAAGCCCCGTTTCGAGGGCAAAGATATGATGCGAAAGATCGCGGAAACATTCCTTTACACTATCATATCCCGACCTGGAACCGAGCATGGAAAACCACGGTGTCCATATATGGGCAGGTATGAGGTGCGCATCGCCGGAGGTTTCGAGAATCAGCCCGAGCAGGTTCCTGGCAGGCAAACCAAGAATAGGCCTTCCGTCAGAGGCAAGATTCCCGATTTGCGAAAGTTTTGCATTTAAACGGGCAATCGTTTCAAAGTCGGGTGCATACACACAATTGTGGTTCTTACGTACCTTATCGCCATACTTATAGATGGAACTTATTTCGGTGGAAAGACAGAAACGTACATCAATATCGTGACATTTAAAACCCGGTACATCATCTTTGGGTGGATTTTTCAGGCGGAAGAAACCGGTTCCGTCCGGTTCCAGTTTTTCTTTCATCTCTTTAAACCATAAGGGATGCGTGAAATCGCCTGCGCTAACCACATGAATTCCCTTGATACGCGCCCAACGCCATAAGTTTTCAAGGTTCATATCGCGGCTGGTTGCACGGGAATAATGCGAATGAAGATGCAGGTCGGCAATATAAAACATAATTCAATCTTTTAGTCAAATTTACAAAAAGCAGTCTTCCCCTGCAACCCGGTTTTGGCCTCATTATTTTTTTGAGTTATACAGAGATATGTATCAGCCAAATTTTCAACAAAATGATTAAGCACACTCCCGTAAAGCGCCGCAAAAAAGTTTTAAACAGTCATTACCATCCCTGCTGATGTCAACAATTTATTGTGAATAATTAATACGTACAGATTATTTAAGGTAGTTTTATCGTTTTAAATTTATAATTTCTATTTTTAATCTCTCCATGAGAATAGTATTTATAATAATTATTTTCTTTTTACAGTTTAGCAGTTATATACACTCACAACCTTCATCTGCATTTCCCGATGATACTACCCGGGAAAAAAAATACCCGAATGTTAACGCTGTACTTTTTAAAGGCGATTCGGTATACCGGAATACTTTTGTAGATTCGTTGATGTATGCCGGTTTCTGGGATACGGTTCCCCAGCCCCTTTTCTGGGAAAGGCTGATGCATCTGCCGGAAGATTCCGGGTTTATGAATGTTGCCGGCACACGCCAGGTTCTCGATACGCTTTCTGTTTCTTACTATTCTTCATTAAGTGATGATAAAAAAAACAGTTTCAGGGACAGCCTGCGAAAGGCTCATGGAATACCTGATTCCATCAGACTCTTTTTTACTACCGGAAAAAGGTATTTTTATTCGTTCAGAAATGCGATTCCAAATATTGATCAAAGCATCCCGGTTTTTATTGAGAACAATGTGGATCCCTGGTATGCCCAGTCTATTTTACTGATCGAAAGTCCGAATAAACTACAGAAATCAAATGCCGGCGCTTATGGTCCTTTCCAACTGATGAAGTATGTGGCCAGAAAATACGGTGGCTTAACAATAAATAAAACCACCGATGAAAGGAAAGATGTAAAGCGTTCGGCACATGCCGCATCCATGTTTATTAAAAACATCTGTATTCCTACCGTTAAGAACACTCTCGACAGTCTTAAAATACCTTACAGGGAAAACGATCTCTGGTTCCGTTTACTGGTAATGCACGTGTATCATGCGGGAGGAGGAAATGTACGGCAGGTGCTTTACCTCATCAAACCTGCGGAAGGGGGAATGCCGCTTATTTATACCATCTGGAGAACCGAAGCGGGAACTTTCAGGAATGCATCCCAGAATTATTCACAGGTATTAATTGCCGCCCTGCTTGAATTTCATAACATTATTCGTAATGAGGCTGAAAACATCCGGAGTTTTTAACCGGACAGAATTGTTATGTTCTACTTTGATTTAATAAATCTTTTAAAGTCGATGATGCTTTCTTCAATAGCCCTGTCGAATTTTGAATGAAGTTTTTCCCAGGCTTCAATTATTCTTTGTGCGTCAACGGTAAGTGTAGAAGTACCGCCACACTCTCCTCCCCGTTTCCGGTCGATAAGTTTAACGCCTAACAGGTTTTCGGCATTCCTTATGTCGCCCCATGCTTTACGGTAACTGATATTAAGTGAGTTTGCAGCTGCAACAAGCGAACCTGTATTCTTGATTTCTTTCAATAAATCAATTTTACCTTCTCCCAAAATACCTATTCCCCGGTCGTTATCGAGCCAGATTTTGTAATCAACCCTGAAATTATTGAACTTATGTTTCAAGACTAGTATTTATAATAACAAATATAAGCAGTTTCTGCCATTACTTTTAATTGAAACTTTTTATTTGTTTCCACTTCAAAAGAATCATTCTTTTTGTAGCTTTTCCAGATATCATTTCCGGGCAGTTTAACAATTAATTCGCCTGAAACAACAACCATAATCTCTTTTGTTGATGTACCGAATTCATATTCGCCTGGCGCCATAACACCTATTGTTGCAGGACCTTCGTCTGATTTAAAAGCAAGAGACTTTACTTTACCATCAAAATATTCATTTGTTTTAAACATAGTTTTTCGTTTTATTTTATAAAGAAAAAGGCTGAAAAATCAGCCTTTAAAAATTTACTTAACAACACTCTCTGAGTTTTCAACTGGTAACATTTTCCTATAACTGTTAAACCTCCATCTGGCATTTTCCTCGGCAGCTTTGAATAATTCTTCAGCTTCTTTAGGCAGGGATCGTTTTAATGAAGTATAACGCACTTCCGAATTCAGGAAGTCCTGGAATTTCGACCAATCCGGTTCTTTTGAATCGAGTTTAAACGGATTTTTACCTTCTTTTTCCAACATTGGATTATAACGGAATAAACTCCAGTATCCACAATTAACGGCTAATTTCTCCTGGAGTTGGGATTTTCCCATTCCGGCAACCAATCCATGATTGATACAGGGAGCATAGGCTATAATAATAGAAGGTCCGGGATATGCTTCAGCTTCTTTTATAGCCCGGAAGTATTGTCCGTTATCTGCACCCATAGCAACCTGTGCTACATACACGTAACCATAGCTCATGGCTATCATTCCGAGGTCTTTCTTACGGATTCTTTTTCCGGATGCAGCAAATTTAGCAACAGCACCTATAGGAGTAGATTTTGAAGATTGTCCACCGGTATTTGAATAAACTTCGGTATCAAGTACCAGCATATTTACATCATCACCGGAAGCCAAAACGTGATCCAGACCTCCGAATCCGATATCATAAGCCCAGCCGTCACCGCCAATTATCCACACTGATTTCTTCACTAAATATTGTTCCAGTTCAACTATTTCATCGGCCAGTGCACTATGTTCATTTTTCAATAATGGCAAAACTTTTTTAGATGCTATCTCTGATGCTTCAGCATTATCTTTATTGGAAAGCCATTCATTGCACACAGCAATTAATTCTGTATTGGAAGACGTGGCTACCAGTTTTTGCATTCTGTCGGCAATCCTGTCGCGCATTTTATGAACCCCGGAAGCAATTCCTAATCCATACTCGGCATTATCTTCGAACAATGAGTTTGCCCATGCAACACCATGCCCGCTACTCCTGTTTATTCTATAGGGAGTAGCCGGTGCCGATCCTCCATATATGGAAGAACAACCGGTAGCATTCGCTACTATCATCCGTTCTCCATATAACTGGGTTATTAATTTGATATAAGGCGTTTCGCCACATCCTGCACATGCGCCTGAGAATTCAAATAATGGTTGTGCAAACTGGCTGTTTTTAAATGTTTTAAATTTGTCAACGGTTTTATAGGTAACTTTATTTTCAAAATAATTCCAGCGTTCAACTTCGGCCATCTGCGTTCCCAGGGGTTTCATCATTAATGCAACAGCGCCTTCCACTTTACGGCCCGGACAAACATCTGCACAGTTACCGCAACCGGTGCAATCCAATACGCTTACCTGAATTTTAAAATTATAGTTTTCATAATCTTTTCCGGTAGCTTTCAGGGTTCTTGTTCCTGCAGGTGCATTCTTTGTTTCTTCGTCGGTTAAAAGGAACGGGCGAATTACAGCGTGAGGACAAACATAAGCGCATTGATTACACTGGATACAATTTTCGGGTATCCATTCGGGAACATTTACTGCAATACCTCTTTTTTCATATTCTGTGGTACCTGACGGGAAAGTACCATCTTCTCTTCCCAAGAAAGCGCTTACCGGAAGATCATCTCCCTTCATTGCATTTACCGGGAAAACAATTTTCTTAATAAATTCAGGAACTCTGAGATTGTCAACTGCATCTTTACCATCTAACTTTTTCCATTCTGCAGGCACATCAACCTTTACCGGACATCCGCCCCGGTCAACGGATTTATAATTCATTTCTACTATTTTATCGCCTTTTTTGCCGTATGTTTTCTTAATGGCATATTTCATTTCTTTTACAGCCAGATCGAACGGAATTACGTTTGAAATTTTAAAAAATGCCGATTGAAGAATAGTATTGGTACGGTTTCCCAAACCAATTTCTTCGGCAATTACAGTAGCATTAATTATATAAAACTGGATATCATTTTCTGCCATATATTTTTTCATGGAATTCGGCAGGCGTTTTTTTGTTTCTTCCACATCCCATATACTGTTTAATAAAAAGGTACCTCCTTTTTTCAGTCCTTTTAACATATCGTATTTATCGAGATATGAAGGCACATGACAGGCAACAAAATCGGGAGTATTTACGAGATAAGGCGAACGAATGGGGTGATCGCCGAAGCGCAAATGGGAAGTTGTTATTCCGCCTGACTTCTTACTGTCATAGGCAAAATAAGCCTGTGCATATTTTTCAGTTGTTTCGCCTATAATTTTAATCGAATTTTTGTTGGCTCCCACAGTTCCGTCGGAACCTAAACCATAAAACTTACCCTGAAAAGTTCCTTTGGGCGCAAGGTCAATTTCGGGTAATAAAGGAAGGGAATGGAATGTAACATCGTCTACAATACCTACTGTAAAATGATTTTTCGGCTCTTTCATTTTGAGGTTATCAAAAACTGAAATCATCATGGCCGGAGTTGTATCTTTTGAACTTAAACCATAACGGCCTCCGATTATTACGGGACGAATATTATAATCATAGAAAAGATCTTTTACATCCAGGTATAATGGTTCGCCATTGGCGCCCGGCTCTTTGGTACGGTCGAGGACAGCTATTCTCTTAACTGTTTTGGGTAAAACGTTAAAGAAATACTTTGCCGAAAAAGGACGATATAAATGAACTGTTAATACCCCTACTTTTTCTCCTTTTGCCACCAGGTAATCTACCGCTTCCTGGAGAGTTTCGGTAATTGAACCCATGGCAATAACAATATTCTCAGCATCCGGCGCTCCATGATAGGTAAATGGATGATATTCGCGGCCAACTATCCTGGACAATTCATTCATGTAATGCTCAACCATATCGGGTACAGCATCATAAAATTTATTGGCAGCTTCCCTTGACTGGAAATAGATGTCAGGATTCTGAGCTGTTCCGCGGGTTACAGGATGTTCCGGGTTTAATGCCCTGTGGCGAAAATCGAGCAATGCTTTTTTATCTATTAACGGTTCTATTTCATTGTTATCAAGATATTCCACTTTCTGAATTTCGTGAGAAGTCCTGAAACCGTCAAAGAAATGGAGAAAAGGTACCCTGCTTTTAATGGCAGTTAAATGAGCAACAGGTGCCAGGTCCATAATTTGCTGTACCGAACCTGTGGCTAACATGGCAAATCCCGTATTCCGGGTTGCCATAACATCACTATGGTCGCCAAAAATAGATAATGCCTGGGCGGCTAAAGATCTTGCACTTACGTGAAAAACACAAGGTAATAATTCACCTGAAATTTTATACATATTGGGGATCATTAACAATAATCCCTGGGATGCAGTAAAGGTTGTACACAATGCACCCGATTGCAATGCACCGTGAACAGAACCGGAAGCGCCGGCCTCCGACTGCATTTCTATTACTTTTACTGTTTCGCCAAAAATGTTTTTTCTTCCTTCACTCGCCCATTCATCTACATTTTCTGCCATATTCGATGAAGGGGTTATGGGATAGATGCAAGCAAGTTCGCTGAACATATATGCAACATGAGCTGCTGCATGATTTCCGTCGCATGTAATAACTTTCTTTTCCTTTGCCATTATCTTTAAATTTTATATGATTAATACTCAGTGTTATAACTTTTAAACTATTAAAATACAAATTTAATTCTTTCTTCTGAAAGAAAATGAGAAAGCTCAGTTATTTTATATGTTTAAAAACCTAGTCGCTGTTCATCGATACTAAAAACTCTTCATTGGACTGGGTTTTCGCAAGGCGGTCGCGGAAAAACTGCATAGCTTCCACTGGAGTCATATCGGACAAATAATTCCTGAGAACCCAGATTCTGTTTAAAACGTCCCGTCCATGTAACAATTCTTCGCGACGGGTACTGGATGCCAGTATATCAACAGCAGGAAAGATACGTTTATTAGATAATTTTCTGTCGAGCTGAAGTTCCATATTACCGGTTCCTTTAAATTCTTCGAAAATAACTTCATCCATTTTAGAACCGGTTTCGGTAAGTGCTGTAGAAATAATAGTGAGAGAGCCTCCATTTTCAATATTCCGGGCTGCGCCAAAAAATCTTTTGGGTTTGTGAAGGGCATTGGAATCGACACCGCCCGTAAGAACTTTACCGGAAGCAGGTGCTACTGTATTATATGCACGGGCTAAACGGGTAATGGAATCGAGCAGAATTACCACATCATGACCGCATTCAACCATCCGTTTGGCTTTCTCGAGAACAATATTTGCAATTCTCACATGCCTTTCAGCGGGTTCATCGAAGGTAGACGATATTACTTCGGCTTTAACATTTCTGGCCATATCGGTTACTTCTTCAGGTCTCTCATCAACCAACAGGATCATCAGGTATACTTCAGGATGATTGGCGGCAATGGCATTGGCAATTTCCTGTAACAAAACTGTTTTACCTGTCTTTGGTTGAGCGACAATCAAACCGCGCTGACCTTTTCCAATAGGTGCAAACATGTCAACAATACGGGTCGAGATGGTTGCCCTGGGGCCGGACGCTAGTTCAAATTTTTCGTCGGGAAACAAGGGGGTAAGATGATCAAATGGAATTCTGTCGCGAACCATTTCAGGCGACCGCCCGTTTATTTCTTCAATTTTAATTAAAGGAAAATATTTTTCACCTTCCCGTGGGGGGCGTAAGGTACCTTTAATGGTATCGCCGGTTTTTAAACCAAAAAGCTTTATCTGTGACTGAGAAACATAAACATCATCGGGTGAAGACAGATAATTATAATCGCCTGACCTTAAAAAACCATAACCATCAGGCATTATTTCAATAACTCCAATGGTAGTAACAATGCCGTCAAAATCATAAACCTTATCATAGGTTCTTCGGTTCGGGTTATTATTTAAATTGTTAATATTATTGAATTGCTTAATTACATGAGGACGAACCGGTTTTTCCTGGGAGGTACTGTCTTCATTGTTTTTTTCAGCTTCTGTCTCCTGTCCTTCCTGTGATGCAGAAACAGAAATAGTTTCAGAACTTATTTCTTTCTCTTCAATATCGCTTTTTTCTTCGCTGAACTCTGATTTTTCATTTTCAACCTTAACAAGTTCTTCTGTTTCATCAGTAACAACAGCCGGAATATAATCATCTTCAACCATCAATTCCGCAGGAATAACTTCTTCTGAGGCCGGAGTCGATTTCATGAAAAGTTCGGGCTCAAGCATCTTTCTTTTTCTTTTTGGCTTTTCAGCGGATTTTGAAACCACTGTTGAATCGTTATTTTCTTCGGCTTTATCTGCACCCGACAATTCATATCCTGTAATTTTTTGAATAAGCTCGTCTTTTTTCATCAATTCGTATTTTTCGATATTTAATGATTTTGCTATTTCACGTAATTCCGAAACAAGTTTTTTGTTTAAATCAAATGCATCAAACATGGTTGATAATTTAACAACGTTAATAATATAATATTTTGGGATTTTGCTGCCAGGAAAAGGCAGATTATTTTTGAATAACGGTGCAAGTATAATCAATTATCATAATAATGACAAATTTCTTTTTTAAAATAATTAAGAATATTTCAAGTTATGAACAATTAAACAACTTTAAGAATTTAATCCAAGCTTATGATTTACAGCATGGTTTTTGTATTCAAATAAAAGTTTAAATCAGTATATTTTAAATGGACATATTTATATTGTAACATTTGAATTTTTACTTCGTAATTATTGTTTGAAATCAAATTGAAAGAGAAATGAGGCAACTAAAAATCACAAGACAGGTAACAAATCGAGACACTCCTTCGCTTGACAAATATTTGCACGAAATCGGGAAAGTAGGACTTATTTCTGCAGATGAAGAAGTTGAATTAGCAAGACGAATAAGGCAAGGCGACCAGGTCGCTCTTACAAAATTGGTAAATGCCAATTTACGATTTGTGGTTTCAGTATCAAAACAATACCAAAACCAGGGTTTAAGTCTTCCCGATTTAATTAATGAAGGGAATCTTGGTTTAATTAAAGCAGCGCTAAGGTTTGACGAAACCCGCGGTTTTAAATTTATTTCTTATGCAGTGTGGTGGATACGTCAGTCAATTCTCCAGGCTTTAGCCGAACAAGCCAGGATAGTAAGGCTTCCTCTGAATAAAATCGGTTCCATTAATAAAATTAACAAGACTTTTGCACGCCTTGAACAGGAATACGAAAGAGAGCCTACTGTTGATGAAATTGCATCAAACCTGGAAATCGGTATAAAGGAGGTAAAAGAATACCTGAAAAGTACCGGGAGGCATATTTCCATGGACGCACCTCTGAATTCAGAAGACGAAGGCGACATGTATGATGTGTTCTCATCCAATGACGATGAGCTTCCTGACAGGGAGTTAATTTCCAAATCACTGAGAATGGAAATTGAAAGAATATTAACCACTCTATCGCCCCGCGAAGCCGATATTGTTCGTCTTTACTTCGGCTTAAACGGCAAACACGCATTCTCGCTTGAAGAAATCGGTGAAGAATTCGGCCTTACAAGAGAACGCGTACGACAAATAAAAGAAAAGGCAATAAGAAGATTAAAACATACTTCTAAAAGCAAATTACTAAGATCTTATCTTGGTAACTAACAACTGTGTTAACCTAAAACCAGAGAGGAAATAAATTTATTTCCTCTTTTTTATTTTAGAAACTGTTTTGAAATTTAATATCAAAACAGTTTCTTACTTTTGCTAAAAAAATCATGATAGCTCCTTCCCTGTTATCGGCAGATTTTACCAGGCTGGCCGAAGAAATTGAAATGCTTAACAAAAGCGAAGCCGACTGGATACATTTAGATATCATGGATGGCGTTTTTGTTCCCAATATAACTTTTGGTTTCCCGGTTATTAAACAGATTAAAAAAATCGCCACCAAACCTCTCGACGTTCACCTGATGATTATTCAACCGGAAAGATACTTAAAAGAATTCCGTGATGCGGGCGCCGATGTATTAACAATTCATTATGAAGCCAGTACACATTTACACCGTTCTCTTGAACAAATAAAATTACTGGGCATGAAAGCCGGAGTTTCTCTAAATCCTCACAGCCCTGTAAGTCTATTGGAGGATATTATCGAATATGCCGACGTGGTCTTATTAATGTCAGTTAATCCTGGTTTTGGCGGACAAAAATTTATTTCGTCCACATATAAAAAAATAGCCGAAACAAAAGAATTAACAAAAATTAAAAATCCTTCCTGTTTAATTGAAATTGACGGAGGCGTTGATACTTCAAATGCAGCAAAACTATACAAAACAGGAGCCGATATACTGGTTGCCGGAAATTCGGTTTTTTCTTCTGAAAACCCTGCAGAAAAAATTAAAGAGATCAGATCTTTAAAGCTGAACTAAAGCTGTTTTAGAGGTTTTAAACTATTTTATTTTCCATCCAGGTAATCCTGCAAATACGAGAAATGTGGTGTTAAAACACCATCTTTTAAAATCGTTGCTCTTTCTATAATTCCATTATTATCCTCCCCGAATAAAAACGGAAAAACTTTTTGGTAAAGTGTTTCGGAAAATTCTTCCGAAGCATCGCGGGGTAATTCGCCAGGCAGGTTATCTATTGCCATAACTGTAACGTTATGTTCATCATATGGATCGTCTTCTCTTTGCGAAAATGGGTTGTAACCATAAATAGGATCGGCAATGGTTGACGACCGGATAGTTGAAGCAATAGGATAAATCAGATCACAGCTTATATCGGCAATTACTTTAATCTTAAAACCGGGAAGAAGATAATCATCTGCTTTTAAAAAAGGCGGAGATGCCGGATCCCAGAAATGGCATGGCATATAAATATCCGAATTTAAAGCATAGGGTAAAAAAGTCGACTCATATTCGGAGGGATTACTAAAAAAATGCTTAAGATCAAAAGGTTTATTATCCTTATGTTTAACATAATACTCCGGATCGAGACGGCAAAAAACAGGTTCGTTAAAAGTTTTGGAGATATATTCTTCGGGGCTGACATTTTTAATTTTAATATGAGAAAGAGTTTCAATTGCTCCATGAGCCACCCTTCCCCCACCGGTAATCAATATTTTTACAGGAGGCAGGTTTAAATGATTGAGTTCCGATAACATTTCAACCAAATCAAAACATTCAAAGGCTCTTTTCAAAGTAAACAATTTAGTTCTGAAACCATAGGTCATAATACCATTATATGCGCCTACTATGCCTGCCCACCGGCCAAAGGCCACCAACCTGTAATTACTTAAGTCGGTCAGGTATTCATAATCTATCAGGGTAATTCTCAACCGGGCCATTTCCTGTAACAAATTTCTGTTATAAGATTGCTTTTTCCCCGTATGTGAGAAGAACATATATGTTTTATCAGGAACAAAAGTGCTCATCTTCACTTCCTTTACCCCGATAAAAATATCACAGTCATTGATATTTTCTTTAACCTGGATATTAAATACTTCGTATTCCTCATCGCAAAATGCCCTGATATCGCTGTTTTGGGCAATCAGTTCCACATTTTTAAATTTTTCGGCAATTCTTTTACCGATTCTGGGCGTAATAGGTACCCTGCGGTCGGGAGGATTCTTTGTTTCTCTTAAAATACCAACCTTCATATCTATCATTTTTTTACAAAGGTAGTATTTGATTGATAAAATTAAATGTTCTGTAATATATCTATTTTTGCACTTCGAATCTCACATAAATGAAAACTGTTTTAACTTTTCTTTTCCTGATAACTTTATTTTCATGCTCATACAGGATGCCTAAAGTTATCAGCAGCACACGCCAAGACTGGTCTGTTGGTCAGAAAAACATCTCCGGTACAGTTTTTCATATAGTTTTAAAATCAACTGCCGGCTATTCCGAGTTAAAGATTGACAGTCTCTGCATTTCGAATGAAATTGTAAAAGAATTCAAATATTCGGTTTTGGGAAAATCAAACACCAGTACTGATTATATAAAAGGAGACTCAATATTAATTTCCTTTAACAAAGACAATAATATCAAATACATGAAATACAATAATATCGAGTATAATTGTGTTTTTATAAGTCTGAATAATAAGAAAAAAACTGTGAAACTAAATTCATTCAAAACTCTTAACCCGATAATAAATGATTAGTATTTTCAATTCAGACATTTATTTTACCTTTGAAGCATAGTATTTGATTCTATTATAGCATGCTGAAAACGAGTGTTTATATATTCCTGATTTCCTGTTTTCTGTTACTTAGATGTCAATGTTTTGCACAGGAAGTAGTGGTAAAAAAAAGCAATAAAATTGAGAAAATTAACGGGAAAAAGTATTATATCCATGAGATACAGAAAGGTGAAACCATTTATTCCGTAAGTAAGGCTTATGGAGTTGATAAAAATATTATCGCACTTGAGAATCCCGAAGTTTTTGAAAAATTCAGTGTCGGGCAGATATTACATATACCCTACGAAATAAATGATAACTCATCCGGTAAAACAAACGTAAAGATTCATGAAGTCACAAAAGGCGAAACGCTTTATTCCATTTCAAAAAAATATAATGTTACAATTAAAGAGCTATTAAAAAACAATCCGGATGCAGAAAACGGATTACAAATCGGCCAAAAGTTAAAAATTTCCGTTCCATCTACAGTTGTTGTTAACACACAATCAACTCCTATTCCCGGCGATACTTCCAAGTATTTTTTCCATACTGTTGAAAAAGGTCAGACTGTCTATTCCATATCAAAACAGTATAACATCTCTATTGACCAGATTTACCAAGAAAATCCCGAACTTGAAACCAAGGGTTTAAAAAATGGTGAAGTTTTAAGAATACCAAAAGAGAAAAAAATAATTGTTCATAATGATATTGTGATTGAGTCAACCGAGACAGATACATTGAAAGAGCAGATCGAATCAGATGTTAATTTTATTCCCATTCAATCCAATGCCGATTGCGGAAAATACAATTACAAATCAAATCCTGAAACAATTAACATTGCCCTGATTTTACCTTTGCAGGGAGATGCCATTACTTTAGATGCAGAAGAAGAAGCATCGGTAAACCCTAATTTTGAACCTAATCCCAAACCCTTCCTTGAATACTATGAAGGATTTCTGATGGCTATTGATTCGATGAAAAGAGCGGGATTAAACTTATCTGTTAAAACCATTGATTTACGTAAAGATTCTGCTAAAACACAAGACCTTATAAATAAAGGTGAACTTAATGATATGGATCTGATAGTTGGGCCTGTGTTTGAATCAAATTTTAAAATGGTTTCCGAATTTGCATTAAAAAAAGGAATTAACATTATTTACCCGATAAACTCTCAGAATTCAGAAATTTTTTCTAATCCTAGGGTTTTTCTTTTAAACTCCAGTCTGTATAGCCAGATGGCCCAGGCCACAAAATACCTGGCCGCTTTTAAAGATCTGAATTATATCTTAATTCATAACGAAACAAAAGATGAGCAAGAGATTGTGGATGTATACAAAAAAATCCTTTTCAAAGAGTATCAGAAGAATTTTGGTACCGAAAACGTTCCTTACAAAGAGGTTATTTATAGCGCTTCTGGTTTGGCCGGAGTTGAAAATTCGCTTTCAAAAGAAAAAATTAACGTCTTAATAATCCCTTCATCTAACCAGATTTTTGTAATTAATATTCTAACAAAGCTTCAACCTTTAACTAAAAAGTTTAAAATAATTCTTTCGGGTATGCCTGCCTGGAAAAAATTTGAAAATAATCTTGAACTCGAATATCTGCATAATCTTAACATGCATACTTTTGTCCCCTTTTTTGTTGATTACTCCAATCCCTTTATTATCTCGTTTGTTGAGGATTATCGTGAAAAATACAAATGTGAGCCCAGTAAATACAGTTTCCTGGGTTTTGATACAGGCATTTATTTTTTAACAGCGTTAATGAATTATGGCCACGATTTCCAGGATTGTATCAGGAACATGAAATTATCTCTAACACAATCAGACTTTAACTTTGTTAAGGTATCAGAGAAAGGGGGGTATGAAAATAATGGAGTATATATTTTACACTATAATCTTGATAATGATGTTAAAATTGTCAATATAGTGAAAGATTCCATTTCGCTCCCTCTTGTAATGCCCGACATACAAGTAAGGAAGACAAAGCAACAATAAAATTCAATAAGCTTCTACCCTGAATATAAGGGGCCTGATTTTATTTATCTGTTTTGTGCGATCGGTAAAAGAAATTGAATTACGTTTTGGTACAACAATTTTTTCTTCAGATAACACAGAATTCAGACTATCTACCAGGTTTAAAAGTAATTCTGATTTAATGGCAAAGGTTGCGCCTTCTTTTTCATAATTCTTGGCACATAACATTCCGACAATTTCTCCTTTTGAATTAAGTAACGGGCCACCGCTGTTGCCGGGATTGGAAGGAATAGAAATCTGAATGGTTAAAGAGTCTTCATTAAAACCGGTTAACGAACTTATGGATCCTTCTCCAAAAACCAAATCCTGCTTGGAATATCCGAGAGTATAAACATACTCGCCTAAATCATTCGACTTCTTATAAAATGTGTAAGGAATGTTCGGAAACGACGTGAATGTAGTATCGTTTATTTTTAAAAAAGCAACATCAGATTCTTCATCTTTATAAATTAAATCGGCATGGTAACGTATCAGTGAATCATTTGTATTCGCTACGAAGATAGAATCAAAATCCTTTACAAGGTGATAGCTGGTAACGATATATCCTTCAGAAGAAAGCGCAAAACCTGTTCCGGCAATTATTGAACGTTCTGTTTTTTCATTATTAAATAATTCATCCCATATTGATTTCTGGTAATGGGTAAGAACAGTAATATTATTACCCAGCTGTGTATAAGCCTGAATATGTTTTTTATAACTGAACCAATTGGAAAAATAAAGTGTTCCCAGAACTGAAAGAATAGTAACAGCAGCAACTGTGGTATAATGAATTATCCTTGTACGCAAAGGAAGTTTAACTGTAGTACTGTCAATTGTCTGAATTTCCATTTCAAGATCAGCCTCGGCAAATATTCCTTTAATTATCTTTTCTTCCTTCAACGACTGAAGCTGGGAAAATAATTTCTCAAACTCTTCAAAATGGAATCTAAATTCCTCGTTCCCTTCCAGAGCCATATTCAATTCGTCCCTCTCCTGTTCTGTCAGGGAGTTAGAATAGTGCTTTTCGCATAACTCGGTAAATCGTGTCAATTCCATTTTATATGATCTCCTTTTTCAACACTGACTTATCAAAAAATATTTTCCTCAATCTGAGCAAGCATTTATATTTTTGTGTTTTAGCATTATCGGCATTGGTATATCCCATTTTCAAAGCAATTTGTTGCATCGACATATCTTTTAAATAATAATCTGAAAGCAACGTATTGCAGGGCTCTCCCAGTTTCTTTAAACTTTCCTCCAATTGCTGTAAACTATTTTCATGCTTACTGATTTCTTCTATATCTGATTCGTCAATATTTATAAATTCATCTATTCCATCCACTACGTTAGGCGCTTTGGATTTTCGTTTCAGTTCGGTGAGCCAGATTCTTTTACATACAGAATATAAGTATGTTTTAATTTTGCAATCCAGGCTGAACACCGGGTTTTTAACATTACGGTAAAGAACCATAAAACCATCCTGAAACAAATCCTTTGCTTCCTGCACCGATCCCCCGTTTAAACGGACAAAGTTCTCGATCATCGGGAAATGAGATTTATAAATATTTTTTATTGCCAGTTCATTTCCATTCCGGATCCCCTGCAATAATTCATCCTCACTCCAAAAATTTACAGATCTCATCCGTTTTCGTCTATTAATATTTATTTTCAAAAAAAGTAACCCATAAAAATATTTAAAAATTTTGGGTTACCTTTTTAATTATTCAATATAAAGGGTAAAATTAGTACGAATGTTTAATTTAAAAATTGAAAAAATGAAAAAATTAGTTGTTTTCAGTCTTTTCGTAGCAAGTATGTTTGCTTTAGCATCATGTGGTGGACCAAGTGAAGATCAGATGAAATCTTTAGATTCTTTAAATTCACAGCTTGATAAAGCTTTGAACGATCTTAACACTACCCTTGACACAACTGCAACCATGACAGTTGACACAACTGCTGCTGTAACTGAATAAAAATTTCCCACAGGAAGGTTAATTTGGTTTAGTTAACTTCAGAAAGGACGCCTCATAAGGGCGTCTTTTCGTTTTTATTAGGTTTATATCTAAATTCGCAAAAAAAGAATTACATGAAACAAATACTATTAATATTTATTGTCAGCCTTGCATTCCTTACATCTTTTTCGCAGAAACCCGACCTTCAAAAGCTCGATGCTTATATTCAGAAATGTATGGCGGAGTGGGAAATTCCCGGAATGGCCGTAGGCATTGTCAAAAATGATTCACTGATTTTCGCAAAAGGATATGGTGTAAGGGAAACCGGAAAACCCGAAAAGGTTGACGAAAACACCATGTTCGGTATTGCCAGCAATACCAAAGCATTTACAACTGCTGCCCTGGCCACTTTGGTTGATGAAGGAAAAATAAGCTGGGACGATAAAGTAACAAAATATATTCCTTATTTCGAGATGTATGATCCCTTTGTTACCCATGAAATGACCATCCGGGATCTGCTTTGTCATCGCAGCGGCCTGGAAACTTTCAGCGGAGATTTGCTGTGGGATGCAACAACGTATTCGCGGGAAGATGTAATAAAAAGAATCAAATTTTTAAAACCGGCTTATAGTTTTCGCAGCCATTACGGATATTCAAATTTAATGTTCCTCACAGCCGGGGAAATAATACCCGTTGTGAGCGGCAAGACTTATGATCAATATGTCCAGGATAAATTTTTTACTCCCCTGGGAATGGTAAATACCAATACTACTATAAAAAAACATAAAGATTATAAAAACCTGGCTATACCTCACGTTAAACATGACGGTAAAATTATTCCCATAAAATATATCAGCTGGGATAACATTGCCCCGGCAGGCGCAATTAACTCTACAGTAAAAGACATGTCGAAATGGATAAAGCTTCAGTTAAACAATGGTACGCTTGACGGAAAAACGTATTTCACTAAAACTGCCCAGCACGAAATGTGGTCGCCGCAAACTATCGAGAATCTTTCGCGGTTCGACGAATATCTTTTATCTTCTATGCACTTTCATTGTTATGGCATGGGGTGGGATTTGTTCGATTATCATGGAAGAAAAATTATTAACCACAGCGGAGGACTGGACGGAATGATTTCGCAGGTGGCCCTGGTTCCCGAAGAAAAATTTGGATTTGTTATTCTGACCAATTCTATCAATTATCTTCCCTATGCCTTAATGTACAGCATCCTGGATGAATTCTTCGGAACAACGGATAAGGACTATAGCAATATCCTTCATGGCTATGTTGTTAAAAACGAAGAAAATAACATAAAAGAATATAACGAAGCCAGAGAAAACCGCGATAAAAATTCGACACCCACCCTGCCTCTTGAAAAATATTGCGGAACCTATGGCGGAGATTTATACGGAAATGCAACCATAGCTTTAAAAGACGGAAAACTTGTTTTGCAATTTATTCCGGCGCCCGACTTTGTTTCAACATTAGAACACTGGCAGTACGATACTTTTGAAGTAGAATTCAAAAATTTTCCTTCGCTGCCAAAAGGTAAAGTGAATTTTACTTTAGACGAAAACGGAAATGTGAACGAATTCTTCATTAATGTTCCCAATCCCGATTTTGATTTCACCGAACTGACGTTTAAGAAACTTCCTGATAACAAAGGACATTGATGAGATTTTTATTTTCCATATTTCTTCTTCTTACGATTTATTTTTGTGAAGCCCAAAAAACGGACAGCGCCTATTTTAAACTTTACAAATCGTCCCATATAATTTTTACAGGTGTGCTTAAATCAAAATATCAGTTACCGGCAGACCGGGAATGTGAAGATGGGCCGAGAATGTTACTTGAATATGAACTAACAGAAATCCAAAAAGGCCCCAGGAGATATAAAGTAATGATTGAATCGAACGATTCTACCCAAAAAATAAACCATGAATTCCTGGTTTTTTGCGACAGGATAAAAACAGGTGATGAAAAAAAAAATATTTCCCTGCATACCGAAGAAGTTTGTCTGAATTGCTCAAATCCCGGAATTAAAGCTATATACAGGATTGTTTACAAAGGACTTTTCAGAACCATTAAACCGCCCCTGACACCCGGAAACCTCGCCCCTATCGGATGTGGATGTCATTAGGGAATTTTGGGGTTAAAGAAGTTGTTAGTGCATAGTTATTAAGTTGCTGAAAAACAAAAAATTATAGGGAGTGATAGATTACAATAGTCAGACAATAGTCAAACAATAGTTAGATAATAGCCAAACAGTTGTCAGACAATAGTCAGAAGCTGTTTTGATTTTGAAAAATCCTATTCTTAAATTATACAATTTTACACCTTAGCAGTTCAATAACACTATATCCTATACACAGCCAGACACTCGAAAGAGGTGTCTGCACCCCTCACACATTCTTCGACTCCGCTCAGGACTCAGAATGCCCCCGGACCTTTGTAAGGTATCATACGGATATTCATCGTGTCATGTTTTTTAACTAAAGAAAAAAAATCATGATTAATAACAAATAACCATTTATTCAATTATTTTCTCTCAGCCATCTCCAGTGTTTTTAAATGGCAAAAAAGAAGTTCCCCGGTTTTTTCGTTATGCAGGTGAAGGCCATTTCCCTCGCAATATTTAAACGACTTACATTCCCTGCATATCCCGGTTTTAGTCCAGCTCCTGTCACGGTAATTCTGATATTTGTTATTCCATATTTCAAGAAAGCTGTCTTTGTAAATATTTCCCTGGATAAAATTCCCCCTAAGAATGGGACATGCAGATATTGAGCCATCAACCAGTACCGATGCAACATTAATACCTGCCCCGCAAATAAAAAAATTATCGCGGACTTCTCCTTCGTAATCTCCCAGAAAACCTTCGCAACCATAATTTAAATTTATCCGTTTTTCCTTTCTTGCAACTTTCATAAATTCAAACAAACCTCTAAATTGTTCCGGGGTCAGTTGCAGTTTTTCATTTTCTTTTGCACGCCCGATGGGAGTAATTGAAAATATGCGCCATTCTCTTACCCCGACAGAAATCAATAATTCCTTAATGGCTTCCAACTCGTGGTAATTAACCTGGTTAACACAAGTTACAACATCGTACTTCAGGCTGGTTTTTGATAATAATTTTGCAGCATTCAAAGCGCCTTTAAAACTCCTTTTGTCGCCCCTTAGCCAGTTGTGCGATTCATCAAGGCCGTCGAGGCTTACGGTTAATGAACACAAACCCGACTGCAACAATGAATTCAGCCTGTCACCGCTAAGTAATAAACCATTTGTAACAAGTCCCCATGGATAGCCGCGTTTAAATAATTCCTGGCCGCATTTTTCGATATCCTTTCTTATCAATGGCTCACCGCCCGTAAAAACTATCAGGGTTTTATCAGGGTTTACTTCCGGGGTAATTTCATCAATAACTTTCAGAAAATCTTCAAAGGGCATATCTTTCACATCATTTTCTTTACTGCAGTCGCTGCCACAATGAATACAGCTGATATTACACCTGAGTGTACATTCCCAGAACAAGTAATTTAATACATGAAGTTTAGCCTGGTTCTTTTTATATTTCCTGAACAATTCTAAGGCAATTCTTTTTTTTAATCCAATTTTCATGAATCCGGTTTTGCCTTATTCTTTCTTTTTCAAAAATGTTCTGATGGGATCATTTGGTTTAGTAACCAGAATTGTATCTGATGAAAAGAAATCACCATTTTCTTTACCATCAATATCAGAAAAATTCATAGAAATCCTTTCACCATAATAAAATTCTTTCCTGGGAAACTGGTAAAATCCGCCGGAGTCTGTTAAAGCTGTATCATTATTATTTATTATAACCCTGATATTTTTTATCGGCTTGTTTATTTCGGATAAAACAACACCTTTTATATCGCGGGTATAAACCGGGGCTCCATATTGTGCAGCACATTGCCGGGCGGCCAGGGAAAAGCCCAGTATGGAAAGAAGAAATACTATCTGACGGTTGAATGTTGTGAGAAAAAATACTTTCATATTGCAGTTAAGTTATTCAGAGACCTTTATAACGCAAATTACAAAAATTAATTGTAGGGTTTTAATTTCACATTAAATTGTTTTTCGGCAGAACCATAATACCAGCTCCCGTCTCCGCCTGTAAAATCAGGGTTAACAAATTGAACAGTCGTATCAAGCGTAAAAAATTGTCGGTATACATTTCCATCAATATCTTCAAACTTCACGACAAATTCCTGGCTTTGGGGGCCAGAAAAAGTTTCTAAAGAGTAAAAACCATTAATATCTGTATACGCTGTATCATTATTCATTACAGCTCTTATATCTTTTACAGCTATATTACTGTCTGATGAACAGGCAACGCCATGTACCCGGAATTTTGCCGCTGGAGCACCATACATTGGAACGGGTTCCGGAGATCCATACTTTTTCGCACAGGATAAAGTAAAGCCGAGTAAAGAAATGATCAATCCCAGGATTGAATTTGAAAAACTAATAATATTATTCCGTACTATTTTCATTTTTGGAATATTAGTTAACAATTCACCTTCTTTGAAGGTGAATTGTTAAGGTTTAGTAAATTTTCCATTTTTACGAATTAAAAACAGATAACAAGATTCTGAATTCCGGAAAATTTATTTATCGAATAATCCGGGTAAAATAAATAAGGTGGTAAACAAAAGTTATACCACCTTTTTAATTTTAATAAAACTGTATTACTCGCTTAAATTATATAACAAAGTTGATAAATACCGTTCACCTGTATCGGGTAAAATTACTATAATATTTTTTCCTTTATTTTCAGGCAAATTTGCCAGTTTGGTAGCAGCAAAAACAGCAGCACCTGAAGATATGCCAACAATAAGGCCTTCGGTTCTGGCAAGACTCCGCCCGGCTTCAAAAGCTTCTTCGTTTTTCACCTGTATAATTTCATCTATTACCGATGTATTTAAAATATCAGGAACAAAACCCGCTCCTATTCCCTGGATTTTATGTGGTCCCGGTTTTCCTCCCGACAATACCGGCGAATCTGCAGGTTCAACTGCAACGATTCTCACACCCGGGTTTCTTTTCTTAAGCACTTCGCCAGCCCCTGTAATTGTTCCGCCAGTTCCAACCCCGGCTATAAATATATCTACTTTACCTTCGGTATCACGCCAGATTTCTTCCACGGTTGTTTTCCTGTGTATTTCAGGATTGGAAGGATTTTTAAATTGCTGGGGAACAAAAGAGCTTTTTATGGTTCCTGCCAGTTCATTTGCTTTTTTTATGGCGCCATTCATACCCTCTGCACCTGGCGTTAGTACAAGTTCTGCTCCCAGCGCTTTAAGTAAATTCCTGCGCTCTGTGCTCATAGTATCCGGCATGGTTAAAATCAACCTGTAACCTTTGGCTGCTGAAATAAATGCCAGTGCAACACCCGTATTACCACTGGTGGGTTCAATTATAACTGTTTCCTTTGTAATAAACCCCTTTTCTTCAGCATCTTTAATCATAGAAAAGCCAATCCTGTCCTTTACGCTTCCCCCGGGATTAAAGTATTCAAGCTTGGCTATCACTTTTGCCTGTAAGTTATTCGATTTATTATAATTGGAAAGTTCTAACAAAGGTGTGTTTCCAATCAGTTCTGTTAAATTTTTTGCAATTTTTGTCATAGTTGAAAATTATTTTCTGCAAAGATGAATGCAAAATAAGCTTTGTAAAATACCTATTTATAGGAGTATTTCAATCCTATAAATGGTGTTGACAGAAAAGTGTTTTCTGAAAATTTCATAAGCTCTATGCATTTCATGTCATTCGTCAATGAACTTAAACAGGAAATGACAAACCGGCTTATCCGGCATTTTCATGTGGTTGCATCAGGTATTTTTACTCATAAAAAATAAGTATTCGCTACAGATTTATTAAGTAATATTACTCTTAAAATTTCCACCTCCGGCTCTTTAATTTGGTTTTTATTAAAATTGAACTATATTTTTATACCTGAAAACATTATATTTTTTATTTTTAAAATTTCATCTGCTATGTTTTATTTATTACTGATAATGAAACCGGAAAACAATGCAACCACAAATTTCTTATAAATTGATCTTCTGTTAAATTGACAATCTTGTATATTATTTTTACTTTTGTAAAATTATGACCCTAAAAACATGGAAACCATTAAAATTGTAATTGTTGACGATCACCCTACCTTTCGAAAGGGTTTGATAGTTCAGTTAAAGGAAATTGAAGGTGTTACCGTTATTGGTGAAGCATCAAACGGAAAAGAGTTTCTGGATTCTTTTTTGCCTTTAAATCCCGATATTGTTTTTATGGATATTAACATGCCCGAAATGAATGGCATTGTTGCTACCAAGCTGGCTACCAATAAAAATCCTTTACTTAAAATAATTGCGATCAGCACTTATGGCGACGAAGAATTCCTGGAAAGCATGCTTGATGCCGGAGCCAAAGGTTTTCTCCTGAAAAATGTAGATACAGAAGATATAGCGCGGGCAATAAAATCAGTGCTTGGAGGTAAAAGCTACTTTTCAACAGAGCTGCTTACCATTCTTACCTCTAAATTCGTGGAAAGACCGTCTATCGATAATGGAAAAGAAAATATTCACTTTTCAAAACGGGAAATTGAAGTACTTCAACTGATAACAGAAGGTTTAAATAATCACGAAATTGCCGAAAAACTTTTTCTCAGCCCCAGAACCATTGACGGACACCGCGCAAACCTTATTTCAAAAGTAGGTGCAAAAAATACGGTAGGTTTAGTAACCTATGCCATAAAAAATAAATTGATTAAGATTTAGAAAAGTTCTGAATCTATTTTACAATAAAGGCAGTTGACTTTAAATCTGCCTGACGGACAGATAGATACCTTTCTGTCCCTAAAAATTAAGCAATAAGAGGCTGTATCAAAACCAAAAAAAAATTAATAAAAGTCACCTTGAGCGATCCCTATAACTATCGGGACGAAATGTGCCGACATTCAATGCTGTTTATTTTTCGACTCCGCTCAAAATAACAGCTTTGAATGATTTTAATACAGCCTCATTGTTTTTTAGTGCATCATCTACAATGATGTTGAATTCTTATTTTATATTATTACAATTCTTAAACCTTCACGAGGTTTTCTATAAACAGTTTCTTAATTCACCAGCAGGGTTCTGATACTTATTCCATGCCTTTTATATCAGGGATAACAGGGTTAGTATAAGCTATTTTTATTCCTGTAAAAAATTATAATTACGGTTGTATTCACAAAGTTATTTCTAAAAAACGGGTAAAAATACCTGCAATCATTCGCCATTCTTTTTATATTATTACAAATTATTATTGATAATTGTGGGGGATTAATAACACCCTTCATCCTGTTTAATAACAGACATTTTCATGTTAAAAAAGCATTAATTTTACTTTTATTATTTTTTATCTGTTAAATAGTATGAACAGTCAGGAAAAATCGAAAGATGATCTTTTAAGAGAGCTACAGGAACTTCAAAAAAAATACAACACTTTAAAAGAATCGCATATTGGTAATATACTGGAGATTGAATCTTCAAATGTCGAACTAAAGAAAAGTCAGTTATTACTTAACGAAACAGGTAAAATGGCTAAAGTAGGCGGTTGGGAATTTAATATCAAAACACAGGAATTACAATGGACAAATGAAGTTTATAATATTCATGAATTAGACCTCTCTTTCACACCAACCATCGAAAAAGCCATAAATTTCTACTCGCCTGAGTCTAAATCAATCATCGAAAAAGCTGTTCAGCGTGCAATAGATTATGGCGAACCCTTTGATTTAGAACTGGAAATTATTACTGATAAAAAGAACCGTCTTTTTATTCATGCCCTTGGGAAGGCTAACATTACAGCTAACAAAGTAACGAGCATATCCGGGACTTTTCAGGATATAACAGAGTGGAAAAAAATAGAGAAGTCTTTAAAAGAAAGTGAAGAGAAATACCGGGATATGGTTAATAACACTCTGGTTGGCGTTTACATATCAAAACTTAACGGTGAAATACTCTTTGTTAATGATTATATTGTAAAAGCTCTTGATTATGGTTCAACAGGGAAATTGTTGTCATTAAATTCAGTTACAGTCTATAAAGATCAAAAACAACGTGAAATATTAATTCAGCAATTAAAAGAAAACTTTTGTGTTATTGGTTTCGAATTTATTGCATTAACAAATCACATGCAAGAAAAAATTTTTCTGCTGAATGCCCGGTTAAAAAACGATATTATCGAAGGAACTTTAATAGACATAACCGAACGAAAACAAATTACCGATAAACTGGCAAAAAGTGAAAAAGAGTTTAAAGTACTGTTTGAATGTGCGCATGATGGCATTTTTATTTTAGAAAAAGATGGCAGGTATACTGATGCTAATTCAGCTGCATTAAAAATGACCGGGTATACCAAAGAGGAATTATATAAGCTTTCTTTCAAAGACTTAAGCGTACCGGGAGAAAATGAAATGCCCCTGAATATTGACGATCTGAAAACAAAGAACTCCATAATAAGGAAACGTACCATCAGGGCAAAAGACGGAAAATTAATTCCCGTTGAAACAAGCATTACCTTACTTCCTGACGGTAAACTTTTAGGAATTACGCGCAACATAACGGAACAAAAACTGGTAGAAAAAGCATTGAAAGAAAGTTACGACCTGCTTTCCAATCTTACAGCACAGGTGCCGGGTGTAGTTTATCAGTACCGGTTATTCCCCGACGGACGCTCATGCTTTCCTTATTCAAGCCCGGGCATAAATGATATTTATGAACATTCTCCGGATGATGTCCGTGAAGATGCTACTCCCGTATTCAAACGAATACATCCCGATGATTACGACTATATTGTAAAATCTATCAAGGAATCTGCCAGGACACTTCAGCCTTACCACTCAGAGTTCAGAGTAGTACTGCCCCGCCAGGGATTGCGCTGGCGTTTATGCGACGCACAGCCTGAACGTCTTACAGACGGAAGTACACTATGGCATGGAATTATTTCAGACATTACAGAACGAAAACAGGCGGAAGAATTACTAAATAGAACCAATGAAAAAGTTAAATTGATACTGGATGTTGCAGGAGAAGGAATTTTAGGGATTGACATAAACGGTTATATTACTTTTGCTAATCCTATGGCTTTGAAATTACTTGGATATGAAGCTGAAGAACTGACCGGAAAACACAGCCATTCTTTATTTCACCATTCGCATCCCGACAGGTCTCCTTTTCCCATGGAAGAATGTCCGAATTATCTGACAATTAAGGACGGAAAATATTATAAAGGGGAAGATTATTACTGGAAAAAAGACGGTACAAGTTTTTATGTGGAATACAGCAGTGCGCCTGTAAAAGAAAACGGAATAATAACCGGAACAGTTATAACTTTTATTGATATAACAGAGAGAAAAGAAGTTGAAGAAGCAATTAAAGCAAAATCAAACGAGCTGGAACGTTTTAATAATTTAATGGTTAACCGGGAAATAAAAATGATAGATTTAAAAAAAGAAATTAACGAATTGATGATAAAATCGGGAAAGCAGGAAAAATATAAGATCAAAGATCAGGTTAACTAATTGAAATTATTACAGACAAACGATTATTAATGAAAAAATTAACAATCACAGAAAGATTTATGCAATGGGGTGCCTTTTGCCTGCTTCTTGCATTCTGTATTTTCTACGTAAACCACTCATGGATAAAAGAAGAAAAACAACAAGCTGAAAATATTTTGCAAGTGGCAAAAGCCTGTGAAGCATTGTTGCCAAAAGAAGAAATCAGTAAACTAAACGCCTGTCCGGAAGATACCAATAATTCACAATACCTGGATGTAAAATTTCATTTAAGAGAAATTGTAAGAGTCAATAAAAAAATAAGATTTGCCTATATATGGATTGAAAGAAACGAAAAAATATTTTTCATTGCCGACTCAGAACCGGAAACCTCGGAAAATTTTTCACCTCCCGGCCAGGAATACACAGAAGCCAAACCCGAAGATAAGAAACCATTTATCGATGGAAAAGAGCATATTACTTCATCTTTTACCGACCAATGGGGTACATGGAAAAGTATTTATGTACCCATAAAAGATAAATATACCGGGAAAACAACATCTGTTTTTGGGATGGATTTCAATACCGAATCGTGGACAAACAATGTATTATATTCTGTTATTGAATCATTTGCATTAATAATATTAATTTTAATTCTGTTCTTTATTATTATACATATTTATATCAAGAACAAATCGCTTAAGGTTATTATTAGTGAGCGGCATAAAGCAGAAACTGCATTAGTAAACAGTGAACAGAAATTCAGGAACCTGGTTGAAACATCTTCGGATATAATCTGGGAAACTGATGTTAATGAGAAATATACATATATAAGTCCACAAATTGAAAATATTCTGGGATACAAACCACACGAACTTATTGGTAAAATGCCTTTTGAGATTATGCCACCCAATGAGGCAAAAGTCATTCAAAAGATTTCTAGGGATATTGTAAAATCAGGAAAATCATTTAATAGCCTGGTAAATACTTTTATCCATAAAGACGGGCATAAAGTTATAGTAGAAACAAGCGGAGTTCCCATTTTCGATGTTGAAGGAAATCTGCTGGGTTACCGGGGAGTCGATCGTAATATAACAGAGCGCAAACATACCGAAGATTTAATAACCGAACATATCAGGAAAATTGAAAACGCAAACATTAGTTTAAAAGCCAATAAATTAACTATGCAAAAACTGATGGAAGATATGGAAAAAGAAATTAATGAACGTAAGCATGCCGAAGAAATAATTAAAGAAAAATCAAATGAACTCGAACGCTTTAACAAGTTATTGGTTAATCGGGAAATAAAAATGATTGAATTAAAAAAAGAAATAAACGAACTCTTAAAGAAGTCCGGTGGTTATGAAAAATATAAAAACAAAATGGACTAATGCAGAACATGGGATCAAAAAGCAGAAATTTTCCCTGACCCTGGGCTACTGTTGCTATCATTTAGTAACTAAAACATTTTCGATATGATGAAAAAACAACCGGGAATAGAGTATCTTTATGACAATAAAATTTTCCAAAACATGAAAACGCAACAATCTTATTATAACTTCATTAACATAAGCATGCTGAACAAAAAACCGCTTTCCGGACATGTCTCTGCTGTGGCCAATACGGACACCATAAAAATGAATAAACCTGCCAGGGGATTTTCTTTTGATAAACCTGCAATGGAATCTGTTCCTCATACCTGTACAAAAAACATAGATTATTAAACAATCCCTGAGACTCAGAAAAATGAATTCAGATATGCTAAACACTAATATAAATACAAAGGGAAAGATTCTGATAGTTGATGATGTTTTACATAATTTACTTTTACTAACCGAAATTCTTTCCATTCAGGGGTATAAAGTTTATGCTGCAAAAACAGGATACGAAGCTATTGTATCAGCTCAGTCCGAACTGCCGGATTTAATTTTGCTAGATATTTTGTTGCCGGATATCAGCGGTTTTGATGTTTGTAAACAGTTAAAATCAGATGAAACAACAAAAGAAATTCCTATCATTTTTATCAGTGCTCTTGATGCCACAAATGATAAACTTAATGGATTTAAACTGGGAGGCGTTGACTATGTAACAAAGCCATTCCAGAAGGAAGAATTACTTGCCAGGGTACATACTCATATTGAATTAAAACTGATGGGAGCCAGACTCAAAGAACAGTTTATAAACCTGCAAAACACCAACGAAAAACTCCTGACAGAGATAAATGAACGTAAAAAAGCTGAAGAAGCGTTAAAAGCAAGTGAAGAAAACTTACATATAACACTTCATTCAATTGGCGACGCAGTAATTGCTACCAATATAGACGGCAGAATAACAAGGATGAATAAAGTTGCTGAACAAATGACCGGTTGGGCTTTTGACGAAGCAAAAAACACTGTACTGAAAGATGTATTTAAAATAATTAATACCCAGACCCGTGCACTTGTTGAGAATCCCGCAGAAATTGTTTTAGAAAAAAATAAGGTAACCGGGCTCACTAATCACACAGTTTTAATTGACCGGAATGGAAAAGAATACCAGATTTCACACAGCGCAGCACCTATCCGGGATAACAATAATGACATTAAAGGTATTATTTTAGTTTTTTCTGATGTTACCGAGAAATACCTGGCCGAAAAAAAAATGCAGGATTCTTTTTTAGAAATAAAGAAAAGTAAATTAGCCACCCTTAACCTGCTCGAAGATTTAGAAAAAGAAATTGAAGAACGTAAACAAACTGAAATAAAGTTAAATAATTCTCTTTCGTTGATTGAAGCAACGCTCGATTCAACGGACAACGGCATTCTTGTTGTAAGTCTTGATGGTACCGTATTAAAAACAAATAAAAAATTCGCCGAGTTATGGCAAATACCCGAAGAAATTCTTGTTTCCCGAAAGGATGATGCTTTAATGAATTACATTTACCATCAATTATCCGACCCTGACGAGTTTCTAAATAGGATATCCAAAATATATAACGAACCTTTCCTGGAGATCTGCGATATAATATATTTTAAAGACAACAGGATATATGAAAGAGTCTCGAAACCAATGTTCTATGATGGGATTCCAAAAGGAAGGGTCTGGTCATTTAAAAATATTACCGAACAAAAAAAGGCAGAAGAAACCCTTAAAGAAAGTGAAGAAAGATACAGAACCCTTATCGAAATTTCTATTGATGCCATTTATATTAATCAGAACAATACAATAACATATTTAAACAATGCGGCTTTAAAACTTTTTGGTGCCAGTAATCCACATCAGTTAATCGGAAAATCTCCATTCGATCTTTTTCATCCCGATTATCACGAAAAGATAAAACAACGGATTGATAAAATGATTAAAGAAGGAACTACCGCTCCTATAACAGAAGAAAAAATTGTAAGGATTGATGGAACCATTGTTGATGTTGAAGTTGCTGCGACTCCCTTTATAATTAATGGCGAAAAAGCAATCCAGGTAATCCTGAGAGATATAACAGAGCGCAAACAGGCTGAAATTGCGCTTAAGCTCAGCGAAGAAAAATACAGGCTGGTGGCAGATAACTCCGCAGATGTTATATTTATCCTTGACCTGGAACTGAAATTCACTTTTGCCAGCCCGTCCATAAAAAAACTAAGAGGTTTTGAACCCGAAGAAATAATTAATAAACCGGTAAGTGAATCCTTAACACCGGATGGATTAAATCTCATTCAGGAAGCCGTAAAGGAAGAATTTGAACTTGAAATGACCGGCAAAGCGGATTTATACAGAAGCAGAATTTTTGAATTGGAATTATTATGCAAAGACGGGAGTATTATATGGACCGAAACCAAGGCATCCCTGCTACGCGACAATCAACAAAAGCTGATCGGATTCTTAGGAATAACCAGGGATATTAGCGAAAGAAAACATGCCCAGGAAATAATCCAGAAAAGCAACGAAACTTATCGACTTATCTCCGAAAAAATCACCGATGTTGTCTGGTTGATGGATCTTAACGGAAAAAGTCTCTTTGTCTCTCCCTCTATCGAAAAATTTACAGGATATTCAATTGAAGAATACCTGCAGCAAAGTATCGATACCCGTTTCACCAAACAATCTGCCGAATACGCCTCACATCTTCTGACAAAAGAATTGCAACTTTACCAGAAATATCCTGAACGACTGGCACATTATTCGAACCGTATTGAATTGGAATATTTGTGTAAAAACGGAACCACCAAATGGGGTGAATTAATTATAACGCCTTTTTTTAACAACGACAATGAACTTGTCGGAATTCACGGCGTTACAAGAAATATTGACGACAGGAAAAAAGCCGAACGTACTTTACTCGAAAGTGAGGAAAAATTCAGAAGTTATATAGAAAATGCACCCGAAGGCGTGTTTATTGTAAACGCAGATGGTTCGTATACCGACGCTAATCCTGCAGGATGCAATCTATTGGGATACAGTAAAAAAGAAATGCTAAAACTGCATATCTGGGAAACTGTAGTTTTAAATGATAAGGAAAAAAGGAGTGAATCAATAAATATTCTGCAGATTTCAGGGAGATATTCAAACGAATTCACATATAAACGAAAAGATAACTCGACATTTTATGGCTTGTTAAGCGCTGTAAAAATCTCGGAAGATAAATTTTTAGGCTTTGTAAAAGACATTTCTGAACGGAAAAAACAGGAAGAACAATTAATCAAGCTGTCCAGAGCAGTTGAACAGAACCCTGCATCAATTGTTATTACCGACAAAACCGGCAAAATTGAATATATTAACCCAAAGTTCTCCGAGATAACAGGATATACATACGATGAAGTGATTGGAAAAAGTCCAAAAATACTAAAATCGGGACACACCACTAAAAAAGACTATGAACAATTATGGAAAACTATCCTATCCGGGAAAGACTGGAAAGGTGAATTTTTAAACATAAAAAAAGATGGCTCTGTTTATTGGGAAACTGCTTACATATCACCTATTCAGCAACCGGATGGAACCATATCTCATTTTATAGCAATAAAAGAAGATATTACCAAGCGAAAAGAAATTGAAACAGAACTGGCTGTTTACCATGAAAAACTGGAAGACCTGGTAATTAAAAGAACTTCTGAATTAAAACATACCGTTTCTTTACTTTATTCCACTATTGAATCAACAGACGAAGGAATTATTGTAGTTAATCATGAGAATATAATAACAACTTTCAATAAAAGATTTATTGAATTATGGAATATCCCTGAATCCAAGATTATAAAAGGCGATTGGACGTTAATCGCGGAAATGATAAACAAACAATTAGCTCATCCGGAAAACGCCAAAGAACGATTGGCTTTAATAAATCAGTCTCCTGAGATGTCTGACACATATCAACTTGAACTTAAAGACGGACGCATTTTTGAGAGACACACTCTGCCTCAGAAAATAGAAAATCAGATTGTAGGCAGGGTTTGGAATTATAAAAACATTACTGAACGCGCTACCATTGTTAAAGAACTTCAAGAGGCAAAAGACATTGCAGAAACAGCTAACAGTGCAAAAAGTATATTTCTGGCCAATATGAGCCACGAAATAAGGTCTCCGTTGAATGCTGTTATCGGATTCTCAAGTCTGCTACATAACAAACTAGAAAGTTCAGACTTAAAAGAGCATGTCGAATCTATTAAGTCTTCCGGCCAGACATTACTCAGCCTTATTAACGACATCCTTGACCTGTCAAAGATTGAAGCCGGGAAACTAAGAATTCAGAACGAACCGGTAAATCTCAAGGCATTAGTCAATGAAACCGTACAAATTTTCGCATTTAAAACTGCAGAAAAACAATTAAATGTAATCTGTAATATTCCCGACGATTTCCCCGATTCTTTAGAATTTGATGAGCTACGGATACGTCAGATATTGATAAATCTTATTGGAAATGCAGTAAAATTTACCGATACCGGGTTTATCAGGATTAATCTTCATCACCAGTTTTTAAATTCAAACATTGTTAATGTAACCATTGATGTAGAAGATTCCGGAATAGGTATTGCTCCCGAACACCAGAATATTATATTTAACAACTTCCAACAACAGGAAGAACAGGATACGCGAAAATACGGAGGAACCGGGTTAGGTCTTGCTATTACCAAGCGGTTGGTTGAATTAATGAATGGAAAAATCAGTTTAAAGAGCGCCCCTAACAAAGGAAGTATTTTCACTATCTTATTTAATGAGGTTAAACTATCTAAATTATGTGCACCCGAAATTATTTCCAGGTCGGTCAATATCAACCGTATCATATTTAACAAGTCAAAAGTACTAGTTGTTGATAACGATTCGCTGATTCTTATGATGTTCAAAAGTTTCTTCAAAGATTCTAATGTAGAAATATTAACTGCTACAAGCGGAACAGAAGGAATAGCCATAGCAAAAAAAGAAAAACCAGGGGCTATCATTTTAGATATATTAATGCCCGGGATGAATGGATTTGAAACTATGGAACTGATAAAAAAAGATAAAAAAATAAAAGATATTCCTGTCATTTCCATGACTGCATCATCAACCTTTCAGAGATTTTCAGAAGATATGCGCTTAAACCTTTTTAGGGGGCAAATAAATAAACCTTTTATATTGGAAGATATTTATATAGAATTAATGAAAATTCTGCCTTTTGAAAAAATCGAAAATACTCAAACAGTTATCGAAAATAATATTCCGTTTTTTGTAAAAGAAGAACAGACTCACCTGGCACCCAAAGTTCTTCAGGTTTTAGAAAAATCTGCATCACCTCTTTGGGAGAAACTTAAGACAAGGCCATCCATGTCAACGGCTGAAGAATTCGCAGGCTTATTGTTAAGAACAGGAAATAAATATAAATTTGATATTGTAATTTCTTTCAGTAATGAAATATCTTCCTGTATTTTGAACTTCGATATAGAAAAACTTAAATCTTTGTTAAATAAGTACCCGGTTTTACTGAAGAGATTACATGAGATTAACAATAGCACCTCATCCTGAAAAATATTAACCGGTAAATCTGATTACCTGAATGCCAGTTCCCGGGAATATAAGAAACCGTTTTGATTTCTTGTTTTGATCTGCTTAATGTCCTATAGACAACGTATCATTAGTTTTATTTTTATTGATATGAAATAAGCATTAAAAAATAATAAAAACATAGGGTATTTCCCTTCAGGGAATTAATAAATGGTAAGATTTCAAAACAGTTTTTAATCTCCCGAGAACAATTACTTTAGAGGAAGATTTATCTGAAAAGTACTTCCTTTTCCTTCTTCGCTTTCTATGCTAATATTGCCACTCATAAATTCAACAATATCCTTGCACAAGAATAGCCCAAGTCCCATACCAGATTCTGAGAATGTATTTACAGGAAGATACTTCTGCTCTGATGAGAATAATTGCTGAAGTTTCTTTTTATTGATTCCGACACCTGAATCTTTCACATTAATGGAGTATGAATCGTTTTCGATAATTTCGTAAGAAATCTGAATTTCACCTTTCTCTGGCGTGAATTTGATAGCATTAAAAAGGAGATTTCTCAGGATTATCTTTAACATATCCCTGTCCGTTTTAATAAATACATCTGTACGAACATTATTTAATATTTTAATATTTTTCTCATCCGAAACAACAGAAAATACAAACACTATTTCATTTACTAAAGCAAATAAATTAAATGAAGCAGATACCATTTTAACTTTTTCAAACTGAATCTTTCCCCATACCAATAAATCATTAACAATATGAAAAGATTCTTTTATTGAAAGATCAATAATATCCAAAGTTTCCCCCAGTTCCTCTGTTTTTTGCTGATCTTTTTTTATTTTGGCAACACCTATCATATTAGATATAATAGACAAGGGTGTTCTAAGATCGTGAGCAATCACAGACATGAGAATGTTCTTAAAAGAATTCTGATATATAAGTTCCTTGTTCTGCGACTGGATTTTTAAATGTGTTGATACTCTTGCAAGAAGTTCTACGGTATTGAAGGGTTTAGTTATATAATCGATAGCGCCGGCTTCAAAACCTTGTGTGATATCTTTCGTATCGTTTTTAGCCGTGATAAAAATAACCGGAATATCCTGGGTAGCATGATTTCCTTTAATTATTTTGCAAACTTCAATGCCATCCATTCCGGGCATCATTATATCTAATAAAACCAGGTCGAACTTATGTGTACGTATCCAATCAAGAGCATCGGGACCATTCATTGCAAACTCAACATTATAATTTGATTGCCTGAGAAGATTTCCAAGAATCTGTATATTCTTGGGCATATCATCAACTATGAGTATCGATGCAATATGATTACCGGCTGATTTCATTTTTTAAGGCAAATGGCGAGTTAAATTTACAAAATTCCTGCTTTTCTGAATACATTATTCATTTTATTCAGACATGAACACAAAAAACAGGTTATGTCAGATTCAACATCAATATTATAAGAGACTAAACATATAAACCAGAATCTGATTATCGGTTTAAGATAACTTTTTCTGAAAATTTACTTTCCTTGTTATAAACACAAACCAGATAGATTCCATTATTTATTCCGTCCAATGTGGTATCCCAACTATCAGCACTACCCGAAGGCAGCGTTTTATTACAGATAACTTTAGCTGTACAATCAAAAATTATAATTTCACTTCCGGCCCACTCAGGCTTGTAATTAAAATATATCTGATTGCCGGAGGAATATATATTTATGCTTTTAGGATTATCACTTATTGAATTAATACTTGTTATACCTTCCGGAATCATAAAATATATAGAATCTGAAGCATTATTAATAATCCATAATCCCTGCCCGTCAAAAGCAACACCATTAGGATAAGCTCCACCGGGAGCTTTAAAAGATTTAACTACTGAATGTGATATCGGATCCAGCATGTTCGTTGTCTGGCTTGGATTATCATTAACCCATAAATAATTACCATCATAGGTAATGCCAGAGGGAAATGCACCAACCGATTCAAATTCATGATTTGTCACTAATTGCTCTGAAAAGCCAAAGATAGAATCATTTGCTGCAGATGGATTTGGTCCCTTAGTATCGTTGTACCAGAATTCATTATCAGCGAAACACAGGCCGGTGGGATAAAGAGGATTCGAAACCAATGCCAGATCAATAGTATCCAGCACCACACCTGAATTCGTATAAACAAATACTTTTTTTGAATTATTATCCAGTATACAAAGACTGTTGTTCAAAAAAGTAATACCATAAGGTTTCTGGATTGATATTGGAATTGTTCCGGCTACATCACCGGTAGAAGGAGATACTTTATAAACCACATAATCATTATAGCCAATAACCCACAGAAATCCATCATGAAATGCTATAGATGTAGGCAATGAAGAAGGCGATGGAAATTGTTTAATGACAGGTGTAATTAAAATCTGAGTACTTTTTAATGTAAGAATATCTGTTGCTACAGGTGATTTATAATCAGACGGAATACCCATATAATCGTATCCTTCCTGGGCTGAGATTCCGGTGCTTATTAAAAAATAAGCGGCTAAAATTAATACAAGTGATTTCATGGTTTTGGTGTTTTCTGATATAGTGTAAAATTACAACTGAAACACCCCCTGCTTATAGAGCGGAATATCCTGATCTCATAAGGATTTACACGTGTTTTGAGAAGGTATTTTTACGGTTATTGAATGAACGAACCATAAATTCATACTACAAGCAATATCTATGGCAGTGATTACTATTTAAAAGCTTATGATAACATCGTTATAATTAATAATTCAAATAGCTTCCGAATTAATATTTATTTTGCCGGAGTTTATCAGTAACCATTTTATTGCCGCTTCGTGTGTCGAAAACAAATGAATACAAATTTTTGATTTAATACAGTTTTCTAAAAACAATATTGTATATGCAGTAAGCATGGGATCTTGCTGTATAATAGAAGCTCTTATATCTATATCTTGATTATAAACCTTTATTTTTTCTCTTAAGCAGTTAAGATCTTCCAATGATAAATTGATCCTGGACTTACTAAAATCTGCATTTATTCTGATATTCGCTGACTTTATTTTCTTAATAAAGTTATTGGTGTACGTTATTATTTCATTAACGGTACTATGTCCATAGACACGAATATCATAATAATCAAGCGCTTCGTTATACAAATAATTAATCATACGTCAATTGAATTATAATTATTATTTAAACTGTTTTTTTTAATTTCTCACTGATTTATTTCTTTATAATCGCCATATTTTCAGGAATATTTACTGTTTTATCTACAGGTACTCTTACAACTCCTTTGTAAGCAACAATAAAGGCATCTTCATAGTGGGTTGTGCTAATTATTATTCTTTTTGCTTCGCATGCAGCATTATATGAAAAGTATTTGCCGACCATATATTTTGTATACACTTTCTGGTCGGTACTGTCAACCGATAAGGTACTTAGTCCGTGAAATTTTCTAATGTCTACCGGATTTTTAAATGCACCTATTTGTACTTTGTATATTTCTCTTTCACCTTCCGGTAACCCTGTGTTTTTTGAATTATCAATACTATCTGAATAACAGGATATTAAATTGGATTTATTATTCGCTAATGAATCGTCCTGCACTTCCACATCATAATTTTCATTCATTTCTGATTTACCAGGATCAAGTAAAGCATGCAAGTCCTTATCTTTATCAATAACACTTTGTATATTATAATATAACGCATAAGATTGTTCTTGTTTTTTTAATGCTTCTCTTTTAAAGAAATTTGCCTTAACCAGGTAATCCAATCCTTTTTGATAATTTGAATTATTATAAGCTTTCTCCTGGCTTTTCAACGATTTATCGAACAACTCCTGGGCATCGGCGCTTAATTCATTAATCTGTTGCTGATAATTGTTATCTTTTGAAATCAACATAATACTTGTAGGAAAATGATCATTATATATATTAAACAACATACTATTACTCATTTCAAATAATTCCTCAGCATCAAATCTTAACGACAATTCATAATTTTCGTATCTTTTAATTTTTCTTTCTGTTTTTAAATGAGAATCGTTTGAGTCTTCCGTTTTTGCTAATATTTTATTCATTTCATTAATTTCTTTAGCCACCTGCCCGGCATCATTAAGGCACTGATTAGCCTCATTTTCCAGTTGTTTGATCTGAATTAATAATTCCTGTTCATTCTTTGTTAACTTTAAATGATGAATAATCTTCTCACTTCTCCATTTAGCTATTATTTGTTCTTCATTGTTATTTTCAAGTGAATTAAAACTTATGACCGGGTTTATGCTATTATTATTTGACTGAACTGTTTGAGCATTACAATTATTATATAGAGAAAGGCTATTAAATAAAAGTATTAAGAACCAATAATGAAGAAGTCTATAATAATACATGAATACCATAGCTTTGGTGGTTAAATTGGTAAAAGTAAAAGTAAAGGCCTGGCAGACTCTTATCAAGGGCAGATAAACCTAAAATTAAGGTAAATTATACGGGATTTAAACAGGTATTTATACGAATATCAGATGGCAAACATAAAATATACAATTAAAAAAAGCAGGAATAAAATCATATAAGCATTCATACTCAGAAAAGCTTTTTTAAAATCTATCTCTGCCTGTAATTTAAATGTTAACCTGGTAAAAGTATATACAAACCAAACATTCAAAAAAATGACTGAAATAATTAAAGGAAGGGAATTTATAACGCTAAAAAACGGAAACATAATGGATACGACAGACGTTGCAGTAACCCAGGCTAAAGTAATAAACCTAAGGTTTTCTTTACTTAATGTATTATGTATGGATGGAAAACCGGCTTTTTCATACTGGTCGCTGTATTTCATCAGCAGGAGCCAGAAATGAGGAATCTGCCAGATAAACAGAAAAAAACCTATTAAAATAATTTTCTGGTCGAAAACAAATCCGCCTGCAGCAGTCCACCCGATAAAAGCAGGTACAGCGCCGGTAAGGGCACCGGGAACAACGGCAAAAGGGGTTATTTTTTTCAGATTTGTATAGAACAGATTATACCATATTATATTAAATAGTCCCAGCATTGCAGGAACTATTCCGGAAAAAATAAGAAGAATAATAAAACCTGCTGCTGAAGACAGAATGGAAATCCAGATAGCGGATTGCAAAGTTATTTTTCCGGATGGTAATGGCCTATGAATAGTTCTGTTCATGCAGGCATCCTGTTTCCTTTCCTGTATCTGGTTAAAAGCACTGGCGCCTCCTGCTATCAGGAATACCCCAAAAGCTAAAAACAAAAGAGGTAAATCAAATTTTCCTAAGAAAATAAGGTAACCGGATACTGAAGTAAAAGTTACAGCTAAGGAAACCCTGTACTTTAATAAGGAAAAAAATATATGTGTGTTAGCAAATCTCAGATTATACTATTTTAAAGTTTTCAGATACCCGTTAATCTTTACAATATCTTCTTCTTTGATAATGTCTTTATATGATTTCATCAGCCCGGTATTAAAACCTTTAACAATATCCTTATTAGGTTCATATATTGAGCTTTTAATATATTCTTCATCAACAGTCAACGTACGTTCAATGCCATCTGTATTTACTATAATAGAAGAACCAAACAAACCCTTGAAAGACGGACCTACTATAATGGTACCGTCAAGAGAATGACATCCAACGCAACCATTATTCTGTATGACTGTTAAACCATCGGTTGTTCCTTCTGCCGGTTTATCCGGTAATTCCGCAAGTATTTTCCGATACTCTTCTTTTGAAACGACTTTCACATAAGAATGCATATAAGAATGCCGTACCCCGCAATAGGCGGAACAGAAAATATCAAAATCCCCTGTTTCCTGGGGAATAAACCAGGCATAATTATACTTGCCAGGAACAACATCTTCTTTTACTCTGAATTCAGGAATAAATAATCCATGAATAACATCTTTGGAAATCAAATCAAGCTTTACGGGTTCATTAACAGGTAAAATCAGATCCTGTGAAACTTTTCCGTTGGGATATTCAAAAGTCCACTGCCACATCTGACCCGTGGTTTTCACGACCATTGCATTTTCCGGTACTTTTCGCATGGGCAGAAAACCTTCCCATCCATAATAAAACATAAGCAGAACAAGCGCCATTGGAACAAGAATCCAGGTTACTTCAAGATATGCTTTCTCTTTTACCTGGACGGCAATTTTATTTTTCTTTCTATTATACTTAATAATAAACAATATCATCAGAAACGTAATGACTATCAGAAAAAAGAATGATATTCCCAGTATTATGTAAAATACTTTATCTACACCATGCACAAAATTGGAAGCTCCGGAATACATAAGAATAATTTATTAACGGTTTAAATAATCAACATAAGTAATAATAATGACAGCGGCAAAGAGCAAAAAAACCATTCCTACCATAACTTTTAATACCCGGCTCTCATGCTTTAAATGCATAAAATAAGTAAGTACAAGGTACCCTTTAATGCATGCAATTAATAACGCAACTCCCACAGTCCAGGCAGCAAGATTAATTGACGTAATTTCAATTGTTACAACAGTAAGCGTTAACAGAATCAGTAAAATAATCCCTAATGTCTTATACGGTGTAATATGATATTCTGCATGATTTGTCATACCCATAATATTTTCAGTTCAGGTTATTAAATAAAGCAAAGGAAACAGGAAAATCCAGATTAAATCGACAAGATGCCAGTACAAGGCTCCGTTTTCGAGAAAAACAAACTTTTCGGAATGAATTTTTTCTTTTCTGATCCTGAAATAAACAATAGTCAGAATTGTCATCCCGATAAGTATATGAAGCGCATGTAAACCGGTCATAAAAAAGTAAAGGCTGAAATAAAGCAAATACCCGTGTTCGAGTTTTGCCATTACTTCAGAACCCGGATATAGTCCATGGTGGAATTTAGCGCCCCACTCAAAATATTTGTTAACAAGGAATACAAAAGCCATTAATAAGGTTACTGCAAGCAATCTTAAACTAAGTCCTTTGTTCTTCTTTTGCAATGCGGTCAGCGCCATAGCCACTGTCATGCTGCTAATCAGAAGAACTACAGTATTTAAAGCTCCAATGGTAACATTTAATTCCAGCGCTGCTTCGTGGAATTCTTTATGGTATTGTGCCCTGTAAACAGAGTAAACCAGAAACAGTCCGCCAAACAGGAGCAATTCCGTAAAAATAAATATCCACATACCCAGCTTGGCAGCTTTATCGTCGCGATGTTCTTCCATACCTTAATATTGATTCCTTTTAAAGGATTTATTTAAAATTATACGGACTTTCTGTAATTACCGGAATTTTATCAAAATTTTCTACTGAGGGTGGCGATGGCAGCTGCCATTCGAGGGTAATTCCATTCCATGGATCGGAAGGAGCTATAGCACCTTTTCTGGCACCTCTGAATAAATTATAAACCATTAGTAAAAAACCAATAAAAAGTATAAAGGCACCCATTGTAGAGATAAAATGGCCTGAATGAAACTCGGGCAAATAATCGAAATACCTGCGGGGCATCCCCATTATTCCAATAATAAACAAAGGAAAATAAAGCAGATTAAAACCAACAAATAAGATACCCCAGGCAATATTTGCTATTCTGAAATTATACATTCTTCCGTAAATTTTAGGAAACCAGTAGTGAATAGAGGCAAAAAATGCAAAACCCATTCCTCCGAATACTATGTAATGAAAATGTGCAACCACAAATGAAGTATCGTGTACCTGGATATTGGTAGCCAGTGAACCAAGGATTAAACCGGTTAAGCCTCCGATCATAAACAGAAAAATAAATGAAACTGCATAAAGAAAAGGCGGTTTGATATCGATAGAACCTTTGTACATGGTGGCAAGCCAGTTAAACACCTTGATAGCGCTGGGTACTGCAACTATAAAAGTTAACAAAGAGAACAGCCATTGGGCAGTGTCGCTCATTCCGGAAGTGAACATATGATGCCCCCAGACTAGGTAACCGACACCGGCAATAGCAAGACTGGAAAAGGCAATGGCCTTATACCCGTATACTTTCCGATGACAGAATGTAGGAATAATTTCTGTTATGGCACCCATTGCCGGTAAAATCATAATATATACAGCGGGATGTGAATAAATCCAGAATAAGTGCTGAAACAATACCGGATCGCCGCCCAGGTCGGGATTAAAAAAACCAATATTGAATAATCTTTCTGCAATCAGCATAAGCAATGTAATTCCAATGATGGGAGTTGCCAGAACCTGTATCCAGGCAGTGGCATAAATAGACCACGGGAAAAGCGGCATTTTAAAGAAGGTCATGCCCGGAGCCCTCATTCTGTGTATTGTAACAATAAAATTCAAACCCGTTAAAATAGATGAAAAACCCAGAACAAAAGCTGCCGTAGTTGCCATAATAACATTAGTTCCGCTTTCAACGCTATAGGGAGCATAAAATGTCCAGCCGGTATCGGGAGGTCCGTTTCTTAAAAACTGGGATAATACGGCCAGAATGGCTCCAAACACATAAATCCACCACGACAACAGGTTTAATCTGGGAAATGCAACATCCCTGGCGCCAATCATAATAGGCATAACAAAGTTACCAAACACAGCGGAAAGGCCCGGAATCACTACCATAAAAATCATAATAATTCCGTGTACTGTAAAGATACCGTTATAGGTCTGTGGCCCCATAATGGTTTGGCCCGGAGCAATAAGTTCCAGGCGCATCAATACTCCGAGTATTGCCCCCACAAAAAAGAAAGTAGCAATTGAATACATATATAAAAGAGCAATCCGCTTATGATCGGTTGCGAATATCCACGAAAATATTCCTTTGTATTTTCCTTTATGTTCCAGGTAACTTACATGTCCTGTAGTCACTTCACTTTGATTCATTATTATAAATTTTTTAAACTTTTTTCTTTCGGGACTTTATTACTAAACGAATAAAAATCATAACAACAACGAATATGATAATTGTTGCGGCCACCTTGGTTACTTCAAAAGCATATCTTTTTCCCTCCGGGTCATAGCTGAAGCAGTACAAAAGTATTTTTTGAATGGTTGGTCTTACCTGTTCTTTCTGGGCTTCTGTAATAGCCATCTTCAGATCGAAAGGCAAAAATGAGATACCATACAGATAGCGGGTAATCATCCCTTCGGGGCTTACCAGGACGATTGCAGAAGGGTGAACAAAATCGAGCCCCACAGCTTTAATTTTATAACCGAATGAACGGGTTATTTTAAAAATTGTAGCACTGTCGGTAGTAAGAAAAATCCATCCGTCGCTATTGTTTTTTGCATATCGTTTGGTAAAGGTTTCTTTTTTCTTTTTAGCTTTTTCCGGAGTGTCCCTGAAATTAAAGCTAATTGTTATTACCTGGTAATCTTTTCCCAATTGCAGATCTGTCTTTTTTATTACATCTCCCACTCCCTCTAGCAACGGACTGCATAACCCGGGGCAATCAAAATAAACAAAGGAAAAAACTGTCGGTTTATTAATTAATTGCCGAAGTGTTACAGTATCCGATTTATCATCAACAAATTTTAAATCGAGAAGTATTTTTTGTCCCAGTTTCTCATTTATACCAACTTCTGCAGTATCATTCTGAGAAAATGAATATAATCCATTAAACAGAAGTACAGATATTAAAAACAGGTACCCATTTATAAGATTCCTCATAACATTACTTTTTTTGTTTTCCGATTTTATTTATTTTAAAAATCCTGAGAATAATTAAGATCAGAAACGACCAGATTCCAACAACTACTAAAGTATAGGTAATCAATAACCATACAGGTGCTTTAGAAAGAACATTCCACATTGCTCTTTTTTCGGTTAAAGAAGGTTTGTCGGTCGGGATTCCTGATTTCATTGAAAATTCTCTTTCAACTTCACCATAAATTTCATCGTTAATTTTAACCAGGCAGTTGATCATACCTTCTTTATCACCGGGCAGATCAGCAGGGAAATTAAAAATAACTGATCCGTCAGTACCAGATCTGCGGGTAGAATCAATTTGCAGAATACCAAAATAACGTTGGGCAAAAAGAATCACTTCTGTATTTTTCAAAACAAGAGTATCGTTTTTCTCAAATGCTTTTAACGTAATTGAAACTTTATTTGTTTTTGGATCAAATTCAGGAAAAATATGTACAGCAAGCATTTTTACCGAATCAACAGCAACCGATAAAGGAGGTTGTTTATAGGTTTTATTAAAACTTCTGAAATACGAAACAATGTTCCACCTGTCGTTATCAGAAATAATATTTTTAAATGATGGCATCAGGCCCCTGCCGGTGGTAATTTTATAAAACAATTCTCCGTCGGTTTGCTTCTGAACCCTGTCAGTTACAATATCCGGAGGAACAGGGTTTAATGTTTTATTAAAATTTCCCTGCCCGGGATTACCATGGCAGGCGACACACGTCTTTAAAAAAATTTCTTCTCCTTTCTTTTGAGTTTCATTGGTAAAAGTGAAAGATGAAGTTTTATTTTTTTTATCGGCCGGCACATCCCATGTTTGCGCGTTAACAACAAAGGTTAACAGAACAATTATATGGATAAGAATTATTCTGAACATATTTTTAACTATTGTTTGCATAGCACTTATCTTATTCATTAACATTATTATCACCATGAACTTCTTTAATCGGGACTACAGGAAATACTTTGGCAAGAATGGTTATTATCATTATCGATAATATAATAGGTGCAACCGTTATGGCAATTTCGATAGCTGTGGGAGAATAAATTTTAAAATTCAGGGGTACATTCTGTATCGGCAGATATGGATTTTCCATGGTGGGTACAATAATAAGGTATCTTTTAAACCAAGCTCCGGTAATCACTAAAAAAGAGATTATGAGCATAGGTAATGGTTTTCTTCCTTTTTTAAATAATAAAAGAATGATGGGTAATACCAATCCTAAAATCTGTACAGCCCAGAACAATAAGGCATATCTTCCGGCAAATAATTCTTCGAGGTGCATAGCATCAAACTTTTTAAGTTTATAACCGGGTACCAGAAATTCGTTGATATTAAAATACAGATACACTAACGAAACCAGTACCAGCAGCTTGCCCATTTTATCGAAATGAAGATCGGTTATATACTCGCTTAATTTATAGCTTTTACGGAAAATATACATGGCTATAATTACTGCCGCTGCGCCACAAACAAAAGCGCCTGTAACAAAGTAAGGTCCGAATATGGTGCTGTCCCATCCTGTACGTGTGGTTGAAGCAAAAAGCCAGGAGGTTACCGTATGAATTGCCAAAGCAACAGGAATTATTAAAATTAAAAGTATTCTTACAGATTTCCTGATGATATTTTCCTGCTCAGGCAACCCTTTCCAGTTAACTGAAAGAATTTTATAAACAGACCTCTGCCAGGCAGGAATTTTATCCAGTCTTTCATAACACAGTTTAATATCAGGAATCATAGGCAGATAAAGGAGCAGGGCACTGATAACCACGTAAGTTGTAACAACTGTTACATCCCAGAGAATAGGAGATTGAATCCGGCCATATAAAAACAAATAAGCAAATCTATCCGGGCGTCCCATATCAGAAATAATTACCAGGCCTGCTACTGCTGCAAAAGCAAGTGCAATTATTTCAGAAATACGGGACAAAGGCGCCGCCCATTTAACACCTGACAGTCCGAGTACTGCGCTGATAAGCATCCCGATAAGACTGGTTGCAACAAAGAACACAAAATTGGATATATACAAACCCCACGAAACATAATCCCTTATTCCTGCAACGCAAAGCCCATCGCGTAACTGGATAAAATATGCATAGAGGCATACTGTTAAAAACATGACAAGAACCGACATCCATAACTTGAAATTACTTCCAAAATTGATTGGTCGTAATAAATCGGCGCTTGCTTTCTCAAAATTATTATGAATACTCATAAAAAATATTTTTGTCTTTAACCTTCAAATTCTTTCAGTCTTTCATTTGCTTCTTCCTTATCTGCATCCTGAAACGGATAAGACTTTCCTTTTGCCGGTAAATAATAAACTCTCGGCTGGGTTCCTAATTCAGGCATCAGCCGGTATCCGGCATTTTTCTCAAGAAGTTCGCTTAACCTTACCGTTTCCTTAGTGGTACCATTTGTTACAGAGTCTTCGTTCTCATCACCAAAATAATACACGCCATTCGGACAGGCAGAAACACAATAGGGAAGTTTTCCTTCTCTCAGACGGTCAGCACTCATAAGGCATTTCGTTATCGTCCCTTTTCTTTGAGGAATATTCAACTCAACATTATATTCAAGATTTTCGTCTTCTTTAGCCATAAGCGGTTCTGTCCAGTTAAACATACGGGCGCTGTACGGACATGCTGCAATACAGAAACGACAGCCGATACAACGTTCATTATCTATCAACACCGGGCCATCGGGACGCTTAAATGTGGCATCTACAGGACAAACAGAAACACAGGGAGGATTATCGCAATGCTGGCAGGGCTTTGGCATATAAAAGGCGGGGGTTTCTTTCGATTCTTTGATTTTAAGAACATTCATATGGCTTTGTTCCGGCCTTAAATGATGAGCTCCCTGACAGGCAGCCATACATTTACGGGCATTTCTGCATTTTGATAAATCGATGACCCATATCCATCTTCTTCCGGGAATACCTTCCCTGCCCCTGCGTTGAAGTTCGGTCAGGTTTAATTGTACAAGATGTTTAACCTTTGAAATATCATTCACATCAACCTCCAGAACTTCATTCTCGGCTGTTAAAACTTTAATTCTATCACCGGGTTTCTTTTTTGACTGGTAGTTATAGCCTGCCCAGGTAGCAGCACCTGCAAGTATAGTTCCGGCTCCCAAAAGTCCTAACTGCTGGAAAAATTCCCTCCTGGATTTACCATTGGAATTATCTTTTTTATCGTCCATGAATTATTAATGATAAAAATTAAATTTTCAGCATAAAGATATTTAAATAATTTTCATTTTTTCATGTTTTTTGCCATAATTTAAGTAATGATTTACTAAATTACTGATTTCCTTATAAGAAGTACTTATACTATTAGTTATAAAATTCAGCAATAAATTATAAGATTAAAATGAAGAAAGATTACATTAATAAAATAAAGCCTGAACTTATTTTTGTTTTTTACTTTTTCCTTCAACATAAGTAAAAAATTTATCACCATCCTGCGACATTTCAAACTTAATGTTAACGGTTAATGAATCGATAAAAGAATAGGAAAGCCTGAAAACAGGATCTCCGGTTGTTTTTTCACTTGTGAATACTATTTTTTTTTCATTTATACCTACAACATAATGAATAACATGTCCTTCATTATCGAAATATATGGCATTATAAGAATCATTATTTGAACCCGGATAAATAATCATTAAGTCTTCATGATTAACAGCAGGCTTATCATTTGTTGCGGGATATTTTGAGAAACTTTTTCTTACCAGGATATTTTTATCAAGATCCAATAAAAACGTAAAAGCGCCTTCGCCCTGGCCGGGTTCACCACTCCCTTCTCCTACCCATTCCCCGATTAAGGGAGTCAGTTTATCCCAACTATTACTTTTATTTTGTGAAAAGACAACAAATGTCAGTAAAATAAAAAATAACATTAAACCGTATTTCATATATTCTATTTTTATTTTATCACTTTTCCATGAATAAATCCTGACAGCCCACCCAAAATAGTTGTCATTATTAATATTGGAATTAATGTAACAGGATTATCCCAGCCTATAACAAATAAATTTGGCAACAGAACAAGGTAAGATATAAGTAATCCCTTTAAGATTGGATTCATGCTTAAAGTTGTTACAGACAAGATAAAACCGATAACTACCCACATTGAAAAAGCGGATATATCAGCCTGAATGGGCAATTTCTGAATTATCATAGGTGTAACATCAAGAATTCCGGCTCCGACACCTAATAGGATACCTGTAATCCATCTGTTTTTCATATCACATTAACTTATTCACACTTTTGCTCGAAAGGAACATGATATTTGTAATAACAAATAAATCAAACATATTAAACTAACCTGGGTCTATTTCCCATACAGTATCAATTACAGTTCCGTCGACCCATTTTACAACGGCCACTGGTTTTTTAGTAAATTTAGGTTTCTCAGGCACACCGCAAATAGCTTCTGCTTCTGCTTTAAGTTGCTGAATAGTCTTAACAGGCAATGAAGAATTCTTCATTTTCTCTATTAGATCTTTTCGCAACGGATTAATAGCGATGCCTCTTTCAGTAACAATCACATCTATCAATTCGCCGGGACCACAGATAGTAGTTACTTCATCGCGGACTACGGGCATACGGTCGCGGAATAAAGGGATAGGAAGTATGGTACATTTTGAAAAAAGACAATTCTGCCAGCCTCCGATACCGTGAAGTAATACTCCGTCGGAATGCGTAACAACGTTTGCATTAAAATTCACATCTACTTCGGTTGCTCCTAAAATAACAACATCTATCAATGATGCGAAATTTCCTTTTCCGTGATAATTATAACTTGTAAAAGGGCTTGTATTTACATGGTTCGGATTTTCACGCATGGAACGTACTCCCTCAAGGTCAAAAGTCTGGCCGTCCAGAATAAAATCAACCAGCCCGTCTTCCAGCATTTTTACTAAATACTTATTGCTTCCGCCACGGGCAAAACGGGCTTTCATTCCCCGCTGACGTAAAATTTCGGCAAAATAAATCCCGATCGAAAGTGCAGTTCCGCCCGCTCCTGCCTGAAATGAAAATCCATTGCGGACAATTCCTGCTTCATCGCAGAACTGCGCCGTCATTTCAGCCAGCAAGAGTCTGTCAGGACTCTTTGTTATTTCAGTTGTTCCGGATACGATTTTTTCCGGTAATCCGACCTTATCAACTACAACAACATAATCTACATAATTCCCCTGAATCTGCCAGGGAACACATGGAAACGGTACCAAAGTATCTGTAACAACGATAACTTTATTTGCATACTGTGAATCGGCCAGGGCAAAACCCAACAACCCACAGGCAGCCGCTCCCCTGTCGCCGGTGGCATTTCCAAAAGCATCTGCCGTAGGCGCCGCTATCACGGCAATATCAATCACCACTTCTCCATCCTGAATAGCCTGGTAACGGCCACCATGAGAACGCAAAATTCCCATTCCTTTCATTTTACCATTGGAAGTAAAACGTCCCAGGGAACCATTCATGCTTCCTTCAATATGGTGAATAGTTCCATCTTCGAGATACTTAATCAACCCTACATGGCATTCAAAAGAGGCTGAAGGAACCCATACCAGTCCCTTTATTCCCATTTCATGAGCAATATCGAAAACCTGGTTTGCTACCAGATCACCATTCCTGAAATGATGATGAGTCGAAATTACCATTCCATCACACAATCCGGCTTTTACTAACGCATCTTTTATTGATGAAACCGTTTTATTTCCATCTGCCGGAAAATCTGCACAACTGGCAATCTGAGGAGCATATTTATGCCCGGTTGGTTTATATTTTCCAATGCCCATATAGGGGGTCTGCAATCTTCCATTTACTTCAACAGGGATCATACGTCCCAACGCATTTTTAACAAATTTCTCAGACATGCACTTCCTCCTTCCAGTTTATGTTTAATTTTCCTGTTTTAACAGCTACATCTATTGTATGAACAGCTCTTTTAACAACGGGCGGATCAATCATTTTTGTTCCCAGCGAAACCACTCCCAGGCCTTTTGCCGTAGCTTCATCAAAAGCGATAACAATTTTCTTTGCTTTTTCTATTTCGTCATTGGCAGGTGCATAGTTTTCGTGAATAACTTTTATCTGACGCGGGTGTATGCAACCCATTCCATCGAATCCCAACGCTTTCGATCTTAACACAATATCTTTCAATCCTTCCATATCAGCTACATCGCTAAATACCGAATCGATAGGTTGAATTCCCGCTGCCCGGCAGGCATTTACAACCTGTGAACGGGCAAATAAAGTTTCTGTTCCTTCCTGGGTACGCCTTGTTCCCAGGTCAGCTGTATAGTCCTCTAATCCTATAGCCATAGCTACAACATTTGGAGCAGACGAAGCAATTTCAAATGCCTTTATCACACCTAAGGCACTTTCAACAATTGGCATAAGCCATATTTCGCCGGAAATTTTATTTTTTTGCTGAATGTTTTTAATTCTTTGATTTACCTGGCGAACCTGGTCGGCGCTTTCGCATTTGGGAACCAGGATAAGGTTCACATTGTGGGGTACAATAAAATCCAGATCATCCAAGCCTTTGGGCACCTGGTTTATCCGCACCATACGTTCTACGCCATAAAAATCGACACTACGCAGGGCATTCCGGACAAGAAAACGGGCTTCGTATTTTTTATCGGGAGCTACGGCATCTTCAAGGTCGAGAATAACTCCGTTGGGTTTATGTATTCCTGCATTAATCATTAACGACGGGGAATTACCCGGAAGATAAAGTCTCGAAAACCGGTTGGTATCCCGCTTAGTAGAATAGCTATTCTGCCCTGACATGAGTAATAAAAACTCCTTTTCGGTTTTCATAACTTGTTTTATGCACGCTTCGATACGTGCTGCCAGAACAAATTGTAAAGCGCCTGTGTCTTCAAGAGTAATTTTTGCGTTTTTTATTTCAAAAAAAGCAAGAATATCATGAGTGAGTTTCTCTATATCACGTCCATACATTAATTTAACTTTGCTTTCAAGCAAAATCTGTATCCCTCCGCTTTTAGTCAACTCTAACTCTACAAAGCAATCGGAACGAACTCCTTTACCTTTATTTCCGGCTTGTGCTATTGTTTTCATAATATCTCTTTCATTATATTTTAATGCTTTAAAAAAGCAAGTTTCACCTTGCTAAAGTAGAAAAAAAATCTACACGATCTTTAGATTGAAAATGTTTTGTGAAAGAGAAAAATAAGAAATGAAAATATTTTATTTCTTCATTTCTTTCATCATTTTAACAGACACTATTCCCAATAAAAGGGCAACGATACCAATAGCAATCCAGATAAAAACCGGGTCAAAATAGAAAGGTTTATTATTACCCGGTTGTATTTTATCAATTTTGAAAATCTGACCTGTCAACAGGCGGGGTAAATTATCAGGTATGCTATCGGCAAAAAACTTAAGGTCGTAAACCGGGGGCGATAACTTTTCGTTACCGAATTTAAGCGTATACACCTCTCCCTGTTTTAAATTGGCCGTTAAATAATGATTGAGCTGAAAAGCCTTAACCGATTTTATTTTCAAAGGGTGATCGTCAAAATTATCTATAACAAGGTATAATTCTGTTGCGGGAAAACTTGTTAATAATTCAGAATTATTACTGTTTGATGAAATATTGAATGGTTTTATCTGTTCGTAAGTAATTTTTGAAACACCCTTAACGTTTACCATCCGCCCCAGGGATAGACTGGCATTGCGGAAATAAAATTCAGGACCCTCTATTTCAAATTGTAACTTATCGATATATTGAAGGCTGTTAAATGTAATTTTAACAATGCTCTGTTTAAGTGTATCGGCCTGGAAAATATGAGGTGTTTCAATGGCAGAATACTTTCCGGCTTCAACTGAAAGATCATAATAACCGGCTTTTAAAATATTAATTGGTTTATCGAAATAATCACAGACCAATAATTCATAGTATTCATAATTACTTTTTGGAAAATTCAGCACCCGGATTTCGGAAGTACTATCATTATTATAAAAAGATTGAAAATAATAATGTTCTTTAAGTGCATACCACTGTTTCTGATCGTCGCTGGCATTGAGCGTGAGCCATTTTCGCACATCTGCATTTTTTATTACCAGGGAAAAATTTGTTATTTCACTTTTTTCCGGATTATGAATAACTAAACGGGTATAATCATACCTGTGTTCTTTTTTCAGTATGGTATATTCTTTAAACATCTGTTTATACAAAACAGGTTTTTCTGAATACTGAATGTATGGAACTTCACTGCCGGCACTATCGAAAATACGGATATCACCCAGATCGTCGCGTAACTTACCTGTTATATCCGGGCTTAATAATATTTCATGGAAACCTTTTTTTTCTGCCGGGCCGGTTTTGCTTTGCCAGTTGAAATCCTGGGAAAAACCATGAATTCCGGTAAAAACAAATAATAAAAACCAGCATTGAATTTTTGATATTTCAATAAGCTTTATCATATGATAATATTTTAGATGTTATTCTCTCTGGCTCTTTCATCGTCTTCGAGAATCAATTTCTTTAACTTCTGATACATAAATGAAACAATTAACAACAAGATACCTAAAGAAATAAATGCAATAATTTTTCCGGCTTCATTTATTCCCCTGATGTCCCAGATAAATAACTTCAATAATGTAATCGCAAAAAGGGAAAGGGAAATAATTCTCAACATCTGGTTCTTATTCTTCATACCAAGGAACATCAACACAAAAGATGTAAGACCCCAGAAAACGGGATATGATATTTTTCTCGACTGTAAAAGCATTGCCTGAATGGTATGATCCTGATCGACCTGGGTAAGTACTGCCAGATGGTCAAGTTCGGTGCTTCCGATGAAAATAAAAACCAGGATTCCAAACCAGAGATAAATTACTCCCAAGAATGATTTATCGCCATATAATTTAGCATTTGATCTATACAGCCAGAAAGTAAGGGTAAGAATTACAATTGTGCTTAAATAATGAAACAAGTAGGGCGAAAGGGTTACATTATCCCCTGTAACATATAAATTCCGTACCCATGCCACTTCCCTGTGAAAATAAATCATATAAAGCAATAATGCAAAAGTGGCAATTCCCATACTTATTTCTTTCAAAACCTTAACATTTCTCCATGTAGCCCAGAGCATAAACCCGAAAATATAAATAAAATGGAAAAATCCCAGGTACATCTGTCTGACTGAATTATATTCAATATGCCTCCACAACTGGTATTGTAATTCCAGAAAAATGCCAAGGTAAAAGAAAATAACAAATAATGGCAATAATATCCATCGGTAAACTTTTATTCCTGCTTCGATGTATTTCTTAACATTGTTCTCAAATTTCAGAAGATAAATATTAACAAATAGTGAAACAGAAACAGCCATACTTGTAATAAACGCTTTATTTAACACTACAGCAAGCGGTTTAGGGAATTCAATTCCAAGATATTCCGCATCGGCAGCAGACATAGTCATATCCCAATAAATATATAGGTGAAACCAGTCAATTATCAGGCTGATTAACATTAACGGAACAAGTAATACTGCTGCCAGTTTAACAATGGCAATTCCCGATTTCTGAGAAAACCATAACAACAGAGCTGATTCTGCTGCCCAGAACAGGGTAATGTAATTTCCATCAAGTTGTATGGGTGCGGTCAGACTCAGGAAAGTGAGCACAAAACCTATCAATAAATAAACCAGGTTCCTGTCCACCTGTTTACGTTTATAAAGTAAAAGTGCAAATACAAAATTGAAAAGAGCAATTGATATGGTAAATACACCCGTTAGTTTCACGCTATGAACATGGGTTAAGATTGTCATACCGGCAGAAAAAAACATAAACGTGTTCAGGAGAAGAATAGTAATTTCGCTCCAGTTGAATTTTCTTTTTTCACGCACATTGTTAATAATATTCATCAGGAAGAAAACGACATAAAATAACGAACCGAAAATCAATGCGCCAAGATAAGGCGGATAGGTTTTATTCGTTATCTGGTAGGTAAGCCATCCTCCATATATCAATGCAGAAAATGCGAAACAAATAACATTTAACCAATACCAGTCCTTTAAATATGAAAGTACAAGCATTCCTAAATTCAGTATCAGCATATATGAAAAAAGAACAATATAATTTCCATCACCGGTACTTACAAAAAAGGGTGTTCCGAAACCGCCTACAATTGCCAGAATTGCCAATACCTGGCGATTATATGCATGGGAAAGAATAACTGTAAAACCCGTAATAACAATCATTATAATAAAAGCAGATGTCTGCGAAAAAAGGTGATAATTCTGAAAAGCAATGGTTATGGTAAAATAAAGTACTGCAATTCCGCCTCCTACAAGAATAGAACTAAATATATTATAGCTTTTTCTCAAACGATGAGCCAGCGCAATAAGGGCGCCACCCGATAAAATTCCAATAGCCACTCTGCCCACTTCATTAATCCAGTCTTTATCAATAGCATATTTCACAAAGAATACCAGGCCAAGAACAAGAACTCCAATACCTATTATACTGATTAAATGTTCGCCTATCCATTTTTCCAGGTCTGTTTTGGGCTTCGCCGGTTTAACTGTTTTCTGAATTACTGGTTGAACTACCGGTTTTACAGGAGGAACAACCGATGCTACCGGTACGGAAGCAACCTTTTCTTCCATTTTTACTACCGGAGGTTCAGAAATAACAGTTTCAGATTTCTTAACTGTTTCCCCGGTTTTTACAGGAGGAGTTTCAACTTTTACCGGTGGTGTATCAACAACTTTAACTTCTTTTATAACTTCTTTGACAACCTGAGTAACTGTTTTCTGTTTATTAAATTCATTTTTTAACTCATTTATTCCTCTATTAATTTTACTCACCTGCTGATTCACTCTTACCAGTGAAATAATTACCAGTGCAAGAAGTCCAAGAACAATAATGAAGATCAGGCCAATAAAAAACTCTTCCATAGCTAATTTTTGTTTGGTATTGTAAACAAATATAATAAAATATTTAAATCAAATACTTTCATATATTCATTAAAAATCTATAATAGAAATAATTAATTAATAGTTGTTAAATCTCCTTTTACACAAAAAGTTATTAAAAATCCATTCCATTTAAATATTATAAAACATATAATTCAGTAAATCGATTTAGATATATTTAAATTTTGCTTTTCTTTGCAATATAAATCGTTTGTTTTAAAGTATGAGTCTTACCGAAAGAATAGAAGGATTTTCCAATTTAATAGGCAACACCCCGATGCTTGAGATCACCTATAAATATAAAGGTGAAACCCGTAAAATATATGCTAAAGCGGAAAATCATAACATGACCGGCAGCATAAAAGACCGGATGGCTTTTCATATTTTAAAAAAAGCAACCGAAAAAGGTATCTTGAAAAAAGGTTGCCAGATAATTGAAGCCACCAGCGGGAATACGGGAATTTCTTTTGCTGCTTTGGGTAAAGCGCTGGGTTATAACGTTAAGATTTTCATGCCCGACTGGATGAGCGCGGAAAGAATCAATCTTATTAAAAGTCTTGGTGCTGAAATAAAACTGGTGAGCAAAGAAGAAGGTGGTTTTTTAGGAAGCATTGATCTTGCCAATGATTGTGCTTCAAAAAACGGAAATTCATTTCTTCCCTGCCAGTTTTCCAATATTGAAAATATTGAAGCTCACTACCTGACAACCGGCCCTGAAATATGGTGGCAACTGCGTTTCAGAAATTTAATCCCGGATGCATTCATTGCGGGTGTTGGCACAGGAGGTACCATAATGGGAGCGGGAAAATTCTTAAAAGAACAAAATAACAACATACTTATTTATCCCCTGGAACCCTTAAACTCTCCTACCCTTTCAACCGGGCATAAAGTGGGGAAACACCGTATCCAGGGAATTTCAGACGAATTCATACCGTCTATTATAAAGCTAAACGAATTAAATGAGGTTGTTGCGGTTGACGATGGTGATGCCATTATCATGTCGCAGAAACTCGCGTCAGAAATGGGTATTGGTGTTGGAATTTCGTCGGGAGCAAATTTTATAGGCGCTGTTATGCTTCAGAATAAATTAGGCTCAGACAAAATAATTGTAACCATTTTCCCTGACGATAATAAAAAATATCTGAGTACCGATCTGTTGAAAAAAGAAACCATGAATAACACATTTCTTTCAAAAGACATTGAATTAATTAGCTTTAAGGCATTTAAAAGAGTTTGCCAGACTTGTTGTTCACCGGAGGATTGTCATGAAGCTAAATTTCCCAAAAAGTTTGGACTAAAATTGCCTAATTGTCCGAGGTATAATTAACTAATTTTATTTAAGAATCAAACGAAACAATAAAAACAAAGCACCTGATAAAATTATTGTAACGGGTAATGTAATTAACCAGGCAATAGTAATATTACGAATTGTTTTCTTCCTGAGATTTTTCAGTCCGTTGGTTGCAACCATAGTTCCGGCAACACCCGAAGACAATACATGAGTTGTACTTACCGGTAAACCAAAAGCGCTGGATGCCAGAATTGTGCTGGCAGCAACCAATTGCGCACTTGCTCCCTGGGCATAGGTAAGATGAGTTTTACCTATTTTTTCACCTATAGTAATAACTATCTGTTTCCAGCCAACCATGGTACCAATTCCTAACGAAAGTCCAATCATAATTATCACCCAGTCAGGAACATATTCAGTAGTGCTTCTTAATTGTGCGGCGCTTGTTTCAAGAGATTTTTTCTGTACTTCAGATAATATATGTGAATTATTTTTTACAAAATTTTCTGTCAGTTTTGAAATGGTCAGGATATTTTTTCTGATATCAAAATATGTCGCATTAGACAAATTGTTATAATTTAAAATTCCGGATAATTTGGTTTCAAAAGTATCGAGATGTTCAGAGAGTACTTTAGTAGAAATCTGATCTTCCATGCTCATCTTACTGACATCAGAACCTGAAATTAAAGTATGAATGGCAGTAACCTGGTTAAGTATCTGCTTTGAATCTTTATTTTTATCTATAGCAAAAAAAGCAGGTGCTATAGCAATTAAAATAATCATTACCAGTCCTACGCCTTTCTGCCCATCGTTCGATCCGTGCGAAAAACTAACACTGGTACATGTCAGAATTAAAATAGTGCGAATCCAGAACGGAGGCGGTGAATCTTTTAATGGCGGGGCTTTTAAGGCTTGTTTATTTTTTACTATGTTTTTAATCAGTAACATTAAAAACATAGCCAGGCCAAAACCAAATAAGGGAGATATTAATAACGACAGACCGACATCCTCTACCTTTTGCCAGTTAAGAATAATATTCTGTTCGTTAGGCAAAAACATAAAAGCAAGTCCAACCCCAAAGATAGAACCAAGTAATGTATGCGAACTTGAGCAGGGAATTCCAAAATACCATGTTCCCAGATTCCAGATAATAGCTGTTAAAATCAAGGCCATTATCATGGCCATGTTGTGATACAAATTATTATCAACCAGCATTTCAAGAGGCAACAATGCAATTATTCCCATAGCTACTGCAACACCTCCGACATATACTCCTACCACATTCCATATTCCACTCCAGATAACAGCAATCCGGGGTTTTAATGAATTTGTATAAATAACAGTAGCTACTGCATTGGCAGTATCATGAAATCCATTAATAAACTCAAATGCACACGCAGCTAATAAGCATATTAACAGTAAAATCGTAAGGCCGGAATCCAATCCAAACATGAAAAATATTTTTAATCAAATGTAGCATTAATCAAAGTTGTTGGTTCAAATTTATCAGGTGTAAAATTTTATTTTTTCAACAGTTGTTAGTATTTATTTAATTCGTCATGGTTGTTTAATTATTATCTTTTGCTTATTAATCAGAATCATTTTTATTCATACATTCGCTTATTAATTATCGTCAATATGGAAAGTTTTATTAAAGTTTTAATGATTGATGCCTCAACCGGATTTTATAAAATGCAGAGATATCCCATAGGAAAATATTTTGGCCCGGTTGATATCGGGTTCCATTTGTCGGGTGTTCATAACAGTCTTACTATCGGAACCGGTTTATTGGCAGGATCTATTTTACCTGGTTCAAACAGGTTAATTTTTTCAGGTTTTTCTCCCTGCTGGGCAGGATTCTATATTTCATCCATGGGAGGTGCCGGGTTGGTTTTCGATAACCTGGGAATCAGTATGATTTCTATTGTTGGAAAGTCATCAGCCCCATCTATTTTATATTTAAACAGAAACCACGGGGAAGAAATTGAAGTTGAACTGAGGCCCGTTCATCAGCATGAAATATGGAGAAGCGGTCGCAAAGGTATTTATTCCATGATGGATTATACGCTATCGGAATTCGGCAGCCGGTTCGAAACCGAACCTCGTATTCTCGCTACCGGCCCGGCTTCCCTTATGACCGATTTCGGTTCCGTTTGTTCTGCTCCCATTAAAAACGGAGAAATTACTTTTGTTGATACGTGGGCAGGAAGAGGTGGATTTGGCAGTAAAATGGTTCAGCAACATGGAATTGCTTCCATCATTTACGGTGGTACTTTTATTGATCAGGATTTTCGCGACCGGAATGTTGCCGATTCATGGTTCGAAGATAAATACCACAAAAAATTAGCTGCAAAAGATATTGAATCCACTACCAAATACCGTTTCGATGAACATTTTGAAACCGGCGGCACACTGGGAGTTAACTATGCCACAATGGGCGGAAATATTCTTGCTTTTAATTATAAGTCTATTTACTGGAGCGAAAACGACAGAAAAGAACTTCACCAGAAATTTATCCTGGATCATTACCTGAAACAGTTTAATGAAGAAACTATTAAAACCAAGCAGCAGAAAAATTGCGGTGAACCCTGTGTGGCAGTCTGCAAAAAAATGAACAAAGAGTTTAAAAAGGACTATGAGCCATACCAGACCATGGGTCCTCTTTCGGGAATTTTCGATCAGCGCGCAGCAGAATTACTTAATCACCATGCTGATATGCTGGGTTTTGACGCTATTTCCGTGGGCGGTGTTATATCCTGGTTAATGGAATGCGTTTCCGATGATTTAATAAAACCTTCAGAATTAGGACTGAAAGAAAAACCTGTTTTTAAAGCTGATTCTTTTGACATTGTTAACGATTCCATGAAAAATGCCCGGCTCGGAGTAACTTTACTCGACAATATTGTTTCGGGAAAATATAAAATGCTGGATATGAGAGATGGTGCACGCATTCTTGCCCATCAGTTGTCAGCCGACAGAGGTCATGCTGTAATTGACAAATTCGTATTTAATGGTTTTCGCCGGAAAGGATGGATGGTACCCAACCAGTACTGGGTTCCCGGGGTTCTGTCGCCCATGCCTATTATGGGTAAATATTATATGTATTATGGCAAAGATTTTATGGACCCCCGAAAACTTGGTCACGAAAATGCCGACCGCATGGTTAAAGAACTTCTTCTTGACAATATGGGAATTTGTCGCTTTCACCGTTCCTGGGCCGAAGAAATGGTTGCCGATATCGTTGGCAAACTGTATAACAAAAAAGACGAATACATTCAGGCAACAAAAGGAATTGCATCCTGGATTAACAGCCGTAATGCATCTTCATTCTGGGAATCGGAACGTAACATGGACTTAATTCATACTTTTATTAAAAATAAATTCGCCGAAAAATCAGATGTGCTTGAATTAAATTACTGGTACGAAAGGTTCAATGTCAATAAAAAAGAGGCCGCATTCGAATACTGGTATGAAATACATAAAGGAATTCATGAATCGGTAAAAGATTATTAATATTTATTTTCTCCCTAAAGCCAACAAAAATCGGATTCTGAAAGATTTTCCGGGTACAGTTTTACAAATCAATTTTGTTTGTTAAATTATAGTTCATAAAATATGTTACAAAATATTTTGATTTAATAAAACAAAATTTAACTTTATCGAAAATTACTACTCAAATAGCATGGGACATTGGATAGATGAAGCGGAGAAAAGACAGAAAGATAAAAATGTTTACTTTGAAAGCGGAAACAAAGAGGAGAATGTTGTAATAAATGAAAATCATTTAAAAATTACTCCTTTTATCTCTCAATTAAATGAATTAACAAAAAGAGTATCAAATCTTTCTCCGGAAGAAAGAAAACCCAGTATTGAAGTCGGCCAGACTCACCTGGAGGGCGATCTCAGGTACGAATATTATGGTTCCGCATTCCGTGTTATCGACAGCAAATTTCTTTTACTTTTTCATAAAAAAAAGAACTATTTGTTCTGGAGACGTATCTATTTTACAGTAACCGACACTCCTGACCTCATAAAAATCACTTTGTACGAAAAAGGCACTTCTGATCAAAATCAGGAAGATATAATTAAAAAGAAATATAAATTTATAACAAATATTCATAGCCTTCAATCCTCGCTTAATTATTCTATTATCGACTGGTTAGTATTTAAAATAAGTAATTCAGAATTAAAACACCATTTACCTTCTGTAAAATAAGATCACATATCTATATAACGGCAAAGTAAAACCGGGAACATTCAGTATAATTCCTATAATTTCAGTTTCTGTCCTATCCGGAGAATAGATGTTTCTTCTATGTTATTCTTTTGGCAAAGCACAGCAACAGAAGTTCCGTTACGTTTTGCAATTGAATATAATGTATCGCCCTGGCGGATAGTGTAAAAATCTCCCCCTTTTTCGAGCAGAAAATTAGTTGGTGTACCAGATTTCTTTACATAATTTTTATTGCGGTGAAAAAATGTTTCGTTTGTAACAAGTAAAGTATCGTTATTCATCTTGTGATTTTGAAAATCGACTAAAAGTCTTGGATTTATTGGTTCTTCGAGATAACGAACTTCAAAATGCAAATGGTTACAGGTTGCGCGTCCGGTTCTTCCGCCTAAACCCAGAACCTGCCCGGCCTTTACATGTTCATTAACCTTTGTTAAGCGTTTCGACAAATGTGCATAACAGGTTTCCAGGCCATTATAATGCCTTACTACAACAATATTCCCATAACCGCTGAAAAAACGACTCATTCTTACAACACCGTCAAAAACACTGTATACCGAATCGCCCTTTTCCAACCGGAGATCAATACCGGCATGTACCCGGCCATGACGCCATCCGAATTCAGATAAAACCTGTCCCGGAACCGGCATTTTGAACTGCGACAATTCTGATGTTAATAATGGCAAAACAACTGTATCGTTTACAGATGGTTTTGCATGACGGCTTAAACGGACATACAAAGTATCCCAGGATTTTCCATACCATGCTTCAGACGGATGGATATTTAGCGAATCAATAAATAATTCCGGACTTAATGAATCCGGGTTCACAATTTCATCTTCGGGATTTACAGCTGACTTAATAACTGAGGTCTGTGAAAACGCAAACAACTGAAATACAGCAAATAGCATTACGACTGAAATATATCTTTTTGTCTTCATTTTGTAAAAATAGAAATTTCTATTTAATGTACAAATATTTTTTAATGTATTTTAAGAGTTATTTGACTGATACAAATATTTAAAATAGTGGTTATCATACAGTTTATTCTTTAATTCATTTATGACTGCAACGAATGATATATTAATATTAATTTTGCCGAAAAGTAACCTATGTTCAGGAAAATATCTCCCGAAAATATTAACTCCAATGCCATTCACCTTATTGCCCGCGAATGGATGCTGGTCAGCGCCGGCACTATTAATAGATACAATAACATGACTGCTTCCTGGGGTGGGCTGGGCAATTTATGGAATAAACCTGTAGCCTTTGTTTTTATACGTCCGCCCCGCTTTACATACGAATTTGTGGAAGCCAATTCTTTTTTTACCCTTTCATTTTTCGAAGAAAAATATAAAGACATGCTTCAGTTAACCGGAACCAGATCGGGACGCGAAATAAATAAAATGAAAGACCTTGGCTTAACTGCTTTCGAGAGTCAAAATCATTCTGTTTATTACAAAGAAGCACGCCTGGTTATGGAATGCAGGAAACTGTATTTCCAGGATATAGACCCTGATCACTTTATAGATGAAAATATTCTGAAACATTATCCCAAAAGAGATTTTCACAGAATATATGTGGCAGAAATTACCGAATGTATGGAAAATGTTATTTATTGAAAATTCATCGTTTAAAAAAATAAGATATTAATTCCGAAGAAGATATATAAAAAAAGGGGGAAATGAAACTTGGTTAAATTTTGATTTTAAGTCAATTATAAATTCTTCAATGATCTTTTTCCAATACCGGATACAGAAGCAATTATATCAGCATTTTAACTGAAATTCTAAAAATGTTCATAAAAAGTGACAAACATCATATATATTTTCATGCTGAATAACCAATTTTGTCATTGCTTCTTTTTAAGAAAATAATCAGTAATTATCTAATATTTAAGCATATGTTTAATAAAATGATGGCAGCTTTATTACCCTACATGCCAGAAAGTTTTGTATGGGTATTTTCAAAACGTTATGTAGCAGGAAAAACTCTTGATGAAGCCATTCAGCATTGTAAAGAGTTAAACTCGCAAGGAATTAAGATAACTATTGATGTTCTGGGAGAATTCATAAAGAATATTGATGAAGCTGAACAAAACAAAAATGAATATCTCGAAGTAATTGAGTTTATCCAAAAAAATAAAATCAATGGGAATTATTCGTTAAAACCTTCCATGTTCGGGTTACTTATCGACAAAGATATCTGCTATCAGCATATTCGCAAAATTATTATCAAAGCATCTGAATACAACAATTTCGTAAGAATTGACATGGAAGACACCAAATGTACAGACCTTGAAATTGAAATGTTCAGGAAACTGAAAAAAGAATTTCCTAAAAATGTAGGGTTAGTTGTTCAGGCATATCTGAAAAGAACCTTATCTGATGTTACCAATATGCTGGATTTGAATAACACAGAAATTCCCGTTAATTACCGTTTATGTAAAGGCATTTATAACGAACCGAAAGAACTGGCTTACAAACAATATGAAGAAATAAATGAAAATTACCTGAAGATTCTTGAATTTATGCTTCAGAATAAAATTTATGTAGGAATAGCCACCCACGACAAAACCCTGGTTGAAGGAGCTTATAAGCTTATAGAAAAGTATAATGTTCCTAAAAACATGTACGAATTCCAGATGTTACTCGGCGTAACTCCTGATTTAAGAAAATCAATTTCAGATAAAAGCCATACCATGCGTGTTTATGTTCCCTACGGAACCAAATGGTTTGCCTATTGTACCCGCCGCCTGAAAGAAAACCCCAAAATGGCGGGAATGATTATAAAAGCAATTTTTAAAAGAGGTTAATCCTGTCTCTCTGCTTTCCTTTATTATTGCTGCCTGAGTTTGTTTTTGCGGTTTTACTATTAAAATTAAGAAATACTTAGGTTTGATTGCTATATTTGTTGTATTAATTCCCAAAAGACAATTAAATGTCACTCCAGCCTCTTGCAGAAAGAATGAGACCTACGACTTTTGATTCGTATATTGGTCAGCAACATTTGATTGGGAAAAATGCAGTATTACGCCGTATGGTCGAAAGCGGCAATCTCCATTCAATGATATTATGGGGTCCTCCGGGTGTGGGAAAAACCACACTGGCGAATATTATTTCCCATTTATTAAACCGTCCTTTCTTTAATCTCAGTGCGGTAAACTCGGGTGTTAAAGATGTCCGCGATGTTATAGAAAAAGCCAAATCGAAACATTTTTTCGACAGCCCTCCTCCTATTCTTTTTATTGATGAAATTCACCGTTTCAGTAAATCGCAACAGGATTCACTTTTAAGCGCCGTTGAAAAAGGGGTTGTTACACTTATCGGGGCAACTACTGAGAATCCTTCCTTCGAAGTGATAACTCCTCTCCTTTCGCGATGCCAGGTTTATATCTTAAAATCCCTCGAAGAAGAAGACCTTCTGGAACTCGCTGAGAGGTCGCTAAAAACCGATTCCTATTTAAAAAATCTGCCTATCTCCATAGACGAAACAGAGGCATTGCTTCGTTTTTCGGGAGGAGACGCAAGAAAGTTATTAAATATTATCGAGCTCGTTGCCAACGCGTTTCCAAACCAGGAAACAAAAATCAATAATAAAAATGTGGTTGATGTTTTACAACAAAACATAGCTACTTATGACAAAAACGGAGAGCAGCATTATGATATCATTTCAGCATTCATTAAATCTGTCAGGGGAAGCGACCCCAATGCAGCCGTTTATTATCTCGCACGTATGCTGGCAGGAGGCGAAGATGTAAAATTTATTGCCCGGAGAATGGTCATCCTTGCTTCGGAAGATATCGGGCTGGCCAATCCCAATGCACTTTTATTGGCTACCAGTTGTTTTGAGGCAGTGAATTTAATCGGTATGCCCGAAGCCAGGATTATTCTTTCTGAAGCAGCCATTTACCTGGCAACGTCACCTAAAAGCAATTCTGCCAATTCTGCCATTGATGATGCATTGGCCCTGGTCGAAAAAACCGGTGATCTGCCCGTACCGTTACATCTGCGAAATGCACCTACAAAACTCATGAAGAAAATCGGGTATGGCAAGGAATATAAATACGCCCACAGTTTCGATAATAATTTTGTTGATCTGGAATTCTTACCCGATAAAATTGCAGGTACCGCTATTTATAACCCGCAAATGACACCCAAAGAAAAAGATATCTATACTTACCTTTCCAAATGCTGGAAAGGCAAGTATGGCTATAAAGGCTAATCCTTAATCAGTTTACGGTTAACAATTCCTTTGTCATTTGTTAATTTAACAAAGTAGATTCCTTTTGAAAATTGTTTTAAAGAAATACTGATTTCCGTTTTTTCGTTTACTGCAAATCGTTTATTCAACAGTACCTCTCCCTGGATATTATATATTTCCACGGTAAATTCTCCTGTTACATTTGTAATGTTAATGAATAGGTTCTCCGTTACCGGGTTCGGATAAGTCTGAATATTATTCTCAAAATCAACAATATTAACACCAACAAATTTGGGATGAACCCATATTTTCATACTATCAACACCGCACGAATTGTAAACATATAATATTACCAGCTTCTTTGTTGTATCGGGATAATTATGATTCGGTGGGTTTATCAGGGTCGAGGTAGTTCCGTCACCAAAATTCCACAGGCAGGAATCCATGTTGGTTGATGTATTATTAAAAGCCACAAAATAACCTTTGAATGATGTGTCGGCAGTAAAAGAAGCTACAGGCTGATCACAAATGGTAAAATCATCAAACGCAAATCCCGATTCCTGAATGAGCCCTTTAAAATGAAATCTGAATTTAATACCAGATTTACCTGCAAACTTTTTAATAGGATGATAAACCTGTGTCCATCCATTTGAATTGTTATTCCATCCGTGACCTATGTTATACCATACCGAACCTGTATCGGAATCAAGATTGCTAAAAGTACTGCTTTGTAGTGTATCTAACTGACAGGTTGTCGTCATATATTCATCGTACCATACAGCTAATTTAATTTTCGGATTTTTATATAAACTCAAATCAAAACAAGGGCTTTCAACATACGATTCTTCTGCTAAATTATGATATCCTGATAAATTCGTAGCCCAGCATTTTTGACCAGAATAAGCTGAAGTCAATACAGAATCTGCCGTTATTCCCCACTCCCAGGAGCTGTTTAAACCATATGCATACCAGTATCCGTTATTGTTTTCAAAGTATTCGTTATGAGGAAGTTCTGCAATTACAGGATAATCCATTATCTGCTTAAATACAGTATCGTTTGCTATATTTAAATCACCTGGCAAAACAACTGCAACAACCATATTATACAGGCCGGGTACAAAAAAGTCAAATGGTTCGGTAAATATATAATCTAAGGTGTCAAGAAAATTTAATGTATTATGTACTGTATCTGTTACAAAGTTCAGTCCCCCGTCAATAGAACACTTTACAATAAAATCTGTTTGAGCATTTAAACCATTATTTTTTATTAATATTTTTACCTGTTCGTTTGATGTTAATCCACAATTATTATTAGGATACTTAATCTTCTGAATAGATAAATCATTCATCGGCGATTCCGAAATTCTAACATTATCGAAAGCAAAACCTTCCCCTAAACCATTAAGACCTCCCCTGAAAGCTATTCTGAATTTAACATAAGACTCACCCACCAATGAATCCAGCGTATGCAAAGCATGGATCCATCCCCCGGAACTACCATTCCATGCAGAGTTTTGCTGATAACTGTAGTTATACCAATTCTGCCCTTCTCCTGAACTACCTAATCTGTGCCAGTTAATATTTAATCCCGGAGTATGATCTGTAGTATATTCAACATTAATTATATCTGAACTTTTTGTTTCGTACCAGATATCCATTTCAAACAGAGGAAGTATTAATCCCGAAAAATCAAAACAGGGACTAATAACATAAGAATTTTCGTTTACGAGATTTGTTCCTAAAGTGTCAGTAACCCAACAGTTACTACCTGAAGCAGCATGATTGATCACCGGTTTTGAAGGACTCCCATGCTGCCAGCTTGTTCCGGGCTCATTTTGTGCTATCCATGCAGTAGACCACAAATTATTATTCACCTCAAAATCATCAAAATAAGGATATGTAGAAATAAAATCATTATTTGTTATGGGAAAAAATATAGTATCATTCATAAGATTAGCGTCACCGGCACAAGCAGAAAACATCTTAATCTGGTATGTAGTATTTGGTAAAGACAAGTCATAATGGGTCAGAAAAGTATAATACACTTCCTGGTTCGGCGCTACAATGCCTGTATGGGTTTCGTAAACAGGAGCATCGCTGTTCACTTGATACCCCAAAGGAACAGAATATAAAGTATCGAGCCCCCAGTTTTTAAACAAAAAAACAAATCTTTCACTATTAGTTAAATTACAACTACTTCGCGGCTCATAAATCATTAATCCACCAATATCAATGGGATTAGACTGATAGATATTAATAGAGAATCCGGTATATGGATTCATGTTAAAAAGATTATATGTGTCAACAATAATATAATATGTACTATCCTTCTTAATCGCAGTATTAATAATCTGTATCATTGAACCTGAACCCTCCACCTGTGCAATTAATTGTGCTAACGGATCATCGGGACACCTTTTCACCAAATACAAACCTACCCCGGCTGTAGGTGATGTTACTGTGGGTAATTGTATATTAATCTGCATATCGTTGGTTGGAATAAATCGGAAGACATAGTCGAAACCAGTCATATGCGTCGCAACACACGATGGACATGGACTTAAATAATCGTTACCAAACCCATTCGTAGTTAATCCAACTGCAGAATAAGGCAAAGAAGATATTACCTGCGGGTTGGAACAATCCTTGCCTGCCTGGGAAAATACATTTACTATGATGAGATTAAAACAAATAAGAAATATCGTTCTCATATTTTTTAGTTTTAATTAAGACAGTTTCAAAATAAATAAAGTTGCATAAAGATAAATTTTAAGAAGAAACTTATAAAAAATATTCTGCAAGTGTCCCGTTTATTTCATTAAGGTTTCTCACTTATCCACACCGCAAGACGGAAATTCGCACATAATTTATTTTGTCGTTTTTTCCTCATACATTTTAGCAAGAACGCTGTATATTAAGTATAATTATAAATAACACCTTACCATAAGACCTGGCAAATATTCTGAAAGCTGGCAGATATCCGGTATGCTTAAATATTACAGCAATAGAAACGGTAAAACCGGGAAGAAAATAATTCAGACGGTATTCATTCCTTATCCTACACCTTTTCTTGCTATATCAAGCACTATTAACACTTTAGCCACTCCGGACATTCAGTCATTTTAATTGCTTTAGGCTCTGCAAACTTCTTAAGAATTCAAGCATATTTTGCCCTAATGAAAGAGTATATTTATTTTGAAAATAAAAAAAATCCCTCATTTCTGAGGGACCTTTCATAAATTTCAGTCAACAACTATTTATTGACTATTTTCTCTAATTCTGCACCAGCTTTAAATTTAGCTACTTTTTTAGCAGCAATTTTTATTGCTTTTCCGGTTTGTGGGTTTCTTCCGGTTCTTGCTTCTCTTTTAGCAACCGAGAAAGAGCCAAAACCTACTAATGCAACTCTGTCACTTTTTTTAAGAGCCTTTGTTGTAGCACTTACTATTGCCTCTAATGCTCTCTGAGAATCCGCCTTTGTTAATTTTGATTCTGCTGCAATTGCGTCGATTAATTCTGCTTTGTTCATTTTCTTTTAATTTTAAGGGTTTAACAAAAATTTATGAAACTAAAGTATTACAACTCCACTAATCATGCAAGTTTTAAGGATAAAAAATAGTTAAAATGTTGATAACACCGTATTTTGTTGATAAGTTTGGTGTCAAAATCAATAAAAAATGGTTTTTTAGGGATTAATTAGATCACACAGAAACTACTAAACATATTAAGCATTCCAAAAGGATTTAGGATTCAAAAGCTATAATTTCAATGTATAAAGATTTACTGGTTTGATTTTTAATAGCATCAAAGAATCATATTCTTTTTACTCCGTTTTTATAAATCTCAAATAAGATACGTTGTTTATCCCCTGTAGTTTTATATAATAAATCCCTGAAGTAATATCCCGCATATCAAAGTTTTGTAAATTATCTCCACCTGTCAGCAAGATGTCTTTTCTATAAATAATATCGCCTATACTATTATAGATAATAACAGATATATCTTCCGCTTTATTCGTTGAAATTTTAAGGGTAAAATCACCCTTAACCGGGTTAGGATGCAACGAACAATTAAAATTCATCATCTGGTATCCCAATCCTGACCAAAGGTAAACTTCAACCGAATCGGTTTTTATACAACCATTTTCATCCGTTATTGTTACATGATACCATCCTGCACTAAGCCCTGTTGCCGTATAAGTTGTCTGTAATAAAAGATCATCCCATTGTAAATAATATGGAAGAGTCCCGCCGCCGGCTATAACGGAAGCTGTGCCGTTGCCGGTTCCATTATCATCAGTTGAAGATACAAAATCCGTTAATTGTGTGGGTTCAGAGATAACAACAGGATTAGACACTGTACAGCCATTTGCATCTGTAACTGTCATGTAATAAACACCTCCACATAGGTCTGTTAATGAATTGCCTGTTGAATCATTGTTCCAGAGGTATTGATAAGGAGAAACACCGCCTAAAGTTATAACAGTTACTGTTCCATTACAAAATCCATAACAAGGTACATTTGTTAGTGTAGCATTAATAGCAACTAGCTGAGACGGCTGTATAATTGTAACACAAATAACAGAAGTACACATATTTAAATCAGCAACAGTACAACAATAAGCACCTGCAGAAAGACTTGTAACTGTAGCAGTAGTTTGTGCCCCGGCATTAACATCCCATTGATATGTATACCCGGGTGTACCGCCACCTGCTGTTACAGTTGCACTTCCGGTTGAACCTCCATTACATAACACATTCGTTTGAGCAGATACCGTTGCAGTAAGTGCAGAAGGGGCCGTTATTGTAACACTCGCCGTTGCCGTACAACCACCAGTACCGGTTACGGTTACTGTCCATGTACCCGCTGTCAGGCCGGTACAGGTTGCTGTGGTCTGGGCAGGAGCCGGGTCATTCCATAAATAAGTATAAGGAGCTGTGCCGCCACCTGCTATAACAGTTGCCAACCCTGTTGCACTACCATTACATAACAAATCCGTATGAGATGATATCGTTGCAGTAAGTACAGAAGGATTTGTTATTGTCACACCCGCTGTTGTTGAACATAAAAAATTATCGGTTACAGTTACAGAATATATACCGGCGGCTATTCCGCTTATATCTTCTGAAGTTGCACTGTTTGACCAGGTATAGGTATAAGGCGGAGTGCCTCCCGAAGGAGTTAAATTTGCCGATCCATTGGCGGAACCATTACAGGCTGGATTTGTTCCTGTTATGGATGCCGTTAAGGCAGGAGGCTGAGTAATTGTTACACTTGCTGTTGAAGTACAACCACCTACGCCCGTAACTGTTACAATCCAGGTACCAGTGGTTAAGCCGGTACAGGTTGCAGTGGTCTGGGCAGGAACCGGATCATTCCATAAATAAGTATAAGGAGCTGTGCCGCCACCTGCCGATACTGTTGCAGTACCATTTGCGCCTCCATTACAGCTTACATTTGTCTGAGCCGATATACTTGCAGTTAAGACCGGGGCTTGAGTTATTGTTACACTGGACGTTGTTGAACAACTATACGCATCTCTTACTGTTACTGACCAGGTGCCGGCGGTTAAGGCTGTACAGGTTGATGTCACTTGGGCAGGAGCCGGATCATTCCATAAATAAGTATAAGGAGCTATGCCGCCACCCGCTGTTACAGTTGCCGTTCCTGTTGCACCACCATTACATGCCACATTTGTTTGAGAAGATATCGTTGCAGTAAGTGCAGAAGGAGCAGTTATTGCTATACTCGCAGTTGCTGTACAACCAGTTGCACTGGTTACGGTCACTGTCCAGGTACCAACTGTTAAGCCGGTACAGGTTGCAGTAGTCTGGGCAGGAGCCGGATCATTCCATAAATAAGTATAAGGACCTGTGCCACCGCCAACAGCAACAGTTGCAGCTCCTGTCGTACCATCATGACATAACAAATCCGTATGAGAGGATATCGTTGCAGTAACTGCGGAAGGAGATGTTATTGTTACACTTGCTGTTTTTGTACATAAAAGATTATCGGTTACAGTTACTGTATATGTACCTGCTGCAATTCCGCTCAGGTCTTGTGAAGTTGCTCCGTTTGACCATGTATAGGTATAAGGTACGGTTCCACCCGAAGGAGTTAGATTTACTGATCCATTTGTATAACCATAACAGGTTGGATTACTTCCGGCAATAGTTGTAGTTAATGCAGAAGGTTGAGTAATGGTTGTAATCGCAACGTTGGTACAACCGCCGGCATCCGTAACAACGACCCACCAGTTGCCTGGTGTTAAGCCGGTACAGGTTGCGGTTGTCTGTGCCGGAGCCGGATCATTCCATAAATAAGTATATGGAGACGTGCCGCCACCTGCCAATACTGTTGCAGTACCGTTTGAGCCTCCATTGCAACTTACATTTGCCTGGGCCGATATACTCGCAGTTAAGACCGGGGGTTGAGTTATTGTTACACTGGAGGTCGTTGTACAGCCACTTGCACTGGTTACTGTTACTGTCCATATGCCTGCAGTTAAACCGGTACAGGTTGCTGTGGTCTGAACAGGTGCAGGATCATTCCACACATAAGTATATGGAGACGTACCACCACCGGCCGATACTGTTGCAGTACCGTTTGAGCCTCCATTGCAACTTACATTTGTTTGAGTAGTTATTGCGGTTGGTAGAGGGTATACTATTATTGTTGATGTAGTAGTTGATGTAATTGCTGAAGTACAGGATCCTGTACCTGTAACAGAATGAGTGATTGTATATGTACCCGGAATAGTCCAGGTTACATTACTTACATTATTTGTTGTCGCAGAAGCTGGAGTTCCGCCTTGAAATGTCCAGGAATAAGTATAATCTACACCCGAAGAACCGGTATTGTTAAAACTGAAATTATTACCCGTTATACATTGATTTGAGCTATTTGTAAAAGTTGAAGTTACTCCGGAAACAGAAGCTACATTTATGCTACTTATAGCAGTACAGCCATTATAATCAGTAGCAGTTACAATGTATACCCCATTGGTAAGGCTATCTATAAAGGAACCCGTTTCACCATTGCTCCATGTATAAGCAGCAGGCATTACGCCACCGCTTAGGGTAACGCTTATACTTCCGTTATTACCAAGACAGGATTCGTTTGTATGTGTTGAATTAACAACCATAGCAGGGCAAGAATGAACAATAATTACTTTGTAATCTTCTGCTTCTCCATACTGAAATGTATCGCATGGATCTACAGTTGCAGAACTTGAAGAATTCATAGATCTGATTCGAAGACGTGTTTCGCCATTTGGAATATTTGTTGGTATTGCCCGATTTAAAATTGTAGTTCCACCGGCAGAGCCGCTTCCGATCTTTTCGGTTGAATTATCAAAAACTCCATCCTGGTTATAATCAATCCAAACCCCAAAATATTGAAAAAAAGATGCACCTGCAAATTCTATTGTAAATAAATATGAAAGTCCGGAAGTAAGTGTAGTCTGATAAATATTATAATAATCGTTATAAGAGGGCCCGGAAGATGATCCGGAATTTAAATTACTGATGGTGTTTAAACCAAACCCATTAATATATTTTCCTGTGGTAGTACCAACAGTATATGCAGGCAGACAATAAGGTAATGAAGGATTACATTGCAGCGGGGTCAGAACATTTACATAAATAGTTGAACTATCAATACATCCATTATTTGATACAATTCCCTGGATCTCGTAATTTCCCAGGGCATTAAAAGTTTTAGTATACAATGTATCGCTGCCTGAAAGAACATTATTATTATACCATTGATACGCATATCCATTACTTCCGGAATGATTATAAAATGTATCTGACGAATTAAGACAAATAAGCGTATCATTCCCAAAGTCAATAACCGGGTAGCTTGATAATGACACATTTATCGTATCAGTGCTCATTGTTCCGCAAATATTTGTTGATTGAACCCAGAATGTGCCGGAAGTTGTAATGTTAATCGTATCGGTGGATTCACCGGTAGACCATAAATATAAATTTCCTGAAGAACCAGCATTTAAGGTATATGTGTTATCTAAACAATCAAAAATATCCTGACCAAGGTTAAGGGCAGGTGGAGGACAAGATACAGTTACTGAATCACAAATTGTAAGCGGGCCGCATGAATTAGTATAAGAGAGACACACATTATAATTTCCCGGATTTGTATAAACATGCGACGGATTTTCAAGAGTTGAAGTTGTACCGTCACCAAAATTCCATAGCCAGGAGGTGGCAGATAGAGCACTAGCCGAAAATTGGGCGGTCATTAATGAATCCTGCAATTCAAAATGATTAGGCTCTCCGTTGCAAACAGCATTTACAGAAATAAATGCAGTGTCATTATAACACCCGTTATTTACAATCATTTCAACAAGATAGTTTCCCTGTGCAGGAAAAATGTGACTTGGATTAACTAAAGTACTTGTTGTTCCATCCCCGAAATCCCAGAACCAACTCATTTGAGCAGTATCCGTAAGACATAAAAGTGAATTATCGTTAAATGCAATCCCCGCTTCACCAGGGAGAAAAACGGCTGAACTATCAATTGTTATATTTGCAACAGGATTAATACAAACATTTGTATCCATTTTAAAAGCCAGTAAATCTAAACCACTTGTATCATAAGGCATGGCTGAGAGTACAAAAGAGCCATCAAGGCATTTTTTAAAAGAAAAGAAATTGTCGTCATTGGGAGTTCCCATATTCCTGGTAAAAGCAATATTGAAAGAATTGTCAAGAACAATAAAACGGACATCTCTTGTACTATTTGTATTTGTATAAATGGATGCAATTATCACATTTCCGGATGGTAAAGTATCGATCCCCAATACAGGCCCATATCCAATAAAGTTTTTTGTCCAGATCGTATCCAAAAGGGAATTTGTTCTTACCAGCCAGAGATTATTATTTGTTCCGTCATTGTAATTTACAGGAAAAAGAAAGCCATCCTGTAACTCAACAGATGAAGAAATACTATTATAAGATGTCGGAGAGGAAGTAGGGTTATGAAAAAGTGCCTGATCGTAACTGCCGCCATTTGTATTTAGTATTTGTACTTTTGCATTATAAGAATTATAAATACTACCGCCGGTAAAAAGGATTTTACCGCTCTTCAGTAATGATGAACTGTATATTCTGTAATAACTTCCGAAATTTGTTCCCCAGAGCTGGGATCCACTATCATTAATTTTTGCAAAAATTCCAAAACCATCGGACATACCAAAATCAAACCATGTGAAAATATAATTACCATCAGTAGTCTGCACCAGGTTACCTGTTGGAAAAGACCAATTTGACATGCCTGAATACGTAAGATTCATATCCTTCAGAACATTTCCTAAAGAATCTGTTTTAATATAATTTACTTCCTCATCATAGATATGTGAATCCAAATCGTACTCATTTCCAAAAACAAATTCACCATTTGAATTTTGTATTACCGAAACAAGGAATTTATTTACATCCGGATCCGGAATAGCAATTTGCTTTACCCAGTCAGTTGCTCCATCTGCGGCTAATCTAATAAGTAACAATCCTGTGTAGCTCCCGGTCTGATAATAATTGGATGCTAAAAGATATCCTCCATCCCGTAAGGGAATGCAATACGATTTATTAAAAAGATCAGCTATTTCATTATTATGAATCCAGCGAAAAAAGGTATTCTGGGCATGAGAAAAACTGAACATTATAAAAAATGTTCCCAACAATAATATTCTTAGAATTCTCACGATATAAATTATTTTAATTAATAATCTATAATACTACTATTAATTTTTCAAATTTATATAACAAATAAATAACAAGCAATTTATTTGACTCATTTTTAGTATACGAAAATGTTACTATAATTGTTTCAATTATTCTATTCATGGAATGAGAGTCCTTTTTAAATAGTTCTCTCTACTAACTAATGACCTGATGGGATTTAAGATTTAGGATTTGGTTCTTGACTTCTTCTGGGCCTGGAGCCTGGTATGCCACAGCGAATCGAAAACTGACTTATTCGTTTAATTAAAAATCAGAATATTAAGAAAAGTTTTGAACTTTACTTTGCTGATAATATTTAAAAAATAGTGCAAGGTCTCCGGTCTTCAGAAACAAAATCAACGTTGTTTACCTAAGCACCGTAAACATTTTATGGAATTTTCCGATAACCTCGTAGAGGTTTAAGAATTGTAATAATCTAAGAATAAGAAAACAACATCATCGTAGATGATGCACTAAAAAGCAATAATTTTTAAGGTATTATTTAACTTAATGACATTGTCCCAAATTACACGTCAAATATCTGCATATAAGTTAGATAAATCAAAAATCAAGCCTTTATTATATTTAAAAAATTCAAAACAGTTTCTAATAATCCAGCAATAATTCACTTTACTGCTCATTACTTCAAACTTAATAAATAACTCTATTTCACTTCAGACACTCCCGACTTCTATTCTTACTTCGTAATCAAAAACCGTTTGGTAGCAGCAACGTTACCGTTCAAAGAAATCTTAACAAAGTAAATTCCTTCGGGCAGAATACTCACATCAAGCTGCAAGGTGTTCTCACCCTGAAAACAATTCGCATTCTGACTTATCATTTCCTGCTGACCAATGGAGTTGAAAAGCTGGATATCTACATTTTTATTCTCTGTTAAGGTAAAATTCAAAGTTACCTTATCGGTTGCCGGGTTTGGAAATATACTTGAGGAATGAATAATACCCGATACATCTTCAACGCCTACACTGCTCGATACATAACTGCTACCATGACTGGTTCCGCTTTGTGAAGTGGTAAAAGTATATACGGCAGCCAACTGATAGTGAACTCCATTTTTATACCACAGGTATTCATCATTATAATAGGTAAAAATATAAGGAGCACCTGAATAAACAGAATCCTGGTAATCCTGAACAAAGTGTACACGCATTACATTGGTATATGTACCTATAGGAGTAATAAGTGTTCCGTACCCATCGGCAGTAACAGTAGTTGTTCCTCTCCGGTAGAAAGTAGAACCAACATTCTGAAATTGCCCGGCCCAGGTATCGGTATATGTGTTATTGTATGAAAAAGGAAAATGCAAAAAATCCTCGGGATTTGAAAAAGGAATAACAACCCCGGAGACAGTCATTCCATAATTTTGTAAAGCTGTTGATGATGTTTTATAATAGGTTACTCCCTGAGATGGAGTGCTCATGGCAACATTTGCATTCGGAAAACTCGAGCCATATGTTGTTGAGGATGGAGTAACAACCGTTGTTTGCCCTGCCGGAGTACCTGTCATGGCAGATAAATCCCAGGTCTGGTTGGCGCCGGCATTGCCCGGACTAATGGTTGAATTGGTATTACTGGTATAAGTATAGGTTTCGCCTATAACAGCATTAATACCCGTGGCGGTAAGCGTTGGCTGAGCCATAGAAACAAAACTTATTATAACAAGGCCTGCTGCAATTAAATTAAGTAATATTGTTTTCATATTTTATCTTTTGGTTATTCTGCTAAATTACAAATTTTTGTTTTTATATTTTTTACAACCCATTTTTTTGAATGAATTATATTTTCCGAACCTGTAATGTCAGGTTTCAGGCACTTTGGACTGCCTTTTTTCTTTCAGTAAAGAATTTCCAATGAATAACTCTGAATATAATTAAGTTTTATTATATTTATATCAAAATTTAACAACAAATGAAAACTCCATTTTTAACCTTTCTTTTTCTTGCATTTTTCCTTAATGGAATTGGCCAGACAAAACAGACTATTACATATTTTGATAGTAGCTGGAAAGAAACCATCCACAACGAGGCAGAATATTACAGAATAACTGAAAAGGATTCGCTCACAAAAAATTATAATGTCAGGGAGTACCTTATGTCTGGGCAGATGATTATGAAAGGTCAGTATTCTTCTTTAGAAAAGAAAACAAAGGATGGAACATTTACCCGCTGCTACAATAATGGAAATAAAGAAAGTGAGGTTGTATACAGTGAAGGAGTCTTAAAAAAAATAAACTATTCCTTAGATGAAACAGGAAAAGAAATCGCACCCCTGGTTAATTATTATGAACTGGATGAAAAACCAGAATTCCCGGGTGGTGAGGAAGCCATGATGCAATGGATATGCCGTGAGGTTCACTACCCTGATTCTGCAAAAGAAAAAGGCATCCAGGGCAAAGTCTTTGTTCAGTTTGTAATAAATGAACAAGGTCAGGTTATTGAAGAATCTTTACTCAGGGGTATCAGCCCGCCTCTTGATAAGGAAACGATAAGGGTAATAAAAGCAATGCCCGACTGGAAACCCGGAAAGGTGAGCGGAGTTCCTGTCAGAGTTTCTTTTCAATTACCCATTAACTTTAAATTATTCTGATATAAATAATGAATTAGTCTATATAACAAATAGTACTTATGTTTATCTATAATTTTAAATCTCAGATATTCGCTTTTGTACTTCTTCATTTTTTCCTGAATGGAATTGCACAAACAAAACAGGATACAACCTTCTTTGATATTAACTGGAAAGTAACCAGCCGGAACAACTCAGAATTCTTCCGGATAATTGAAAAAGATACCGTCACAGAAAAATTAAAGGTAAAAGATTATTACATCTCCGGACAAATCCAGATGGATGGACAGTATATTTCCTTTGAACAAGATACAAAAGATGGAATCTTTACGTATTGGTACAGGAACGGGAATAAACAAGCCGAAATTGAATATAAAGAAGGATTATTTGTAAAAAACATTCATTGGTGGGATGAAAATGGAAATGAAATTGAAGTAGATGGACACACTTTCGATTTTGAAGTAAGACCTGAATTCCCTGGTGGTGATGAGGCAATGATGAAATGGCTTGTTTCCGAAGTTAAATATCCCGATATAGCAAAAGAAAATTTTATCTCCGGAAAAGTTTTTGTTCAATTTGTTATCGATAGAGGTGGTAAGGTGACCGATGTTAAAATCCTGAAAGGAGTACACCCGTTATTGGATGAAGAAGCAATAAGGGTTGTGAAAGCAATGCCCGACTGGAAACCCGGAATATCAAAGGGTGTACCGGTTAAAGCTTCATTTCAGTTTCCGATTAATTTTAAATTGTGGCCATCAAAAAAGAAATAAAAACAAAAAGGATAAAAATAATTTCATTCCTTCTAAAATTATTCTCACTGATTACCATAAACTTACATTTATTTTAAAGAAATTTTCGTTAAACGAGGGTTACTCCTGCCACCCTTTTTCGACTATGGGACATAAATAAAAGACATATAACGGAAAAACATGTTTTATAACAGTAAACTGGAAATTATGGCGGAGAATATTTTAGGTTTTTTATTTGCTTTTGTCGGCAATTGCTTCGGTTCCGCCATATTTCCTTTTTTTATTAAAAGACTATCTCCATAAATAACAATCCTGAAAACCATGCAGATACATTTGTATAATAAAAAATATTTGTAAATTGCATAGTGAAAGAACAAAAAGATAGAATGTCATGCTGAGAGCGTAACAACTCAAAGGGTAATATGAGCGTCACACTGAGGGGTCTCGAAGTGTGACTGTAAAATGAAAGACTAGAAAAAAACCAGTCATGCTTCGAGAGCCTCAGCATGACAAAAGAACGAATGTCACTCTGAGGGGCTAGAAGAGTGACACATAGAGAAAAAAAGAACGACTAAATTATAGAGCTATGAAAACAATAGGACTTTTAGGCGGAACGGGTTGGGAATCGACCGTGGAATATTACAAAATAATTAATAAAGCAGTTTCTGAAGCCACCGGCTATAAACATTCTGCAAAAATAATACTGTACTCCATCGATTTTTACGAAGTAAGCAGCCGGCTTGCCAAACAGGATTACAACGGAATGGAAATGTTCTTAACCGAAACCGCTAAAAAAATTGAAAACGACGGAGTCGACTGCCTTCTCGTATGCGCTAACACCTTGCACATGTTTGCCGGACAGATTGCCGCTAAAATCTCCATTCCCTTACTTCATATTGCCGATGCCACCGCTACAGACATTAAAGAAAAACACCTGCATAAAGTCGGACTCCTGGGCACCAAACCTACCATGGAAATGCCCTTTTATAAAATGCGTTTAAAAGAAAAACACGGCATTGATGTAATTGTTCCTTCCGAAACCGAACGCGATTATATACACAAAACTTTTCTCGAAGAATTCTTCCAGGGAAAATTTACCGATGAAGCAAGACATAATTTTCTTAACATTATGGACAAACTTTCTGCCCAGGGTGCCGAGGGCATTATTCTTGGCTGTACCGAAATACCTTTACTTGTAAAGCAAAAAGACACCCCCATTCCCCTCTTCGACACACTTGAAATACATGCCAGAGCCGCTGTTGATTTTGTGCTTGCTACGGAAAAAACAACAAATTAAATGAATAAATAATAACACATTGAATGAATACCGATTATAATTAAAAGTAAAAAACTCAACACAACATTATGATATTTTCCACACCCATATAAAACAGACTTATTAATAAAACAACTATGAAAAAAAATACTTTGTTATTCATCGCATCCTATTTATACGGTTGTATATTGGCAGTTTCACAACCCGTTGTAATAAGTGGCGCATTTGAAGGTTCAAATGTTGTTGACATCAAAGAAGTATCAGCTAATAACTTTACATGTAAGATCACTACACCTCCCCTGTGTGCACCCGAAGCAGGATACTATAATACTCCGGGAGATCACTATCACGGTTGGTTTATGTTGAAAATTGAAAATGCCGCAGGACAAACAGTTAATATTACCGTTACCAATGCCGATTGGGGCAGCGGTGCCTTCTGGGCAAGAGTAGATGGTAAGGCCGTTTATACCGAAGCTGCTGATCCTTATTCGGTTTCTTCTGAAAGTTCGTGGCAGAAATTAACAACGGGTACGTATTCTAATCCGAATGCCACTTTTACAATTACTCCAACAACTAACCTGGCATGGTTAGCTCTCAGTTATCCTGCTTTACCAACGCATACCAACAATTGGGTATCTGCTTTGGCAGCAAATCCAAATGTTTCTTCAGAAATTGTTACAACCAGTTCATTGGGTTATCCGGTCTGGATGCTTTTTATAACAAATACATCCTTTCCTGCAACAGCAAAGAAGAAAGTATTAATCTATGGACAGGAACATAACAGCGAGCAGACCGGAGGATGGACCTGCGAGGGATTGGTTGATTTTTTAGTCTCCGGTGACCCGGTGGCCCAGTCTTTATTGCAGAACATGATCTTTGTTGTAATTCCCGATGTTGGCCCTGATGCTACATTCAGTGGTACCAACAACGATCCCGATGACGGCACAGGTGCACAATGGCGCTTTAATCCCGGGGCATGCGAAAGATTAATGCCGGGTATGATGGTTCCCATGACTGTAGAATCAAAAGCCATCTGGAACCGCATTGACCAGTTTGTTGCTTCCGGAAACACCATAGATTTTGCATTTAATATTCATCAGGGAGGAATGGATAACTGGTATGGTGTTTACCAGCTTGCCAATCCCGTGGCAACAAATTTCGATAATTTTTTAAAAAATGAAATGCCCTTATCTGGTGCTTCATGGGTTCCTAACACATTGCAGGGTTATAGCCGGGGCGGATGGCAAAATGTATTACCTACAGCATGGCCAAGCATAAGACTTTATGGCAGATGCTGGGAAGAATGGAGAACTGTACCTATGGCCTACGAAATGTCGATTGGAGGTTCAGCTACAAACTGTCTGAATAATGTTGAAGGTATTAAATATTTCGGAAAAGCCATTGCACAGGCACTGTATGATTATTATGGAACTTTTAACAAATCATTTACTTTAACTTCTCCCAATGGCGGAGAAACACTTACTTCCGGAGGAACAACCAATGTAACATGGACTTCCTCAGGTAGTCCGGGAAATGTCAGAATCGATTGTTCTGCCGATGGCGGAGCTTCCTGGCAGAATCTTTTAACTTCAACCCCTGATGATGGAAACCAGTCGGTAACACTTCCCACTGCAAATTCCAACAATTGTATCCTGCGTGTTTCAGGTGTAACAGCAATGGGAGTAAACGACCAGAGCAATACGGTTTTTACCATTGGAACTCCTCCTTTAAGTACCATTACCGTTACCTATCCAAACGGAGGTGAAACAATTGAATCCAACTATTGGAAAAACATTACGTGGACATCAACCGGAACATTAGCTAAGGTAAATATTGAAATCAGTACGGATGGAGGTACAACCTGGAAACAAATGGCTTATGCAGTTACAAACACCAGTTCCTATGATCTTAATATCCCTGGTACTGCCTCAAACCTCTGTCTCATAAAAGTGATAAATGCCGAAAATTTAAGCTCCAATGATGTAAGCAACTCTGTTTTTACAATACAACAACAGGCAGTAAACCCCACCCTGGATGTATTATACCCCAATGGCGGTGAAGTCTTATTGCCCGGCAGCACTGCCACCGTTACATGGTCTTCATCAGGCTTTACAAGCAATGTTGGTATTCGTCTTACTACTGATGAAGGTGCAAACTGGACCACCCTTCTCAGCAGTACTCCGAACGATGGAAGCCAGAATATTACACTTCCCACTGTTTACAGTACAAGATGTATTGTCTGGATTTATGAAGCCACTATGGACACCTACGTAAACCAGCCGGGTGCCGTACCATTTGATGTAAGTGATAATCTTTTTGCCATTGATACAACAACCGTAAATATAACAGATAACAATAATATCCAGAACATGGTAAGGGTTTACCCTAACCCCACCACTGGTAAATTTAACCTGGAAATGCTAAACGGTAATAGCAGGTTTGAAAAAACAACACTTACAATTTACAATGTAATTGGAGAAAAAATATTGCAATCTGATATTACAGAACAGCGAACAAAAATTTACCTGGATGTGACCAAAGGAATTTATATTTATAAATTAACACAAAACAATAATTTTGTTGCAACAGGTAAACTGGTTATTGAATAAAGTAAAAAATAATTATGAATAAAGCTAAGAAAAACAGCAAAACCAGTGGCAAAGCGAGTTCCAACCATTTTATTGACATCACCAAAATGGTTCACATTGGTTCTATTACTGGGATACATGCCAGAGCCATTGCTGAATTATGATTTCTTCTAAAATAATATCTAATAAAAATAAAATGAACAATTTTGAAATATTCCTAGACTTTGCAAATAGATAAAATAAATAACATTAAATCAGAAGAATTCAATAAAATTATTGAATTAGGAGATAGAAATGCTAAAACATTAGGTTTTTTACCATATGTTGCTTTTGAAAAATACGCGACCCAAAATCAACTTATTGGTGCTTTTGATAAAGCGAACCATGACTTGCTGGGATATTTGTTATATAGAACTTCATATAATAAAGTAACAATAATACATTTATGTATAGATGAAAATCATAGAAATAAAAAGGTTTCAAAGAATTTAATCAATTTTTTAAAAAAGAATACTAAAAATTATCAAGGAATTAGATTAAGTTGTAGAAATGATTATGGAATAAATAAGGTTTGGGAAAGCTTTAATTTTGTACCGATAAAAGAAAAACAAGGTAGAAGTAAGGCAGGTTTACCTTTGACGATTTGGTGGTTTCCCCATAATCACAACGACTTATTCAGTCAATTTTCAGATTTTGAATTAAAAAATAAGATCATAGCTGTAATTGATATGAATATTTTTCTTGATATTAAAAACGACAGAAATAAAGAAAGCGTTGCATTAAAAAGTGATTGGTTATTAAGTGAGGCAACTTTATGCTTAACAAGAGAAATTTATAATGAAATAAACAGAAATTCCGATAAAATAATTAAAGAAAGTAGCAGAAGACTTGCGTCACAATTTAATGAATTGCCTTTTAAAAATGAGGCTGAATTTTCTTCAATATTAAATGAACTTGAATCTAAATTTATATTAAATGATGAAAATGACAATTCAGATATAAGACATATTGCATACTCTATTTCTGGTGGTGCAGAATTTTTTATTACTCGGGATGAGAATATTATTCAAAATCGAGATTTCTTTTATGAATATGGATTAACAATATATAGACCTAGTGAATTTATTACTCACCTTGACGAAAATATTCAAACTTCAAAATATAAACCGCAAAGACTAATTGGCACTAACATAAATACAGAAAGAATTTCAAATAGTAATGTTGATTTTATTATTTCAAAATTTTTAACACCTAAAGAGAAAAAAAGTAAATTGAAGGAAAAAGTAAGGAATTACCTTTCATTGCCACATAATTTCGAACTTCTAACAATTTATAAGAATAATGACATTTTAGCTTTTGTAGTTTTTGATAGAACTAAAAATGGCATTTTACAAATTCCAATTTTTCGATTTTTAAAATCATCCATAAGGAATACATTAGCTAAACATTTTCTATATAGAGCTATTTTAACTTCAACAAAAGAAGATAGAATCTATACTGAAATTTCCGAAGAATTTCTTGATGAGGAATTAATCAATATCATCAAAGAAACTAAGTTTGTCTTATTAGATAATTGTTGGAAAAAACTAAACATAAAAGGTGTTTGTAAACAATGTGAAATTTCCTCACAGATCAACAAATTCGTTGAGGATAAAGAAAATATAAATAATTTATTGAAAATATTTTCTTTAAATAATAATAACGAAAGTTCAAAATTTGAATCACTGTATAATACTGAAAGATATTTAACTCCACTAAAAATTGAAGATTTTGAAATCCCTACATTTATAATCCCAATAAAACCACATTGGGCTGAAACTTTATTTGATGATAAATCCGAAAGAAAATTAGCATTATTCGAACCAGATTATAAGTTATTGTTAAATAGAGAGAATGTATATTATCGTTCTGCTACACCAAAAATAATACAAGCACCTGCAAGAATATTATGGTATCTTAGTGAAGATAAATCCACAAAAGAAAAAGGAAAAATAAGTGCAACATCTTATATTGATGAGATTTTTATTGATAGTCCAAAAATTTTATTCAAAAGATTTGAGCAACTAGGCGTATACAAATGGGAACAAATTGCAAATACCGTCGGTAAAAATAAAGAAATAATGGCATTTGTATTCTCAGACACAGAATTGTTTACAAATACTTTATCAAATAAAATTGTAAAAGAAGTTTTTGAAAGTTTGGAAAATAAAAATTTTATGCCAATTTCGCCAGTGAGAATCAAAAAAGAGACGTATATTGAATTATACAAATTAGGAATGGAATTATGAAATCAGACAATATAAATAACTCATTATTACTTATTTCAGTAAAACCTGAATTTGCTAAAAGTATTTTTAATGGAGAAAAAACAGTAGAATTAAGGAAATCTGCTCCTAAGAATGCACCAAAAGGCAGTTATTTATTAATATATGTTACATCACCAGTTAAAGAACTTTGGGGAATTTGTAAAATTAAAAATATCATAAATGATAACCCTAAAATGTTATGGGAACAAATTGGGACAAAATCTGGTATCTCAAAAAAACAATTTCAAGACTATTATAGGGAAACAAACAATGCCTATGGAATTGAAATAAAAGACGTGAGAAATTTTAAAGAAAAATCTATTTCCCTGGAATCTTTAAAAGATTTTTTACCAGGATTTACACCTCCTCAAACTTATAGATATATTGACAAATCAAAAATTAAAAAAAGTCAATTATCAAGAATCATTTCTTAATTACTAAAAATAAACCATAAGTTCTTAAGGCATTCAAGGCGCTTAAAACTAATTTCTTTAAATAATTTAATTTTGACCTGCCGGATTTCACCGGTTTTTAAAACTAATTTGTTATTGTCCGGTTATCTCCTGAAACAAATTTTTCTTTCGTATTCCGTATACTGTTCTGAAATGATAACCATACACGGCAAAGGTAAGGACAACAATAAAAACATTCGGTCTCCGGAAGAAGAACTAAAGTTCATTTTCTTTGGATTTGGAACTTGATCCCGATAGCAATCGGGAGAGAATGACATGCATAATTGTCAGCCTGAGGGCGAAGCGATTCGAAGGATGATTCCCATTTCTACTCACTCTTAGAAATCAGAATGACATACGTTTTTAGTCATCCTGAGCTAAGTTTGTTTGTCACCCTGAGCGGAGTCGAAGGGTGATTATCATTTTACTTACTCTTCGAGAACCTCAGACTGACTATAAAAAAATATTTTAATTTTGTATAATTCTATTTTTATGAACCAACTCTGTGTTTACATACTCGAATGTTCAGACAAGTCATATTACACTGGTATAACAAATAACTTGGAAAGAAGATTAATCGAACACCAGAGTGGTGAGTCAGAAGATGCTTATACCTTTTCAAGAAGACCAGTAAAACTAAGATGGTATTCTGAAGATATGGACCCTGATCAGGCTATAGAACTTGAGAAACAAATTAAAGGGTGGACCCGGAGAAAAAAGGAAGCCCTGATAAATGAAGATTGGGAATTATTGAAGTCATACTCTAAGTGCATTAATAGCAGTTCTCATGAGAATTATAAAAAGAATAGGGAATAAATCATGCTTCGACTCCGCTCAGCATGACTGTTTGTGTAGCCTTGATAAGGTTCTACAACACTTAGCCTGCCTATCAATATTATTTTGAATGGGTCTTTCTTATCACCCTGAACGGAGTTTGTTTGTCACCCTGAGCGAAGTCGAAGGATGACTTTCCTTTCTCAATCACTCTTCGAATACGTTAGACTAACATACGTTTTTAGTCATCCTGAGAACATAGCGACTCGAAGGATGACGTTCATTCTGAGAGTCTCCATTTTGCTCATTATTCACTCTTATCATTTTCTAAATATTATTTTTAACTTACATTTATAAACTAAATAAATTATAGCATAGAGAATTTTAAATGGTTTTTACTAAATTTATTCTTTAATAATTAACTATTCTATGAAATAAGCATTAAAAAAATAATCATTTTTTACACCAACTTAATTGATTATTTTTTAATTGCGATTCCATGTGACCTTTGAAAAATAAAAAAATAAACACATGAAAAAATATATGGTTATCGAAAAATTCAAAACAGGTTGTTTTGATAAAGTTTATACCCGTTTTAACGAACAGGGAAGAATGTTACCTGAAGGTTTAAACTATTTAAATTCGTGGGTAAATAAAGAACATAATATTTGTTTTCAGTTAATGGAAACCAACAACGAAAACCTCTTTAATACATGGATAGAAAACTGGAAAGACCTTACTGATTTTGAAATTTATCCTATAGATTAAAAACATTGCATTTAAAAAGAAAACTAATCGCTATAACAATTATGCAAAACATTTTTTCAAAAGAAATTTATAACCTGCCTGAAGCAGATGTTCCGGTTAAAGGTATTAATGCATTTCTTTCGCAGGGAATAAACCACCAGGTTATATTTATGGAATTTTCAGAAGATGTACACCTGCCTGAACATTCACATGAAAGTCAATGGGGCGTTGTGGTCGAAGGCAAGATAGACCTAACCATTGATGGAGTAAAAAACACCTTTTCCAAAGGCGACAGGTATTTTATTCCTAAAAACATAAAACATTCTGCAAATATTTATGCAGGTTTTGCCGCCATCGATTTCTTTAACCAAGAGGACAGGTATAAAGAAAAAAAAATAAATATCATAAGTAAAAAATAAACAAAGAACAGGATGTTTTCGTTAGAATTTGATTCCGATAACTATTAGGATTTCAAATCGAACTCCTGACTTTTTTACGCAAATAATAAATACCCGCTTTTATAGTTTTTTTTAGATTATTTTTCATGTGTTTATTTTTTACTTTTTATTAAATCGGTCACATGGAATACGCCATAATAATCATTTCGGTTGGTATGGAAATTATTACTTATGGCTATTTCATATATTTAATCTGTCATGAAAAAAATATCAATCATATTAATCGTATTCTGTTTTTCTTTCAATTTCGGTTACGGACAAGAGCACAATTCTGCAGTAAAGCGAAATTTAACAATGAATAATAATGAGATTCTAGTTGAAATTAAAGTGAATGTTTCGCAGCTTAATGACACCTCTGTAAAACTTATAAAAATAATGGAAACTATTCCTGAAGGTTGTAGTTGCACCATAATTGAAGAAGCAGGATCAATTGCCAGTATAGTAAACAATCATGTCAAAATGTTCTGGTTTGAACTGCCTTCTAGGGATTTTCAGGTAAAATATATGTTAACCTGCCCGGATAAATATAATCTGATTACCGGAGAATTCATTTATCTGGATAAAGATGGAATGACAAAAACGTTGATTATTGAGAACAGTAAATAATAAATTTACCTGCCATAACCCTGAGATTGCCGATAGAAAATCAAAGGACATTCCGTTTACAATCACTCCAGGAGAACCTGGCTGACTAATGATTTTATTATCCGAAGAATTTTTTTTAGCATGATTACTTGTTCTGTATATCTTCGTTGTTGAACATCATATATTTTATATTTTTTTAATCATCATTACATGATTTTCATTTGTTTTACTATATTTGTTTGTACAAAAAACAACTTATGAAAACTCAGGTTTTACAAATCCTGATATTATATTTTACCCTGACAATTAATCAATCAGTATTTTCTCAAACCATTACTGATACTATCTATTTTTCAAATTCAGACACCATGATTGTTAATTACAGGAACAAGAATGGAAAATTAAAATTTGAAGAATTTTACATAAAGGGAAAAGCTGAGTATTATAACAGGTGGTATTACAAAAAAAACAGGTATGGTTTTTCAAGAATGAATTCCCTCGACCCTATAAACAGTCCGGTATATCAAAAGGAATTTAACACGGATAAAACCATCCGGTTCGAAAAAACAACATTAAATAACAAATTAAACGGTCCTCTTGTCTTATACAAAAATGGAAAAATACAATTGTGTTCCTATTATAAAAAGGATATGCTGGACAGTATAACTAAAATATATTTTGAAAACGGTCAACTCTGGACGGAATTGATTTTTGATAAAGACAGATTCTGGGTAGTACTTTCTAACTATAACAAGGATGGAAAGCCAATGGAAAAAGGTACGCTATTTTACGGAAACGGAACACGTATTGTATATGATGAGAATGCAAATATTCTTTATACAGAATATTTTAAAGGTGGTATACTGAAAAGAAAAGAAAGGATAAAGAATTCAAGAGAGTAATATAAAAAAGCATGAAACAATTTTTAACATCTATCATACTTTTATTTATAATAACAATATCCTACAGTCAGGAATTTAAAACAAACCCTGGTCGGAATTCAATAATTGACATTGGCATTGGAGCTGGTCCGAATTATGGTATTATAGGAGTTAAAACAGTTATCGGTTACAAAGGTAGCGGGTTATTAATCGGAACAGGAATGATTCAGGGTATGTTTGCTTATGAAATTGGAGTACAGATTAATCCAAAATGGTTCTTTTTTAATGTCGGCTATGGTGTATATGGTATTTTAGAACAGAATTATTATCATGACGATGAACTATTGTCAGGGTTAATAATTGAAGCAGGTTTTAAATTCAATATGAATAAATCAAAAAAAATCTTTCTGGAATTTGGTGTTGGTTATACAAGTGGAAAAGATATCGATATTGGTTATGGTTATACCATGCCTTCACAGGGAATCAGTGGTGTAATTGGTATAGGATATAGGGTTTCAATAAACTGATACGGAAAAAAAAACCGAAATCCGGGAGATAATTCTGATTTATTATTTTTGAACCATTGTAAAAAATAATTTATAACCGGAAAATAAAAGCACTTATATTATTCAACAATCAATCTTTCGTAATACAGTTTTCCACCATCACTTACCTGAACAAGATAAATCCCCGAAAGTATTTTTCCCAATTCAACTTTTCTCGATAACTGATTTTGTTTAGTAGTCTCATCTTAATATTTCGCTCCGATTTACCTGCCGTAGATAGGTGGAGTTTGTTTCTTATTATTCTTTGTTTCTTACAAATATTTCGGCCATTTGGAACTGCCTCCTGCCTCTTTTCTCCCAATGACCTTTGACTATTAACTATCGAATGACCATCGTCTGACTATAGTTTCTACATCCTGTCCCTGCTGAAAAGAACCAAAAATCAACTTTTCTCACGAACGAAGTGAGTAAATACCAAAATCTAAGGTGTTTTCTTTGGGATTTGGAACTTGGAATTTGGAACTTGGGACTTCAAATCAAACTATATACTTTACTGTTTTTTACTTTAAGCATTCCAAACTTTTTACAAATAATCTAAGATTAACCGCACTTAATAAAAAAATCACCTCATCCTATAAAGGTGTCCTCATAGAAAATTTTTATGCATACAAATTTGTATCATAAAAATCTTAATCCACATGAAAACAAAAACGTTTTTTATCCTGCCAGCTGTTGTAATAGCAGCTCTGGTCATGATTTATTCGAGTATTAAATCGCGGCCACAATTAATACGAGCCAATACGGCCTTTGTTAAATACATTTCGGCCTATACTTCAGGAATGGTATCGCGCAAAACAACCATTCGTATCGAACTGGCTCACGGCTTAAACGAAGCACGCCTTCTTGCCCTTGCTGCCGATACAACACACGATAGTTTAAATATAGAGACAACATCAAACACGGCATTGTCTAATTTGTTATCGCTGCCCGACTCCAGTTTATTAGATGATATTTTTGATTTTGAACCCAACATAAAGGGCCACGCCATCTGGATCTCCGACAGAATCATTGAATTTATTCCCGACCAGGAACTGCCATCCAACCAGTTTTACAATGCAAAGTTCGAACTCAGAAAATTAATGCATGTGGAATGCGAATTCGAAACCTTTAACTTCCAGTTCTCCACCTACCCTCAAAGCCTGTCAGTAAACATCGACGGACTGCGCAGCTACGACGACTTTAATATTGAATGGCAAAAACTGACCGGTTATTTAAACACCTCCGATTATGCCGACACTGCCAGTATTCGTAAAACTCTTGAAGTAACCCAGAACGGAAAACAACTGCCGGTTCAGATTTACCCCAGTTATAATAACAACCAGTTCTATTTTTATGTGGACAGTATTGAACGCAAAACCAAACCCGGAAAACTATTGGTTTCGTGGAATGGCGAAGCCATAGATTGTAAAACAGCAGGCAGTGAGGAAGTGGAAATCAAGGCCCTCGGCGATTTCTCCGTAACAACTGCTAAAGTAGTCGACGACGGCGACCAGTATATTGAACTTACTTTCAGCGACCCTCTCGATTATACCCAGAACCTGAAAGGAATTATCTCTCTTCAGGGAATAGAAAACATAACCTATGCCGTAGAAAACAACGTGGTAAAAGTCTTTCTTCCTAACCGTATTGAAGGTGAAAAAATGATTTCGATTACCAATGGCATTAAAAATTTCAAGGGTTATAAAATGAATATTGCCTACAGCAACCAACTCTTTTTTGAGGAACCAAAACCGTTGGTTCGTATTAAAGGATACGGAAGTATACTGCCCAATTCCAACGGTTTGATTTTTCCTTTTGAAGCCATTTATTTAAAAGCGGTGGATGTCCGCATCATTAAAATTTACCAGAACAACGTTCACCAGTTTCTCCAGGTAAACGACCTCGACGGGCAATCACAGTTGATGAGAGTGGGAAAAGAAATTGTGGAAAAAAAGATCGATTTAAACAAAGATAAAAAGGTAAACCTGAAACAATGGAATTCATTTGTTATTGACCTCGGAAAACTGATCACTCCCGATCCCGGGGCCATTTACAGGATAAGTATCAAGTTCAATAAAAAATATACCATTTGCGATTGTCCTCCCGAAGAAGAAACAGAAACCACAACAGATGAAAATAACAACATATACGCTGAAGATGCAAAATGGAACGAAAACGGCTGGGAATACTACGGCTATGATGACGGCTACGATTCGTGGGATTATTACGAAGACGATAATACTTCGCCCTGCGAACCAAGTTATTACTATGGCAAAGCTGTAAGCAGGAATATTCTTGCCTCCGACCTCGGACTCATTTATAAACTGGATGAAAATAAAATGTCGCATGCCTTTGTCAGCAATATGGTCACCACACAGCCTGTGGCCGGAGCAACCGTTGAATATTACGATTACACAAAACAGATAATTGCATCAGGTGTAACAAATGGTGAAGGAATGCTCGATGTAAAGCTAAAAAACAAACCTTTCCTGATGGTGGTAAAATCGGGTAAACAACGCGGGTACATGAAACTGCTCGATGGTTATGCCAACTCCTTAAGTAAATTCGACATTGAAGGCGAAGTGGTTCAGAAAGGAGTTAAAGGATTTATCTATGGTGAGCGAGGAGTGTGGCGTCCCGGCGATTCGTTGTACCTGAATTTTATTTTAGAGGACAAAGAAAAACGATTGCCTCCCAATCACCCCGTAAAATTTGAGTTACAGGACCCCGACGGAACCATAATTTATCAGGTAACCAAAACAAAGAATGTAAATGGCAATTATGATTTCCGCACGGCTACCAGCCCCGAAGCAAAAACAGGAAATTATTATGCTTATGCTACCGTGGGAAACAGAAGTTTTAACAAAGTTCTGAAGATTGAAACCGTAAAACCCAACCGTCTTAAAATTTACCTTGACATTGATAAAGAAAATATTAGCGACACCACAGCAAAATTATCAGTAAAATGGTTACACGGAGCTATTGCAAAAAATCTTCATGCCATGGTATCTGTGAGTGTGTATCAGACCCAGACGAAGTTTGACAAATTTCAGAATTATGTTTTCGATTCACCCATCCGCTCTTTCAGTTCAAACACTGAAGCCATATTTGACGGCTACCTGAACGAAAAAGGTGAAGCCACATTAAAGACAAAACTGAATACCGGTCAGGCCGCTCCCGGAATGTTGAGAGCATCTTATACCACAAAAGTATTCGAAGAAGGCGGCGATTTCAGTATCGACAGGTACAGCACTTCCTATTCGCCATATAAAACCTATGTGGGACTTTTCACTCCTGCAGCAAAAAATTACGACAATACCTTGGAGATTGGCAACAAATATAAATTTGATATAGTTACCGTTGACAGTAAAGGAACACTGGTTAAATGCAACAAATTACAGGTAAAGATCTATAAAATTCAATGGCGCTGGTGGTACGAAAAGAATAATGAAGACATGACCGATTATATTTCCCGCACCGGAACCATATTAATGAAAGATACTTTAATAAGTGCCAGCGAAGGAAAAAGTTCATTTAAATTCGGAATCAATTACCCCAACTATGGCCGTTACCTTATTACAGTTACAGATCTGGCCGGTGGTCACCAGACCGGTAACATTGTATACATCGATTGGCCATACTGGAGCAGAGCCAACCGCAGCACCAACGAAAATGCCAATATGCTGAACTTTGCCTGCGACAAGGAGAAATATATTTCAGGTCAGAACATAAAATTATCCATCCCCTCACCTGCCAATGGCATGGCGTTAATAAGTGTTGAAACAGGAACAAGGGTGGTGAAAAAATTCTGGATTCCGACAAAAAAAGGAGAAACCATTTATGAGTTTCCCGCCACTCCCGATATGGCACCCAACGCCTATTTACATGTAACGTTGTTACAACCACATGCCAATACAAAAAACGATCTTCCCATCCGAATGTACGGCGTAGTTCCCATCATGGTTGATGATCCTCTCACACATTTAAATCCTGAAATTAAAATGCCTGATGTTATAAAACCCGAATCCAATACTACTATTCGTGTCAGTGAAAAGAACGGCAGAAAAATGACCTATACTCTCGCTATTGTGGATGAAGGTCTGCTCGATCTTACCCGCTTTTCCACTCCCCAGCCCTGGACTACCTTTTACGCCCGTGAAGCTCTCGGTGTAAAAACATGGGACATGTACGATTTTGTGATCGGTGCCTATGCCGGAAAACTCGATAAACTATTAAGTATCGGTGGCGATGGCGACGGATTAAACGGAAAAGGATTAAAGGCAAACCGTTTTAAACCCATGGTAACTTTTATTGGTCCCTTTACATTAAACAGCGGACAGGTAAAATCGCATAAGGTTAAAATTCCGAATTACATTGGTTCGGTTCGTGTAATGGTTGTTGCAGAAAACGATGGCAGTTACGGAAATACAGAAAAAACGGTAGCCGTGCGTAAACCCCTGATGATACTTGCAACTCTCCCGCGTGTATTAGGTCCGGGTGAAACTGTAGCCTTGCCGGTGGATGTTTTTGCTATGGAAAAACAGGTAAAAGATGTAAAAATTGATATTGAAGTAAACGACATGTTTACCGTTGACGGCAGCAAACAACAGACAATGCACTTTGACCAGATTGGAGATAATGTGGTGAATTTTAAATTACACACCGTAGAAAAAGTGGGAATCGCAAAAATAAAAATAACCGCTACCAGTGGCAAAGAGAAGACCTGCCAGGAAATTGAAATTGATATCCGCACACCGAATCCAAAAGTTGTTGATGGCTTTGAAATGGTGCTGGAACCCGGAAAAGAATGGAACACTAACATTAGTTACAAAGGTATTGAAGGAACCAATAAAACCACTATCGAATTATCAAGTATTCCTGCCATGGGACTGGAAAAAAGACTGGATTATTTAATTCATTATCCTTATGGATGTATAGAGCAGACTACTTCTTCGGTATTCCCACAGTTATATGTCAGTAATCTTATTGAATTAAAAGATATACAGAAAAAGGAAATTTCCTATAACATTAAAGCTGCATTAAGGCGTCTCCAGTTATTCCAGACAGCCAATGGCGGTTTCTCTTACTGGCCCGGCGAAGGCACCGACAGCGACTGGGGGTCGAACTATGCCGGACATTTTATTATGGAAGCAGAAAAACAGGGCTATAGTTTACCTCTTAACATGAAGGCAAAATGGATAAAATACCAGCAGCAGATGGCACGTAACTGGTCAAATGTTACGCCGGCTTATAGCGGACCTCATGGTGGCGAAACTAACGAGAATATGCAGGCATATAGGTTATTTGTTCTGGCTTTGGGAAACAGCCCTGAATTGGGTGCTATGAACAGGCTGCTTGAGGAAAAGAATCTTTCTGCTTCTGCTAAATGGAGACTGGCAGCAGCCTATAAGCTTGTTGGACAAAAAGAAGTGGCTTTAAAATTAATTGAAGGCTTACCCGTTTCAGTAACAAAATATAAAGAACTTTCCTACAGCTATGGCTCCGATATAAGAGATAAAGCCATGATACTCGAATCTCTCAGTTTACTTGGAGAAAAGGCAAAAGCATTACCGGTAGCAAAGGAGATTGCCAACTCATTAAGTTCAGAAATCTGGATGAACACTCAGGAAACAGCTTATTGCTTGCTTGCCATGTGCGAATATACCGGAGCTGCAAACAACAGTGATATGAAATTTATTTATTCACTTAATGGTAAAGGAAACAGCGAAGAAAGCAGCAGTAAAACAATATACCAGATAAAATTCAACGAAAAAGACTTTGCCAAAACTGCGAATTTCACCATTAAAAATAACGGACAGACTACACTTTATGCCAAGATGATTGTGGAAGGTGTTCTGTTAATCGGTGATAAAACTGCTTCGGCAAAGGATATGAAAATGCAAGTTGAGTATAAAGACATGAACGGGAATATAATTCAACCGGATAAGATAATCCAGGGAACCGATTTTGTAGCGGAAGTCACCATAACAAATCCCGGAACCAAAGGGTATTTGCAGGAAATGGTACTGAACCAGATATTCCCCAGTGGCTGGGAAATTCATAACACCCACATGGATGAAACCGCCACAACTAATCCGGCACGCTACCAGGATATCCGCGACGACAGGGTTTACAGTTTCTTTGACCTTACCCGGAAAACATCAAAGAAATTTGTTATACAGTTAAATGCTACCTACCTCGGCAAATTCTATTTACCAACAGTTTACAGTGAAGCCATGTACGACAACACCATCAACGCACGTGTTCCCGGCCGGTGGGTAGAAGTTGTAAAAGAAGAGATCACAGCAAAAAAATAAATTGTTCATGGGGTTTTGTTTTTTTCCGGGCGCCTTTGGTGCCCGGTTTTTTGCTGAGTCATGCTGAGCCCTGAGCCTGCCGAAGGGTCGAAGCATGGCTCCGTTTATTCTCACTCTTCGAGGGCCTCAGAGTGACATCCTTAAATAGTCATCCTGAGGCTCTCGAAGCATGATTATTAGAAAATATTTTAATTTTGCATAAACCTCTTTTTATGAATCAGCTTTGTGTATACATACTCGAATGTTCGGATAACTCATATTACACAGGAGTAACAAATAATTTAGAAAGAAGATTACTTGAACATCAAAGCGGTAAATCAGAAAATGCATATACCTTTTCAAAAAGACCTGTTAAATTAAGATGGCATTCCGAAGATATGGATCCAAATCAGGCAATTGAACTTGAGAAACAAATTAAAGGATGGCGGAGATCCAAAAAGGAAGCATTAATAAATGGCAACTGGGATGAAATTGTAAGGCTTGCAGCAATCAGAAAAGGAAAGGTATAATTCCACAGTCAGTCTTCGAGAGCCTCAGACTGACTGTAGAAGTCATCCTGAGAAGCGAAGCGTACTCGAAGGATGAATCCGTTTTACTCACTCTTCGAGGGCCTCAGAGTGACATCCTTATATAGTCATGCTGAGCCCTGAGTTTGTCAAAGGGAGCCGAAGACAAGGGAGAAAAAACAGCAGGGCTTTTCAGTTTATAAAAATCTGGCCTTGTTTTTGTAAAAACTGCGCTGTTTTTTTATAATTTTACTTATCCAAACTTTTAATAACTTCTACTATGAAAAAAACCTTATTACTTTTAGTACTGGCAGTAATCCAGTTTCATTTATTCGCCCAGGGAGGAAAAGAAATTCTAGCCAAAATCACATTGCGCGACGGCAGTATTTACAATGGCTCGATAAGCATTAAAAGCGTTGACCTTCAGACCGATTACGGCAAACTGGCCATCCCCCTTAAAAATGTAAGCTCCGTTGAGGTTGGTTTAACTCCCGACAAAACAAACAAAGCAAAACTCGATAATCTTTGTTCGCAACTTTCTAACGAAGTGGAAGAAACAAGAAAGATTGCCTATGATGAACTGCTGAAAATTAAGCCCGCCGAAATTTATGTGCTCCAGGATTATTTATATTCCGATAAATATACGCCGGCCGTGGATAACCTCTACACTCTCGACCAGTTGATTTCCGAGGTAAAATCAAAATTAAACCTCGATGACAACATCCAGGAAAAAGACATAATTTCTATTGACGGACAATACATTATGGGTGGAATATTTACATTTCCCTCGGTCGAAATAAAAACGGAATTCGGGGCGTTAACCATTCCCAAAGAAAAAATGTCAAAAATTGAAGTTACTTATGTTCCTTCAACAGGTAACGAAAATTCAAAAATCATAAACCTTCCCGCCTCTAAATACATAAGCGGTAATCCCAACGGCGGATGGTACCGTACCGGGATAACGGTCTCAAAAGGACAACGCATCACTATTACGGCTGCCGGTGAAGTAACCCTGGCTTCCTTATCAAATGCAAAATACAATCCCAACGGGGCAGCCGGCACCGAAGAAAGCTATGTAGCCAACAGTACCTATCCTACTTATGGACAATTGGTTTATAAAATCGGAGATACTGGCGCTGCAACTACAGCCGGCGCTAAATTCAGCGGAACCATGACCTCAGGAGGGATGTTATACATATCTATATATGAAACCGTTTACAATGCGGCCAATACAGGTTCGTATAACGTGAATATTAAATCGAATTAGGTAAACTGAAAACAAAGATATTTTGAAGATAAAAGCAGGTATAAGGATATAAGGGGAATAAGGGACATAAGGAATAAGGGAATTAAGTTATAGGAAACAGGGAACAGGAATACCGGCAAAGTCTTTAATAAAAAAGCTAAAACCAATTGATTTATAAATAATAAAATCTTTTAAAATGGATTTTTTTTTTCAACAAAGTGAGAAAACAATTTGTTTAATTAAAATAAATCTCTTTACATTTGCCTTAAATTTTAAAACCAAATTTTAACAAAAAATCGAATAATTATGAAAAAAATGAAAATTTTCGCTCTAATGCTTTTAGCAGGCGTAGCTATGTTTAGCAGTTGTAAAAAAGACGAAACTTTAGCTCCTGCCGAAATCTCGGTAACTAATAACAAAACCAGTTACACCATTTATTTCAGCACAGCTGCCGACAGCACCATTCTTTTTAATGTAACCGTTGCTGCCGAAGCTAAAATTGAAACCTTTAAAATTCAGAAAACCGTTGGTTCAACAACCACCAACTGGGGCAGCCCCGCCGCTTATTCAGGCGAAACTTCCTATACCTATAATTTCAGCAATGCATTTGCCGAAACAGAAACCTATCCCCAGACTTTTAAATTTACCGTAACCGATAAAGACGGTAACGAAGCTTCTATTTCTGTTACTATTAATAAAAGTACACCAGCTTCTGGAAACCCTATTTATACTTTTAGTCCAACTCCATTAGGTGCACAAAACGCAGCTGAAGGAAGTTTCTTTGCAAGTGTTGCAGGTACAGGTACTGTATATTCACAATCACAAGCTGCTGCAAATGCTGCAAATATTTATATCACCTACGGTGTAATTGGAACCACTCCAACTATTATGTCATTACCTGAAAGAGGCAATAATGGATTTACAGCAGTTACTGGTGGTCCAACTGTTTATTATAAACTTTCGTCTATCACTCCTGCAGAATTTGACGCAATGACAAATGATTTAGGTTTTGCAAATATTACTGCATCAACAACTCCTAAAGTTGATGTTTCTGCTGGTAATGTTTACGAATTTGTCAATGGTTCTAAGAAAGGTTTAATTAAAGTTACAGCTATTACTGCTGGTACTTCTGGCACAATGACTATGGTTGTTAAAGTTCAACAATAATTTTTTATTGAGTACTAAAAAAGCCGGTCAAAATTTCTGACCGGCTTTTTTATTTGTATTCAGGCCATTACTCTAAAATTAATTTTCTGGTCACTGTGAACTCATCATTATAAACTTTAACAAAGTAGCTTCCTTTATTAAAACTTTCCAGGTGAATGTCCTGCGAAGAAAAAACATTGTTCAGCGTAAACAGTTTCTGGCCGAGAAAATCGGTTATTTCAACATTAAAGGATTTATTGCCGTTTGTAATAATTTTAAATCTTCCATCCGAAGGATTGGGCATAATATTTACTTCAGCAGAAACATTATTGGTTTCTGCTTTGTTATTTTCCTCAGTGATATCATTTCGTTTTAGATCAGTACCTGAATTGTTTTCCGCACTTTCCTCCCTGTTCATTGACTTAGTACAACTTACCAATTCGGCTTTAAAGTAACTCCCCGAACGTGCATGAAAACCCGCATTCAAATGAATACTGTTAGAAGCCTGGGCCAGGCAATAACCTATTTCCCATGGTTTATTTGGATCTGGATTCCCAATATTTGATACGGTACCACTTCCCGCAAAAGAAATATTCTTAGCTAAATAAATACTTGGAAAATAAGAACCCCAATATATATTATTCTGAATAGAAACATCATCATTGTTACAATCACCATATTGCCTTATTTTAATATAATCTATTTTGTATTGGCCGGGCAAAGGCGATGGTGATTGATTTTTATGGGTACGAAAGGCAATAATAATATTAAGGGGATTCTCAGGAAAAAGCTGATCGGCGTTTACATTGTAATAAGTACCTTGTGAACATCCATTGCTATTTCCATCATCCTGAACTGTAATACTACTTGACGAACTAAGAGAAGTCCAGTAGCTACCATCAAACCACAGTTCAATTACATTATCATTCCAGATTAGTTTATAAGTATGATAACCTGAAGAATTAGCTGAATATATCTCAGGACTCAAACCATACATTACAGAGCAACTACAATCACCTTTGGGTCCATGTATGGTAGCTTTTGCAGTATGCCCTGAACCATCAATAAATTCGAATACATCAATTTCTTCACTACATGTTCCGTAATACCAATATTCAGAATAATAATTCCCATAACCCCAATCGGGAACTTTTGCTCTCATCTCAATCTCACCATGCCATATTTGTGGTACAGAAAATAACTGACCAACTGAATAATTATATCCATCAATTGGAGGTGATTCGTTTTTATAGGTTAATACAACTACATTACTTGCCGCATCAGAATCATATTCAAAACTAATATTTTGTTCTCGGATTCTTGCTTCATATTGATCCCCAAAACCATAATGATCAAACCATGGTATACGCCAAAACCAAAGCTTTGTATCAAGTGTAGGCCCGTCAAAATTCTCAACCACCTGGTACTGGGAAAACAGCCGAAAAGAACCTGCAAGCATTAAAATTAATATCAATAATTTTCTCATGGCTTCTCATTCTTTATTGTATCTATTTCTTTCTTTAATTCAATAATATAAAGAGTAAGTTCTTCAATTTTCTGAAGAAGGGCAGCATCCATTTTGGTTAAATTAACACCATTTTCTGCTACATCGCAAGCCGATGGCACATTGGGCAGGTGATTATTTGTTTTTACGAAATTTTCCAATTCGCCTAATGGCATTGATTTATAATCATTATTAAAAACAAAATCGGGCCATGGATCAGATGCCTGTACTACTACTTCCTGTGCCCATATTTTACCATCGGAGGTGATTTTAGCTTTTGGATTATAAGGGTAGGTAAAACTTTTTCCTATAATCAAACTTTGGAAGCTAGCTTCTCCACTATCAGTTACATGAAAAATTGCTACTGAAGAGCTGATATTATAATTATAGCCTGTTATTCCAGAAGGGAATACAGATGTATATTTTGAATTATCATTATTTTGGCAATGAATGCTACATCCATTTAAATGAGCATAAGAAGATGTAGTATCTCCTGATTTAAATGTCAGAGAACCAGTTTTAGTATATATTGACTCTGAATAACCTGCTTCTCCAAAAACACCTGCAGGATCTAATACAATTTTAGAATCATATGCATTCGTTGTTGAAAGATTTATCTTACCATCTAAAATATGTAATTTTTCTTGCGGAGATGTAGTTCCTATTCCTAAATTACCCGTAACATAAGCATTTCCATTTAAGTAGGAATTACCACCTACCGATAACCTGTAATTCGAATTGTAGGTAGTGTAATTAATACCAATTGGAGCGCCCAGGAACGAAAGCAGGTTTTCGTTATAAAGAATAATACGGGAATCATAATCGCTGTTTAAAGTCCATCCGTTAAAATCAATGTACGGATACGTACTTTTAGCGAATTCCATTGCGCCGCTTATAATTTGTGTTCCTGCTATGCCTGGTATATAGGAGGAAGTACTTCCCACAACATTTAAAGTAGAAGTAGGCGAAACGGTTCCGATACCGATGTTTCCATTATCCTGTATATTCATTTTCTGGCTTCCGTCAACATCCAGGGTAATTTTTTCGGGGTGAGTGTCGTCAAAATTAATCTGTGTGTTCACTTCCCCGTACGTAACGGTTTTGGCTCCATTTGAACCCGATGGCAATACCGGGTTTGATTGTGATTCAACAAGCGAATCCCCGCTTGTCTGCAACGAAAGATTTTTCAGCTGGCTGAACGATGAACTGTAAATAAACACCGTACCGGCAAATAATAAAAGAACTTTTTTCATACATAATTGTTTTAAGTTACCTACTCTGTTTTGGCTTTTCGGTTTTCGCCGTAAAAGCAATAAAACTAAGTACAAATAACAATTAATACAATTATCTGTTTGATTGACTATTATACAAACGTACGGATTTACATACCGGTAACAATTTTACCATGTAAGCGTACCGTTATTTTTGATAAAATGATATGTTTTTAATTAAAAATCTGCCATACATTCTTTTTAAAGTTGTTTTTTTTCTGGCTGAAACGGGAATTAACAAATCATTCATTAAACAGATTGCAGAAGGGTTTTTCAGGTTGATTTTTTTCACATAATTAAAATTCACAATAAATTTTCTGTGACACCGGATGAACGACCCGTAAGGCATTATCTTTTCTACATAAGCTGAATTTACTGCATATTTCACTTTAATACCGTTAATAAAATATATTATTGCGGCGCATCCGGCTGCTTCGCAATAAATCACATCGTCCCAGTCAATGTCTTTTAATTTAAACAATGCCGATGGAAAGAACCCTGCCTGGCTGACCGGGCAATAGACTGAAGTTACTTCATTTTCATTCATAATTAATTTTAGTTTTTTTTAATTACAGTTAAACTTTGTGCTTTAATTCCCCATAGTCGAAAAAGAGGGTATGTAGTAACCTCAAAAAGAAAAAATATTCATATACATCAAACATTCAATGATTTACCCCTGATATATTTTAACAACTATTCTAATTTCCTGTTTTGACCTGGTTAATGTCCTACGGACAAACTATCATTGGTTTTATTTTTTATTGATATGGAATTATCTATTTTCTCCGTCAGGAGATAAATATCCATAAAAAATAAAAAAAAATCGGGTATTCCCCGTCAGGGGATTAACATCCTGGAATTAAGAAAGGGTGAAATTTTAAAAAAGTTTCCTGGATTTCCTCAGCATTGTTAGCATTTAAATGGAACCGGGTCAGTCGTTTTCAGATAACCTCGTAGAGGTTTAAGAATTGTAATGATCTAAAACATCATCGGAGATGATGCACTCAAAACTCAGTCATGCTGGGGGGGGTTTATATGTCATGCTGAGTCCTGAGCCTGTCGAAGGGTCGAAGCATGACGTTTCAATTTCATTTAAACCGGTAGGTATTGATAATTAATTGTTTTTTTCAGTTATTTGCAAAAAAAATGATTTTTCAGGCAACTAAATACTATGCTTATTTGTCTTACTTCAGATAAACCGGACACCTGACTTTGCATCAGCCTTAAATAAAAATACTTTTATTGAAAACCATTAATAATTAATATGATATGAAACCGAAATTTCTGATCTTCATTTTAGTTCTTTTTATTTTTACCGGCAGGAGCTTAGCTCAGAGCGGGTATGAAATGAAAGAAGGCGAAACCATTTCTGTGGATGTAAATGGTAATATTCTGCATTCCAATATGCCCAACTCCGGTTCATCCAAAGTCCCGGCCCAGGTTACCGTAAGCAATGTCGAAAAGAATTCGATATATCATGATAACGGAAGATTTAAAATTCCCGGCTATGTGCCTTCGGATAATCCTGCCGACGACGAAGAAAGCTATAAGACTGCCAAATATATGCTTTATCAGAAAAATCCGCAGGAATTTGAAAAATGGTTTGGAAGCACACCCGCCAATACCAGGGTTATTGTAAGATCCGAGGAATTCCAGAAAATGCCCGATATCAAGAAACAACAGATTCTTGCCAACCCTGCAAAATATTATATCGAAGATTCAAATATTAACCCCGACTGTAATCATAAATAACCTGTGATTAAAGATAACCTTAAACAATCCGTCATGAAATGCCTATGATAATAACGGTTTCAAAAGCTATCGGAAGATTATCAGGACATTCCATCTGGCCAAATTAATAATTAATAAAAAATAAACAGATGAAAAATATATTTTTTAGCATAATAACTTTAACCTTAATAGGTTTAGTCATGCCAAAAAGCGGCTATTCACAGTGTGCAAACGACAACACTCTATGGATTGATATTACCCCGCCTTCGTGCCCGGGAACCGAATATACCTCCTGTATTTTCGGAGGCGAATACTGCACCTGTAATGTCACTGCGGGAAATACCTACACTTTCCAAACCTGCGGCGATACAGATTTTGATACCCAGATAACCCTTTACAATAATACCTCCGGTGTATATATTGCATACAGTGACGATTATTGCGGAACACAGTCATCCATAACATGGGTCGCCACCTTTACAGGAAGTGTCCGTATCCTGGTAGATGCATTTAACTGCATCAGCAACACCACGTGTATGACTCTCAGCGCCACATGCTCACCTCCGGGAACAGTGTACACCCACCCGACTGTCGGATTACAAAACTCCAATCTCGGAACATGTATGGTAAACACCTGTAGCGGAACATATACCGATGACGGACTTGGCGGCGGCGGCAATTACTCCAATAATGTAAACCAGGTGTACCGTACTTTTTGTCCTGGCGCTCCCGGAAATTGCGTAAGGGCAACCGTTACGGCCATGGATATTGAAAACAGCGGAACAACTGCCTGTTACGATTATTTAAGAATAATGAACGGCCCGACACAAAACAGCCCCGACCTATGGGCAGGTTGCAATACTCTTGCCACCCAGAATACACTGGCAGGAACATGGTCAAATCCTTTTACCAGCACCGACCCCAGCGGATGCCTCGGTTTTCGTTTTTATTCAGACAATACTGTAACAAGGCCGGGATGGTCCATCTCATTTTCCTGTGTGCCCTGTGCCGGGGGACCAACAGCCACCGAAGACAACAATTGTACAGCCGCCAGTTCTGTTTGCGGCGACAGCCCTGTAACAGGATCTGCCACAGGTCCCGGGTTAACTTCTGAATGTTCAGGGTGTGTTATCAGCGAAAATTATTCCAACTGGTATTCCGTATATGTAGGAACCTCCGGGAACCTGCAGTTTACCCTGAAACCGGTAAATGTAAATGACGATTATGATTTTGCCATCTTCGGCCCCAATGTTTCATGCGGGTCACTGGGCGCCCCGATCCGTTGCAGCTATGCAGCATCCGATTTAAGCGGCGACGGCTTAAGCGATAATGGAACCGGGTGGACGGGTCTGAGCAGCACAACAAATTCTACCTATAATAATGGCGGAGGCACAACAGGATGTCCGGCAAACAATGGCTCGGATGTAAGTGAAGATGTTTGCGGAAACGGCTGGGTGAATGATCTGGCTGTTACAGCAGGTCAGACATATTATATAATGGTGAACAAATGGACTCCCGGCGGATCAGGATTTATTATCGACTGGGTTACTCCCGGCCTTCTCGGCGTACCTCCCGGTTCTGTAACCGTCCAGGCAAACAGTACCTGTGCAGGACTGAGCCAGGGTTCGGTATGTGCCGTTGTAAATGCCGGATTACCTCCGTATGCTTATAACTGGGGCGGCGGTATTACAACCCAATGTTATAATAATATACCAGCAGGAAATTATACAGTAACTGTTAATGACGGTAGCGGATGCCAGACTGTCGCAACCGGAACAGTTGCCTCTAACCCCAATGCAACCATTACTTTAACATCAGCAGCCGGCACGAATGCGCAAACGCTTTGTGTAAATACCGCGGCAGCCAACATTACTTATTCAGTTGGCGGAGGCGGAACAGGCGCAGGAGTTACAGGACTGCCTGCCGGTATGTCGGGATCGTACAGCGGCGGAACTTATACCATCAGCGGAACGCCTGCTGCTACAGGGACATTTAATTATACAGTAACAACAACAGGAACATGTACGCAGACTTCGGCCAGCGGCACGGTTACCGTAAACCCAAATGCAACCATTACTTTAACATCAGCAGCCGGCACGAATGCGCAAACGCTTTGTGTAAATACCGCGGCAACCAACATTACTTATTCAGTTGGCGGAGGCGGAACAGGCGCAGGAGTTACAGGACTGCCTGCCGGTATGTCGGGATCGTACAGCGGCGGAACTTATACCATCAGCGGAACGCCTGCTGCTACAGGGAC
>JBBIRU010000022.1:0-125551 GCA_037441645.1 Bacteroidota bacterium
ATAGTTCTGATACGGAGAGAAATCGTACGAATTATAATTAGTATACGCAGTAGTCCTGCTGATATTGATATTAACCGTAGAACATGAAGTTAGCGGCCCGGTAACAGGCGCATCAATAGTAACCGGCCCTTTGATAGTAAAAACAGCATTGGAAGTATCGATAATGGTAGGTAAAGTATTATTTGTTATTCTGATCAGTGCCTGAGTAGTAGTAGCCATCATCGGCGGTGTCCATGAATAAGATCCGGTATTGGAAGTGGATGCTGTTATGGTATTCCATGTAGTTCCGTTATTGGCACTGTATTCAATTTTAACTGCAGATGCAAATACTGTTGCATCCCAGGTTATTGTTTGAGCGTTTTGTGATCGCCATACTTCACCACCATTCGGAATTATTATAAAATTCCCAGGCATTTGGATTGTGAAAGTGGCATTACTAACATCATTTACGGTAGATCCGGATGAATTGCTTGCTTTAACTTTTACTTGTGTAGAGGGAGTATTTGGAATAGTCCAGGTATAACTACCGGTATTTGCAGTTGCAGCAGTTATAAGGTTATATGTTGAGCCATTATCTGTGGAATATTCAAGTTTTACAGTGGTAAAAAATGTAGCGCTATTCCAGGTTATTGTTCGGTTGGAATTAATAGTCCAGATTTCACCTCCATTAGGTGCTGTAAGAATAGGTGTAGCAGGCGATATTTCAAATACGGCATTAGATAAATCCATCTGGCACGATGTTGTAGCATCCTGAACTTTTACCAAACAATTTGTTGAAGGAGTGTTTGGTACAGTCCATGTGTAATTGTTTGCCGCAACATTGGTTGCAACTGAAGTAAATGTGCTTCCGTTATCGGTAGAATATAAAATATTAAAAATACCGGATGTTCCGGCAGGGCTCCAGGTAATTGTATGCGATGATAATCCCTGCCATACTTCCGCTCCATTGGGACTTGTTATATTAATAGGTAATTGAACAGAAAAGACTCCGTTGCTGCTGTCTCTTTTTGCTGGAGCATTGTAATCCAGAACACGAATAAGAACAGTGCTTGAGCTAACCATGGGAACGGTCCAGTTATACTGACCATTAGTAATGTTAAGATTACTGGCAACAGATGTCCAGTTGGAACCGCCATTGAGCGAATAATCAATGTTGTAATAATTGGAAACCCCGGAAGAGTTCCATTTAATAGTGTACGTCTGACAACCATACATTTGTTCACCACCATTGGGTTGGGTCACCGTAATTGATTGTGCGTTGGCAAAAATAATGGAACCAGCCATTATTACCGAAAGCAGCAGAGTTCTTAATAGTTTCATATGATTAATTTTAATTTGTTAAGCAAATTTGGTTTAATATTATTTGTTAATAATAATAGCGGTTTTCAATGTTTCGTTTCCATTATTTAACTCAATATTGTAAACTCCATTTGAAAATTCTGAAAAATCAAGTGGAATATCTTTTAATGAAGTTGATTTTGAAAAGTCTTTAATAAAAACAATTTCACCTTTAATGTTTATTACTTTAACAGTAAATTTATTTCCGGAGCCGGACATATACTTTAAGTTGAATAAACCATTACCGGGATTAGGAAAGATTTCAAGACTTGAACTTAATAATGTATTGTCAATATTAGTTACAACAACGCTCACGGAAATTGTGGAGGTGTTGATTCCACAGGAATTGATTGCAGTAAGAACAACAATATAGCTACCATTGGTAGTATAAGTATGCGTGGGATTCGCAGTATTATCTGAGCCTCCATCGCCAAAGTCCCAGTTATATGAAGTAGCATACTGCGATGAGTTGGTAAAGCTTATTACTCCGTTTCCGTTATCAACGGGAGTGAACCCGGCAACGGGCAAAGGGTCAACCGTAACTGTTACAGTTGATGTTGCCGTACAACCCGATGAAGTTCCGGTTACAGTATAAGTTGTAGTGGTAGTTGGCGATACATTAACAGATGAGCCACTTAAACTTCCGGGCATCCAGGAAAAACTGGCGGCTCCTGTAGCGCTTAATGTTGATTGCTCACCGTTGCAAATAACAGGCGATGAAGCTTGTGCTAAAACCGCTAAAGATTGATTTGTAATACTTCCCGAAACAACAGTTGTGTTTAATGTATTGAACAATGAATCTGTTACTTCAACTAAGGTAGGTGTACTTACAATATTTAAAGAGGTATTTGAGGGGTTGCATGTAAGTGTAAAAACAATTGTAAATAATGCAGTTGAATCTGCTTTGTTTATGCCTTCCAGGCTTGAGTCATACCATGTAAATGTTAATTTTCCGGAACTCACCTGAGTTGTTCCAAAATTACCGGAATTCATTCCGGGTAATCCAAAATAACTAATACTTGAATAAGTTACAACAGCAGGATCGAACTGGATAGTCCCCTGAATTGAATTAATATTAGTAAACCCGACAGCTTTCATTGAAACATTAACCTGTGAACCAGAAGTACCGGAGACCGCATCAAGAAATAATGTAATACCTGGTGTAAGCCCATTCTGAACAGTAATGCTTCCGTTGTCCAAAACAGTAGTCAATGTATTAAAATTATTATCTACAACTTCAATCAGGGTTGGCGTACTTACAAACGTTAAAGACGAAACCTGTGCGTTAGTACCAATAATGTTGAAAGTTATTGAAAAAATAGTAGTTGAATCAGCCAGCGACACCCCGATAAGAGTTCCGTCATACCAGGAAAAAGTTAATTTTCCCGAAGAGACCTGAGAAGTTCCGAAACTGCTTGCATTCATTCCAGGTAACCCGAATTGTTGAGCAGAAGAATAAGTTACGATGGCAGGATCGAATTGAATAGTTCCCTGCGCTGAAACTATATTCTGGAAATCTTTCACCTTTACCGGTACTGTTATCTGCGATCCGTTTGATCCGGTCAGATCAGGTAATATAAATGTGACCGAGCCAACGGCATTTGCGGCAATTACTAAAACCAGGACGATAAATAAGAATTTCTTTTTCATTTTTGATTAATGGGTATTAAAAATACAAAGAAAATACCTTTTGTATTACCAAAAGGCAAGTATTTGTATATGTTAAATAACAGTGAATAATACTAAAGTTTTTCAAGTTCCTTAAATAATAATTCTTTTTTACGGGTAGCCACCGGCAGCCTTGTTCCATCTTTCAAAATTACATGCCCTCCATCTGCTTTTACATATTTTTCTATAAAATTAATATTAATAAGATGAGATTTGTGTATCCTGATAAAACAAAAATATCTGGCTAACTGTTTTTCAAATTCAATAAGTGTTTTAGAAGCAATTACAACACGGTTATTGGTTAATATAAAATTGGTGTAATTACGACTGCTTTCACAACGGATTATTTCTGACGGGCTGAATATGCAGGTTGAGTCGGCAGAGTTTACGGCCAATCTTTTGTTTAAGGTTACATTAGACTTCAAGCTATCAGCTACTTGAATTGCCTGCTGCGCTAATTCCCTGGTTGCAAAAAAAGCCTGAACCGAAACATTTTTTTTATTCAGAAACTCATTTAGTTCTTTTTTGCAATTTGTGTCATCTATAACTAAAAACTTTAACATCAAAAGAACAATTTTAAAATAGTTTGGACTAAGATAATATTGTATTACTTACAAAAAGTAATAAATGTACCAGTGCAGGGTTTTAATGTGCAGTTGTATAATTTTTCTGAATCAATGTTTTTTTAATTCAGTTTAAACCTAAAGCAAAAGAATATTAAATGCGGTTCAATGCTTCAACAAGTTCGTCTTTTTTACGGGAGGATACCAGGGCAACAGATCCGTCTTTCATAATTAATCTTCCTCCGTCTTTTTTTTCAAGCCGGTCAATAAATGAAATATTAATAAGATGAGAATGATGTGACCGGAAAAAACCGTATGGACTGAGCATCTCGTCATATTCTTTTAAGGAACCTGAAACCAGAATGTTTTTTTTATTTGCCAGGATAAAAAGAGTATAGTTTCTGTCAGCCTCACAACGAACAATATCAATGATGTTAATAACGTGCATTGTTTCGTGGGTGTTTAGCACTATTTTTTTAGTTTCCCGGGTAAGTCCATTCATATTTGACATGAACACATTTAGTTTAGCATTAATATTTTCTGTATTGATTTGTTCCTGTGCCCTTTGTAAAGCGCTAGCCAACTCTTCCGGAATAACCGGTTTTAATAAATAGTCGAGGGCGCTGAATTTAAAAGCCTGTACAGCAAACTGGTCAAAAGCCGTTATGAAAATCACCTTAAAAGTTAAAGGAGTTAATAGCTTTAATAAGTCAAAACCAGTACCATCGGGCATTTTAATATCGAGCAAAACAACATCAGGAGCATGGGTTTTAATTGCTTCCAAAGCAGTTTGAATATTTTCTGCTTCGGCAATAACTTTTGCTTCAGGAAAGTGCAACTGTAAAATATTTACCAGAGAAGTTCTGATTCTCTTTTCATCGTCAACAATAATAATTTTAATAGGATTCATAAAACAAAGATATGCGATATCTATTCGTCCGATATTAAATGTATTACTTTTTTATCTAACGTTGAGAGATAATCAATAAGTGCTATATGGGGATAGAAAATAAAACCTTTGTTCCGGTCTGCTCTTCTTTTTGCAATGATAAATCTTCTATGAAAAATGAAAGTTTCTGTTTCTTTGATTTGTTTAAATACTTTAAACGTTCATTTGTGATCTGCATTGCCATGGATTTGTGTTTCTTATGTAAATCTTTTTGTTGCTGGGCAAGCATAATTCCAATTCCATTATCGGTAATCATTACTTCAAGATTTTTGTTTTTCTTGATGAAATTTACGTTTATTACTCCTATTTGTTTGCTTCCTCTGAATCCATGCTCTATGGCATTTTCAATAAAAGGTTGCGTAAGCATTGGTGGAACTGAAGTTTCTTCAGTGTCCAGTTGGTCATCGCAGGTAATTGAGTAATTCAGGTTATCATTCAGTCTTAATTTTTGCAAAGAAAGATAGTAATTTAAGGTTTCTATTTCTTTTTCAAGAGTGATATATTCATTGGTTGAGTTATCCAGTATTAAACGCATTAACTTCGAAAAATCAGACAGGTACATACCCGCTTCTTTGGGCTGGTGTTCGTAAATAAAACTTTCTATGCTGGCCAGTGAGTTAAAGATAAAATGTGGATTCATTTGTGAACGAAGCAATTTCTGCTCTAACATAATGGATTGTTGAAGAGATTTTAATTTGTTTTGCCGGAGTATTAATAAACCAATAATAACAATTAGTAAAAGTAATCCGATTAATCCCGCCAGAAAATACCGGCTATTGGATATTGTAAGGGCTTGAATTTGATTTTGTTGTGCAAGCTCTTTGTTTTCGGCCTCTTTTCTTTCCGTTTCAAACTTTGTCTCCATTTCAATCATTTGTTGTGTTTTCTCGCTATTATAAATGGAGTCATTCAGATAAATATATTTAAACAAGTAATCCTTTTCACTTTTATAGTCTTTTAGTGCATCATACACGTCAACAAAGTTTCCGTATGCATTTAACTGCCAGTTTCGGTTACCGGCTCTTTTGGCATACATTAAACCTTTTTCCAGAAATTCTAAAGCAGTATTATAGTTTTTAAGTTTGTAATACGTCATACCTATATTAATAGTAGTTGCAGCAAGACCATTTATATCGTTTATTTCTTCTCTTATTTTCAGGGCTTTCAAAGAATATTCAAGCGATTTATCAAATTGTTTCATGGCCTCATAGGTCGTACCTATATTATTATACGAGGCAGCAATTGACTTTTTGTCTTTGGCCTTAATTCTATATTCCAATCCTTTTTTATGATATTCAAGAGCTTTTGAATATTCGCCTGTAGTTTTATAAATTATTCCGATATTATTATAAACTGTTCCTTTGTGTAAAAGATCATTATTTAAATTCATTTCGAGATCTTTCATATAATATTCAAGAGCTTTGTCGTTATTTCCCTGATCGGTGTATAATACGGCCACATTTATCAATACTCTGCTGGCAGCAAGTTTATCGCCATTTTCTTCATGAGCTTTAAAGCTTTTAAGATAATAATCAAGAGATAACGGGAAATTACCCTCATCATGATAAACAATGCCAATATCATTATAAGCTGCAGCAATACCATGTTTGTAATTTATTTTTCTTGCCAGTTCCAGTTCCTGTTCGGCATATCCCATTGCTATTTTGGAATTGTTACCCGAATATTCAGCGCATAAATTTGACAGGGTTTTTACCTTTAACGAGTCATCCTTCTGTGATTTCAGCACTTTAATCAAACTGTCTGTCGTGTGTTGATATTGAGAATAGCTAATAAATGATGAGGATGTTATCAGGACAATAGCGAAAAGATATTTAAAGTTTTTTTTCATCTGTTTTTTTTAAAACGAAAATTACTAAAAAAGGATTAAATGAATTCAAGCGACAAAATAAATATGTTTTTAAAGAAGATGGAAAGTATCAAAATGAAAATAGTGTAAAATAATTCAGAGGAATTAATATATAAAAAAGACTACCCTTTTGAGGTAGTCTTTCAGTCAAACTGTGCATGGAGTTATGGAAGTTGAAGGAAAAGTGTGCCTGTATGACCGTTCCTCTGCCAGTCGAGCCTGTAACGGGTCGGACAATCACCGTTGGTGATAAGTTGATTGTTGTTATCATACCCGAAAGAGATCGTTGCTGATTTGCTGTCCGATGGAACCTGGTGGATAATTGTTCCGGAAGTCGGGTCCCATCCGCAGGATTGTTTATGGACTATAGGCTGGGTTACCTGGCTGTAGAATAATTCACCGTGGCGATTGGTTCCCCACCATACCAGGTTTGAATAACCATCGGCAGACCCGAAACCATCATTTGTTACAACCAACTGGCCTAATGAGCCGGTAAAAGTTCTCTGCCTTGCAATATTCCAGGTTCTTGTAGTATTATCTTCGAATTTAATCTGCATCTGACCGGTAATCTTATGAGAAATGGAAGTTGCGCTTGTTCCTAAATCGGATAAATAACCACCGCTTACATTTTCGAGTGTACGGGTTCCGTTAACGGTCACTGATTTACCCGTAGAAACTTTAGTAATTACAACATTTATATAGTTAACGGTAACCTTTGTACCAGCCTGCTTCCAGGGAGTGTTGATATTTCTCTTTACGGTTGCATTACCATACCTGGTACGTGTCTGGGCACAGTTAAGTCCGTTAAAAGTGATGGAATAAGTAATAGTGTCCCCTACAACACTGCTTGAATCAACATTAACATTGCACGGAAATCCCATCAGGTCTTTTTTCGAACCATTAGAAAGAACATCATTCACATCGTTTAATACATCATCGGATGAAGATTCTACATTCTCCTGATCTTTTGATAATTGCTGGAGCGAAGAAGTATCAGGGTCGGCTACTTCTTTGTCTTTTCTACAACCCGTAAGATTCAGGCTGATGACTGCCATAAGGATGGCAAAAATTTGGATTGCTGTTTTTGTTTTCATGATCTTTTAAATTTAATTATTAGTAAATGATTGAATTGTTTTCCTGTTTTCAATCATAATACACATCAAACTTATTTTACCCTTATTCATCAGAATATTTTTTTTAAATTCTGATATTACTGTGCAACTGTAAGAGAAAGAGAGGTTACCGAGCATGCCCCGAAAAAACCAAAAGCGCCGTGGCTGAGATTTGTCGGCAAATCAGCATGTTCCGAATCAAATAAACCTCCCTGCCAGGTAGTTTCTAATAACAATGCCCTCAGAAATTCTGCATGTTCGGGAGTCAGGGAATATCTTCTTTCGGTGATAATAGTGCCGGCAGGAAATGAAATTTTTTGTTTTCCGGGGGCCAATACTTCACTCACATCCAGGGTGGGCAACGTATAATAATAAAGTTTAGCTTTACATGAATCCGGGTTTGTATTCTGATATTCAGGAAGCTCAGACCAGTCGAGCAGAACTTCATACATGGCATAGTTATCGGCATTATAGGCATTGGCAACCCAGTCGATATGGTATTTTTCATCAGCTGAGTTTTTAGAGTATCTTAAAGGAGAAAATGAAATTCCGGGAACAATAAATGCTTTGGCGGTATAAATATTATTGTTGTAATAAATTTGCAGGGTATAATGTTTATTTGTTAAAGCCAGAAAGGTGCTGTCAGTAACATAAATTCCCGATCCCGAAGGATGCTCTGTTAGTTGAAAAACCGAATCTTCATTACTGATAATAACGTTTACTCCGCTCACCGGTTCGGGAATTTCATTTAACTGACCGACAGGAAAAGTCAGTTTAATTTCATGAGCTTTTTGTTCATCGGTAATTATTCCATCCACTACAATTAAATCCCCGGGTTTGCCTTTCAAATCCCAATCGGTTTGCTTTTCGCAGGAGGTAATAATGATAAGTAGTATGAACAATGTTAAATTCCTCATTGAAAATTAAATTTATATGTGATTGAAGGAATAATTCCTGCCACTGAAATAGCTGTTGGTACTTTTTCGTAATTCCCGTTTAAATCCGATGGAACGACATAGTTCCCGTCCTCATCAATTATTTTATTGAAATTTATTGAAATGGGATTTTTTCTCCGGTAAACATTATATAAGGTAAAACATATGTTGTGTTGAAATTTTTTACCGGGTTTGCTTATCCTGAAACCGATAGAAATGTCTAAACGGTGATAATCGGGTAGCCTGTCGTTGTTTTTTTCATTATAAACAGGAATGCTGTAACCGTTGTAGTAATAAAAACCTGAGGGAGTTGTTATCGTTTCACCTGTAAGGTATTGCCAGTTAGCAGAAAACGACCATCTTTTTTTTGTAAACCAGGAAATATTCATATTAATATTATGTGGCCTGTCGTATGAAGCGGGATATGCGTCATTATTATTTACCTCTTCAGTTTTTTTAAATACTCTCGAATAAGTATAGCTTAACCAGCCCGTTAAATGTCCTTCGCTTTTTTTAATTAAAAACTCTGCTCCGTACGACCATGCTTCGCCAAATCTTAATTCTCCTTCAATTAAAGGATTAAACAATAAATTGGGATGCTCTTCATAGTCAACCTGGTTGTTATATTTTCGATAATATGCTTCAGAGGAAAACTGAATTTTTTTCTTAGGTGTTGTTTTAGTAAAGCCCAGAGAGAAATAATCCGACTTTTGTGGTAAAATGTTAGGCCCGCAGGGAATAAGAACTTCCAGTGAATTAAAAGGACTGGTGGAGTTTGATATTACTTGCTCGAACTGTTTTGAGTGATTATAACATGCTTTTAAAGAGCTGTTCTGATTTATTAGATAATTGATATTTAACCTGGGTTCGGGTAATAAAAACCTGGAATAAACAGAATTGTCCTGGATACTTAATGTGTCGCTTACCTGGTGGTTTACATCAAAATAATAAATATTAACCGGGCCCGCATTCTGCCAGTATGGTAAACGGATTCCATACCGGATCAGGAATTTTGAACCGATATGTTGCTCGTTACACAGATAGAAATTTAATTCATTTGAATTATACGATGAAACTTTCGGAACAGATTGCAGCAGTGTAGGGTCGGATAAGCTTATATTACCCGGATTGGAATAATGAGAACTTAATTCAATTCCGGCTTTGATGGTATTCTGAGGGTTTAAATAATAGGTAAAATCAGATTTTAAAGTCTTGTTTAATATAGATGAGTTCCAGTAGTCGTCGGGATTCCTGGAAAAATACAGGTAATAGTCATATTTGCTGAAATAGAGGGTAGTATTTGAAAACAATTTACTGTTGAAAATATGATTCCACCGGATTGTTCCGAGAGCGTTTTTCCAGCTTATTCCGAAATTCCGGGTTTTGGAATTAACCATTCTGCTGAACTCATCATAACCATCATATAATGTTACAAACAACCTGTTGTTCGGACTAAGTTTAAAGTTCAATTTCAGATTAATATCAAAAAACAACATCTTTAAAGTACTGCTTTCTGACCGGGAAAGGTTTAGCCAGTCGAGGTTCGATTTCCTGGCAGAAATAAAAAAGGAATGTTTTTCTTTTTTAAAAGGTCCTTCAATTGTAACATCGGATACGTAAGGGCCAAGATTGCCCGAAAACGACATATTATTTATATTTCCGTCTTTGGTACGGATATCAATAACAGATGATAATCTTCCACCGAAATTTGCCGGAAAATCGCCTTTGTAAACATTCATTTCTTTAATAGCATTCGGAACAAGAGCCGTAAAAAAACCAAATAAATGAGAGGGATTATAAATCGGGGCATCGTCAATTAAAATCAGGTTTTGATCCGTATTTCCACCCCTGACATAAAAAAATGCAGACCCGTCGCCAAACATATTTATACCGGGAACAGACTGCAAAGATTTTATGATATCGGCATTTCCCGAAAGCCCCGAAATTCTGTCGAATTCCTTGCTGGTCATTTTTACAGCGTTTAAAGTGTTGTTATTTATGGCAGAGATGGAGTCGTTTTCAACAACTTCTATTGTTTCTATCTCAACTGTTGAATAATCTAATACAACACTGAGCAGTATGTTTTTGTTAAGCGAAACAGGAGAAGAAAAAGTAGAATAACCAACAAAGGACACGTTTAAATTATAATTCCCTTCAGGAAGGGTTAAAGAGTAAAAGCCGAATGCATTGGTTGCCGTACCCATCGATTTTCCTGACGGGTAAATGGAAGCGCCAATTAATACTTCTCCCGTTTTTTTATCTTTAACAAAGCCGCTGACGGTATAAAGTTTTTTTGTCCCCGATTTTGAATCTTCTGCCATTGAATTACCCATGGGCGTTAATACAACCTGGTTTTCGATTATCGAATAATTTATGCCATTTGTTTTTAATACCTGGTCAAGAATTTCTGAGATTTTCTTTTTTTTGGCTTTATAGGTGATTTCTTTTTTTAGAGGAATTAATTGAGAACTATAAGAGAACTGTATTTGCGCTGATTGACTTATTATATTTATAACATTTTCCAGAGGCTCCTTTTTAAATTTAACACTGATTTCTTTGGAAAGATCCTGGGAATAAGAATAGCCGGAATAAAAAACGGATATAACAAATAAAATAAATGTTAATCCCATCCCGGTTTTGAGAAACTTATTTGCAGCCATTTCCTGAAAGTTCAACGCCTGTATCTGACCTGGTAATGGTTAAATTTAATGTAGCCCGGAGCACATTCAATACTGATTCGAGCGATTGATTTTTAAATTCGGCGGTGAGTTTACAGTTCCTGATTTCGTTATTTTTAAAGGATATATTGGAATGATAAACTTTGTTTAATAAAGGAACTATTTCGTTTAATGAATTATCGTTAAAAACCAGGTCTTTGGTTTTCCAGGCAATATAATTATTGTCATTATTTAATGAAGTGGTAAAGGTTTTGCCGGAAATTGAATATTCTGCTTTTTCCCCGGGTTCGAGAAAATATTTTTCAGAGGGAGTATCTTTTTTATATAAAGCAACTTTACCTTCTTTAAGTATAATGATTACTTTGTTTTCGGAAGAATGAGTGTTTACATAAAATGAAGTTCCGATATCTTCCACTATAATATCGCCGGCATCAATGCAAAAAGGTTTCTGTTCGTCGTGAACCACATCAAAAAACGCTTCCCCGTTAAGATTTACTTTACGGTTTTTAAATTTTTCCTGGTATTCAATGGTTCCTGTATTTAATGTTACCTGTGACTTGTCGGGGAGAACACATTCTATGACCTCGTTTTGAGCAACCAGATGTTTTTTACCAGAAGTTCCGGAATAATAGTATAACAAATAAGAAGAAACACAAATAAGCGCTATAGCGGCTGCAATTTTCAGGAAACGGAACGATGTTTTATTTGATGTTCCGGCAGGCTGAATTTTTAACTTTTCAGGATTTATTTTGCCTTCCGAAGGATTTTTAATTTTTAATTCGAGATTTTTCCACTCATTATCAATATTTATTTCGGATTCGATTTTTGCATTCGAAATTATATTCCATGTCCTGCTGTATTCGTTAAAAAGTTTACGGTTTTCTGCCGAATGATTAATCCAAACGGAAAGCAATTCCTTTTCTTTTTCCGATGCTTCACCGGCAAAGTATTTGGCAATCAGTTCAAAATAATATTCCGACGAGTGTTCCATTTTAACTTATTCTATACTTAATACACATAACCTGCTTTAAACCCTTACTCATTTCCTGTTTTTTTATTTCATATTTATCAGCAAAAGAAATATCGCAATATAATCCACCAGTTTTTCACGCATATGCTTTAGCGCTTTCGACATTTGAGCCTCAACTGTTTTAACCGAAATTTGTAAAAAGTCGGCAATCTGCTGGTATTTCATATCCTGAAAACGATTTAACCTGAACACCTCCCTGCATTTTTCCGGCAGATCATTAATGGCGGATTCAATTTTTATTTTTAATTCTTCCGATATAATGGCATTATCCGATTCACCTTCTGAAATAAAAGGGAAAATATTTTCGGACTGAAGCAATTCACGGTTAAATTTTTTGTGGTCGCGCAGATAATTTAAACTCTTGTTGTAAACAATAGTTGTAAGGTAGGATTTAACAGGTTTGGAAACATCGATGGTTTCTCTTTTTTCCCACAAACTTACAAACGAGTCCTGGGCTATTTCTTTTGCTGTTTCAAAATCCTTTACATATTTATGGGCAAATAAAACCATTCCTTTGAAATGTTCTTTGAATAACTGTTCAAATGTGGCTTTGTCGAAACAGGTAGTAATATTTGAACCGGAAACAATCAAATTCATACAGTTTGGTATGCAAATATATTCAGAATGAAACAAATATTTATATTTTTAAGTTTTTATAAAATATTAAATAGCGGAATCATTATAACAGGTTAATGAAATTGCTTTTTCTTCCCATTGTTTTTTTTGCATAATTTACATATAGAAATACCCGTCATTTTATACCAAAGTGAAATTTATAAGAGTCCAAACCGGACGAATTATAATTTCTGCTTTGGTTTATGCCGGTTGATTTATACTTATATACATTTATTGGATTAAAATATAAATCACATCGGTATTATTTCCGGCGATGGTAGTCTTTTTCCTGTAATAACAAATAAAAAAGAAGGCACGGACGAAGGGATGATGTATATTCAGAAAATAAATATATGCTTGATTTTTTCAATCATTATTTGAAAAATATTCCCTTCGGGCCGGATGAATTCAAAAAAACGGAATACCGGGCATCAGCCAGCCCGTAATTAACCTGGCTTACTGCGATTAACTCTGATTGCAGCTCTTATATGTTTAACAACTATTAGGTTTTGCGAATCGGTAACTATTTTCTACTTTTGTTATTGGAAACGGTTGTTTTCCGGTGAATAAATACACTTGAAATGACAAATCTTGAGATCAGTACCGAGTTTCAGGTTCGCTTTAGTGAAGTGGATTCCATGGGAGTGGTGTGGCATGGAAACTATCTGAAATTTATGGAAGATGGAAGAGAAGATTTTGGCAGAAAATTCGGATTCGGATATATGGATTTCTATAATGCCGGATTTTTAATCCCTTTGGTAAATGTTGAATGCAGCTATAAAAAACCCATTACTCATAACGAAACCGGTATTATTGTAACACGATTTGTGAATTCCGAAGCGGCTAAAATAATATTTGACTATCAGATTTATAACAAATCAACCGATGAATTGCTTTTTACCGCTAGAACAGTTCAGGTATTTTTGGATCGTAACCGTGAATTATTACTGACCCCTCCTCTGTTTTATATGGAATGGAAAAAGAAGATGGGGCTGATTAATCAGAATCCCGGATGAAAACCACATATATCGTATCCGATAATATTATTACTTCATTAGGATTTTCAACAGCCGACAATCTTACTGCCATTGAGAGCATGACTTCAGGGCTGAAGCTGGTGACAGATTCCGGTATGTTTACTATTCCCTTTTTTGGCTCACTGGTCGATAAAAAAGAATTGAAAAGCAGGTCGGAAAATCTTTCGCTGGAAAAAAAATATACCCTGTTTGAACAACTTTGTATTCTTTCTGTTTCCGAAGCATTAAAAAATATTTCTTTTGATTACCAGGGCGATGATACATTGCTGATTCTATCTACCACCAAGGGAAATATAAATTTGCTCGATGCTTCCGGGCCTGCACTATTTCCAAAACAACGGTTATTTTTATGGAAAGCAGCCGATGTAATTTCAGGTTATTTTAACCTGAAAAACCGGCCAGTGGTAATATCCAACGCTTGTATTTCAGGAGTTATAGGATTGATGACAGGCGCCCGGTTAATTGAGAAAGGGATGTATAAAAATATAATAGTTGTTGGAGCCGACATTCTTACCGGATTTGTAGTTTCCGGTTTCCAGTCTTTTAAATCACTGGGCACTACTCCCTGCAAACCTTTTGATAAGGACAGGGACGGTCTGAGCCTGGGCGAAGGCGCCGGAACAGTTATGCTTACGTCGGAACCCGGAAAAAACATAAAAGACACAATTGTTATTATCGGGGGATCGGGCAGCAACGATGCCAATCACATATCAGGCCCTTCAAGAACCGGCGAAGGGCTATATGTATCCATTAAAAGAGCCATGACACAGGCAAAAGAAAGAGCAGATTTTCAACTGGGTTTTATTTCCTGCCATGGAACGGCTACTCCTTTTAACGATGAAATGGAAGCCATAGCTTTTGACAGAACAGGTGTGAATAATGTTCCGGTAGTTGGTCTTAAAGGTTTCTGGGGACACACACTGGGCGCCGCCGGCGTAATTGAATCAATAGCTGCATATCAGTCGTTGTTAAGAGGTGTAATACATGCGACTGCCGGCTATGACAATCCGGGCGTTTCAAAACCTGTAATTGTTTATAAAGAACCTGTTCAGAGTAATTCTTCCGCTTGTTTAAAAGTTGCTTCGGGCTTTGGAGGTTGTAATGCTGCAATGGTTTTTTCAAAAAGATGAGAGAGAATTTATACATATCAGATGTTTGCCGGATTTCGGACAATTGTGTAATAAAAAACGGGAAAACTGTCTTTGAATCCGGGAAAGATCGTGAATTCCCGGAATTCATGAAAGAAATATACAGGTTTAAGGCAATTTCCTATCCAAAGTTTTTTAAAATGGACAGCCTTTCAAAACTTGGATTTTTATCTGCCGAAATAGTTTTTGAAAATGAAGACCCTTCGGTTATTCCCGGAGAAAATACAGGTATTGTCCTGATGAACTCGGTGTCATCCCTCGACACGGATATTAATTACCAGAAAACCATTCAGAACCCGTCTGATTATTTTCCCAGTCCTGCTGTATTTGTGTATACCCTGCCCAATATAGTAATTGGTGAAATATGCATTAAACATAAAATTACCGGCGAAAGCGCATTCTTTGTTACAGATAAGCCGGATTGCGGTTTTCTGCATTTTTATGTTTCTGATCTGATGGAAAAACAAAAATTAGACAGGGTTTTATTGGGCTGGATTGATTATCTTGAAAATGAATATATATCTTTGCTCTGCCTGATTAAAAAATCAGCCGCAATGGAACAAACACCGTTTAATGCAGATAACCTGAAAAAATTATTTAACAAGATCGAACCCCATTCTTATGGAAGAGTTAATTGAAAATTTGAAAAAAGATATTGTAAAAGTACTTAATCTCGAAGAGATTTCTCCTTCTGATATTGATACCGACGCACCCTTATTTATGGAAGGTCTCGGGCTCGATTCCATCGATGCACTGGAACTGATTGTATTACTCGAAAAGAAATACAATTTTAAAATACCTACAGCTGAAGAAGGAAAAAAAATATTGTATTCAGTAAGAACAATGGCTGAAGGTATCACTGCCAATTCAAAAGCATAAATGAATTCAAGGGTTTTTATTTCTGGTGTTGGAATAATCTCGGCCATTGGTAACAATGCGAAAGAGGTTTTATGGTCGGTAAAGAATAAAAAATCAGGAATAAAATTTTCTTCTGCTTTCAATTCCGTTTATCGCGATGAAATTCCTTTGGCCGAAGTAAGTCTCAGCGACTTTGAGCTTTTGCTGATGGCCGAGCCTAAACAATCTAAAGCTTTTTCCAGAACTTCTTTGCTGGGAATGATTGCCGCTAAAGAAGCCCTTGTTTCTGCGGGAATCGAAAATATAAATGAATACCGCACAGGATTAATTTCATCCAATACAGTTGGTGGGATGGATAAAACAGAACTGTTTTACAGGGATTTTTTAAAAGATAACCGCAAAGGAAAATTGAAATATGTTGCTACCCACGATTGCGGCGACAGCAGTTTTCGGATTTCGGAATATTTGCAGGTAAAACATTTTACCGCCACCATAAGCACTGCCTGTTCATCATCTGCAAATGCAATCATGATGGGCGCCCGCCTTATCCGTCACGGATTTGCCGACCGCATGATTGTTGGAGGAACGGATGCATTAAGTGTGTTTACATTAAACGGGTTTAATTCACTCATGATTCTCGACCGGAAACCCTGCCGGCCTTTTGATGATACACGCAATGGCCTGAATCTGGGCGAAGGGGCTGGATTTGTTGTCCTTGAATCAGAGAGATGTATAGAAAAATCTAACAAATTGCCATTATGTGAACTGACAGGATACGGAAATGCCTGTGATGCCTTTCACCAGACGGCTTCTTCGCCCGAAGGAAAAGGAGCCAGGCTTGCAATAAAAAAGGCGCTTTTATCCGCAAATCTTGAACCTGGTAACATCGATTACATTAATGTTCACGGAACAGGCACTCCCAATAATGATTCGTCGGAAGGGATAGCTTTGCAGGCTATTTTTGGCGATAAAGTTCCGCCATTCAGCTCAACAAAATCTTTTACAGGCCATACGCTGGGCGCTTCGGGAGGAATTGAAGCAGTATTAAGCGTTATGGCGATAAAAGAGAAAATAATTTATCCCAGTATGAATTTTTCAAACCGGATGAAAGAACTGAATATTAGTCCGGTTACTGAACTTGTTGAGAATACAAAAGTGAACCATGTTCTTTCAAATTCATTTGGTTTCGGAGGTAACAATTCATCATTAATCTTTTCAGCCCTGTAAAATGAAAGCATATATTTCCGGAACAGGTTGCATCTCGCCCGTTGAAAGTTTCAGCGCGGATATGGCTTTGCCGGAAAAGTTAATGTTAAACAATGAATTGCCATATTTTCAATGTAAAGAACCGGTTTATAAAGATTATATAAATCCCGCGTTGTTACGGCGAATGAGCCGTGTGATGAAAATGGGAATTGCATCGGCTATGCTTTGCCTGAAAGATGCAGGTATTGACATTCCGGAAGCTGTAATTTCAGCAACAGGATTGGGTTGTGTCGAAGACAGCGATAAGTTCCTGGTTTCATTAATTGAGAACGATGAGAAAATGCTGAATCCCACTCCTTTTATTCAGTCTACTCATAACACTGTCAGCTCCCAGATTGCGCTTCAGTTAAAATGTCACGGCTACAATACAACCTATGCCGGGCGCGGAGCCTGTTTCGAAATGGCATTGTTAGACAGCCTGATGTTGCTTTCCGAAGGAGAGGTGAAAAATGTTCTTGCAGGGGCCTGTGACGAACTGACCCCCAATCTTATAACAATATTATACCGCCTGGGGTTATTCAGAAAAAAACAATTTGCCACAGGCGGAGAAAATAATCCTGTATCTGCAGGGTTTGCAGGCGAAGGCGCTTCATTCGGTTTGCTTTCTTCTGTTTCCGGAGCGAATGATTATGCTGTGTTAAAAGGTGTTTCATTATTCCCGTTCGATAAAGAGCCGCACGAACAACTTCAGGAATTTTTATCGGAAAAGGAAATGTCTTTAAAAGATATAGATATGGTTTTGTTGGGTATGAATGATTTAAATGACGACAGACAGGAATATAAAAAACTGCTTCATACTTTTTCAGAAGATTCAACCCTGGCATGGTTTAAGCATTTATGCGGAGAATATCCTACGTCTTCTTCTTTCTCTTTCTGGCTGGCAGCCCAGTGTCTCAAAACACAAACCATTCCCGGATCGTTAATATTCCGTAATGGGAAAAATAAAGACATGGAAAATATACTGATCCTCAACCATACCCTTGGAAACCAGTTCAGCGCAATCATACTCACACGGTGTTAAAATATACAACATATAAATTTATTTTTATTTTATTAGCAATTCCTTTGTCAGTACTTTCATGGAATAATCCATACGGATGGTTGTATGTTCTGTTATTTGTTTTTATTTTTTCTGCAGGTCTGGTTTTTGGCTCTGCAAGGATCAGTTCCGGGTTTTATACAAAGGTTATTTGCAAAGGAGAAGTTTCGTCTAAATTCATAAGCCTGAGTTTTGACGACGGCCCGTCGCCCGGACAAACAGAGAGAATATTGGAGGTGTTACAAAAACACAATGTAAAAGCCGCCTTTTTTTGTATTGGTAAAAATGCACAGAATAATCCCTCATTAATCAATAAGATATTTAGCGAAGGGCATTTAATAGGAAATCATAGTTTTTCGCATGGTTTTTGGTTCGATTTGCTTTCGAAGAGAAAAATGAAAGAAGAAATTTATAAAACCAATAACCTGATTTCAGAGCTTACAGGAAAACAGATGAAATTTTTCCGGCCTCCATATGGAGTAACCACACCTGTTTTAGCAAAAGTTGTGAAAGAAACAGGAATGTTTGCTGTTGGCTGGTCAGTCCGTACATTTGATACAGCGGCAAAGGATAATAAAGAAAAAATCCGCAGAAAATTAAAAAACATTAACCCCGGTGATATTATTCTTTTCCACGATCATGTTCAGTGCCTTCCCGAAGTTCTTGATGAATTTATTGTGGAAATGAAATCGGAATCTGTAAATATCATTCCTTTAGACGGGTTAATTAAAATGAAAGCGTATGAATAAAAGAGGGTTTTATCTCCTGGGAATAATACTTTTTGCTATTTCTTTCAACGGAATTGCCCAGACTGCTTTTACAAAATTAAAAGACCCGGAAGCATTTAAAACAAAGCTGGGTGAGATGTCAAAATCAACCAATACCATTGAGAGTAATTTTACCCAGGAAAAAAATCTGAGCATTTTGTCGAAGGCCATTCATTCCAAAGGGTACTTTTGTTACAAAAAGGAAAATAAAGTCCGCTGGGAATATACCGAACCGTATTCATACCTTGTAATTATCCAGGGAACCAAGCTTTTTGTAAAAGACAAAAACAACAAAAAACAATACGATACACAATCGAACAAAATGTTCCAGGAGCTTAATAATTTCCTGGTGGGCTGTATAAACGGAGATATTTTAAATAAAACAAAAGATTACCAGGTCGAATACCAGGAGAACAATGTTCAGTATTATGTAAAACTGGTTCCCAACGATAAAAAAATGAAAGATATGATAAATGAAATTCATATTTATTTCAACAAAAAAGATTTTTCGGTCGATCGCCTTAAAATGGTTGAACAAGGCGGGGATTATACTAATATTGAGTTTGTAAATAAGAAACTGAACGGAACTATTTCAGATGAAAAATTTAATTTTAATTAGTTTCCTCTTTTTTGTTTTATCGGGTTGTCACATCTCCCTCTTTCATTCTTATCACAGAGTAAAGGATAATACGCCTGTACTTAATTTGGATTCGTATTTCAGCAATCCCGACAGTAATTATCTTTACCAGGCCGACATTCAATTTATGAAGAACTATTACAGCGGAATAGTTGCCATTAAACCCCGGGGCGATAGCGCTCACCGTGTTGTTTTTATAACTGAGATGGGGATTAAAGTATTTGACTATGAAATCAGAAATCCGTTTCAGAACAAGGATTACTACAAAGTAAATTACATGATGGAGCCATTGTCGAAGAAGATTATTCAGAAAACACTTGCAAAGGATTTTTCATTGTTATTACAGGATGCCAATCATAGCTCAAAAAAAATATTTGCCGACAGGAAAAATCAACAAATTGCAAAAATAACACATAATGGACTACGGTTTTTTTATATCTTTGGCAAAGATTCTAAAATGTATAACAGAATATTGATTAAATCAGCATTATTTAAAAAAGCTGAGGTAGATTTTTGGGCCAACGAAAATTTTCTTCCCGATTCAATGAAGATTAATCATTACGGTATAAAATTAAAATATGCATTCGGAAAATTAAAACAATAGATACATGTTAACGGGAGAATTATTTCATATTATCGGATCACATCAAAAGAGCGAAAATGAGTATCAGCTGGTTTTCTGTTGTAATATTGCACATCCCGTATTTAAAGGGCATTTTCCCGATTCGCCTGTTCTTCCCGGTGTCTGTATGATACAACTGGTACGGGAAGAGTTATCTGATTTTCTAAAGAAAGATTTCAGCCTTTTTCGGGCACGATCCATAAAATTTGTGAATGTTATTAACCCGGTGAAAGAACCAAAGCTGATGTTGGAATTAAAAATAAACACAACCGAAGATGGCTTAACTGACGTTAGCGCCCTGATAAAATCTGATACCACCTCTTTTTTTCAGTTTCGGGGTCAATATAAAAAACCGGCCCAGTATTAGACTAAGCCGGCTCTCTTTTCATAGTTTGCAGGTAGAAAATTTAAACCTGCAGGGTTATTCAACCATCAGTCTTCCGCTTCCAAAGGTTTCCTTTTTCTGATTGAGCAATTTAAACATATACATGCCCCTGGCAAGGTTTTCTCTGTCGATTTTGAAACTGTTTGTCGTAATTTTATCAATTGATTTTACTACGTTACCTGTCAAATCATACATAACAAAGCTGATTTCCTTGTTGTTTTCTGGCATTGTAACCTCAAACGTTGCATAATCAACATATGGATTAGGATAAACCTTTACAGAATATGTTTCAGCAAATTTTTCTTCTACGGATACAAATACATATACTTCACTGGCAGATGTACATCCGTTGACATCGGTAATAACAACCATGTAGCTTCCGGATGTATATGCTTTGATCGATATGGTATCGGCATTAAGAATCGGAACACCATTATAATACCATTGATAAGCTTCTGCCGGAACAGTGTGCAATGTGTCTCCGGCAAGCAACGTCATGGTTGGCTGAGGCGGATTCGGTAATACGGTTACATTTAAATCTGTTGAAGAGGCGCTGCAGGAATACTGATTATATACGGTTACGTTATAATTTCCTGTAGTGTTTGCAACAATACTCTGAGTCGTATCACTGGTTGACCATAAATATGCATCTGCTATAGCTGTTGTAAAAATCACGCTGTCGCCTTCACAGAAAGTTAAAGGTCCGCTGGGTGTAACAACAGGTGTTGATTGTGCAGGATGTACCGTAACGTTTACCGTTTCCGAAGTTTGTGAGCAGCCCGGCAAATTAGTGGTTTCTACAGAATAATTACCTGTAGTATAAACAACAATACTTTGAAGGGTATCTCCGTTCGACCATAAATAACTGTCAGAGGCGCTTGAAGTAAGTATTACACTATCGCCCTGGCAGAAGGTAGTATTTCCTGCATATGAAATGACCGGCACTTCCTGGGCAGGCAAAACAGTTACGATAAGATCAGTTGAAGCAGATGTACAACCCGACGCATTGGATACCGTAACATTATAAGTTCCGGAATTCAGAATGGTTACATCTCTTGTCTGTTCGCCATCGGACCATAAATATGAATTTGCAGGAGTAGAGGTTAAAATAACACTGTCTCCCTGGCAGAATGTCAGAGAACCATTAGGTGTTATTACCGGTGTGGACTGGGCAGGATGTACGGTAATGTTTATCATTTCTGATGTTTGGGAACAACCCGATAAATTGGTGGTTTCAACATAATAAGCCCCGGCAGTATAAACAACAGTACTTTGAAGGGTATCTCCGTTCGACCATAAATAGCTGTCAGATGTACTTGAAGTAAGAATAATGCTATCGCCCTGACAGAATGTGGTGTTTCCTACATAAGAAATGAAGGGTACATTCTGAGCCGGGTTAACAGTTACTAATACATTATTGGATGATGATGTACAACCGGATGTATTGGTTACCGTTACATTATAGTTACCGGAATTCGTAATAGCTACATCTCTTGTAATTTCTCCGTTTGACCATAAATAGAAATCATTTATGGATGATGTAAGAATAACACTGTCTCCCTGGCAAAATGTTACAGGACCGCTGACAGAAATTAATGGAATTGTAGGTGAAGGAATAACCGTTACATTTTCGCAGGACGAGGTTCTTGTACATCCATTAATATCGGTTATCATTACCGAGTAACAATTGGAAGCAGTGGCCGTCATGTTTTGAGTTGTTGCCCCATTTGACCATAAATACTGATCGGCAGTACTCGACATTAATTCAACGCTTCCTCCGTCACAGAACTGGGTAGTATCCAAAGCTGTAATTATTGGTATCGAAGGTAAAGGATACACCGTAACGGTTAAAGAAGGTGATGGCCTGGTGCAACCATTCTGTGTTACTGTTACTGTATAATTTCCTCCCTGGCTTACATCAACAGTTTGAGTAGTTTGTCCGTTTGACCAAAGATAGGAATTGTACCCGGTTCCGGCATCCAGAACCACATTTCCACCCTGGCAGAATGCTGTCGGGCTGGTTGCTGTGATGGACGGATTGAGAGGTGTTACACTCACCGAAACAGGTGTGGAGGTTGCAAAACATCCATTTCCGTTATCAACGCTGACAGTGTAATTACCGCTGTTGAATACGGTTATTATTTGCGCAGTATCCCCGTTTGACCACAGGTTACCGTGAGAAACGCTGGAGGATAGAACAATGCTGTCGCCAGCGCAGAAAGAGGTAGGCCCGGAATATAAAATAACCGGTTGAGGATTTGGATAAACAGTTGTTACTACCGGAATGGAAGTATTTCCGCAGCCGTATGCATTGTAGGCATTTACAAAGTAAGTTCCGGAATTAGTAACTGTTATAGACTGTGATGTTTCGCCTGTTGACCATAAATAGCTGTTTGCTATACTGGAAACCAGCTGAACGCTTTCGCCACTGCAAAATTCTGTTGAGCCTACAAAAGTAATGGCAGGAACTGTTGGCAGGGGGCTTGAAATTATATTAACCCCTTGCGAAACAGAAGTACAGATTTGATTTGTTATGGTTACAAAGTACGATCCGTTGGTACTTACTTTTATAAATGGAGTTGTGTCACCTGTTGACCACAGATAACTTGTATATCCCGGAATGGCGCTTAGAATGGTGGTATCTCCGTCACAAATGGTTGTCGATCCGGTGACAGAAATAGCCGCATCTGTGGAAATCACATTAACTGCCTGATTGGCCGAAACAGCAGAACAACCAAAACCATTGTGCAAACTAACAGAATAATTTCCTGCATTTGTCACAGTTATTGATTGATTTGTGTCACCATTAGACCAAACATTATTGACAGGTGAACTGGAGGTTAATATTACGTTACCACCCTGACAGAATGTTGTAGCGCCGGAAGTGGAAATAGTTGGAGCTACCGGATTTGGATATACGAATACACTGAATGGATTTGAGACCCCTACACAAGTAACATTGGTACAGGTAACAGTATATGTCCCCGAGGTTGTTACACTTATCATTTGTGTGGTTTCACCATTTGACCAGTTGTATTGAGTGTATCCACCTCCGGCATTAAGAGTAACTGCGTCTCCGTCGCAAACATTATTCGGGCCGATGGATGTTATTACCGGTGTTGATGAGGTAACAGCTACTGTAACAGGAAGGGAACTTGTTGAGCATCCAAAACTGTTGATCGCATTTACGGAATAATTTCCTGAAAAATGAACAGTTATAGATTGAGCTGTATCCCCGGTTGACCATAAATAATGTGTTGCTGCTGTAGATGTTAATACTACACTGTCACCGGTGCAGAAAGTTAATGGGCCGCTTGCATTAATATCCGGTACCGAAGGCAAAGGATGAACAACCACATTTATAGAAGGAGCTACCCTGGTACATCCGGAAAGTGAAACAGTAACAGTATAATTTCCGCTTGTTGTTACATTTATGGCAGAGGAAGTAGAGATGTTTGACCATAAATAAGTATCGTATGGGCCACCTGCATTTAAGCTGACACTGTTTCCGTTACAAAAAACGGTATTTCCGGAAGGAGTAATAATCGGATTCAAAGGAATAACAGTAACTATGGTGGTATCAGAAACTCCCGGACATCCGTTGTTATCCTTTACAATAACTTTATAAAATCCGGGATCTTTTACATAAATACTCTGATTTGTAAGTCCAAGTTCTGTACTTCCTTTTAACCAACTGTAGGTTGTAAAACCAGTCTGGGCAACAAGTTGTAAACTGTCTCCCTGGCAAATGGTAGTTGAACCATTTGCAGTAAGGGTTGGTATAGGATGTGTTGAGCAGGGATCAATATAAACAATACTTGTGAATAAAGGTCCCCATGTTCCGTCAAAACCTTTTATTCTTACATTTAGTTTATGATGTCCTTCATTTAAATCACTTGTAAGCAAACCTTTTGATAAAGCCTCAAAAGCATTGTCAAAGCTGCCATCTATTGCCATAATAGGAATTCCGTTTCCCTGTCCCGGATCTGTATCCCAGAATGTTTCTGCTTCAACTACTTTTATATTCCTGGGAACAAAAGGATTGTCAATATTTACAATAAATGTAAATACAGGTCCCCAGGTATTTGTTGCATCTTTTACACGTACTTTAAGTTTATGCAGGCCAACCGAAGGTAATGAAATACCTGTTTTAAGTAATTGTTCAACTGCATCACTATAACTTCCGTCAAAAGCCAGTAAAGCTATTCCATTACCCTGCCCGGGATCATTATCCCAGAACATTTCACCTAAAGTAATATTAATGGGTCTTGAGGTTGCCATATTTTCAATGCTAATCATGTTTGTGTAAACAGGACCCCATGTCAGGCTGGCATCTCTTACCCGAATATTAAATTTGTGAATTCCTGCTGAGGGCAGAGATATATTACTTTTTGAAAGCTCTTCAAAAGCATTGTTAAAATTTCCATCGAAAGCTAATATGGCTGTACCGTTTCCTTGCCCCGGGTCATTATCCCAGAAAAATTCTCCGGTGGATATTTTAGTATTTCTTCCCCACATAACATTTTCAACACTCACAATACTCGAATAAACGGGTCCCCAATTGCTGTCAGCATCCTTTACTCTTATACATAGTTTATGAATGCCTTGTAAGGGAAGTGTAATCCCACTTTTATAAATGGATTCAAATGCGTCATTGAAATTACCATCAAAAGCTAACAATATGGTTCCATTGCCGGCACCGGGATCGGTGTCCCAGAAAAATTCGGCCTGGCTAATCATAATGGCTCTTGTGGTTAAGGTATTTTCTACACTTACTACCGTTTTAAAAACGGGTCCCCAGTGAAGGCTGTCGTTTTTAACTCTTACGCCAATAACATGACGTCCGGGAGTAGCGATACTAATACCATTTTTCAAAACGCTTTCGATAGCATTATCAAGGTTTCCGTCAGCGGCAACCATAGAAATCCCATTGCCTTGTCCGGGATCAGAATCTAAAAAATATTCCGCCTGAATAATTTGTGCTACCGACCCATTCGCTATTAATATCATTAACAGGAATAGGGTACGTTTAATATATTTAATCAGTTTCATTATTTATCAAATGATTCAGCTCTGATATTTAATGTGTTTCCTACAGTAATTCTTCTTGGAGCCAGCATAAAGTATACTCTTGCAGAACCTGTCATAGGAAAATAATTGTCTAATGTAAAGGATCCGCCATAACAACCTACATCATTTCTGGTAAGGTCAATATCATAAAAAGTTGAGTCGGCGTTTCCTCCGTTTATAACATCAGATCCGTTAGCCGGGCGGCCATCGGTATCTAAGGTCGTATTGGTGGAAAGATTATTTGTTCCATCATTTGTAATACTGCTAAAAGGAGTTGTAACTCCGTTAAAGAATGTATAGCTGGATGAAATAACACCACTGTTTCCCGAACCTGCAAGTCCGGCATCAATACCAAAACCAAGACCCAGTATAAGGTTATTCATGAGATCAACATACGTTGAAGCGGTTGTATTATTTATGTAGATGCCATATCTCGCGTTACTGTACCAGCCACTTGTATTATCGTTTCTGATAATGGTATTATTATAAATAGTATTCCTTCCATTGCTAGAATTCTTCACAGCTGTAACATAAATACCACAGGCAGGATAACCATTGTTGTAATTTGTTCCGAAAGAAATATAATTGTTTGAGAAGTAAAAAAACTGGGAGGTATTTGAAAAATAAATTCCTGCATAATATGATGATAAACTAATGTACGATGTTATTTTATTTCCGACAACCCAGATGGTATCATTTGTTGTATAGGTATCAGTATTAATTTTAATGCCCGAACCGTATGCTGTAATTTGATTGCCAAGAGCTTTTCCGTATCTAAAGGTTACATTACCATTTACCACACTTGAAGCCAGTGTTAGATTATAGTTATCGTAATTAAAATTAACATTACCATTAAGGAAACTGCAATTTAAAAGGTATACTTTGCAACGTAATCCAGCATTTGTGTTTTGTGTTCCGTCAATATTGCCGGCTAAGTTTTTCATTCCAATAATAGTAATTGTTCTGTTATTGTCAGGAGTAATTGAAACATTACCCTGGATGGTGAATTGTCCTCCCTCAACGTTACATAATAACTGGAGGCTTTTGTCAATGGTTAGATTCTCAGCGTATGCCGACCCTCCTGATTTCGGATTAATAATAATTCTGTCGCCGCTGGTTGCAGCAGTAATAGCTTGGGAAATGGATGGATAAGAACCTCCTGCGCCACCTTCTGCCACCACTAAATCGGCAGCTTTAATCCCGGATAATAAGCCCAATGTAATAAGGACTGTTGTAAAGAAACTCTTTGTAGTTAAACTTTTCATAGCGTTTTTTTTAAGATTTATTATTAAATGATTTAAGGAATAAAAATATTTTAATAAATAATGCCGACAAATACGTAGTACTAGGTATTTTATAGTCAGTACTTATAAGTAAACCGATTTTTTACAATGAATTACAATTTAAATTAAATGTATTTTTGTCAGAATTATTTTAACCGCATAAAGTTGTATGGTAAAAGCTGGAAATACATTAGTGTTAGTTGTATACTGTATGATGATCTTATTATTTATTGATTCCTGCTCATTTTCTTCAAAAACCTGCGTGCAATTACTAACCCGGTCAATGAATGAGAAATATGATATAATTGTTGTTCCCGGTGTTCCTTTTAATAATTCAAAATGGGATAGCACAATGAAAGCCAGGGTTTATTGGTCGAAGTATTTATATCAGAAAGGAATTGCAAAAAATATAATGTATTCCGGCTCGGCAGTTTATTCTCCCTATTATGAAGGGGAAATTATGGGTATGTATGCAGAAGCTATTGGAATTCCCAGGGAACATATTTATACTGAAACCAAAGCAGAGCACAGTACAGAAAATATATATTATTCATATAAAAAAGCAAAGAAAGCCGGTTTTAACCGGATTGCACTGGCTACGGATCCATTCCAGGCCAAAATGCTTAAAAGTTTTATTTTAAAGAGAATAAGCCCCGATGTAGGAATTATCCCTATTGTTCATGATACTTTAATATCAATGAGATCCCAAATGACAGACCCTGTTATTGATTATACAAAGGCATTTGTAAAGGATTTTATTTCATTACCCGAGAGAGAAGGATTCTGGAAAAGATGGAAAGGAACCCGCGGACTTGATATGGATAGAAGTCTTTACGAATAATAAATCCTTTCATTGGTTCAGAATATGAGCGACACAATATGTAAGTCAATTTTGTGGTTTTATAAAAGCGAAAATTACCAATGAAATCACTGTTCTTTTATATTTCTTTAATCCTTTTTTTTCCTGCTACGGCTCAGTTAGCGGAGGGATACAGTAAAAAAGAAGTATGCGATATGATTGCCCTGTGTAATAGCTTTTCTTTCCTTGAAATGTTTAAATCAGATACTGAAGTGATCCCTTCTGACTATAAAAGAATATATTCTTCACCCGTTATGGGAATGGATAACAAATACCAGATTTATCAGAAAGGAATGGTTGCTGTTATCAATATCCGGGGTTCCACGGATAAAAAGTTAAGCTGGCTCGAAAATTTTTATTCGTCAATGATTCCCGCTAAAGGAAAAATAAAAATAAATGGAAAATCGAATGAATATTGTTTTGCCAGGGATAAGAATGCAACAGTTCATTGTGGTTATGCATTGGCAATAGTGATTCTTTCGAAAGATATTATGCCTCAGATCGAAAGTTTGAATAAAAAAGGAATCTACGATTTTATTATTACAGGGCATAGCCAGGGAGGCGCCTTAGCTCACATGCTTAGAGCTTATCTCGAAAACCTGGGACCAAAGAAATTATCTGAAAAAAATAAGTTTAAGACCTACGCTTTTGCCTGCCCTATGGTTGGAAATAAAGAATTTGTAGCCGGGTACAGCAAACGGTATTGCGATACCAAAACAAGCTATACTATAATAAATCCGTCAGATGTGGTTACTCTTTTTCCGATTACCTATAATGATGGTACATATGTAACTGCCGAAGACTTGAAAACACTCCTTTATAATACTGATTCTTTCAGTTTTACCAAATTTGTCTTTAATGCTGCCGTTAACTTCTTTGAAAAAAACATTGCTCACACGGTAAACTATATGGGAAATTCTCTTTCAAAGGAAATTTCTAAAGATATAGGAACGGTAGAGATGCCAAAGGCAGTTGTTAATATTAATTATCATAAAATGTCAAATGTTATAGAAATTGCTCCTGCGGAATTTCCGAAGATATTAAAGGATTCTGCTATCCTTAAGAACGATTCGCTTATGAAAATATACAAACGAGGACAGGATGGTTATTTCCTGAATAGCGAACTTTATGAGAAAGAAACGATGTTTTACCAGCATAAACCATACAACTATTACAAAACATTGCTTAAAATGTATTTTCCCGAACGGTATAAGGGGTTAAGAAGAAAATATATAAATGTGCCTGTAAACTAATATGGAGCGATCGTTTACTCCTTTAAGAAAATCTTCATTTTACAATTTGCAGCAATTTCATTTTCACAGAAAACGGTACCTTCAATAATACTTACTCCCAGCACTTCGTCTAAAAAACGTATTTCTGTTTGCAAAATGTTGCCAACTCTTGGAAAGAAATTTATCTGAAGTTCCTGAATCGTGGCAATAAAACCCACAGGAGCTTTGTTGCTGCCGTTTTGTTTAAACAGGAAACCTGAATGTACTGCAGCCGATTGCGCGATATTCTCAATCAGCCCGGCTTCTGAAAGCGAATTATTTTCGAGAAACATAGTTTCAGGTTCAATAGTGAAACGGGTCAATGTAACATTGTTCTCAGTCGAGATATGTTCGTCTACCATTACCATGGGTTCGCGCTGGGGAATTAATTCAAATATTTTATTATTTCTGGCCATATAACAATGTTAAATTGACAGATATTCCCAAAGAGGTCCTTTTTTTCCCCTGGCTCTCATTTTATTAATTATCACGGAAGAATCTTCATCGGGGAAAACCCAGCGTTTACCGGTTGCCTTTGCCATTTGTTGCATCTGATGTAAGTCCATATTGTCGGAAAGATAATACCGCGGGATTAAAAGATTGTCTCCGGTTTTTAGCTTACCTTCTGCAATGGCAATGCTGTATAATTCGGTATTAGGATAAATACGCATTCCTACAAAGGGAAAGAAAACGGTTTTACCGAATTTTTTCGAGTTTTCAAAAGTTTCGGTGAGAGTTTCCATGGTTTCGCCGTAGCCTCCCAGAATCAGAAAATGGGCATAATCAATATCTAATTTGTTACAGATGTCGGAAGTTTTCAGGATATCTTCAAAAGAAAACGGTTTGCGGTAGGTTCTTAATGTAACATCACACAAAGAATCGGTGCCGAATTCAATATGCGATAAGCCAGCCTGTTTCAATAATACAAGAAGGTCTTCGGGCAGACTTGTGAAATTAAAATAAGCTCCCCATTTAATTTTTAATCTGCTCTTTATTATGGCTTCAGCTAATTTATAGTTGTAGGTGTTTTTTATGTTGAAAATGGAATCGGTAAAAAAGAAATAATCGATTCCCTTTTCAAGATAAAATTTCTTCAGGTTTTCAACTACCATCTCAGGATCGAGTGTCCGGACAGAAGTTCCGTCAATAATGGGGTAGGTGCAATAAATACAATGAAACGGGCACCCCCTTTTAGTTTGTATATTTAGCATTCCGCTGCTTTTCCAGTAATAATCAATCCAGTCGGGATTCATATTTAACATAGGACTGCACGAACGGTTGTCTTTTGGGTTAACGCATGTTTTACCCTCTTTTTTATAAATCAGGCGCGGAATGGAATAATAGTCTTTATTTTCCTCGAGTGCTTCTATAAGTTCACAGAGGGCTGATTCGCCTTCGCCGTACAAACCAAAGTCGGGACAAAGGAATTCAAACATTTCTTCTGGAAAAATGGAGAAGCCGGGACCACCCACAATAATCCTGCATTTGGAAAGATTCCTGATTTCATCAATAATAGATTTATAATGATGAATATAACTTTCTTTTGCATAAAAATTAACATCGTCCACATTTCTGAAAGAAATGCCAATATATTGCGGTTGCGTACTCCTGATTAGAGATGCCAGTTCTTTATGTCCGCCCATGTTGTAATCGAACATATGAATATTAAACCGGGGAAGGTGTTTTTTCAGATGTGAAGCCAGGTAGGAAATGCCAAGAGGATACACAGGGTAAGGTACTTTTAGCTGATTAGCAGAAATAAAGATGATGTTTTTATCCATGATTTTCTGTTTCCCAGAATTGATAATAATTATACCATTGAATTGGATATTTCTTCAGCATTTTTTCGAGTTCAGAAATAAAATCACTTACTATTTCGCGTGTTTCACCGGCAGGGTTATTTCTGTTTCGTGTAAAGGTATATACTTTTGCCGGAGTAGCATAAAAATGATAACGGAAGGCCGAATCTTTCATGGCAAAAACAAATGAAACAGGTATGCTATATGTAAGCGCCATGTAAAATGGACCGGCAGGAAAATAAGCCTCTTTTCCCATGAACTTTAGTTTGATGGTTCTTGCAGAATCCATAAAACGGTCGCCGTGAATACAAATAAGTTCGTGGTTCGAAATAGCCTGATTAATAAGAAGAATGTGGCTGAGGTCGTTTTTCAGTGAAATAATTTTAACGGGTTTTCTGGTATGGATTTTATTAAGCAGTTCTTTAATTTTTTCATGTTCGGCATCATGCATAACAACGTTAATGTTTGACCCCACCCTGTCGAGCATGTTCCCTGCCATTTCGAAATTTCCCATATGGGCGCTGATCAGAAGACCTCCGGTACTTTTTGCCATTTCGTGTATATATTCTTCTCCATCGAAATCAAAAGAAAACGATTTGGTGACACCTGATAGCATGGCTGTTTTATCAAGCAGTGTCTGGCCAAAAAGAAAATAATTTTTATACCGGGAAAAAGTGGCTTTTAAAAAATTGAATTTATGAATTTTCCGGAAATAAAAGCGTAAAGACTGGTTTGATTTTGGAGAGAACAGAAAAAAATACAATGCAACAAAAATCAATAAAAAATATGCGAAAGAGAGACCAAAATATTTTATCGAGAAAATAAATATTCTGTATCCAAGGGGTGTGCCGCGGGTCTTACCTTTCCATAGTGCCACGGGGTAGGAATTACATATTCACTTTAGCAAAAATGTAGTCGTACAGATCATTAATGGTTCTGACACCGACCATTTCCTCGCCTTTCACTTTAAATCCGAATTCTTTTTCAATTACAACAGCGATATCAACAAAATCAAGACTTTCCAATCCGAGATCGTCTTTTAATTGTGCTTCGGGAACCACTTGTTCGGGGCTTAATTCAAACTCGTCGATTAAAAAAGTATTAATAATTTTTATAACTTCTTCTCTTGTCATATTGAACCTTAAAATTTTCGCAATGTTAAGAAAATTATTTGAAACGACGAACAACAAGGGCTGAATTCGTTCCACCAAAACCGAATGAATTGGATAAAAAGGTGTCGATATTTTTTGGTGTGGTTTTAGTCGCAATGTTCAGTAATGCAGTTACTTCGTCGGGTTCTTCGAAGTTAATATTAGGAGCCACAAAGGAGTTTTGCATCATCAGCATTGAATAAACAATTTCGCTGGCACCTGCCATCCACATTTCATGGCCGGTCATTGATTTGGTTGAGCTTACCAGGGGTTTGGTTTTACCGAATATGGAATCTATTGCCCTGGCTTCGTTAAGGTCGCCTAACGGGGTTGATGTGGCATGAGCATTTATATAATCAATTTCTTCACTTTTAATTCCGGCATTATTCAAGGCCATATTCATAGCGCGAACCGGACCATTAATATCAGGAACTGAAATATGTTTACCATCGGAAGAAAAACCGTAACCTATGATTTCGCCAAGAATGGGAGCTCCCCTTTTAACGGCACTTTCATAATCTTCAATAATTACAGTGGCAGCACCACCGCTTGGAACAAGCCCGTCGCGATTTTTATCAAAGGGTCGCGAAGCTTTGGTAGGTTCACTTTCGCGCTTCGAAAATGCACCCAGGGCATCGAAACTGCCTACGCAAAAAAGATTAATTTCCTGTGCCCCGCCACAAATAATGGCATCCTGGTACCCGTGTTTAATCAGAAAATACCCCATCCCGATGGAGTGTGAACCGCTGGCGCATGCACCGCTTATAGTGAAATTAATTCCACGCAAACGGAAAATTACTGACAAATTCATGGTAACCGATGAATTCATGGATTGAAAAACAGAACCCGACCCAACCAGCAGAGTATCTCTTTTATCGCGGATGGTGTCAATGGCATGAATTACGGGAACAGTTGAACTGTCATTGCCATAAAGTATACCTATTTCCTGATTATCAATATAATCCTGACTCATCTGTGCGTTCTTCAGTGCTTCAATGGTTGCCATGTAGGCATATTCTGCCTGTTCGGGCATACTTATGCGGGATCTGCGGTCGAGTAAGCCTTTTAACTGGGGTTTATCAATCCGGCTGGTTAACCCCGATTGGTATCCGTAAGATTTTCTTTCAGGATCGAAAACAATTCCACTTTTCCCGGTATATAACGATTCTTTAACCTCTTCGAGGTTTTTTCCAATGGATGAATATATTCCCAGCCCTGTAATTACAACTCTTCTCATAAAATTTCAATCATTTAAGTATAAAGCCCTCCGTTGATGGAAATAATTTCACCGGTGATATAAGACGATTTGTCGGATGCGAGAAAACCGGCTAATTCGGCAACCTCTTCAGGCGTTCCAAAACGGTTCAGAGGGATAAGATTTTTTAATTCCTGTTCGTTCAATTCAGCCGTCATATCGGTTTTTATAAAGCCGGGGGCAATGGCATTCACAGTTACTTTCTTTTTCCCGATTTCCTGTGCCAGGGCTTTGGTTGCTGCAATAACAGCTCCTTTGGCAGCAGAATAATTTACCTGACCGGGAAGGCCTTTTTGTCCGGACAATGAAACAATATTAATAATCCTGCCGGATTTATTTATCAGCATGTTTTTAAGTAAATATTTTGTAGGATAAAAGAACCCATGCAGATTAGTGTTAAGAACATCGTTCCAATGGGATTGTTCCATCCACATCATCAGCGTATCTTTTCGTATACCGGCATTGTTAACCAGGACTTCTATATAGGTTTCTGAATGTGAAGCATGCCATTGATCCAATGCTTTATCAACATCTTCCTGATGACTTACATCAAAACAAAGTTTTTCACCCGTGCCACCGGCCTGTTGAACCAGACCGAGGGTAATGTCTGCTTCTTTTTCGTTGGAGAGGTAATTGATTAAAACATGGTAACCCATAGATCCCAGTTTAACGCAGATGGCTCTGCCAATTCCCCTGGAACCTCCGGTAACAAGTGCTACTTTCATTTCTTGTTTAGAATATTGAGTAATAATAAATCGTAACTAAATAACTCGCAAATTAAAGAAAAAACTCTTTAATAATATTATTATATCGGATGTTTGAGAATAAGAATAAATTTTCTTTATACTTTAAAATGATCAGGTTTCTGATAAATTCTTGATTCCAACGATGATTCAAGATTAAGAACCGGGTTTGCATACAATTGAAAAAAGATTTCTGAAAGCTCATTTAAGTTGCCCTGAAGATTACTTAGTGTATCCTGTTTGTATTTCATGAAAACCGATTTTTCTTTCACCGAATACTGTTCAGAATATTTATTTTTTCCTGTTAAAATATCGTAGGCAATGTAGTTGTTAGGGAAAAGACGGAAATTTTTATAAATCTGGTTATCAATAGCCTGGGTAATGATGCGTATAACTTCATTTTTGTTTTGTTCAGAAGAAATGAGATCTTCATTTAATACCAGGGGTTCGTTAAATGATAAATGAATTCTTCCTTTAGGCTGCATAATACCTTTTACCACACTGGCCATATCTTCACCCGGTTTCTTTTCATACTTTTTATAGCGTGAAATATAAAGCTCATTTATCTTTTCGGCGCAACACGGTTCAAATTCATAAGAAATGGCATAGGGTACAATATTTAACAATTTAAGGTTGGAAACAATATCATCCTTCCCACTCATGTTGAGCATTTTAACAAGGCCAACATCGGTTCTGTCATTTCCATCCTTGGTTCTTCCGTTTCTTTGAGCAATCCAGATGGATACTTTCTTTTCAGTAAGAGTATATTGGATATATTCTGAAAGTATTCTGGAATTTTTAAGCAGTTCTTTAGGATTTGAACCCCTTACAACTTTAAACATTCTGTTGGATTTGCCTATATCAACAACAATGGGCAGGGTCATTAAATTACTGCCAAATGTTATTTCCGTGGTAGGGATATTATAATCTACCAGAACAGTTTGTAATATAGCAGAATCAAGAACAATATCCCGGTGGTTGCCTATAAAAAGATAGGGAACGTCAGGCCTCAGTTTTGTAACATCCGTCCAGCTAAGCCCGGAAGAAGTTTTGGAAGTAACACTTCTTACCGCATGATACATGAACTTTTTTTGGAATTCAACAGCAGACTTGCATTGATTAACCGCATCAGTTATTTCCTGGTGTTTTTCTATTGGAAAAAGAAAATCCAGTACTTTTTTAAAGATGGGATTCCGGGTAATGCGGTTTAATGCTGCATTTACTTCGCTATCGTTGTAGGGGCGTAACTCTTCAATTTCTGAAAAATTCATATTACAAAAATAAGGAACAAAGGTAGGAAAATGAATGAATTTTAAAACCTGGTACCAGCCATAGATTTTTTTCTGTGTGAATTCGTGGCAGATCAATCACAACGAGAAATATAAAGTTTTACAAAGAATACCTTCTGTGGTAAAATCAACAGCCCGGGGTTGGTACTGCTTCTATAATTGCCAAAGGAGATACGGTATGATATGTTTTTTTTATGTTAAAACCGGCTTTTTGTAATAATAAATGATATTCTTCTTTAGATCGTTCCCTGCCATCCAGTCCGACCATCATTAAAAGATCTGTCATTTTAGCAAAAGAAGGGTTGTTGTCGTCTTTCAGATGCGCTTCAATAATTAACAATTTGCTTTCCGGTAATAATGCTTTTTTTATATTTTTCAGGATCTTAACACACGATTCGTCATCCCAATTGTGCAAAATGTTTTTCAGCATGTAAAGATCATATCCGGAAGGAATATTATCAAAAAAACTTCCACCTATAGCTTCAGTCCTTCCTGAAATATTATATTTTTCAAAAAAAGAGGAAGCTTCTGTAACAACGTGAGGAAGGTCGAAAACAATACCTTTTAAATGCTTATACCTCGAAAGAATAGTAGTAAGGAAAAATCCGTGCCCGCCACCGATATCCACAATAGATTTGTAGTGCGGGAAAGGATACACCTGTAATATGGCAGATGCCTGCATCATAGCAGTATTTGTCATAGCTTTATTAAACTGTTCATTTAATCCCGGTGACTGGCTGATATGATCGAATAAATTACCCTTTATAAATAGTTCTATGGATTTGTTTCCTGTTTTTGCAGTGTGCATCATTTCGCCAAACATCTGAAAATGGATTTTGCCCAGGTGCAGGTCAATGAAATGTTTCATCTGGTCTTCCTGCAGTGCAACCCCCAATGGTGTAAGAGTAAAAATTTTATGCCTAGTTTCTTTGAATATTCCATTCGAGGCCAGGACTCTCATAATACGGTATAAAGGTTCTTCTTTGGTTCCTGTAAGATTTGCCAGCTCACTGACAGGTTGAGGGCCTTTTTTAAGGATATCGGCAATGCCAAGTTCTGAGGCAACACCGATAGCACCCGAAAGCCAGAGGTTCTGAATCATCTCCATCAAAGCTACATTCGGATGGGTAAATCTCCTGTACAATCGTAATAGGAAATGTCTGAATCTTTCCGTTGTTTTTACAAAAAAAACAGGCGGGTATTTAGGTAGCTGAATGTTCTCGTACATAATAAACCAAAAGGGTTTCGAATACAAACCTACAAATAATAAGAACGACATAAAAATATAACAAATAAATGGTATAATTGAGCTTTATGATAAGAACAGGAAATCAATTATGAAAAATTCTTGAGAATAATATTTATGAAAGTATATTTGCCATTATTTATTGCTTTTTCGGAAAAGTCAAATTTTCAGATGGATCAAATTTAATGGTTACAGTAACTAATCTGACAAAAAAATACCGGGGTTCAAACGAAGAAGCCCTGAAAGGAGTCGATTTTTCAATTGCAAAGGGAGAAAAAGTGGGCTTATTGGGCCCGAATTCTGCAGGAAAAACCACTTTAATATCAATACTTTGCGGTATTCTTAAATTCAGTTCAGGCCAGGTGATGGTGAATGGAATTGATGTAAAACTTTTTCCGAAACAAATTCGTTCAGCCATTGGCCTGGTGCCACAGGAGATTGCTCTTTATCCTAACCTGACGATTTACGAGAATCTCTCATTTTTTGGAAGGATGCAGGGGCTTTCGGGAAAAATCATGAAAGAAAAGGTTGATTATTTAATGGGTGCGGTAAAACTTGAACAACATAGTGCAAAATTAGTTTCGAAATGTTCCGGCGGGATAAAAAGAAGGGCTAACCTGGTAGCGGGTTTAATACATGATCCTTCCATAATATTTTTTGATGAACCTACGTTAGGTGTCGATCCGCAATCGCGCTGTCTGATTTTTGATTTTATCGAACAGCTGAATAAACAGGGCGCAACAATAGTGTATACCACTCATTATATGAGAGAAGCCGAAACATTATGCAATCGTGTTGAAATTATTGATAACGGACAATTTGTTGCTTCCGGAACGCCGGAGGAGCTGATTAAAAATCACGATGGCTGTTCAGATCTTGGTCAGGTTTTTCTGAAAATAACGGGAAAAGATTTAAGGGAATAAAAACAGTATGAAACTCTGGGGTGTCATATACAAAGAGATGTTAGTGTTATGGCGGGATATCCCGGCATTACTTTTTCTTTTTATCATGCCCGCAATATTATTGATTATTATTTCTGTTACTGAAGATAAAGTAACAAATCAGAATAAACTAACCATACTTTTGATTGCAGCTGATTCGACAGAAATAGGAAAGGATATTGAATATGGGCTTGAAAAATCGAAGTTTTTTTCTGTAAAAAAAATCATATTTAAAGATTCTTCCGACATTCGGAATGCAAAGACAGAAATTGCAGACGGAAAATACCAGGCAGGAATCGTAATTCCTTTGGATGCTTCACAGGTTATTGATGTTCGTACTGAAGAGATGGTTGGCCTTTCGGGCACACCTGTAGATTCGATGTTAAATTTAATGAAAAGTAAAATGGCAGGGATACAGCTTTATTTCGATCCGGCCATAAAAGAATCGTTAAAATATTCGTTGGTAAGCGCATTGAATGGGATTCTTATTTCTACCGAAATGAAAGCCTTAATAAAAAAGTACTTTGCTTTTCTCGAAGAAGATATTAAAGTGCAGTTCAAAGCAAAAATGGATTCATTGAAACAAAAAAAGGTTGATGTAAATATTTCTGACCAGACATTAAATAATGAAATAAACAAGGAACTTAACAAGGCGATTGAAAATCTTTCTTCTCAAAAACTTTCCCTTAAAATTCCTGAATTTCCATGGAAACCTCAAAGCATAATTAAACTGATGGAAGAATATGCAAACAATGATCAGAAGATTGTAATAAAACCTTCGGTATCTCAAAACAGGATACCCGGCTTTACTTTGTTTGCCATGTTTTTTATTGTGATACCACTAGCGGGAAGTATAATTACAGAAAGAAATGAAGGAGCTTTTAACCGGCTCCGTACTTTACAGGTATCTTATTTCACATTGTTGTCAGGAAAAGTAATTTTATATACATTCATTTGCCTGCTGCAGTTTTTGTTTATGTTATCAATCGGATTTTATGTTCTTCCCGGATTTTTTGACATGCCCGAACTGGCTGTTGGTACCCATTATGCAGCTGTCTTTGTTACGGCGCTGTTGTCTTCTTTTGCAGCCATCGGGTTCGGATTACTGGTAGGTACTATTGCATCATCCCATGCCCAGGCGAGTACTTTTGGCTCATTAATGATTGTTATTCTTGGTCTTTTGGGAGGTGTCTTTATTCCGGTTTATTTAATTCCTGCCGGGATTAAATCAATTACATTTATTTCCCCTCTCCGGTGGGGAATAGATGCATTTATTGATTTATTTGTGAGAAACGAAGGATTTAATTCAATTTATCTAAATCTTATGGGGTTATTCTCCTTTTTCTTACTTTCGCTGATAATTTCGACAATCAGTTATTCGAAAAGAAACTAAACCTTTAAAATAACAATCAGATTATGAAAGAAAAAGAGATTATTGTAAATTATAAAGATCATCAGCTGATTATTTATACCGAAAAAGAAGATGATAGTTATGGCCCGACCCAGACCGGCGCCGCTTCTACCAAAGATTTCCTGGATGATTTCCGTGAAAAATGGAAAAATATGGAAAACGAAATCCTCGTTAAAATTAATTCGGGACAGGTGAGCATGATTTATTATTATATGATGCTTCAGGAACTTACCTCTGCCGAACTGGCTGTTCGGGTTGGCATAAGTAAATCGAAAGTGGAAAAACATTTTCAACCGAAATATCTGGAAAAAGCCAGTCTTTCTGTTGTCAGAAAATATGCAGAGGTTTTTAATGTGCCTGTAGCTAATCTTTTTCAATTGATTTCTACAAAAGAAGATAAATTGTGGAAAGTTCATTATATAGAAAGCGAAGAGGTTTTTAATAATTATTTAATAAGCCAGCAACGAACAAATAATCCCCTTGTTGTTGTCACTAAAATTGAACAGAAACAGTAATGAGCAATATTTCTTATCAGCATAAAATGGCTGCCCATTGTGAAACAGGAACCATTTCAGGATTGTTGAATTATCACGGGTTAAATGTTACTGAGCCTATGGTGTTCGGTGTTGCCAATGGCATATTTTTCGGGTACATGAAAATGCCCAGTTTTGAGTTTCCTGTCTTTTTTGTTCGTACAAAACCCGGCGATATCAGGAAGAAAATAGCAAAACGATTTAATATCCGGTTTTATACAAAGAAATATAAAAATCCTGCAGAAGCTCAAACAGAACTCGATCATCTGCTGGAAAAGAATATTCCGGTGGTAGTAAAAGTCGATTTCTTTTATATGAATTACCTGAAACCCTGGATGAGAGTACATAACAATGCTCACTTTGTTACTGTTATAGGAAAAAAAGATTCGAAGTACCTGGTGAGCGATTGTTATTATCATGAAGTGGCAGAAATTGATGCCGAATCGCTTTCGAAAGGACGATTTGCAGGTGGAATGGAGTGCCCCAAAGGGTTTATGTATTATCCGGTTCAGGTTCCTAAAGAGATAGAACTCGAAAAAAATATTATTACCGGGATTAAAAAAGCATCGTATAACATGCTTAAAATTCCTTTGCCTTTCTTAGGAATAAAGGGAATTAACCGTTTTGCCGATAAAGTAGTCACATGGCCTGGTCTGGCACGCGATAACGGGCATCTTTCCCACGAAGTTATGAAGATTAACCTGTTGCTCGAAGATCAGGGAACAGGGGGGGCAGGTTTCCGTTTTATGTACGCTACTTTCTTACGACAGGCTTCAGAGATTCTTAAGAATGACGAACTGTTAAGCTTTTCAAAAAGAATGATGGAAATAGGAAATGGGTGGAGAGAGGTTTCTGTTTGTGCCATACGTATGAATAAAGACAAAGATTTCAGCGAAAAAAGATTTAAAGAATTGAGTGATTTAATAAGAGGACGCGCTGTGGTTGAAAAAGAATTTTTTACAGATCTCTACAATTTTGCTAAAAAGTATAAAAAATAACAATGAATTTAAAACTTATCTATCCCAAATGGAATAAATTAGAAGGACAAACAACCTTTAATCTTCCGCCTCACGGACCCGTTGTATTTGCTGCTGCACTACCCGCATATGTGAATGTGACATTTATAGATGAAAATGTTCAGCAATTATCATTCGATGATGATCCCGATATTGTCGCCATTTCTATGATGTTAACCATCCAGGCGAAGAGAGGATGGGAAATTGCAACAGAGTACAGAAAGAAGGGTAAAAAAGTGATTTTCGGAGGGATCTCAACCATGTTGCATGCCGAAGAAACAATGCAATATGCCGATTCAGTATTCCTGGGCGAAGCGGAAGGCAAAATTGACAAGGTGCTGGAGGATTTTACCCATAACCGTTTACAGAAAGTGTATAATTATTTGTCCGATCCATGCGATATCGGCATCGTTGGCCCGGCACGCCGTGAAATTCTCGGTCGGGAATTATACAATCATAAAGGAGTTCAGATGGTCGATCTTTTCCACGCATCAAGAGGTTGCAGGTTTGATTGTTATCCATGTGCCGTTTCCTACCTGGGCGGAAGAAATTTCAGACCCCGGCCCGTTGAAAAATCCATAGAAGAATTAGAAAAGATTGATAATAACCGTTTGTTTATAGTTGATAATTCTCTGGCTCAGAATACCCGGTGGGAAAAAGATCTGTTTAAAGCCATGATTCCATTAAAGAAAAAATGGTGCAGTCATCCTATTGAAGATAAACCCGAGGTTCTCGACCTGGCGGCACAGGCCGGTGCATGGTATGTATACCAGGCTGTTTTTGATACTTCTGATTATATAAGAGACCGGATTAAACGTTATCACGATTATGGAATAGCCGTTGAAGGAACAATATTGTTAGGACTGGACGAACAGGATGAAGATGATATTAAACGGCTTATTGATTTTCTTCTGGAAGTAAACCTCGACCTTGCCGAATTTACTGTACTAACCCCTTTCCCTCATACCAGAACTTTTGATGAATTCCGGAAAGACAATCGTATTTTTGATTATAACTGGAATAATTATACTGCCGGGAAAGTGGTTTTTCATCCTAAAAAAATGACTGCTGAAAAATTACAGGAAATGTATCACTATGCATGGGACACCTTTTATAAAGAAGAAAGCCAGAGTAAAAAGATGCTGAAATTATTTCAGAAAGTTGTACTTAAAGAAAAAGCAGACGGCACCTTTAAATCAAGGCAAAACGAATTAGCAGCTACCAGTTTTGGAAAGAATATCTTTAATAAAGAAAAACCTGAATAGAAGAAAAGAATACAATTTTGAATAGTGAAGAAGAATTGTTTTTACTTTTACATTTACTTTTGTACAGTTTAACAAATCAGAATTCAAAAAAAGAATTTTCAAGATAAATTAAAAATATTTTATATGTCCGAGATAAACCTTACGGAACTGAAGAGAGAAATAAAAGTACTGATTATTGAAACTTCAAAAATTCCTGATATTCAACCAGAAGACATAATTGATGATGCCCCCATTTTTGGTGAAGGATTGGGATTGGATTCTATAGATTCATTGGAAATAGTTTTGGCTTTGCAAAAAAAATACGGGGTAGGAATTGATGACCAGAATCTTGCACGTAATATTTTACAATCAATAGATACTATTGCAGATTTCGTAATGAAAGAAAAAATGAAACAAGAGAACAAATAAATATGTCAGATGTTTGATGCCATAGGTCAAAAATCGGATGTTACTGAACGTTCAAAAAATGGTATTATAATATCTTTGACCTCTTACTTTCATCATCTTACATTTGACTTTACAGTATTTCTTTAAGCCAGGCATTTACCAAAAGTATATATATGAAATTTGCTTATTTACTCTTTGGTCTTCGTTTAAAAATGCTTTTCCGGATTACCGGTAGTCATAAGTTTTCGTTTCGGTTTCCCTTTTTTTTTCGTTTCCTTTTTCTTTTTCAGAATTCCTGCTGGTCGTCCTTTTTTTCAACCCTTGAAAAACTCTACTATAAAAAAAAAATCACATCTGCCCCCATACCTCAGGACCCCATTATAATTATCGGACACTGGCGTACCGGAAGCACCTACCTTCACCAGTTACTTAATTTGGATACCAACAATACCGTACCAACCAATTTCCAGGTTCATTTACCCGATAGTTTTTTAATTTCTGATAAGTATTATAAGCCTGTAATGAAATTACTGATGGGTAAAAATCCGAAACGGCCCTTCGATAATGTCTCTATTTATGCCGAAGAACCCCAGGAAGATGAGTTTGCCATACTTAAAATGTGCGGGCATTCACCTTTAATAAAACTGATTTATCCTGGTTCCCCTGATTTTTATCTTCTGTCGTACGATAATTATGAACCGGAAGGAAAAGATTTTGAAGAATGGCAGAAAGCCATTACTGAATTTTGTAAAAAAATAAGCATAGCAACTTCAAAACGAATAGTTCTCAAGAACCCCTTTCATTCCTTCCGGATTAATTCTGTCAGAAAAGTATTTCCCAAAGCAAAATTTATTCATATTTACCGTCATCCCTATAATGTTATCCCTTCCACAATAAATATGTGGAACATTGTTGGAAAGCAAAATGTTATGCAACCTGGTTTTGTGCCTGCAACAATAGAAAGTGCGGTGGAAATCTACGACAGGATGATGAGGTATATTCAATCACATAAAAAAGATATTTCTGAAAAATTCTTTCATGAAATAAAATATGAAGATCTTGAAAAAGATCCTGTAAAAGAAATCAGAAAAGCATACCAGAATCTTGGCCTGACATTTAATTATGAATTTGAAGAGGAAATTTTAAAGTTTCACCAGAATAAATTCAGCAAAAACAAGTTTAATCTTAGCGAAGAGGAAAAAGAATACATTTCCGATAAACTGAAATATCACATGGAGTATTATGGATATTCACAGCTCAAAGAATTTTAGTACCTTTCAGGCTTGTGAAAAAGCTATTTTTATAGGATGAAATTCAGATTAATATTATTCTTCCTGTTATTTGTTAATTTCCTGACAGCCCAGGATTTTACTCAAACAATTAGAGGCACTGTAGTCGATAAAGCTTCCGGTATGTCTATTCCGGGCGCTAATGTGATTATTTCAAATTCAAACCCGTTGATAGGTACAACAACTGACATGGATGGAAAATTCAGACTGGAAAAAGTGAAGATCGGAAGAATTGATTTAAAAGTAAGTTACATCGGATATAATGATGCATTTCTTTATAATCTTCAGCTGAATACAGGGAAAGAACTGGTTCTTTCAGTGGAAATGGAAGAGAAAGTGGAAGCCATGAATGAAGTTGTTGTTTCGGCCAAAGTCGAGAAAATGGAACCCATAAACAAGATGGCCACTATCAGCGCCCGTGGCTTTACCGTTGACGAAACCGAACAATATGCAGGAGCAAGAAGCGATGTGGGCAGAATGGCTTCAAATTATGCCGGTGTTGTAGGGAATAATGATGCCCGCAACGACATTGTTATCCGTGGAAATTCCCCCTCGGGATTATTGTGGCGGCTGGAAGGAGTGGATATTCCTAATCCTAACCATTTTGCTGCTTTTGGAACTACAGGCGGGCCCATATGTATGCTTAAAAACAGCATGCTTTCCAATTCCGATTTTTATACCTCCGCATTTCCTGCTGAATTTGGTAATGCCCTGTCAGGAGTTTTTGATTTGAAAATGAGAAAAGGAAACAACGAGCAGCACGAATTTATGGCACAGTTTGGATTCAACGGACTGGAGCTTGGTGCCGAAGGACCGGTTTCCAGGAAAAACGGTTCGTCGTATTTGTTGGATTACAGTTATTCAGCGCTCGATTTTTTCAGTAAGTTTAATATTGAATTTGGTACGGGAATAGCAATTCCCAAATACCAGGACATGGCCTTCAAACTTAATTTTCCAAAAACTCCTGTAGGACAAGTATCGTTGTTTGGTTTTGGCGGATTTAGCAACATAGCACTCCAGGATAGTAAAAAGGATACTACCAAACAAAAGATAGATTTCTACGGGAGCGAGGGCTGGGATATTATAAATTATTCAGCAACCGGTGTTGTGGGGTTAACCGACAATTATATATTAAACAGTAAAACTTATATCAGGTTAACTGTTGCCGAAATATATCACGATTTTAAAGTGCAGAAAGATTCTGTTACTCCTTACACATTAAATACTGTTCCCTATGAAAGAAGTCTTTTTGCAGAGCAAAAAACAATACTGAATTTTCTTTTTAATAAAAAACTGAACGCATCTCATATAATCAGGTCAGGTATAAATACAACCTGGATTCATAACAATTTAACTGATAGTTTGTTTTTTCCTGCCTATGATAAATTCAGAAAAGTGCTTTGGTATAACGGTACTACCTGTCTTTTACAACCGTATTTCGAATGGCAATACAAGATTTTAAATAATCTTACTTTTACACCGGGTCTTCATTATCAGTATCTTTTTTATAACAATACCGGTTCGCTTGAACCACGGCTGGGAATAAAATGGAGTTTTTCTCCAACCCAGTCATTAAGCGCCGGATATGGAATGCATAGCCAGATAATGCCGGCTTCAGCATTTTACAGGCAGGTTGAATTACCCGGTGGAACTTATGCAAAACCAAACGATAAGCTCGGATTTCTTAGAAGCAGTCAATTTGTTATTGGTTACGACTGGAATGTTTCGGAATACAGGAGATTAAAAGCTGAGATTTATTATCAGAAAATAACAAATGTCCCGGTGGATGCTGCAAAAAAATCTTATTTCTCGGTTCTTAACCTGGGAGCAAACTTTGAGTTATGGTCGCCCGATTCTCTCAAAAGCACAGGTACTGGCAATAACTACGGACTTGAATTAACCTTTGAACAATTTATTCATAAAGGATATTATTTTCTTTTAACAACGTCCATTTATGATTCAAAATATAAAGGAAGCGATGGAATAGAAAGAAATACTGTTTTTAATGGAAACTTTGCAGCTAATTTGTTGTTGGGAAAAGAAATAGTTTTTAAAAGTAAAAAAGTTAACCTGAAACGGCAGAAATCACTGATTATAAATCTTAAATCTACCTATAGTGGTGGTCAGCGGTATGTTCCTATTGATCTGAATGAATCAATATCGCAACAATATACAGTGTATAATTACAACAATGCTTATGCTGATAAATATACACCCTATTCAAGAACTGATCTGAAAATTTCCTTTAAAATGAATGGTAAGAAATTTACTGTTGAGCAGGGCATGGAGCTTATGAATATGTTTAACCAGAAAAATATTTATAATCAGTATTTTAATAAAAGAACGAAGGAGGTATATTATACATACCAGTTGGGAAGAACTTTTATGTTGCAGTATAAAATTACGTTTTAGATTATTTCATGTTTTATTTATTTCATTATAATTGTATATTCCTGAAGCCAAATGACCAACAAGTCATTCTGAGGCCCTCGAAGAATGACTTTATTATATCCCATTCACACTTCGATCCTTCGATAGGCTCAGGACTTAGTGTGACGGTAAATTATTTTGGAATAATTAATTCATCGGTAAATAGCAATTGTTTAACGAAAAGTGCATAGTATCAAATGAAAATCCTCTTAATAAACCCACCCCGCTCCAACGAAAATAAAATACTCGAGCATGCACCTGCCGATGCCCGCCAGTTTATACATAAAAAACTGATAGGGCCACCTCTTGGATTATTAACCATCGCAGCCGCAGTAAAAGACTTTGACGTAACCTTTGTTGACCTGAAAGGTGAATATGACCTCCATCCCGACGCTCCTGCACTTGATGTAATTACCCGGAAATATTTAAAAGAAACAAATCCCGATATAATTGGAGTGACATTCATTGCTTCTGAACTTTATTTTGGCCTCGATATTTTTCGTGAAGCCAAAAAGTTTAACCCCGAAATTCTGACAGTAGCCGGTGGTTTGCATGTTACTATTTGTCCCGGAGATTTTACAGATAATTGTGTTGATGTATTATGCCCGGGCCATTCGGCAGGGATATTCAGGGAACTGGTCATAGCAAAAGAGAAAGGACTTCCTCTTGAAAGTGTTGCCGGTATCATAATAAACACGAAGAACGGACACCGTTCTTCATTGTTCCCGGCACCTAAATGGAATGCGGCAGATGAGGATTTTATTATGCCCGACCGCAGCCTGCTGAAAAAATGGATAACAACGTATAAGGTTGGCAATGATCCGTCGCCGGTAACATATATTTTCACCTCCCTGGGATGTCCGTACGAATGTGTGTTTTGTTCCATCTGGCCACAGCACAATAAAAAATATTACCAGCGCACGGTTGATTCTGTTATACACGAACTGAATAGCCTTGAAGATTACGAAGTGGTGCGGTTTGCCGATGCCAATACAGTGGTGGATGTAAAATTTATAAATGACCTTTTTGACCGGATTAATGCTGAAGGAATCCATAAAAAATTCATTATGGATATCCGCTCCGATACTGCCGTGAAAAACCCTCAACTGATAAAAAAACTCGCAAAAGCAGGGTTAAAGGTGGTTATTTGCGGGTTTGAATCGTATCGCGAAGAAGAACTGAAAAAATTTAATAAACAATCCTCTGCCTCTTATATTGAAAAGGCGATTGATATTTTTCATCAGAATGGAATTCTGCTGAGAGGTAATTATATTGTATCAAATGATTACAGCGAAGGGGATTTTGCAGCATTGGCAGAATATGCCGGTTCACATAAAGTGGTTTATGCCGGCTATACAATTCTTACTCCCATGCCGGGCACTATGTTATATAAAGAAATTAAAGACCGGATTATAGATCATGACCTGTCAAAATACAATTTCTTTAACTCTGTGCTGAAAACCAGATTACCTCTCGAAAAATTTTACGAAAATATGGGTAATCTCTGGAAGATTAAGTTAGGGAAAGATGTAATCTGATGCCGCTGGTATTTTTTCTACCCAAAACCAATTTTAAATCAGCCCCGGCACTCAGTCTGTTCTAGTGTAAAGCTCCACAACCACAAGTACTACTACTGTCGTTAAGCGGAACGGAGTTGCAAAAATCTTCTTTAAACTTATCATTTTCATGATTTGTACCACAGTTATCTTCTATTTTACTATAAAATTGACCATTTTTGTAATACTCAACCTTACATTCAATACATGTTTTACATGAAAAGAAAAACGAATTTAAAAAAAATAAAACGGAAAAGCATGTAAATTGTTTCTTTGTTATCATATTTCGTTTTACAATTTCATTTGTTGTAAAATTATTTATTTCCCAAAACTATAGCCGATACTAAAACCAAACCAGATCACTGGCTTGCCATGAAAACCAATAATATATGTAGAACTAGAGAATTGTGGTGTATAATCAATTTTTATAAGAATTTTGTTTTTTAAAAAAAATCTGAAACCTGTATTTCCAATTAAATCTAATGAATTAGTGTAATATGGTTTATCCATTACCCATTTTTTAGAATAAATATATCTTGTGCCAATACCTATTTCAAAACTAATTTTATTTGTTATTTGAATTTGTCCGTTTATTAATACCGGAACAATCCATTCAGGTAAACATCCAACTCTTCCATTTATAGAAAATTTACTTTTTTGATAAAGTATTCTTTCATAATTTATTGAACCAAAAATGCCTTCACCTAAAAATTCTAAATAGATGCTATTATTTGGAAACTTAATATACAGTGAATCTTTATTTACAGAATCTCCAATAAAAATAACCTTTGTATTATTTTCATCTATTGAATTAATTATATATCCCTTACTTTTTTGAAAATTATTAGAATAAAGAGTTAAGACACTTATTATTAAGAAATGTAATATTATTAGTTTTTTCACATTATTTTTTAATTTTATTATTTATGGTAATGACTTCATTTGTTATTTATTCTCCTTTCTTCCCAAAACTATAGCCGATACTTAAACCAAACCAAGGTTCAAAATTATTACCCTTCCCAAAACCAATACCTCCAGCTATAAGTGGATAAATTTGAGGTGTCCAGTTGATTCTTAGTAAAAATCCACTTCTCCCAACATACCGAAACCCTGTGCTTCCAATTAAATCTGATGAAAATAAATCGTTAAGAGCAAACCTTGCACCTGCCCCGATTTCAAAATAAAAATAATCATTAAGCTGAAGATTTCCATTTAACAAGAAAGGAAAGGAAACAAACCCATTAGAAGATGGAAAAATTGAAATTCCTTCTCGTTGAGTTAAATAAAAAATACTATTATGATAAATAGTACTTTCATAATTGAATGACTCAAAGTATCCACTTCCAAGAACCTCAAAATAAATACTATTTCTAGGCATTTCTCTATACTTTGTTGAATCAGTATTGTTACGAAGAAATCTTTTTCCCAATGACCAGTTAATTATAATTTCTGGTGAGTTTTCAGTAAATGATGATTTTTTTTCTGGAATATTTTGATATAAATTTTCATGTTGAATACGGTTTATAAATGAATATTTCCATCTAAAACCTATATGAAGTTCGTTAAAAATAACTTTGTTATTATTATTTTCTAGACCATAAACCAAGCCAAATCCATATTCATTATTGAACATACTAATAGTTTTTTCTGAATTAAAATGTTGGTTGTTATATTTTAAATTATTATAGAAAAATTGAATTGCAAGATATTGCTTTGAACCAAAGAAGTACTTAAAATTTGATTCTAATTCAAAACCCTTTAAAGGTTTTTTTTCGAAAAACAATTCTGTTTTTTTTGAAAATAATGAAACCGGCCATGATATTCCACTTGGTAAATATATAGTATAGAAATCGATGGCCAGCCGTCTATTGAACTTTAACTCTGTCCCAATATTGGGATTTAAATAAGCCCATTTACTTACATCTGTTTTAATGCAGAATGATGTATTTTGCTTTAAAGGCTTTTCGGAATAGGTTTGGGCGAGTAAACCATCGTTTAAAACAATAGCTAAAAATATAAAAAATAGATTTGTAATAAATATTTTATATTTTATTATCATTATTGATATACTATTTTTCCAAAATAGGCTTCTCCTAATGTGGAGATTGCTTTAATAAAATAAATTCCTTTTGGGAATCCAGATAAGTCAAATTTAGTTAATTTTGTATAATTATTATCAATAAAAATAACATCTCCAATTGAATTAGTAATCTCAAGAGACAACATTATATTTTCGTTTGAACTACTTAGAAAGAAAATTCCAGATGTAGGATTTGGATAAATTAGTATTTTATTTGTTGATTCAATAGAAGTTAATTCAGATGTATTAGAGGTGCTATTATTAAATGATGATTTTAATATACCAGGACATGGATTTAATAAACTTATTACTTCTGGCTTTACTTCACATTTACATAATGGGTCAACTCTTGCTCTGAAAAATGCACCATCAGAAACTTTAAATCCTTGCTGAAGGTAAATTCCTTCAGCAGCAGTATATCTAACATGACCATGTAAAGTAATTGCTGGAGACACATAATTTGAAATGTCAGATGTTGAAGTTAAAGTATTATTAGAATAATAATCAGCAGGTGCAGTACCTGTAAAGATATCACTTTCATAATATGTGTCAGTTCCTAGCATAAAAATACCCTCTGGTGCTTCATAAATTGGAAATGGATATGATACGTAATCGTTTAATGCTTGATATACAGGTTGTGGAAAAACATATGCTTCACTGAGATAGAGCTTTAATAGATTAAAAGTAAGCATTTGTGAAAGTAAGTTACCATATTTATTATTACTTAATACTAAGTCATCATAATATGTTTCACATGGGAACTTACTTAAATAATCTGAATAATAACTTGTACTTCTTTGCGAAGTACCACCATAAAGAAGACAATAAAGTAAATCTAAATATTGTAATTCAGATCGTTTATTAGAGTCATAATAATTATTTATCCAATTTGTTACAGTATGATTTGCATTTGAGCCGTTATCACTTATTGTTTTTAAAATAGGAAACATTGAATTATTAACTTCGTAAGGTATTAAACAAATAGTACAGTTTCCTACAGATCCATTATTTACAAATTCATTATAAATATCCTGAAAAGCACAAGAAAATGATGTTGCTTCTGAGCCACCTTGATTGCAATAATCATGACTTCCAGAGCCAAAATTATCAAGATATGCTTTCCAAAAAACACCTTTAACACACATCCCAGTTATGGGATTATAGATAGTCCAGCAGGTACTAAATGGATCTCCATCATGAAAATATGGACGTCCAGTTTCACTGTTATTATTATTATATAGAGTATAAGAATTCTCCATAAAATGAATAATTCTACTAAGAATATCAACGGCATGTTGTTTAATATTCATACTTCCGCTACAATTTTCTGGATCTAGTATAACAACGTCGTTTGGTAAAAGTTTAATAATAGTTACAAGGCCAACCATTAGTCCAATATAATTATCTTGAGAATATTCTTCAGGACCTGTAACATGTCCATAGTTATCAGATGCATGCATACATGCTTCAGCACCAGATACTCCACTGTTAGCATCAGCGGCTAAATTTCTCCATTGATCATCTAACCAAGATAATGGAGCTACCCAGTGATTTGCATCCCAATCATTTCCAAATTTAACTAGAATATTTTGTTTAACATATTTACCCACACCGCCACCTTGATTTAAATAATTATACCTATCAAAAGCATCTTGTCCAAAAGTCGAAGAATTATCTGAAAGAAAATTATCAAATAAATCATCTCTAATCATAAAACCATTTGGTTCTGAAGTTGAATAATCAGCCCCCCCCCAATGGTCGTGCCAATAATGTTCTGCCATAATATCAAGACGGTCAATAGTTTTTAATTCATAGAAGAGTTCTAATTCTGTTTTTACAGTAGACTGTCCACCATTCTTTAATAATTTCCATTCAGTAGCTAAAACAGCAAGATACTTGCCCATTTCAAAACCTTCATCTCCTATGTCAAAACCTCCTAAACCCCATAAATTATTTTGATCTAAACCCCAACCACAACATACACCCCTTGAGCTAAAAATAATTCCACACCCAGCGCAATTACCGGGGACCATAAAATCATTTATTAAACGATCACGCCAAATCCAATACTTGGATTCAATTGAATTACTTTGAGAAAATACTGAAAAATACAATAATAATTGTACATTTAGTACTGTAATAAAGAAAAATGATTTCATATTATTATATTTAGTGTACATTAAATCTACTCTTTATTTTTAATACCCTCTATAGATGCTTTAATTTGTTCAATATCTATTTGTTGTTGTTTGATAATGTTATCCTGTTCAATCATATATAAGGTTAACTCTTCAACTTTTTTCAATAAAAGTTTATTCATTTCAGCAAGTTTAATTCCGGTTTTATTTACCTCATCTGAAGTAGGAATCTCAGGAAGATGTTTATTTACACGAATAAAGCAATTCAAATCGTTCAAAGAAATAAGTTTATATCCCTCATCAAATACGTAATCGCACCATCCGCCATTTAAATCAACTTTAATTTCATCCTTTACATGAATTTTTCCATTAACAGAAAGTTCTTCGTCAGGACAAGTTGTTCCTATTCCAACAAAGCCCGAATAAATATAGTTTCCATTGATTTGTAGATTACCATTTATAATTGCATTGCCATTTACTTCCAATCTTTCATGAGGTGTATTAGTATTAATACCAATATAACCATTATTGCTAATTATTAATTTAGTACTAAAGGCCAAAGTTGTTGGATCATTGCTATTATAATTATTGCTTTTAAATAATAATGCACCGCCCCAATTTGAAATATCCCAATTAGTGGATTCAATATGAGCAGGTATATCATCACTCGGTTCATATTCTACGTTTTCGGTTTGTTCTAATCTTATTGAAGGTGGCGGATCTCCGGCGTTATTTGAACTTGTAATATGAAGTCTTGCTAATGGCGTAGTATTCCCGCATCCTATATTTCCATTCCTCAGAATAGTCATAAAATCCCTTGTAACCGTATTACCCGAACCGTCATCAGCAGCATATCCCTTAAAATTAAACGAAGCATCCTGCCATAAACTCAGCCAGAAATTAAATTCACCCCCGGTACCCCCGCCAATATCCTCGTTTAAGCTAATTCCGCGACGTAACGGAATTCCGCTGTTCCCTTTTATCTCAAAACTATTAACACCAGCCAGCAATAAAGTTAAATCGCCATTAGGGTCGATATGTAATCCCTTGTCGTCGCCGGCATTTGAAAGCCAGAAATTGCCTAATTTAATATTTTGTGTAACCGTATGATCACCCATATTATCCCCTATATCGGCCAATGTTTTTTTACCAATCAGGCCGTTGTCATCAGCAACAAGTATATTATAATTACCCGAAGGGGAGTTTAACGTCCTGATTTTCACATCGCCGTTTATGTCCAATTTGGGTCCGGCGGGTTCGGCCTGTACCCCTATCCCGATTTTTCCGGAGCTGGTTAACATAATGTTTCCCCCATGAGGCCCCGAATTAATAAATATATCTTTACCGCAATAGTAATTAATTAAAAGACGGGGAGCAATACCATTTGAACTTGTACCCGCCATATCAATAATACCATTTGAGCCGTCAAATCCCATTGACATAACATTATTATAACCATCGGAATTATTACCAAAAGATTGTATCATACCCGTAAATTGGTTTAATGGTATAATAGGCATAAAACAAAGATCAATATCAGCAGGATCCAATGGATGCGGCAACATGGCAAACCCGTTAATTTCAGAATTACCACCCGAAGCAGGTAAATAACTTATTGGTTTGGTACCTCCAAAAGTAAGGCTCCCGGCAGTCCTGAAATTGCCATTCACCTGTACATCGCCTGTTACATCTAACTTATATTTAAGTTTTACATCACCCCTGAAATTCGATTCGCCATAAAAAGCTTTAGTGCTATCCATTAATATTGAGTCGGCTTTAAGAGAAGCTGATTTTAATTCCTGTGCAGCATATATTTTTCCGGTATTGACTTCGCTTGCTGCATTAACTTTGTCGGTAATAATAATGCCGCCGCCGACAAATAAATTTTCTGAAATTCTTACATCTCCAGCAATGTCAACTTTAAATAACGGGTGGTCAGTTCCGATTCCGATATTTCCGGGAGTCATTGTATAAAGATCGTTATTGTGCAAAAGCCAGTAATTATCAGGTATGGGTACATTGCCCCAGGTACCGTTACCGAGAAATACTTTTGTTGCATCGTTTGGAAAAGCAACCGGAATTAATTTACCCGTATTGTCAAAAGAAACAATACCGTTTCCATTATTAGAGAATGAATTTATTAATATACCGCCGCCGGGATTTATTTGCAATGCAAGAGCATTATTTACCTTGATTAACAATGGCTGATTATTTGTTGAACCTAAAAAATTACCGGCGCTAAGACTGTTGCCCTCAACAGAAAATTTTTGTCCCGATTGGCCATACAGGCCGGGAGTTGCAAAAACAATAAATAACCCCGGTGCAATTATACAAGTTGTTACAAAATCGGAGAAAGTGTTTTTCTTGTTTTTCATGATAAATTGTTTTTATGTTAAACAACAATTATTTTTTACCTTCTGCTTTTATAATAGTTTCAGAATGTAATTGTTATTTATTAACAGGTTTTAAACAGAAGATATTAACAATGAGTTAATAACAATGTTATTTAAATAATAAATCGCAGTTGTTTCTGTTAGAGGTACTCCGTGCCGAATAACACCTGGCATTAATACATTTCAGCCATTACATGCTTTTAAAAATTCCTGAAGTTTTCCAATGTGAAACATAGTAAAATCTCCGCTGATAAATTTTGAATTCCGGGTTAAACCGTTTCCGGCGCCGCATTCAAAAATCGTATTTGTATTTTGGGAAATAATAAAATTCATAGTGTTATACCAGTTCATCCTGCAATTAATGTTTTCGACCACTTCATTTTTTAAACCTTCGGGCGTATCGATTATTCTCTGATTCATAGCCGAAACATATTTATGATAAGGTTTTGAAAATGACAGGGATTCAACGGCAGTTTTAAAGGCCGGAATAGCGTTGTTTAAAAACATGGAATGATAAGGCTTAGACACGGGCAGGGGATTTGTTCTTAAAGCGCCTTCATTTTTAGCAGAAGAAAGAATATTTTCTACCGGGCTTAAGACCCCGGAAATGATAAATGTGTGAACATTGTTTTGATTGCAGATAAATACATTCTTAACATTATGAAGCAAACTCGAAATATCGTCGTTTGTAAGCCCTACAATCATCCCCATACCATATTGGTTATCTGTTGTGACAGAGGAAATATTTTCCCAGGCGGTCTTTATCAGTTTCAAACCATCAGAAAAGGAAACGGATCCGCAATAATACAGGGATGCATATATTCCCATGCTGTAACCGGAAACAAAGGAAGGAACCACCCGGTTCTCTTTCAGAATATCAGCTACGGTACAACTGAAAATATAACTGATGTATTGCGATTTTAATTCATCATCCAGGAAATTATTTTCCTTAAAATCAAAAGAAGAAAGATCAATATCCAGTATCCCGGATGCCTGTTGTAAGTACTTTATATAATTGTTGTTATAATCTGAAACCACTGCCGGTTCGTGTCCTGAATATTCATTCACAAATGCGGGAAAGATGATGCCGGGGTTCATACAATCTGGTTTGAGAGTAATATTATCTGGAAAATAACATACGTGTTTGTGTATTCTACAGACGAATCAATAGTTTTACATTTGTTATCGAATAATTCCTTAGCATATCCGTTTAGCCGGATGGAATATTCATTTACATTTCCCTTGTCCGGAAAAAGTAATTCAATGTCTCTCCACGAAATTTTACTGTTGGTCCAGCTGATTCCCAAAGCTTTAAAAAATGCTTCTTTACATGAAAATCCAAGCGGAAAGGTAAGTTCCGGAGAGTTCTTCAGATTCGATTCTATCTCCGTTTCAGTGAATACAATATGGGCAAAAGGAGGAATTTTTGTTGTATCGGAAAGATGTTTTGTAAACCGGCTTAATTCTTCAATATCAATACCGCATCCGATTACTTCTGTCATCTGTTATAACTTATTGAATTATATCTGAATAAAATATATGGAATTAATATTATTTAAAGAGAAAATATGTGCCGGTTGTATTACATCCTTATACCTTGTCTCCTTATTCCCCATATACCTTAGAAACTCTTATTCGGATTTATTTAATGTTTATTCAAGATTTACAATATTGTTTCCGTGTTCAATCATGAGCATTTGCGTATCAATCAACTGTCCGATTGTTTCAACCGGATGTTTAACCACATATTTGCCAACCGTTTTAAGCTCTATGTTTAAATCGTATTTTTTCTTGAAGATCTCAATAAGTTCCAGGAACATAAGAGAATCTCCCTCGAGGTCGGAAATAATGTTTGTATTATCGTGAATGGTACTGATATCAACTTCGCATTCTTCTGCGAAAAAGGTATAAACTATTTCTTTTACTTCTGCTCTTGTGTTTTCGTTAATCTTTGACATTTAATCTGATAGTTTTAAAAGACTGCTTTTTTAATTAAATGCAAAATTAAGAATATTTTTTGAAAACCAATGAAGCATTGTGACTTCCGAAGGCGAACGAGTTGGAAATAGCACAATTAACGTTGTGTTTACGGGCATTATTCGGAACATAATCAAGGTCTAAATCCGGGTCGGGAATATGTAAATTTATAGTTGGAGTTACAATATTATTAACAATGCTCATAACCGTAACTACTCCTTCTATAACGCCTGCAGCGCCTACCGTATGGCCAATCATTGATTTTGTAGAAGAAACAGGTATTTTATAGGCATAGTCGCCAAAAACTTTCTTAATTGCCATGGTTTCGTACATGTCGTTCAGAGTAGTAGAAGTTCCATGAGCATTTATATAATCCACTTCGTTTGGTTTTATACCTGCATTATTCAAAGCAGTTTCAATGGTTTGCACAATTCCTTCTCCGTCTTTCATCGGAGCCATAATATTGTAAGCTTCGCTTGTAATGGCACAGCCGGCGAGTTCTGCATAAATTTTAGCGTTTCTTTTTAAGGCCGATTCTTCCGATTCAAGAATCATAATTCCGGCACCCTCCCCGATCACAAAACCATCCCTGTCCCTTGAAAAAGGACAACACGCAGTTTCAGGATTTTCATTTACTGAAAGAGCGTACAATTCATTAAAGCCTTCTATTTCTTCTCTGTTAACCAGAGAATCGGCGCCACCGGTAATGACAATATCGGCAGTTCCGTTTTTAATCATATCATAAGCGATGCTTATGGCATAGGCCGAAGAGGCGCAGGCAGAAGTAACCGTGAAATTAGGACCTCTTAATTTGTACTCCAGTGAAATCCATGCCGACATGGCATTACTCATACTTTTAAGAACTTTATTCTTAAGAGTGGTTCCTTTTTCCGTACTGGAATTGGAAGTGCTTACCACCCCTAAAATAACGGAACACCTGGTTTTATCAAATAATTCAAAATCAATAGAGGCATTCCTAACGGCATCTTTGGCACAAACCAGGCACATTTTAGTAATGCGGGTCATAAGATCCGAACTTCTTTTCTTTACATAACCCGAAGCGTATTCTTCAAAGGAATCGGGAACCTGTGCTGCATTTTGTGTTTGAAGGCCGGTGGGGTCAAATAAAGTAATTTTTTTAACGCCGTTTTTCCCGGCTACTAAATTTTCCCAACTTGAATTCAGGTCAAGTCCAAGCGAAGTAATAATGTTCATGCCGGTTACAACAACTTTTCTGCTCATCTTTTTTTATCTCTAGGAATGTTTAAAAGTAAAACAAATTAGGAAATCGTTAAAATATATTTGAAAATATTCCAATGTTTCTATTTTTCAGACAGATTACCGCCGGTGTTTTTTTTAAAAGAAATTCCGGGTTTCGTTGAATGTCTAAATCGATCTATCTAATTGATTTATTTTTAGCGATATAGCATAGTATTCAAATGAAGTATTTAAATATGTAATCAATAAAAATTCAAATTATTTTAGAATGTGAAGACATATTTTTCTTACATTTATTTTTCTTACATTTTTCTTCAAAGTAAATAATAACAGACAACGTTAATGAAAATTCTTCTCGTCAGTCCGGGAACAAACGATGAAATCGATAATAAAATAATCCGGGAAATACCTTATCTTGGTGTAAAAGCTTATTTTGCCCCTCATGCTGTTGCCGCAGTTGCAGCACTTACCCCACCCGAACATGAAGTGGTAATTCATGATGAGTACATTCGCGGTAATGTAGAATTAACTTTAGGGGAAAATATTTATGATATCATTGGTATTACAATTACATCGAATCAACTGAAACGTTCTTTACAAATAGCTGAATCCTGTAAAAAAATAAGCCCGGCTTCTACTATAGTTGTTGGCGGAATTGGTGTTGAAATACTTCTTCATAAAAATAAAAACAATATCGATGTGGTATTTCATGGTGAAGCAGAAGAGACATGGCCGCTTTTTCTTGAAGAATTTAAGGCGGGAAACTGGCAGCGGATCTATAAAAATGTTTCGAAGCCCGATATGACAAAAGTTCCCGTCCCGAGATGGGAACTGATTAAGGACGACATAGGACTGTACAATTCAGTGTCGATCCAAACAACAAGAGGCTGTCCTTTTGACTGCAGTTTTTGCGATGTTATTTATACCTATGGCAGAAAAGCCAGGAGTAAAAGTATGGGACAGGTTTTAGACGAGTTGAAAAAACTTAACAAATTAAATGTACAAACCGTTTTTATTGCTGATGACAACTTCTCCGGCGATGTAAAATATACCAAAGAACTGCTGAGAAGATTTATTGAACTGAATAATTCTTTTGAGAAACCTATGGCATTTTTTACCCAGCTTGATATTACCATTGCAAATGATGATGAACTGCTTAAGCTGCTTGCAGATAGTAATTTCTATACATTAATGATTGGCGTTGAATCAGTTAATTCCGAATCATTAAAAGACATGAACAAAAAACAGAACCTGGGAATTTCTGCGGTTGAAGCAATAAAAAAGATACAGTCGTATGGGATGGTTGTGCTTACACATATGATTATTGGAGCTGATTCGGATGATGATAATACATTTCAGAAAACAGCTGATTTTGTCAGAGAGGCTAATATTGTTTTTCATATCTGTCATCCGCTGGCAGCGCCTCCGGGTACAAGATTATGGTACGATCTGAAACGACAGGGAAGAATTATTACTGCTGAACATACCGAGAACAGTGATAAAATGGATATTATTACGAACATTGTTCCGAAAAATTTTACACGGATTCAGTTACTTGAAGGATTGGGTTCCTATTGGGAAGATATTAATCAGACAGAGAAATTTGTTGAACGTGCCCTGGGCTATCTTAACGGAATTAAATATATGCCCAGGTTTAAAAAGGCCGGACTGAAAGATCTGTGGAAAATGAGAAAATTACTGAAAGGTGTTTTTAAATTTTATTTTTTCACGGCTGATAAGGTTCATAAAAAAGGCTTTCTGACCATGATACGTTCGGTAAAAGACAAAGGAGTGATGATGCCGAAGATCATTTATTTATATACTTTTCACCTGATAGATCTTAAAAGGTCGATGTATGATGCGGCCGTAGCCAGGGCATATGTGAACTGGGAAAAAGAGAATCCGGATAAAATCATTGTTGATTCTAACATCGTGCCGATATCAGGAAAAATCCGTGAAAATTCGTTGCAGTTATGCGAGGCTGTATATAAAAAAGTGAGTGAAGTAACATTGGAAAAAGAAATCATGTATCGAACTGTATTAAAAGTTATCATGGATTTTAACGATCGCTTTGGAAATACATTCGAAACATTTGATGCGTATTATCATGAGCAGATTAAAAATTCATGCGACAGAGTTTTAGCAGATGTTACTGATAAAGTTTCAGTCAGTAAAAATATACTTCCTGTGTCACCTCCTCCGGGTTTTACTCGCGAGATTATGGATGCTTTAGATAACACTGTAAGATACAGGGAGATGTTTAATTAAATGAAAAAACAGCCTGACAAAAATTATCATGAATTTTAAATATATCTAAAATCGTATATTTGTTCTGAATAATCGGGGGCAAAACCTTAATAAAATTTATGTTTGAATTTAAACTGGAAGTCAGAGGATATGAGCTGGATTCGTTCGGGCATGTGAATAATGCAGTTTATCTGAATTATTTTGAGCAGGCCCGCTGGGAAATTCTAAAGCAAAAGAATCTGTTTGATTATTTCAGGGAAAATAAATTATTCCTGGTTGTAACCGAAACTCATATCCGGTATAGTCACGAAGCAAAATTATTTGAAGAGCTTTTTATTCAGACAGAAATTAAAAGAGAAGCCCCGTACCTTGTGTTTTATCATAAACTTTTCAATAAGGAAACAAATATTAAACTCTGTTCTGCGGAAGTAAAAACATTGCTCACAGATGATAGCCGGCTGCCATATGATATTCCGGATTTTTTTCTAATATAACAATATGTTAATGAATTCTCAGAAATATTTATCTTGGGAGAAGAAGGGTCATGTTGGAATTCTTGGTTTGAATAATCCACCGGAAAATTATATTTACGATCCTGAATTTATAAGTATTGAATTGCTGGAGAAAATTGCTGCCGATAAAAAAATAAAAGGAATAATAATAAAGGGTACGGGAAGACATTTTTCTGCCGGAGCAGATATTAATAACTTGAAAAAACTATCGGAGAGTGAAAGCCTGTTATTTGATAAAATGACAAAGGGAAAACAACTTCTTGATATAATCGAAAATTTTCAGGTTCCCGTTGTAGCCGCAATTTCAGGCGCCTGTTTTGGAGGAGGTCTTGAGATAGCTTTGGCCGCTCATATTCGTATATGCAGCGAAAATGCTCTTTTTGCTTTTCCCGAAACAAATCTCAATATAATGCCTGGTCTTGGCGGAACAGTGAGACTTTCAAAACTTACCGGGAAAGCCAGGGCAATAGAAATAATTCTATCCGGGGAAATTGTTAACTCCAGTAAAGCAAATGAAATAAAACTGGTTGATTACGTTGTTCCCTCAAAAGAGATTCACCATTTTGCATTTGAATTTCTTGAAAAAATGACTGCCGACAGGGATATCGAAGTGATAAATTCGGTCATGAAGTCAATACATAATTCCAGGAACATGTCCTTTGATGATGCACTGAAGGAAGAAACAAAGTTGTTCTGTCATCTGGTTGTAAAAAACATGAAGGGTTAGATAAAATGGATGGAAATTCAAATTACAACAAAGTAGTAGCTGGAATTATGGTAGAAGATTTTATTGTCCTTTTTTCAGGTTCCGAAAGCTGCGAAAAATGGTTTTCAAAACAGGAGATAGAGTTGTATCCTTTTCCGGAAAGAGCAAAAAGTCTTGCTGCCAGATACCTTGTAAAGAAGGCTATAGGGGAAAAGATAAATGAATATAATAAATTTCACGAAATAGAAATATTCAATAATTCATTTGGTAAACCTGAAATAACATTTGGAAAAGAGGTTCTTGAAATTATAGAAAAAAACGGAATAAAGAAAATACTTTGCTCGTTATCCCACTCGAGAAATCATGCCATTGGAATGACTATAATTTGTTATTAAATGAATCCGGAAACAATCATATGGAAAATAGAAGATGAGATAGGGCACCTGGTCTTGAACCAGCCACCTGCAAATACTATGACCCAAAGGTTTTTTGAAGAATTTAATTATTTAACAGGAAATATTATTCCCGATTCAAAGGCAAAAGCAATTATTGTTTATGGTAATGGCAGACATTTTTCTGTCGGCGCCGACCGCGATGAGCTCTATAAAAATATAAAAGAGAACCTTCCGGCTGACTATCCTGAAACTATTCCGGGATTTTTAACAGAGACCACAAACAACTTTAAATTGTTTGAGGAATTACCAGTTCCAACTTTTGCGGCTATTAGAGGAACCTGTTTTGGTTCAGCTATGGAACTGGTTTTGTTTTGCAAATACAGAATATGTGCCGAAGGAACAGTACTTGGTTTTCCTGAAACATCTTTTGGAATAATTCCCGGGTGTGGCGGTACGGTTAAGCTTCCCGAAATCGTGGGAACGGCCAGGGCAGTAGAGTTAATCATCAGCGGGAGAAATTTTTCGGCCGCTGAAGCATATAATTGGGGAATAGTTCATAAAATTGTAAACCGTAAGACACTGATTGATGAAACTGTGAAAATGGCAAAATCAATGATTTCGAGGTATGAATTGTAGTGGAAATAATGAGTGAAAAAAACAACATACAGGTAAAACTTTCAGGAAGCGGAACATTTCTTCCCGGAAAGCCTGTTTCTATTGATGAAGTGGATATTTATCTCGGTGAACTAATCGATGCACCCGGGAAAATTCAGGGCTGGCTTAAGCGTATGAAATTATTAATGAAAGAACTGCTTGAGGTTAAATATTATTACTATGCCATCGATCCGGTTACCCGCGAATTTACCGAAGATAATATAACCATGTCGGTAAAAGCCGCGCAAAAAGCGTTAAAAGATGCCGGAAAGAAAACCGAAGATGTTGAACTTATTATTTATGCCAGTGCTCATATGGATCAGATGCCAACACCATCGGTAAGAATTCAGGAAGCGCTCGGAATTGAACAATGTGCAGAATTTTCTATTCATGCCAATTGTACTTCGGCATATAAAGCGGTTTTACTGGCCAATGACCTGATTAAAAACGGACGGTATAAAAATGCACTTGTTATTTCCTCTGGTATGTCTTCTTCTGAACTGAGAGCAGAATATTACAATCAGTCAATTGTTAAAAAAGAATCTTTATTTCTTCGGTATTTTCTGAGCGATGGTGCCGGGGCATTATTCTTTGAAAGGTGTGATAATAATGAGCATGGATTATATATTCAACACGCATATGTTGAATCAATAGGTGGAAAAAAACCATCTGCCATGAACAACGGACGACCCGCTTACTGGATGAATCCCAAAGAAGAATTTGAACAAGGCAGGCATCATCTTAACCAGCTATTCCAGGAAGAATTAAGAATGCACTTCCACGATGCTGATGGCACTGTTTTTTATAAAGGACTTAAAAGAATGATAGAAAAATACCAGATCGACATTTCCAGGCTAAAATATTTCCAGGTAAATTTTCCCTCTAAACATATTTCTGATTTAATTATTGAAGAATGCGAACAACTTGGAATCAGAAAAGAAACAATGTATACAAAAATTGCCACTATGGGTTATACCGGACCGCCGATGGCATTTATTTGTCTCGATAAAATTAAAAGAGAAGAGATTTTACAACCCGGCGATCTTGTATTGAGCTTTGTTACAGAGGTAAGCAAATTTATGCAGGGCGGCTATACTCTTGTATATAAATAGCAGGAGAGATGGCAGCCGGAAAAAAATATAAACTTCTTCTTATAAGCCCGAAACAGCAATACATGGGATACACAGCTCATGCAGAACTGGCAAAGATGTTTGGAAAAAAAAGACTGATGATTCCGTTGGCTTTGCCTATGGTTGCAGCCTATACTCCGGATTATTATGAAATAAGAATTGCAGATGAAGAAACAGAAACTCTTCCTTTTGATTTTAACCCCGATATCGTAGGAATAACAACGATTGCTGCAACCAAAGAGAGAGCATTTGAGGTGGGCGATATTTTCAGAAAGAAGAATATTCCTGTTGTTATGGGTGGTATCAATGCCTCTGTTTTACCGGAAGAATATCTTAAATATGCTGATAGTGTTGTTATTGGAGAGGCTGAAAATGTATGGGAAAAATGTCTCAGCGATTTCGAAAAAGGGACACTGCAGAGAATATATAAAGCAGAAGAAAAATGTGATTATAAAGTTCCAAAGCCACCACGCTGGGATCTTGTAAATATGAAACATATTTTTCAGGTGGCAGTTCAGATTACAAGAGGATGTCCTTTTAATTGTGATTTTTGCCTTGTATCAGACATGTTTGGAAGAAAAATGAGGTACAGGGATATTGACAATGTTATTGAAGAAATTAAAAACCTGCCTTCAAAATATATTTTCTTTGTAGATGATAATCTTACCATTCACAAGAAATATGCACATGAACTGATGCAACGATTGAAACCATTGGGAATTTCATGGGCATGTATGGCCAGTATTGATGTTGCAGAGGATGAAACATTGTTACAGGAGATGGCTGATGCAGGTTGTTTTAATATACTTATAGGTTTTGAATCGTTGAATGCGGAAAGCCTGGAAGAAACTCATAAAGAACATAACAGGGGTGGAGAAAAATATGCTGAAGCGATACGCAGAATCCATAGTCAGGGAATTCATATAAATGCATCATTTATTGTTGGTTTTGATAATGATACACTGTCAGAGTTTGACAGAATATTCGATTTTTCGATGAAAACCGCTATGCCCAATGTGAACCTGCATTTATTGACAGCTCCTCCGGGAACAGAACTTTTTAACAAATTAAAGAAACAGGATCGGTTATTTCCTGTACCGGCAAATATAGGAGTAGGTTTTTTTCCTATGATACATTATTACCATATGGGACAATTGGAATTGTTCGATAAATATATGGAAACCATTCAGCAACTATATTCCTTTGAAACCATTCTGAAAAAGGCAAAAAGCTTATTTTCCCAGGGATCATTCACAAGGCCGGGAGGCAGGGTCTCCTTTTTGATAAAATTAAGGCTTTCGGGAATTATTATCAAAGAATTTGTTTTTACTTCTGATAAGAATAAGAAAGAGTTGTTCCGGTTTTTTTTCCGGCTTATAAAAGAAAAGAAAATTGCCATTGACAGGGCTTTTTCCTTTATGGTTTCTATGCTTAGTTCTCACCGCCAGGTTACATCAAATATGCGGAATATTGAACAATACCGGGTCGTTATCCGTAAAAATGACATCGGGTCATGGAAAAATAAAATTGTAAAACAAATTGCAAATGGATGAAATTAAAAAAATAGGAGTTGTTGGTGAAGGTAAAATGGGAACCTCTGTTTTTCTTTTTCTTAACGGCTTTGATTTCCGGCTTACATGGCTTTGCAGTTCTGACCAGGAAAGAGAAAAAACACAAAAAACGGTTGCCAGGAAAACAAAAATGTTGTTTCAGTGTGGTGTATTAACCGAACAGGAATATACTTTAAAAACAGAATTAACAAATGTTACTGCTTCCGTTAATGATCTTCACGATTGTGATCTTATTATTGAAGCTATAACAGAGAATATCGTACTTAAAAAGGAGTTATTTAAATCTTTGGATGAAACAGTAAATCAGAATTGCATTTTTTGCTCTAATTCGTCATCAATAATTCCTTCATTATTATTTCCATCTGAAAGCCGGAAGGATAAGTTTTGCGGACTCCATTTTTTCTTTCCTGTACCCATGAAGAATATGGTTGAACTAATTATAAATTCTGCAATATCATCACATACAAAAGACCTGCTTTTAACCTTTTTAAAACGGATAAACAAAAAGCCGTTTATACAAGACGAAGAAAATGCATTTATTTTAAATAAGCTGTTTTTAGATTTCCAGGCAGGTGCGTATAATATATTTCTCGAAGGAATATTATCTTATAAAGAGATTGATGATATTATTAAGGAACGCCTTTTTCCAATAGGGGTGTTCGAATTTTTCGATCATGTGGGAATCGATACGATGTTATCATCAGTAAAAACATATTCTCGGAATTCTGAGAATATTGAATATTATTCTCCTTTAATTAAAAAGCTGGAGGAATTGGTTCTGGCAAACAGGTTAGGTCTGAAAACAAAATCGGGTTTTTATAATTATGATAATTCGCTTATTGAAAATATTGACAATAAGCCTATAAATTCAGATTTAGAAAACGCTAAACAGGAAGCGCTGGTTACATTAAAAAATTATTTTTATAAATCGGTACGTAATGTTATAAATTTAAAAATATGCAGTCCTGAAGAACTAAGGCTTGCAGTTAAAGATTATATGGGAATTGACCATGATCCATTTCCGTCCGATGTTAATTTTGCTCATAAGTGAGCTATGAAAAAGTACTGTAATTATTTTCATAATCTTTATTTTTTTATAGTTTAAGAATTTAATATATTTGTAGCAATATTAATCCCTAAACCTGTTAAAATATGAAAAAGAATGTAGTGCTTTTATTGGTTGCTCTCTTTATTGTAGCCGGATTTTCTTCATGCAGAAAAAACCGTACCTGTGAATGTACATATACTGATGGTACAAAAACAACGTATACCATTAAAGCAACAAAAAAAGTTGCTAAACTGGATTGCGATTTATATGAATATAGCGGCTATACCTGTGAAATAAAATAATACGGTTTTATTTGTTTGAGGTGTTGGATTTTTTCCAACACCTTTTTTATTTTTTATAGTTATTTTTGTACAGAAATTATTCAGATGAGAATTACTGTTATCGGGGCAGGAGGCGTAGGAGGTTATTTTGGCGGCAAGCTGGCAAATGCAGGTCAGGATGTAATATTTGTTGCCAGGGGCATGAATTACAATACAATGAAGTCCAATGGGTTGATGATTAAAAGCATTTATGGTGATTTTCATGTAAAGAATATTCAAGTAGTTGAACACTTGTCTGAAACAGGTGAATCCGACCTGGTAATTTTAGGTGTTAAGGCATGGCAGGTTAAAAATATAGCCAGGGAACTTAAAAATGTAATTCAAAAACATACAATGGTACTTCCTTTACAAAACGGGGTACTTATTTCTGAAGAATTACTTTCCGAACTTGATTCATCCCATGTTTTGGGCGGGTTATGCCGTATTATAAGCGAGATGGAGAAACCTGGCGTGATTAAACATTCAGGTGTGAATCCCGAAATAATTTTCGGCGAACTTGATAACACTTTGTCGGATAGAATTCTTAAAACACATGAAATTTTCAGGTCATCAGGAATTTTATCGGTTATTGCAGAAAATATACAGGTGGAAATCTGGAAAAAATTTATAGAAACCTGCGTAAGTGGATTGCTTGTTGTTACAAACTCTTCTTTAGGTTCAGTACTTGAGGTGAAAGAAAGCAGGGATATGATGCAGAAAATGCTGATGGAAATATACCATATCTCCCAGGCTGCCGGTGTTCCCCTCGAAGAAAACTGTGTGGACAAAATGATGGCATTTTTTGACACATTTCCATATAATACAACATTTTCCCTTACCCGCGATGTGCGCGAAGGGCGTCCATCGGAAATCGAAAACCAATGCGGATTAGTGGTGAAACTGGGCGAAGAATTCGGTATCTCAACACCGGTCAATAAATTTATATATCAAAGTATCTTGCCCAGGGAGATAAATGCAAGAAAAGTGCTGGGCTGATGAGAATTTTATTTTTCTTCACACTCCTTTATACTTTCTTCAATGGTTTTCCTGTCATTTGCAGAAGTTACTTCCTTTGTTAAGGCTGACTTGTAATATTTTATGGCATTGTTATTATCGTTCCGGCTTTTGTAATAATTTCCGGCAATCTGGTAAGTGTAATAATATTCAGGGTTGGAAGAAATAAAAATGTATATTGTTTTTTCAGGTATTTCTCCTAAGGAGGGATATTTTGTATATTGAGAAATATATTCTTTGGCGAGCTTATAAACCTTAAAAGATTTATATTCTTTGGATTTCAGAAATGAATCAGTGTTAATTGTTAGTTTAACTTTACTTAAGTTTCTGGTTTTTTCAATATCGAAAGTATCGCTGAAAATTTTATTCAGGTCGTAGGCAACATAACAACCCAGTTGATAAGGGGCGGTGGAAACCCATACTATTTTTTCTTTAGGTTTAAAAATGACAGAGTGGTGAGCAATCAGCTGGTTGATTGATTTTTCGTTGCCCATGCCAATATTTTTATTTAATAATCCTTCCTTGTTACGCATGATGGAGGCTGCGGAATTATAGGAAACAGGCAGGTTCTTTACTATCAGTTCTTTTACCCTGAAATACCTGTAAAGTGAAGAACTGTTCAGCATGTTTTCGATATTCCTGGTGTCGGCCATAAACGAATCACTTTGAAAGTGGTTGGTACAGATAAGGTAGTCGCCGGGTGATTTAAAAACAAATTGTTTGGTGGGTGATTTTTCAATAATAATTGCATTATTGTCTTCTGCCGAACCAACAAGTATTGATTCGGAAACAAATGTTTTAAAAGTGGTTGCTATTTTAACAGCTTCGTTGATATTCTTTGCATATTGAAGAATATTTCTTGTAACAATGGAGATGGGAGTGGCCACCGAATAGGGAATATCGGAAGAAGCTGCGTTTATTGTTACGGTCAGCCCTTTTTCGTTCATGCCCGAAACAACACCCATCATTCCGCCCCACGATACAAACATGAATTTGTAACCGGAATCGGGTTTTAGAAATGTAATAATTTTATTTTCAGCAAATTCATCTCCCACATAAAAATCAAAATTACGGGCAATCAATAAAGAAGAATCTGCTGAGGCGCTGTTTTTAACTGCAAAAGAAGTACATCCAACCATATGATAATTAACCAGTGCGTGGCCGATATCGTGGGCTGCATGATAATTCAGTACACGTTGGTATGCCGGCCCGATAAAAGAGAATTCATCATACATAAAATGGGAAATTCCATACATTTCGAGCAGGTTTTCTGCTGGAATCGACTTATCGAGGTTACGGTTAAAAAAAGCGATGAAATATTTCAGGAAATCGAGGTAATGACGCGATGGAATCATTTTAAAAATTTCGTGTACAAAAGCGGATTCCTGGTATCTGATGAGGTTACGGGTGAGAGCGCCGGCTTTTAAACCCCGCTCATAGGGTGAGCCTTCAATGTAGAGTTCCCAGAGGCCGGAGGGATTTCTTTTCAGCCAGCTTTTGTTGCATGTTATAAGACTGTCATTTATTCGTTTTATTTCCAGTTTATATAAACCGGCAGGAGTTTTAGGTGGTTTTACGTAAATCGTAAACATGAAAAGAACCGAAAGAAAAACAAAAACAGCCAGAAATGTCAGTAATCCCCAGGGCAGTCTTTTTGGGTTCTTTGGTTTTCGTTTACGAAGCATCTTTGATTTTTTTAAGAAGATGATTAAATCCCAGCAATTCTCCGCAGGTTAATAAAGAACCAATGGTAACTCCCAAAACTCCGTGCAAATTAATGTTTTGCCCCGTCATTAACAGGTTATGGATTTTTGTACGTGGCAGAATGAATGATTTCAGAGGATTGTTACAATCTTTCATGATACCATAAATAGATCCTTCGGGTGTGCCGGTATAGTCGCGGTAGGTTAAAGGTGTGGAGGTATAATATGCTTTTATTTTATTCCTTATTCCGGGAAACTGTTTTTCAATCTGGTTAATAAACAATTCTGCCTTTTGGATTTTAAATTTTTTATACTCTTCTCCTCTTTTTCCGATGGTAGTATTTTCCCAGGGAAGCATTTCCTCGTATTTCATATAAGTAATGGCAATCATACTTTCAGCAAATTCATCTGAGGCAGAAGAGGCCGGAGTATAAAGCATGTGCCCGTCGGGCCATTTAACCTGGGTGTACGTCTCCAGTCCCCACACATTGGGATTGTTGTATTTATAAAAGTTTTGATTTATATAAGGGAATGTCTTCTCTTTGAAAACAATATATAGTGAAAATATTGAAGTAGTTTGTTCTATCGATTTGATACGTTTTTTATAAATGGTTCTGATAAGATCGGAATTTGTCATATCTATGGTAGTGGAAGGATTGATGTTCGATATGAAATATTTTCCTTCAACAGGATCGCCATTTGCCAGAAGAACATGGGAAATATTTCCATCGGTTCCGGAAACAAAGGCAGTGACCTCGGCTTTGGTAATAATATTTCCTCCGTGTGCCTTTATACCATCAGCCAGGATATCTGCAATCTGCGAGCCTCCATTAACCATTCTCCAGGAACTTTCAATAAGAGAATGATTAATGATTCCATGAAGGTATAAGGGTGTGCTTTCAGGTTTCCCTGCATAAAGAGGATTTAAGGCTGCAAGAACATTTTGAAGCCGGTTGTTATCAGTTACCGAGCATATAAACTGTTTTGCATTTTCGTAAAAATGTTCAAAGTTTGCCATGCTTCCTGTATTGGGCTGCGATTTTCCATCAAGGATGTTAGTCAGCGACTGTCCTATATGTTTGAGCTTTGTTACATATTGTTTTATGCCTTCTTTTTCCCTGGGAAAATATTCACACATGGTTTCGGTAAACAAATCAAAACCCTGGGAATAATTATATTTATCACCGGCGATATCGATAACATCAAAGGCTTTCATATCCAGCCTTTTAAGATTCAGTTTCTGCGTAAGTCCAAAGTAACGGAACAGGTAATTTAATGATTGTCCTTCATCCATGCTGCCGATATAGTGCATACCTGTATCGAATATACAATTATTCCTGACAAAAGTCTGCAGGCATCCGCCAATCTGGTGTTGTTTTTCCAAGATGCAGACACTGTATCCTTCTTTACTCAGGATATAACCGCTGAGTAATCCGCCAAGTCCGCTTCCTGCTATTACTACATCATATTTTGCCATTTTATTTATTGCTTTCTATGATTTTATTTACAAGATATTCGTGTCCTATCATTTCACCACAGGTCATAACAGCGCCAATGGTTACACCCAAAATGCCATGTAAGTTCAGGTTTTGTCCTGTAAAGAACAAATTCTGGATTTTGGTGCGGGGCGAAATCATGGTTCTGTAGGGGAGTTTATAATCCTTTAGAATTCCATAGGAAGAACCTTCGGGAGTTCCGGTATAATCGCGGTAGGTAAGGGGCGTAGAGGTATAATATGTGTCAATACAACTCCGGATACCGGGAAATTTAAGCTCAACAAGGTTGAGAAGGGTTTCTGCTTTTTTATTTTTAAATTCTTTGTATTCTTCTCCCCGGTTTTCGATAAAGGTGTTTTCCCACTTTTGTACATCGCTGAATTTCATATAACTCATTACGATCATGCTTTCGGCCCATGTTTCAGATTTTGATGTGGCAGGGGTGTAAAGCATGTAGCTCTGAGGCCATTTGTTTTCATAATAATTCTGCGTTGCCCAGACGGAAGGGTAGTGATGGTAATAGTTGTTATAATTCTGATAAGGGAATGAGTTTTTTTTCAGAACGATGTATAACGAAAACATTCCTATCGTGTTTTCAAGATTCATTATCCGGTTCCGGAATGCTTTGTTAACATGACTCCCATCGACCATTTTGAGAGTTGTTGCGGGATGAACATTGGAAATAACAGTATCTGCCTCTATCCGGTTCCCGTCTCTGGTTTCGATGGAAGTAATCTTATTTTCGTTAAATCTGAAATGTATCGCTTCGGTGTTCCTGAGAACCTCTCCGCCATTAGCTTTTATTCCTTTGGATAATTCGATGGCTAACTGGTGACTTCCATCAACCAGGCGCCATGCGCTGTTTATAAAGGAGTGCATAATCAGGGAGTGTATATATAATGGAGTTTTTTCGGGTACGCCGGCATATAACAAATTGGTGCCTGCAAGAACATTCTGAAGATTTGTATTATTTGTTATACTCTGAAGAAACCCGGAAACGCTCAGGTCAAACGATTCGGGATTCTGGGTTCTGTAATTTCCGCTCTGAAGATTGTATAACGGAAAAGAGTTTCCGATTTCCTTTAATTTTTCTATGTAACTAACCAGGGCTTTTCTTTCTTCGGGAAAGCTTTTTGAAAGTGTCTCAATAAAAAAATCATGGCCTTGTGAGTAAGAATAATCTTTTCCCCCGAATGTGATTTTTTCAAAACAGTCTATATCCAGTCGCCGGAGTTTGAGTTTATCCATCAAACCAAGATAGTTGAAATATTTATAAAGAATCTGTCCTTTTTCCAATCCTTCCGTGTAGTTCAGGCCGGTATTGAATATTTTGCCATTACGTGCAAAAACCTGTAAGCATCCGCCAATCTGCCTGTTCTTTTCAATCACACAGACAGAATACCCTTCCTTGCTCAGGATACTCCCGCACAATAACCCTCCGAGTCCGCTCCCTATGATTACTACCTGGTATTTTGCCACGATGGTTTGATAGGTTTTTTACTGATAATAAAAATTAAATTAGAAGTTAGCTTTGTGTTGTCAATAACTTCAAAGTACAAATTTAAACGATTTGCAATTTGATTGATAGTTTCTCTTGAAGTGAAATGAAGTTTATCTCCTTCCAATTTGTTAAAGCCTGATTTAGTTGAGAAAAATTCTGTGTATTGAGTGCCCCAGTGTCTTTTCTTAAGATTTTTATCGGCGTCCCTGATAATAATGATTCCGTTCTCATTCAGGTGTGTAACACAGTTTACTATTAATCTGTCCTGTGCTTCTTCCGAAATATAATGAAGTATATCGGAGAGAATAAAAACGTCCTGGTTTTCAAGCGGAAAAGTAGTAGCATCGGCATGAATGAAATTCAACTGTTCATTTTTTGAAATACAGTTACTGGCAATTTCAATTTTATCTTCATCGTAATCTATACCTGTTATTTGCCTGTCCTTTGAAAGAAAACCCAGCATGTACGACATAAAACCATAACCACAGCCAATATCCATGATCCTGGCTTTTTGAGGAACTATCTGGTCGAATATGCGATAATAATTTTCGAGACGGATTTTAACGCGGCAATATCCTTCCAGTACAGGCCCTTTGTAGATATAATTCTTTATGAGTTTGCTGGCAAAATAGGCCGGCGTTTCACATTCCTTACGTAATTCTTCATAGGTTTTACGGTAAAAGGCCTGGAATGATTTTGTCATTTCGTGGTAATCGTTTCCTGTTGATGAATCATTAGCCTTAACCCTGTCGAATATTTTAACTGTAATGGTTCCTTTTCTTACATTGTTTTCTCCTTTTTTCATGCAGTCGGCAGCACCATGAATCATAACGGGAACAATATCCATGTTCAATTTTTTGGCAAGGTAAAAGGCTCCTTTATGGAATCGTGTTATTCTTTGGTCGGGCGACCGGCTGCCTTCAGGAAAAATAAGAATGGAATATCCTTCTTCCACTTTATTTTTTATTTTTCCTATAATGGAATCATAACCCTCGGAAATAGTAAAGAAATCGATGAATCGTATAACAAATCCGTAAAAAGGACTGTTCCATACCCAGTTATTGGTAATTACTATGAGCCGAGGATTAAGCATGAGTAAAAGCAGGAGATCAATATGTGACTGGTGGTTACTGATAATAAGCGCCGGTTTTTTGAATGACTCTGCGGAAAGGTTTATAATTTTTTTCTTTATAACAAATAATCCAAAAACAATTACCCTGCACGAGTACATCATCAGGTAGTGCATTATAATCTTTTTTCTTTTTATGGAAAAGGGTAAAAGAAAAGACAAAAGGAAAGCGATATTTAAAAACAAACTACCTGCAACAAATATCAGGAATGAAAAAAAAGTGAGTCCGATATGAGATAATGTAACAGGCACGGCACGTGGTTTCTTCTTTTTTTCGACAAGCATGTAAAAGAGCATGGGTTCGAAAGTGTAGGCAATCAGAACAACAGACACAAGACCAATGATGGAGATGGAAGCAATTGAATATAATGCCGGGTGGCTGGCAAAAATCAGTACCCCGGTACCGGATATGGTAATCATGGCCGATACCATAATATTGGATTTGAATGCAATAAGACTTTTGGCTTTCGTGGAATATCCCTGTATCAGTCCCTGCATGATGTAGGTACTGTAATCGACTCCCATTCCGGTAATAAACGATGAAATAATAATGTTGAAGATGTTGAATTTTATTCCGAGGAGCCCCATCATCCCTAATGTCCATACCCAACTCACAAGAATTGGCACAAATGTTATAAATCCCAGTTCGATTCTTCCAAAAGCTATAATCAGAATAACCAGGACAAGTAAAAGACTTACGTTGGCAATAAATCCGAAATCATCATTTAAATAATCAACATATTTAGTAATCACCGACTGCCTGTCGAGTAAATTAGAGTGCGGAAGATTGTCGAACTGGCCGTTCAGTTTTGGCCGGTTAGCTTTTTCCATTTTAAGAATGGTAATGATACTTACAAGGTCTTTGGTTTCGTAAAAATTATCTTTGTAAAAATTATTTTTTAAAATGTTAAATGACAATGAGTCGAGAGGTTTATATACCTTTTCCAGTGAAAAGAAAAATTTATGGAAGGTTTCCGCTTTAAACCCAATCCGTGAGGATGCCTTTTCTATACGATATTTCAGGGAATCAACCTGTGCGGATGACCAGTATCTTTTCCATTGTCGTATCCGGTTTAACTGGGTAGAATCTGAAACCAGTACAGAGCTTACGGAACGCGATTTCTTAATAATTTTTTTACCCTGTAAACTGTCAATTTTTAACTGGGCAATCTCGTTGTTTTTTAATGCTTCATTCATGTCATTTCCGAAAGAAACAACATAGGCCGTATTCTGGGTAAAATCGTTGATGCTTTTTAAATGGGCTTCGGCATTTGCCAGGTCTTCCGACATATAATTCATTTTCATCATGTCGCCTTCAAATTCTACTTTGTTAGCGAAAATAATCATCACAAATGTGATAATTGTGAAAGCAATCAAAATGGGCTTGTTTTTATCGAATTCAAAACGGGTAACACGATCAAGAAATTCTTCCAGATAATTCTTTTCCTGTAATTTTGTCTTACGGGTTTTGTCGATTATCTGGGGCAGAATGATAAGGGTTAAGGCAGAAGAACAGATAATGCTGATAGCTGCAAAAATTCCAAGTTCACGAAGTATAGCAGATGAAACAAAAATAAGACTGATGAATTCGAATGCAGTTGCAATACCGCATACCATAATGGGAAAGGCAACGTCTTTGAGTGTAGCGCGAATATCTTTTTTGTGTTTCTGATGTGAAATAATGTGCAGTGAATAATCCATAGTGATAGCGAGAATAATGGACCCCATGCTCAATGTTAAAACTGAAATAGCAGGTTCTAAAACGGTCAGGGCAGAGAGGGCAAGCCCGCCTCCTAATAGTGTGGGAATGAAAACAATCAGAAAAACACGTTTGTCCCTGACAGAAAAGTTTATTATAAGGATAAGAAGAATGGCAGCTATGGAGAAAGTGAGAATGATATCTTTTTTCAGCCTGTTGGCATTGGAAACGGCAATCAAAGATGAACCGAAACTTTCTGCTTTAATTTTATTTCCGTATTTGCCTTTAAGCGTCAGAGAGGCCTTTCCAAGGATTTCAGCAAAGTCAGTATTTGCCGATGTTTCGCTTGCGGGGTGCAAAGTGTTGGCAAATACAAGAATATGCTTACGGTCTCTGGTAAAAATAAAATTATTGCAGATTTCATAATTTTCGTCGAATTGTGCAGAATTTAACTTACGCAATGCCATAGATGCTATGCCCAGGGGATCACGCATAATATTATCCTTAAAAGCAAAACTGGCCGGGGAAATAAGCGACTCATAGGCTTTCTGTAAGGAAATATTTACGTTTTCGGGTGAGGTTAAACTATCCAGTTTTGAAAGATCATTCTCATTAAGGAACAGGGGGTAGTTTTCGTAAAAAACAGAAAGAACGGTATTAAAAAGACTATCATTTACCTTGTAAAATATATTTGATAAATAGGGTTTGAATTTTTCGGAATTTAGTTCTGTTCCCAGTTCTTCGGCAAATGCCATCAGTGAATCGGGTGATATTTCATTCATCGAATCGGCAGCACAGATATTAATAATTACTTTATCGGCCAGACTGGTATTCTGGAAAGCTATCTGAAGTTTATCTTTTTCAGCTTTACCAGGAATAGCTTTATTAATATCTTCTTCAAGTTTAAGATGAAAAATAAATGAAACGGCGGACGTAATAACAATTAACAAGAAAAATGCAAAGAGAAACTTATGTCGCTTAAAAAACTGATAAATTATAATGAATATACTTGCCATTTAGATACTAGTGCCTGGTGAAAATTTTCAAGATAATTAAAGTAATAAGTCCTGTAAAGAGAGAGGCTGCAACAGCAAAAATAATACTCCCGATGAGATATTGTTCAATGTTGGTCTTAAAAAATTCGAGGGTCAGTCCCTGGGAAAAGGTAAAATTGGCAACCCCTCTTCCCATAACAAATCCGCCTGTAATATAACTCAGGTATAAAAGTATGGGTATCATTGGCGGTATACTGATATTGGCAGTGGCAATTACAACCAGTTTATTAAGCCGGAACAAATATGCCAGGGCTATGGCTGAAACAAGCTGGTACCCCCATATGGGAATAATACCCATAAATATTCCCAGCATTGCTGAGAGAACTATTTTTACGTGATTTTCTTTCGAAAGAAAAATATTCTCATAAAATTTACGGATATTTTTTCTGTTCAGACTACGGATAAAGGCAAAAGGTCTGAAAAAAGACAGTGCCAGGAAAACCATAACGGTATTCAGCACACTTATCCTGAAAAAATCGCGAAGTGGGCGAAAATGAGTAATTCTTTCTTCTTTTGGAGGATAAATTGCTTTTATGGGGACAGAAATAACGGGAATGTTTTTCCAGATAGCACGGATAAGAACTTCGAGTTCGAATTCGTACTTCGTTGTTACGAATTTCATTTTCCCGATTTTTCCCAGTGGATATAGCCTGTAGCCTGATTGTGTGTCTTCAAGTTCGTTTCCTGTAATAACTGCAAACCAGAAGTTGGAGAAGCGGTTGGCAAAACTGTTTTTACCGGGAACTTCACCTTCAATATTTTTACGGGCACCTACTATTATGGCTTCGGGGGCCTCTTTATGTGCTTTTAAAAACGAATCTATATCGTGGGGATCATGTTGCCCGTCTGAATCAATAGTGATAGCAAAAGAATATCCCGATTCGAATGCTTTCCTGAATCCTTTGCGCAGGGCATATCCTTTTCCTTTATTTTTTATATAAGAAACAACCAGTATTTCACTGAATTTATGCAGTATTTCAGAAGTATTGTCTGTTGATCCATCGTTCACAATCATTATATTACGGGTGATTGCCAATACTCCTTTTATAACTTCTTCAATCTTTGTTGCATTGTTGTAAGTAGGAATAATGACACAAAAGGAATTCCCGGAAGGAACCTCTTTTCCTGTTGCATTCAACGGATTGGTAATATTTATATCGGGAAGACGGATAATCCTAAATTTTGTGCAAATTTAGGATTAATCCTGATACTACATAGTTGTAGTTTTATCTTAAAATTTACAAGTATATTGCGATACAGATATTGCTTTTTAAAATAAGGATTTATTTCTTTATAATTCCAAAATCCAGCAATATCCAATAGGTAGAAAAGAAATCTTTATCCACAGCAAATAAACCGGTTGATCCGCCTTGTGTTTCGCCGGTGCCGGGATCAACCATCAGCCTGTGTCCCAGGTTGGCAATGTTGTAAAAAATGACGGCGGCAACGCTGTCTTTTTGTAAATATGTAATCTTTGTTATGTATTTGTTGTTTTGAAATGAATTTTCGATAATATCCGGAATGGTATCTGTTTTATGCAGATAAGTCCACTGGTCAATCAGGGCTTTTGAGTTTCTGAAATTGACCACCGGGTCGTTTTGTCCGTGATAAATTATCATTTCAGGATATTTTCCTGTATAAGTCACATTCTGTCTTCGCACCATATTCGACCATTCCAGGGGTGATTTGTCCGGAGGAGCCATCATACCGGTCATTCCTTTTACCGCATTCATTTCAGAATTAAATGGCCCGCCAGCCAAAATAGCTCCGGCCTTAATCATGTAAGGGTAATCAGCCATAATAGAAACAGCCATAACAGCCCCGGCAGATAGTCCGTATACAAAAATATGTTCAGTATCCACAGGTAAGGAATCGCAAATAAATTCAATCATGTTTTTGATAGAACATACTTCGCCTTTGTCTTTCAGAATATCGTTTTTTCGGAACCAGTCGAAACATTCCGAAGGGTTGTTGCTGAATTTTTGCTGAGGGTATAGAACATAAAATCCGTATTTTTCGGACAGCATATTCCATCCCGATTGTTTTGCAATGGCCTCGGCATTTTGCGAACAACCATGCAGGGCAACAATTAAAGGTTTTTTATGACAACTGTCTTTTAAAACAGCAGGTGCATACATAAACATAGCCAGGTTTCCCGGATTGCTGCCAAAATATTTACATTCCTTAAGGTCTTTCTGAGCAAATAAAAATGAAGAAACCATATGAAATAACAGGATGAATAAAATAAGTATGCGTAACATGCTAATTGTTATTTTCGAGATGTTTCAGGGTCATTTTAATTTCTGAAAAAGAAAAATCGTTTCCCAGTGCATTCCTGATATCGCTCATAGATATGATGTTGTGATTGTTTATATAATGAGAAATCGTTTCGATTTTTTCTTTGGAAACAAAGTCGTAAATATTCAAATCACCGGTTTCTACAAAGTGTGCTAAATGCCCTTCAATAGTAGAAATGGCAAAGTTTCTTTCTTTTGCTATTTCTGCAATTGTTTTACCTTGTTTGTATAATTCATAGCTTAGCTTTTTTGAATCGGGATTGGGAACTTTCGTTTTTTTGGAATTTGTTTTAATTTCAATGGCCTGTCTTTTAATCTTATGTTGCAAACAATATTTTAAAATAATTGAAGTAATTTTATCTCCGAATAATTTCACTTTTCTTTTTCCTATTCCTTTGATAGTTTGCAGTTCGGACAGGGTAACGGGTAAGTAAACGGTAAGTTCTACAATTGTTTTGTATGGAAGAATCATGTATTCCGAAGTGTCAAGTTCCAGGGCGGTTTCATCGCGCCACTTTTTGATTTCTGAATACAGGATCGGGTGTTGGATGTTTTTATTTGCAGGCTGTCTGTTTTCCTGGGATTTTTTAAACTGGGGGTTATAATCTATTTCTGCGTTTGATCGGATTCTTATATAATTATTCGTGTTAAAACCCTCTTTGGTAACATTTAAACAGGATGTTTTAATAAAAACACTTTTCTGAAGATTTTCAAGGAGTTCGTAAATTGTTTTCCGTACAGCTTTGTTGTCTGTTTCGATGATAATATTTTTGGTGAAGGAATATAACAGCGTTTCCAGTTTCTCAGAAAAATAAGCGGAGGCTTTTTTTACCCGGTCCTGGAGTTCGTGGTTTTCTTCGGGCAGGTCAGCCTTAGCCAGATACTGTTCAAGCTGAAGTTTATATTTATCGGCAACAGCGAATATTTCTTTTTGTACAGCTTCTTCTGTAGTTACTGTTTCAGTAATGACAGCAACATCAAGAATGTTGTTATTTTCCTGAACTCCTTTTTTAAAATTATGTAAACGATACCGGATTAGTTTAAATTCAAAAAGTTCAAAAAGAAGCGATTGCTGGAAAGAAATTTTTGACTGATAAAGAATATTTTCATCGGGAGGATGCTGTTCCACATCATCTGAAAATTCAGAAATAGTATGGTCGGTTTTTATACTCTGAAGGGTAATAGGGCTGCTTAGCACAATGCCATCAAATGTTTTACACCTGCTTAAAGCAACGTAAACCTGTCCGTGAGCAAAGGAAGCCGTTGCGTCAATGATGGCTTTATCAAAAGTTAATCCCTGGCTTTTATGAATGGTGATTGCCCAGGCCAGTTTTAACGGGTATTGAATGAAACTGCCTTCAACTTCTTCTCTTATTTCCTTTGTTTCTTCATCCAGCGTATATTTAACATTTTGCCACTCTTCCTTTGTTACAAGAATATCATCTTCATCGCAAGGACATTTAACAATGATACCATTTTCATTGAAATCTGTAATTTTTCCGATTTTCCCGTTATAGTATCGTTTTTCGGCAGATGAATCGTTTTTGACAAACATAACCTGCGAACCCGCTTTTAACTCTAAGGTTTCTTCGGTAGGATAAGAATAAGGAGGAAATTCTCCTTTAATTTCAGCTTTAAACTTTTGAGATTTGCCATTCAGGCTTTTTAATTTTCGTTGATTTACGTCGCCGGCATTTGCATTGTGAGTTGTTAATATTATATAACCCTCATCATCGCCAGGGAAGAAGCCGGGAATATAGCGTTTGTTTATTTCCGACAGGGTGTCCGAATCGATGTTGTTATGCCTTATTCTATTTAATAGTCCGATGAAATGTTTGTCGGATTGGCGATAAATATACAGTAGTTCTATATTTACCGTTGGTGTCTGACGTAATGCTTTGCTGCTGAAAAAATAAACGGTCTCGTAATGGGGTTTTAAGAGATTCCATTCTTCTTCTTTAATTACCGGCGAAAGCTGGTGAAGATCACCAATCATAAGCAACTGGACACCTCCAAAAGGCCTGGTACGATCTTTATATTTTCTTAAAACTTCGTCAATAGCATCGAGCATGTCTGCGCGAACCATGCTTATTTCATCAATAATCAATAAATCCAGGCTTCGGATTAACCGGATTTTGTTTCGGCTGAACTTTTTCTGATAGCCTGGCTTTTTGTCGGAATCGGTTGCTGACGGGTTCTGATGGACATATTCAGGAACATGAGGTCCAAAAGGCAATTGAAAAAATGAATGAATGGTTACCCCACCTGCATTTATAGCTGCAACACCGGTAGGTGCTACAACAATCATCCGTTTAAAAGAATGTTGTGTTAAGTGATGTAAAAACGTAGTTTTACCGGTTCCCGCTTTCCCGGTCAGGAAAATATTATTATTTGTAAATTGTACAAAATCGAAGGCTAATTGTAACTGGGGATTTTGATGAAATAACATGAAAAAAATGAAATAGCTAATATAATATGATTTTAGCTATTTCTTTCTGAATTTTTTTCCATTCTTTATCGTTTATTTTAGCTCCAACCGTTTCAATTACTTTGCCTGCCAGCAGGGAGGCCACTCTTCCGGATTTTTTATATCCGATATTCTTAATTAATCCATAAAGGAAACCTGCGGCATACAGATCGCCGGCACCGGTTGTGTCGAGGCTGGTTGCTTTTATTGCATTAATGTTATGGATTACCCTGTCGTGTTTAATAAGAGAACCTTCTTTGCCCATTTTCACCACGGCAATATTACATTCGTTGGCAATAATCTGGACTGCCATTTCGGGGCTATAGCCGGTATATGCTTTGGCTTCTTCTTCGTTGGCAAAAACAATGTCCACATATTGACTTACAAAATCGTGAAGAAAATCGTAATTGCTTTCAACCACATTAAAGCTGGCAAGGTCGAGTGAAATTTTAAGCTTTGCTTTTTTTGCTTTTTTAGCCACCGAAATCATCAGTTCGTGATTTTGCAGTAAATATCCTTCAATATGAAGATATTTATATTTCGCAAAGAATTCTGGTTTAATATCTTTTGAAATAAGTTCAACAGCAGCTCCTAAATAAACGGCAAAAGTTCTTTCTGCATCTGGAGTTACGAGTGCAATGGCTCTTCCGGAATCGCTGGTGCTTTTCAGCAACAAAGGATTAATATTGCTTTTTTGGAGATCTTCACTAAAGAATTTTCCAAATTCATCATTGCCGACTTTACCAATGAAACCTGTTCTTATTCCCAGTTTTGCCAGCCCGTGAATGGTATTGGCAGCGCTCCCGCCCGAAGTGATGGTCTGGGGGATGGATTTTATCTCATTTAATATTTTCTGTGATGCTGTTTTATCGACAAGTTGCATGCTTCCCTTAGGGTATTTCAGCTTACGGATCACATCGTTATCAGGCAGCATGGTCATGATGTCTGTAAGCGCATTTCCTATTCCTATTACTCCGGCCATAATTGTAAAATTTAAATTTTTGCAAATGTATTTTTTATTTTTCAAAAAAAATTAATATTTTTGCAGTCCTTAAAAATTCCTCAATAGCTCAGTTGGTTAGAGCATCTGACTGTTAATCAGAGGGTCCCAGGTTCAAGTCCTGGTTGGGGAGCAGAAGAGCAAGCAGAAAAAAACTGTTTGCTCTTTTTATTTAACATACTTTTCCCCAAAACACCTGAAAAAGGAAGATTATTCATTAATTTTGGATGAGGTTACTGAATAAATAAGATCAAAAGAACTTAAATGCATAGTGTAATCAGAATTTATTTGTCATTTATAATATTAGTATTACTGGGATTCAATACTTTTTGCCAGAATTTTACTGAAAATGAACTTTCGGGAAAATGGAAAGTTGTTAACGTTATCACAGCACGGATTCCAAAAGGAAAAGAATCCGAAATAGAAAAACAAAAAGGTGCATTTCTAAAATCAATGTTCAGGTTTGATCCGGACAAGAATTTTGTTTTTTCCATAGAAAATGAATCGGATGATCCTGAACTTGAGAAGATGGAAATATATGGAGCACATTGGAAGCTTGAACCATCTTCCGGAATTGTAATAATTGAAGAATGGAAAGAAAAAGATTCTGATAAATTTGACTTAATGGAGATTAAAATTAAACGTGAGGGAGATAAAATATTATTTTTTATATCAGATACTTATTTTAAACTGGAAGTTCAGAAATTATAATTGGCTTTTATTCAAAAAATGAAAACAGCATCCCTGAGCGAACTAAAAAAGGAACTTGAAAATCTGACACCAAAAGAATTGCGGGATTTATGTCTTCATTTAGCTAAGTATAAAAAGGAGAACAAAGAATTACTCACCTACCTGCTTTTTGAAGCTAATGACAATCAGGCTTATGTGAATGGAGTGAAAGTTCAGATTGATGAACTTTTCGAAGAAATAAACGCCAGTAATTTATATTATGCAAAAAAATCGTTGAGGAAAATTTTAAGACTTACCAATAAGTATATAAAATATACAGGATCGGAACAGGTGGAGGTAGAATTACTTATATATTACTGCAAAAAACTCAGAAAATCGGGAATCCCTTTTCAGAAAAGTACCGCACTAACAAATATTTATGCACGGCAAGTTGAGAAAATAAAGAAAGCACTGGCCACACTGCACGAAGATCTGCAATTCGATTACGAGGATGACGTGAGGGTGCTGATGAGTTGATTTTAATTTCTCAGAAGTAGCCTTGAGGAGCGGAATCGAAGCGTGGTAGAGTTTTCGATTTTCTCATCGAAGGTTCGCCTATGCTCATCACAGACAAGTCCCGGACTTACGCTAAGAGGTAATGAAATTATTTCCTTATCTCAATTTTCTTAGTAATTAATCTATCGCCGATTTCAATTTTCATCAGATATAATCCGGCAGGATAATCGGAAAGATTAATTTCATCTTTTGATTTTGCAAAACTACTGTTGTTATAAATTTCTTTGCCAACAATGTCCATAACAGATACAGATATTATTTCAGAGTCTGACTGAATATTAAAAAGTCCATGGGAAGGATTCGGAAAAACTTCAATATTATTTGTATTAGTAATATCATTTACATTGCTGAACCCCTGGCATGAAACAATGGCTTCCCAGCCGGTGCCGGTAACTGCTTCGTCAGAATGGAATTCAACAGTAAGCGCTCCGGTGGCATGAGTAGAAGTTACAATACCCGGTGAATTTGTTCCGCAGTACGTTCCGATTAATGGTGATGAGATATCAGGGCCATCATAAATGTTTACGTAGTCGTAAATACAGTTTGCCACATCTTCTAAATCAAAAGACGAGAAAGTTAATTTAACAGGATAGGTTGGATTTTGTGCAAGAAATGTAGTTGTTAAATCAGTAATGTTGGTATAATTTGAGAAGGCTCCGCCATTATCGTAAAAAATAGCAGAGCAAGTTGTTACCTGTTGATTGGACATGGTAATCTGATTGCCAATAATAAATTGCCTTGTTATATAGGTTGAGTAAGCTCCATCTGAAATTAAAAATCTTAAGCTTATTACCGTTCCCAAAGGAGTGTTGGATGCGATGGAGATATTATGACTGAAAGGAGTAGTTGCAGAAGTATTTATAACACCGGCATTAACAGTTGGAGTATTAATTGTAACATAACCGGAATTTGTACCAATGGCAGTACAGGTAATAGTTGCAGTTCCGGAATTAATTTGTCCGAAATTACTGGCAGTTAAATTTAAATTGCCTGATTCGCCTGGTTCGAGAAATCCATTGCTGTTGTTATCGCCCGAAATATTTAAATAATTAAGATGTAACGATGGTGCTGCCTGACCTGCGCCCAGTTTATAATTCATGATGTTTCCAACAGTGCCAATATCCCACACTCTTAGTCCGCTTGGATCTCCATTAAAGAAAGAAGATTCGGGAGTTGTTGTAATTCCGTATTCGTTGTTAAATCCTTGGTGAAAACAGGCATCGTAATGATTGTTTATATCATTGTTTGCATGTACAAGGTAAACTTCATGGTGCAACGTTTGGTTATCACCCATACGGTCGATATGCCAGATGGTTAGTCCCTGGTCTTCAATAAAATTACTTCTCCCGGTTTGCATTCGGTTCTCAATAAGAAAAAATTCATTGGTGTCGTTAAGGTTTACATATTTGTAGCATGTTAACGAATTTGCAGTATCTGTATTGAGCCCGTTGTAATTTGTTACGTCAACTACCCTGCCCCATCCGGCATTGCTCCTGAAATGGGGATTAGGCGGAACAGGATTGATAGAACTTCCGTACCAGCACATGAGATCGAAATCACCTATTCCGTCAGGCCCTGTAGTTGTATTGTATTTATAAGTATCTGGCCATTTTCCAATCATATGACCATTTTCGTGACAAACGGTAGCTAATTCCAGAGGGTCATTAGCCGGTGAACAATTATAAGAATCGGAATGAACACCATCTGCACTGAAACCGGTATAACTTCCCATGTGCCACCACATACCCTGTGCCCAGTTCTGGGCTACACCGGTATACATTAAATTAATGGCCATAATGCTTCCATCCGGATTAGTAGATAATGTTGAAAAATCAAATCCCTGCGCATCGAGCCAGTTTAATGCCTGTCCAAGTATTTCTGTCGCTCCCTGTCCGAAGGGCATTTGTTCATAATCCTGAAAAGTAAGCGGGGCACGGTAATAACCATAAACTACATTCTGGTAATCGACTTTGCCACCCGAAATATCTGAATAAAATTTTCTTACCGACCCGTTGTTTCCATAATTTGAGTACGATAAATCATTACAGAAATTATTAAATTCGCTCATAGGCAGGGTTCCGGGTTCGTCAGAAAAATCAACAACAATACACAATCCTTTAATATTTCCGGAAACAGGGTGCCAGGCAGTTTTTGTATTTTCTTTTTCAGAAGGTGTTCCTAGGCTTTTTTTGTTTTTAGCCATGGCAACTTCTCTTGCTTTTTCTGAAATATCAAGGTGAAGAGGTAAGTTTATATTAGTTTTCAAAGGAGTTAAATCATCTTTTTTTCCATGATAAACAATTCCGGTAGAAACTAATTCTGTTTCGTCCTGGGATAAAGTGGCATAACAAATCCAGTGGGTGTTTTTATCACGGACTAAAGTGTACCCGTCCAGGCCCTCGCCACGCATGTAGTATTCGTTACCGAACAATTTAACCTCTACAGTAGTTCCGTCAGGTTGTTTAAACGACATGGTCTGTCCGAAATAGGGAGCAGCATTACAATTTAAAGCAAAAAGGATAGTGCAAAGAAGAAATATGTTTTTCATGAAAAATATTTTTTCGAATTTACTAATTCTGTTTAAAACTAATGATAAGACTTGAATCATTTTGTTTTAGTTGCTTACCCAAACGGAGTATTTACATTTACTCCGGCCATGAAGGGATTGTATAGTGGAAAGGTTCCTTTAGGGATTAAGGGTGAGCAAAGGATAAAAATAAAATCCGGATTTTTATTAGAAAAGTATTCTGTATAATTATTTTAGTCAAAAACAGGATAAAATATTTGCTAAAATGGATAATTCTGTTTAAATTTGTCCATTCATGTTAAAAATATGAACAAAATCATCAAAGAATTATTAAATGAATGGAAGCAAAGAAGGTTGCCTTCATTTATTGAAAGAAGATATGATTTGCAACCCTATACCGAGGGTAAGTTAAATAAAGTTATTGCTGTAAGCGGTTTCCGAAGAGTGGGGAAAACATTTCTTCTTTATGACCTTGCAAATAAACTTATTAAAAAGTATAAAAAAGAAGAAGTAATTTATATCAATTTTGAAGATGAAAGAATTCAACCCGATATTTCTTTACTGACAAACTTAATTCCTGCCATAAAAGAAACCTTTGGTATTGAACCAAAATATTTATTACTCGATGAAATTCAGGTTATTCCAGGCTGGAGTAAATGGGTAAGAAGGATAAATGAATCTACAGAAATCAGAATTGTTATTACCGGTTCTAATTCTAAAATGTCATCTTTCGAGATACCTACAGAGTTAAGAGGAAGATTTATAGAGCTGCATATTTTTCCTCTTGATTTTAAAGAATATTTGCGATTCAGAGACTTGCATTTCGATCAGAAAAATATAGATACTGATATTAATTTAAAATCAACAATAATTAATTGTTATAATGAATATTTGACCTGGGGAGGCTTACCTGAGCCTGTCATATGCGAAGAATTTAAAAAGAAAGAACTTTTACAATCATATTTCAGAACAGTAATTGACAGAGATATTTCAGAACATTATAATATAAATAATGATACACTATTAAAATACTTACTGTTACAATTAATAAATTCAAGAACGATTACCATAACTAAGCTTACGAATACTTTAAAAAGTTCACAAATAAATGCAAGCAAAACAACTGTAAGTAAATATATCAACTATATTGAAGGATCCTATTTTATTGATTTTCTAAAGTGTTTTTCCTATAAAATAAAAGATCAGATGATGCACCCGCGAAAAGCGTATTGTATTGATAATGGATTTATAACTGCGTTATCGAATGTTGGTTCCGGAAATGCGGGATATTTATTTGAAAATGCAGTAGCAAGAACACTTATTTCAAAAAATGAAGAAGTGTTTTATTGGAAAGATATAACAAATAATTACGAAGTAGACTTTGTTATAAGAAATTCGAAGGGAAATATTCAGAAACTAATTCAGGCTTTTCTTGATATTTCAAATCCTACCACATTTAACCGTGAAATCAGAGCATTGCTTTTTGCAAGCCGTGAACTTCATTGTAAGGAATTGATTATCCTTACTCAGACGGAAGAAAAAATAATTTCTCCGGAATGGTATGAAATGAAAGAGAAAATTAAAGTCATTCCATTATGGAAGTATTTGTTAAAAGAATAAAATAGCGTAGCTTTATAATGCAATTGTAATATTTTAAATTCTTAAAAGTAAATCCTGTTTTGTGAACATAAATTGATAATTGAAATAATAAAAAGTTGAAAACATTTACAATAATAGCTACAACTCTTTTTGGCTTGGAAGAAGTTCTGGCAAATGAAGTAAGAAGCCTGAGAGCTCATGAGGTTGAAGTACTGAACCGGGCGGTCAGATATCAGGGTGATTTGCATTTACTATACAGAAGTAATATTTATTTAAGAACGGCTTTAAAAATTTTGAAGCCCATTGCTTTTTTTAAAGCTCATAATGAGATTGAACTTTACGAAGAAATAAAGAAAATCAGGTGGGAAGAATATATTTCGCCTAAAGAGACTCTGGCTGTGGATGGAACAACCAATGGTGAAACATTTAATCATTCGAAATTTGTTGCCCTTAAAACCAAAGACGCCATTGTTGACCGTTTTCGCGAAACTTTCGGAACAAGGCCTTCGGTAGATGTTGATAATCCCGGTTTGCAGGTTAATATTCATATTGCTGAAACATCGTGTACTGTATCGCTCGACAGTTCCGGAATTCATCTTGGAAAAAGAGGGTATCGCCAGGCCCAGACCATGGCTCCCATCAGTGAAACCCTGGCTGCCGGAATAGTATTGTTATCCGGTTGGGATTTCAAAAGTAATTTTCTCGATCCCATGTGCGGTTCGGGTACTTTTCCCATTGAAGCTGCTTTAATTGCAACCCACACCCCGCCGGGACTGCAAAGAAATTTTGCATTTGAGAAGTGGAAAGATTTTGATGCCCAGCTTTTGGAAAAAATAAAACAGTATGCAAAATCACAGATTATTCCTTTTAATGGTGGCATAACAGGTCGTGATATCGATAAAGGAGCTGTAAGAATTGCCACCCACAATGCGCAAAGAGCAGGAGTTGAAAAATGTATTGTGTTTGAGAATAAAGATTTTCTGAAGACCGATGAACCAATGGAAGGTTTATACGTTGTTATGAATCCTCCTTATGGCGAACGCTTAAACGAAGAAGATGAAATGATCCCTTTTTACAAAGAGATAGGAAGTAAACTCAAGCATTTTTACATGGGAGGTGAAGCATGGATTATAAGCGGTAATCTCGATGCTATAAAATTTGTAGGATTAAAGCCATCCCGGAAAATAAAATTATTTAACGGACCTATCGAGTGTCGTTTGCATCATTACCAGATGTACCAGGGTTCCAAAAAAAAATAAATGATATGAAAAGACAATTTGTTATTATCGGATTACTGTTGCTCTGTGTTAATTGTTTATTTGCACAGAAAGAAAATGCAAAAACAGTTTCAACCATTGGTATTATTGATACAAATGAAACGAAATCCGGGTTCCGGATAAACGAATATTATATAGAATTATCTTCCAAACAACTGGATTCTTTAAAAGGAAAAAAGGTTGAGGTAAAAGGAAAACTTTTAATTGTAGAAGGCATCGATCCAAATGCCAAAGAAATGGTTCAGGGTTCTTTAAACGACAGGTATTTTATTATTGATCCTGAATTCACCATTATTTATGATACCCGCGAACCCCTTTTACGGGATGACGGTTATTAACTTTCTTTTTTCCTTCATTATACGTAACAGATATATCCTGATTAAATTTCAATATTAAATTATTGTTAAACTTTTTCGTTATTTGTTAACGATTTCTTAAGGTTTAATTAATAACCAGGTTTTCTTGCGGTCATACTTTTGACATATCAAATTAAATTAAAATTTTATGTTTGGATTAGACACAAGTATGACAATTTTGCTGCTCGTAGTTCTTGTAGCAGCATGTGCCTTTGAGTTTATCAACGGCTTTCACGACACAGCGAATGCTGTAGCTACAGTAATTTACACAAAATCTTTAAAACCGAAGGTTGCTGTAATATGGTCGGGTCTCTGGAATGTCGTCGGGGTTTATGTGGGAGGGACAGCAGTCGCCATGGGAATTATTGCACTTCTTCCTTTGGACATACTGACCGACAGCAGTATTTATCATAACCTTGCCTTGATTTTTGCACTTATACTTACTGCTATTTTATGGAACCTGGGCACCTGGTATATGGGCATTCCCTGTTCAAGTTCGCACACATTGTTAGGATCTATTTTTGGGGTGGGGATAGCATTCATGCTTTTACCCGGTTCGCATAATGTAGCGCTAAACTGGCAGAAAGTGGAAGATGTGGGATTGTCGTTGTTAATTTCACCTGTCTTTGGGTTTGGATTAGCCATGTTCCTGATGCTTTTATTAAAAAAGTTAGTAAAAAATAAGGCAGCATTAAAAGCGCCTCCGTCTGATACAACACCTCCTCCATTGTGGATTCGTTCAATTCTCGTACTTACCTGTACGAGTGTTAGCTTCTCCCATGGCTCCAACGACGGGCAAAAAGGTGTGGGGCTGGTGATGATTATTTTAATTGCGATTGCCCCGGCATTTTTTGCCATCGATAATTCTCAGAATCCACAGAAAATTAAAGCCGGAATTGAAAATATTCAATCCGTTATTACAAAAATTGATTATACTAAAATGAATGTAGAAGACCAGGTTTCATATAAAATTCTTGTTGAAAATTTAGACACTTTTAAAACGAAACTGGCAGGTATGAATAGTTTTAATAATTTGCCAAATAAGACCTATTTCGAGTTGAGAAAAAACTTTTTGACATTGTCAAAATTGTCAGAAACCATCTCCAAAAATAATCCTGGTTTACTTTCAAAAGCCGATCTGGAAATTATTAAAAATGGATTTAAGGATTTTAAAAAGAATACCGAAAAAGTTCCTGGCTGGGTAATTATAATGATTGCTCTTTCGCTCGGTATCGGAACGATGATTGGCTGGAAAAGAATCGTAGTTACAATTGGTGAAAGAATCGGAAAGACACCGTTGACCTATGCCCAGGGCGCCAGTGCTGAAATAGTGACAGCAGCAACCATCCTTGCCTCAAGTTCATTGGGACTCCCGGTAAGTACAACCCATGTTTTAAGTTCGGGTGTTGCTGGTTCCATGGTTGCATCAAACGGATTAAAAAACCTGAGAAAGAAAACAGTTAAAAATATCCTGATAGCATGGTTTATTACTCTTCCTGTTACCATTGTTGTATCAGGAGCGCTTTTCCTGCTTTTCAGGTTGATCTTATAAGAACTCTTCATAAACAACGCGGTTTCTGATAATAACCCGCTTCTGCTTCCCGGCATTAGCGGTTTTTTAATATCATATATGACTTTCCCTTTTTTTCTCTATCTTGCAACACTAAAATGACTTTTATCATTTGAAATGAAGCCGAATACCCGTTGGATTCCCCTGTTTTCGACAAACTTTCTGGGTGTCTTTAACAATAATTATTTCAAGCTTTTAATAATTACAGTCGGAGTAAACTGGATGTCCAGAGATTCCGGAAACCATTCTTTAATTGTTTCCATTGCTTCGGGTTTATTTTTTGTTTCCTATATTTTCTTTTCTCCTTTGGCAGGAAAACTGGCAAAGACCATGTATAAAAAGAAAATCATTATTTATTCCCGCATTTTCGAGTTCCCGGTTTACCTGCTGGGTTGTGTTGGCTTTTTTATACAGAATCTGTACATTGTTTTTGTATGTATGTTTCTACTGGGCCTTATCAGTACTTTGTATTCCCCGGCAAAATATGGCCTGATAAGGGATATCGGAGGAAATGAAGGCATTTCATTTGGAACGGGCACACTGGAAATGCTTACCTTTTTTGGAAATATTGTAGGGCCATTGGTAGCTTCTGTCATTGCAGATCATTATAATTTCTGGTTGCTGTCAGGGATACTTATGGGAGTGTCGGTATTCAGCTATATTACGATTATTCTTCTGAAGGTGGAAGAAAGCGAACCCATGAAAAATGTTACTGAAACTATAAACCCTATCAAATTTTTAATTCAATCCTTCAGGTGGGCAGGTACTTTCAGAGGGATGAACCTGATTGTACTCGGACTGGGATCATTCTGGATGATAGACTCCATGTTGCAGATGAATCTTTTTGTCCATTGTCCCGATGTGTTAAAACTGAGCAATACGGAAATGAGTGTTGTTATGACTATCGCTCTCGTGGGAATTGGCCTTGGAAGTTATACTGCCGGAGTTATTTCCCGTGGAAAAGTTGAATTGATTCTTACCCCGTTTGGAGGTTTGGGCATGGCTATAAGCCTGTTTTTAATGTTTCTGCTGAAACCTTCCAACGTTTATGTTTTTTCTGCTCTTACCTTTTTTGTTGCCATGTTCAGCGGGATATTTATGGTTCCCCTCAGCGCTTATATTCAGACCAAAATAGAAGGCAGAAAGCAAAGCGATATGATTGCCTATTCGAATTTTACCACTTTTCTGCTGATGTTTACAGCATCGGGATTGTTCGGTGTTATAGCTGACCAGTTGGGGACAAATGCAGTCTTCCTGTTTTTATTATTAATCGTAATTGTAATTACTTCTGTTTTAGTTAGATTTGTTCCTGAAATGAAAAACAGAATCAATGAATTTCTAGGTATTAATAGAATGAAAAAGTAATAGTATGATAGTTTTGATAGCTATATACAGGTTTTTTCTTTCACTGAGATATAAGGTAATAATCAGTGGTGCTGAAATTCTTAATAACAACTTGCCAAAATTTATAGTCCCAAATCACCAGGCGCTGGTCGATCCCCAGATACTTTTCACATATATTAGAAAATATACCAAAGTGGTTCCGGTAGTTATTGAAAATTACTTTAAAATTCCTCTTGTTGGCTCAATACTGCGCTCGTTTGGCTCGGTTCCGGTTTCCGATATTACGGTTACGAACAGGGATACAAAAACGATTAAAAATATATTTGAAAGTATTGATGTTGCCATAAAAGAAGGTAAAAACGTATTGCTTTATCCGTCGGGCCAGATTGCCGGACAAGGATTCGAGAAAATATTTAATAAACAGAGTGCACATTTAGTAACTACAAATCTGCCGGAGGAAGCAAAAGTAATTGCAGTTCGAATCACAGGATTATGGGGAAGCATGTGGTCGCGGGCATGGATTGGGCATACTCCCGATTTCTTCCCTACGTTACTGAAAGGTGTTTTTTATGTTTTTGCTAATTTAATTTTCTTTCTTCCAAGGAGAAAGGTAAGTATAGAATTTATTGATATAACAAATGAAGCTAAAGAAAAAGCATCTGTTGGCCGTGTTGAATTCAATAATCTTCTTGAATCGGTTTATAATAAAAAAGGATATGAGAAACCTTTATTTCTTAAACACTTTTTCTTTATTCCGGCTTTAAAAAGGAAACTTCCGGAACGTATCGCGGGTTCTTACGACGATATTCAGAACCAGGATATAAATACAGAGGTAGAAATTCCGGATGAAATATTCAGGGAAATTTCTAATATTGTTGCCTCAGAAACAGAAATTCCGATTGGAAAAATAAAGCCGGGATCAAATATAAATCTTGATTTAAATATAGATTCCATTGCTCTGGTAACAATTATATCAAAGATCGAAGATAAATTTAGTGTAATATCCCAGACCGAAATAACGGAGATACGGTCAGTTGAAGATTTATGTATAATTGCTGCTGGGAAAGGCGCTCATGTAGAAAAACTGAAACCTTCTGAATTATCCCGCCACATTGCTCCTATACGAAGAATAGAGATTGATAAAACGTGTACAATTCCGGAATTATTTATCAGAAATTTCAGTTTATATAAGAAAGAGTCATTTGTTTACGATAAAATGCTTGGTACTGCAACCCGAAAAGAGTTCTTATTAAAAGCATATGTGGTTTCACAGATTATTAAAAAAGAAGTAACCGGAAAGTACGTGGGAATTATGCTTCCTGCTTTACAAAGTACAAATCTTCTTGTAATGTCAACGTATCTTGCGGGTAAAATTCCGGTAATGCTTAACTGGACTGTGGGAAAAAAAACACTTGTGCACTGTGTTGAAAATACAGACATTCTCCAGATTCTTACAGCAAAAACATTTTATGATAAAGTTTCAGATTTATTTCCAGAAGAAGTAAAACAGCGATGTGTTTTTTTTGAACAAAAAGTAAAAGAATTATCTTTAATAACAAAGATTTCAGGTCTGATTCATTATAAGTTTAAAACAAAGCCCTTAACCCGTATAAACGAGGATGCTGTTGTATTATTTACCTCCGGAAGTGAATCCCTGCCCAAAGCAGTTCACCTGAGCCATAAAAATATCCTGAGCGATTTGTGGGGAGTATTTCAGAATATCCATATAAATACAGATAAAATATTTCTTGCATTTTTGCCTCCTTTCCATAGTTTTGGTTTTACTGTTTTAACCGTTCTTCCGTCTGTTACAGGAGTTAAGGTTGCTTATACACCCGACCCCACGGATAGTCGCGAAGTATTAAAAATACTGAAGCATACCAAAGCTAACACTGTACTTGGAACACCGACCTTTTTAAAGATGTTGTTATCTGTTTCAGTTTACAAAGATTTAAAACATATTGATCTTGCTATTTCCGGTGCTGAGAGCCTGCATCCTGACATACTAAGGAATTTCTACGAAAAGGCTAACGATAAAGCAATACTTCTCGAAGGATATGGTATCACAGAATGTTCTCCGGTGTTAACCATCAATCTGCTCGAAAAACAAAAGGAACGTAGCGTAGGAGCTTTTATAAAAGGAATTGAATATTTGATAACTGACATCCATAATTACACTCCGCTTGAACAGGGAAAAGAAGGGATGATAATGGTCAGGGGAGATAGTATATTTAAAGGGTATACCGATAAAACGATTCCTTCACCCTTTGTAAATATAGGAGGCAAAGAATATTACAAAACAGGTGATCTTGGGTATGCCGATGAGGATGGATTCCTGTTTATTACAGGTCGCCTGAAGCGGTTTATTAAAGTAGCCGGCGAAATGATAAGCCTTCCTGCAATTGAAAATACATTGCTTAAAAAATATGGTTCCGTAGAAAAAGTAATGCTTGCTGTAGAAGGAAACGATACTGTTCAGCCCCCGCAAACTGTTTTATTTTCAACCTTTGGCGCCGATCTTAATGAGGTTAATTCATTCCTTAAGGAAAGTGGTTTTTCCAGCCTGGTTAAGGTGAATAAAATTATTCAGGTGGAAGAAATTCCACTGTTGGGAACAGGAAAAACCGATTATAAAGTGCTGAAAGAAATGATAAATTAATTTGATAACACACCTTAGTCAACCTGAGGCACTCTAAGGCTGAATTAAAGTTTTTGCACATGTTTTGGCCATTCGTCAGGCTCATGGCTCAGCATGACCTTTTTATGGACTATCTGGTATTGATATTACTACGAATTCAACCGAAAAAAACATATGATTCCCTTCGAGTTCCTTTGTGAAATCTTCTGAGTTTCCTGGTGGTTAATTTCAGGGTTTTTTCTTCCTGAAGTTTCTTTTCCTGAAATTTCCTTTTGAAAACCTTCTCTTTTTGTTTTCTGCGGTTGGGTTATAAACAGGAACCTCGCCTAATTCAGCAGGAACTTCAGTTTTATTTACCGGGTATCCCAGCAACTTTTCAATTTTTGCAAAACTGTTCTGTTCTTTTTCATTGATAAATGTTATAGCCTGACCATCAGCTTCGGCACGGGCAGTGCGGCCAATGCGGTGTATGTAATCTTCGCCGTCGTTAGGAACGTCAAAATTTATAACAAGGTCAATGTCGTCTATATCGATACCACGGGAAAGAATGTCTGTAGCAACGAGCACATATAGTTGTTTGTTTTTGAATTTTTGCAAGGTAATTTCACGAACCTGCTGATCGAGGTCGGAGTGAATTTCGGCTACTGAAATGCCTGCTTGTTTGAGTTCCTGGGCAAGTTTTTTTGTGCTTTGTTTGGTGGAACAGAATACCAGTACAGTTTTCAATTGTTTTTGTTTCAGAATGTATTTTACCAGGCTGTTTTTCTGGTGGTTAAATACAACATAAGCCGTTTGTACAATTTTTTCAATCGGTTTCGAAACCCCCAGGTTTATTTCTACAGGATAGTGAAGGGTTTTTCTTGCAAGCAACCGGATGTTATCAGGCATGGTGGCCGAAAACAACAGGTTCTGTCTTTGTTTTGGGAGAAAAGATAAAATCTTTACAATATCTTCAAGAAAACCCATATCGAGCATGCGGTCAGCTTCGTCAAGTATAAGGAATTTTAAATGGCTGAGATCAACATAGCCCATGTTTAGATGAGCTATAAATCTGCCGGGTGTGCATATAACAATGTCCACACCTTCTTTTAACGCAATTTGTTCCTGTCCGAAAACACCACCATCGGTTCCGCCATAAATGGCAATGGAACTTACCTGGGTAAAATACGAAAGCCCCTGGCAAAGCCGGTCGATCTGAACAGCCAGTTCACGGGTGGGAACAATAACAACTGTCTTAATACTGAAATCGTGGTTTGAGGAAATTATTTTCTGAATAACCGGAAGAAGAAAAGCTGCTGTTTTTCCTGTGCCGGTTTGTGCGGAGCCAATTAAGTCTTTGCCTTCTAAAATGACAGGAATAGCTTGTTCCTGGATGGGTGTTGCAGTAGTGTACCCTGTCGCTTCTATTCCTTCGAGTAGTTTCGGGTCAAATCCGAATGAGTTAAAATCCATAAATGTAAAATCTGCAACAAAGGTAAAAAATTTAACGAATATTTTTTTATTGCCGCTTTCCGATTCTTCGTTTGGCTGAGGACCCGGAGTGGCTTGATTAGTCACTTAAACCACACGGCACTCATGGCATAATAGATGGCCATAATAGAGGAGAAAATGGCACTGGCTAAAAATCTCCACTTGAGAGGGATTTTATTCTGAATAATAAAGTTACAGAGGAGTGAAATGGGGATGTTTACAAGGAACGACCAAAGCCCTATTTGAAACAGGTTCAGGGAAATTTCTCCTGTTCTTAATGAAATAAGTTTAATAAAGAACAAATGACGGGTAATCCAGAGCGGATTGAAATATAAAATGGCAAGAAGAGTTCTGTAGAGTGATGCCTTAATTCCTGAATGATCCGATGTCTTTTTATCAATCCATTTAAAATAATTGGGAATTTCAAAAGCATACAGGGTGGCGCCGATAAGAAGAATTCCGGCAAAGCGAATAAAACTGAATTCACCTGAAATTAGTGCAGCAACAGAATCTCCGCAGGTATAGATGATCCCACCCCTGAGAATATTGGAAAATTTGTATTCAATGTTACTCATACAGGGCAAGCAAAACCTTTTCAGGAGTGAAAGGAGCATCAAAGGCGGGTTTATGTTTAGGATTAAAAGCCCTGACGGCATTTTGTATGGCAAAATAAGCGCCCAGACCATAGATAAGAGGAGGTTCGCCCACTGCTTTGGATTTTCTTATGGCCATAGGATTTCCTTCTGTTTCAAGCTCTTTGATTTCGATTTCTTTGGGAACCGAATAAATATCGGGAACTTTATACGAAGAAAGAGCATTCGATAACAATTTACCCTTATCGCTGTATTTTAATTCTTCCATGGTCATCCACCCGATACCCTGCACGAGAGCTCCCTCTACTTGTCCCAGGTCAACAGCAGTATTCATGCTATTTCCAAAATCATGAACAATTTTTACCGATTCAAACTCATAGGTTCCCCGGAGGCAATCCACCTTTACAACCAGGATTGCAACACCGTACACATGATATGCAAACGGGTGCCCCTTTTCTTTGATTTTATCGAAATGAATCAGGGGAGTAGCGTAGTGTCCGTTTTCGCTTAAACAAATTCTTTCCATGTGTGCCGTCATAACCAGTTCTTCCCAACTCAGTCCGGAGGGAATATTGTTTTTTAAAACTTCTTCATTCCTGATTTCTATTTTTTCGGCGGAAGTATTCAGATATTCTGAAGCAACTTTCTTTAACCTTGTTAATAATTCGAAACAAGCCATTTCAAGCGCTTTGCCATTAAGGTCGGCGGTGGCGCTTGCTGCCGTAGGCGAAGTATTGGCAACGCGTGTTGTGTTCGTTGTTTCAATCTTTATCCGTGAAGTATTAACAGATAGCACAGATGCAGCTACCTGTACCAGCTTGGTGTTTAAACCCTGACCCATTTCCACACCGCCGGAGCTTATCCCAATGCTTCCGTCCTGGTAAATATGAACCAGCGCCCGTGCATGATTCATCGGGGTGTTGGTAAAAGATATTCCAAAACATATGGGTTGAACAGCCATTCCCTTTTTGAAGAGAGTGTTGGAGGAATTAAAAACGTTTATTTCTTTTTCGATTTCAGAAATAACAAAGTATTTATGTGCCGTTTTAAAACAGTCTGTAATATTAACCTTCTTTGCTATTTGCCCGTACGGAAATTCATTTCCTTCTTTTATCAGGTTTTTTTCCTGGATTTCTCTGGCTGAAATTTTCAGTTCTGTTGCGGCATGAACAATAGCCGATTCCATTACGAACATTCCCTGTGGTCCGCCAAATCCACGGAAGGCCGTGTTCGGCGGAAGATGGGTTCTGCAACTGTACGCTGTTAATTCTGCATTTGGTACAAAATATGAGTTGGTTCCATGAAATAAAGTTCGTTCCATAACAGCAGGCGAAAGATCAGCTGAAGCACCTGCATTCTGGTAGAAAATGGCCTTGTATGCTAATATTTTCAGGTCTTTCGATAAACCGATTTTATAATCGGAACTGTAAGGATGCCTTTTTCCTGTCATCCGCATATCATCCAGGCGATGAACAGAATATTTCACAGGCTTATTCAGCAAATGAGCGGCAAGGGCAGTATGAACAGCCCATACCGTAGCCTGGTCTTCCTTGCCTCCAAAGCCGCCACCCAGGCGAATAACATCAATCTCAATCTTATGCATGGGGATTCCCAGTACCCTCGAAACAATTTTCTGAACAGCCGCAGGCCCTTGTGTTGAAGAGGAGATTTTAATATTACCGTTTTCCAAAGGAAAAGCAAAAGCTCCCTGCGTTTCGAGGTACAGATGTTCCTGTCCGCCCGAATCGGCTCTTCCTTCAAAAATATATTTGCATTTTTTCCAGGTATTTTCCGGTTCGCCGATTTTAAAAGTACGGGGAGGAAATACCAGTTTATTCTGGGCACAGGCTTCCCTGGGATCGGTTATGACGGGTAATTCCTCAAATTCTATTTCAATGAGTTTTCTTGCCCGTCTTGCAATAAATTCCGATTCTGCAACAATGAGCGCAATAGGCATTCCCGCGAAATGAACTTCCTTTCCGGCAAACAGGGGTTCGTCCCGGATGATGCTTCCAATCTGGTTCTCACCGGGGATATCTGAATGAGTTAAAATCTTAACAACGCCTTTTAACGCTTCTGCTTTTGCATAATCAACAGAAATAATTTTTGCATGGGCTACGGGCGAATCGAAAGCAAGGGCAAACAAGGTTCCTGCCGGAGCAGGGATATCGTCAAGGTAAACCGAGCGGCCGGTAACGTGTCCTTTCAGGTCGATGTTTATCATAGACTGCCGGGTTTGAAGGTTCGTGGAAATAATTCAACAAAATGCGCAAGAAATAACTGTTTTATCAAAAGCCTTTTATATTTTTCTGATCCGCGAATATCGCTAATAGGGCTGATTTCGTTTTGCAGAATCTCCAATGCCCGGTTAAGCATATCCCGGTTTAATTCTTTTTCAATCAGGAATTCACAGGTTTTGGAGAGATAAAGAGGAATGGCAAAGACCCCGCCTGCCGAAGCATGAATCTTCTTAATAATGTTATTTTCAACAGAGATTGCCAGGGCAGAATTTACCGAAGCTATATCGAGATATGTGCGCTTACTTACTTTTTCAAAGTTGAACAGGTTTTGTTTACCGGGAATTTCGAAAATTACTTTTTCAATCCATTCATTTTTTTTCAGGTCAATTATTTTGTACGATTTAAAAAAATTTCTTAGTTCAACTTTTCTTTGGTCTCCCTGACTGCCTTTAATAATAATTGTGCTGTCAAGGGCCAGAAAAATGACGGATAAATCGCCTATGGGGGATGCGTTAACAAAGTTTCCTGCAATAGTACCCATATTCCTGATTTGTGTGGAGGAAATAAGGTTAAGAAATTTTCCTGTATTAATAATCTTATTGAATTCACCGGAGTGCATCAAATCAGATACAGTGCAAGCTGCATCAATTGAGCAAACGTTGTTATCTGTAACAATTTCTCTTTTTGACTGAAGGAAGTTGATAAGACTTATTTCTTTTTCCGAAATGGTATCGTGTTGCTGAACCAGCAGATCGGTACCTCCTCCGATAAAAGCATGTCCGTTTTTAAATATAGCAGGTTCGATTTTGCTTAAGCGTTTCGAAATACCTGTAAAGTAGCCGGGGACAAATCCTTTTTCGATAGCCCAGTTAACCGGGCGGTTAATGTCTTTGTCTGTGGCTAATTTTGTAATTTGTTTTGCAGCTCTTTCAATAGATTTGTAACCGGTACACCTGCATATATTTCCGTCCATTGAACGGATAGCGTTCTTCATTGTGTTTTCTGCATCTGAAAGACAGAAGCCGGTGAGTGAAATCACAAAACCGGGAGTGCAGAATCCGCATTGTGAGCCTGAATTTTCAATAAGTGCCCGCTGAACGGGTGTCAGTTCCGGCATATTTAAACCCTCAATAGTAACAACATGTTTGCCATGCGCATTTCCAAGAGGATAAATGCAGGAAGTAACCGATTTATAGAATAATCTTCCGTTTAAATTTTCTCCTGTCAGGCAGGTGCATGCCCCACAGTCGCCTTCACGGCAGCCGGTTTTAGTTCCCGGTAAATGACATTCATACCTGATAAAATCAAGAAGGGTCATGCCTTCCGGAAGGGAAGTCTCAATCAGTTTATCATTTAAAATGAATCGTATCATTCAGCAGGCATATTGTCTGTGCAAAAGTAAAGATTAATCAGAAATAATTTATTGTTTTAAATCATAGGTTGAATGATTAATCAGATATCTGAATTATTCAGGACTAAAGTACAATTATGTGTACTTTATTAATAATTTTTTACTGGTTTTTCAGTAAACGATGAAATTGATTTAATGGAAGACTGATAAAGCTGAATATCTGTTTATCCATTATTTTAAGTGTTTTATCCTAAAAATTGTATTTAATATAAAATAATCTTGCAGTTAGTCAAATATTCAAATGATTTTGAAAAGATCGCTATATATTTGTAATAGGTTAATGTCTTAAGAGTGAATATTTTATTTAAATCTTTATAACTCATAATCTATGAAAAACGAAACACAATTTGAGATAAAAGAAATTATTCCGGACCCTGCCGCAGAATGTTTCTCTTTTACTTATTCCGGTAACGACAAAGAATTATCAGTTTTTTTATACAACATATACGGGCAGTTGATGAAGAAAGAAGAATTTAATGAATTACCCCCTTTTGCACGACGTAATGTAAATATTAACGGTTTATCCGAAGGTGATTATTTTGTGAAATTTCTGCAGGAAAGAAAACAATATACATATAAAATACATATTTGCTGAGTTAAAAGTACCTGCACCCTATTAAAAAAATTCAACTCTTCCTGTTCAAAAAAATAAATTTACCGGTAGCTTTCAGAAGTTTGCAGAACTTTCACAGAATTTACCGTTGTTTTTCGATAATGTGCATAAATGAACTTATTTCAGATTACTCATTCGGGAATAATTATTTTGTAAATTAGCAGGGTAATTGTAACTCGAAAATAAATGGTCAGGTTTTTATTTTACTTTGTTATTGCCTTGGCATTTAATGTTCCTGTTTATTCCCAGAATGTATACTCCGATAAGGAATTTCAGTTTTTGTCGTACGAAAAAATTCCGACATGGCCGGGCGTGGCAACCGGCTGGAACGAAGACTTACCGGCAATACACCTGTATGATTACAATAAATATAAAGGTCATGCCCAATATATTTCTGTTTGCTTAAAAACAGGCATCACATTTAAACAATTTAAGGAGCAGGTAAGAAATCCTTATACACGAAAATATATCCCTTTTTTTCTTTATGATTTAAGAGATACAAATGTGATTATTGATGGTTCGAAATATACATGGGCTGTCAGGATAGAAGATTACCGTTACGAAGATAACCGGCAACAAATGGCCGAAACCATATTAAAACTGTTGAATACGGTTTCAACATATATCGGAAAACAATCAGGGATTTATTCAAAAGGGATTATTGTGCTGGCATCCGACCCCAATGCAACTCCAAATACCTCTGTTGCGGAAACAATAAATAAAAACGGATACCCGGATTTGACGCTTTCGCAATTATTGACTAAGGCCGGCGGTAAAAAAGCGGAAGTGCTTAATTCCGGAACAGGAATAGGATACCTGAAATATGTACCTGCCGGTCAGGAAACATCAATTCAGCCTTCTGTAAAAGATATCCTGGTTTACGAAAACCTTCCCGAACAGGTTCCTCCTATAAGCGGTATTATAACATTAGAACCTCAAACACCTCTCTCCCACATTAACCTGTTGGCCAGAAACAGGGGAACCATAAACCTGTATGCAACAGACCTGAAATATATCCCCGGGGCAAAACAACTGATGAACAAACTGGTTAAGATAACCTGTTCGGGAAACAGAATTTCAATAACTGAAGCCGGCGAAAAAGAAGCAAAAGAGTTTTGGGAATCCCGCATCCGGAAAATTGACATTCCCCGGCCATTCAATACGGCCAATAACATAGTAGATTTAAATAAAAGCAATCCAGTTATACAATCTACCCCGTATGTGGGTGCAAAAGCCTCAAATTATGCAATTCTCCGGCAATTATTTCCAACCTATGTGAAGCAGGGGTATGCCATTCCTTTTTCCTGGTATTTTAATACTATTAAGAGTTGCGGGGCCGATACGCTGATCCGGGCATTAATTACTCAAAAGCCCGGGACCGATAAGCGAAATAAGCAACTCGAACAAATAAGGGAAAGAATTTTAAACGCAGGCGTTAGCCCGACCTTAATCGGCGATATAAAAAACCTGATCCAGGAGCAGTTTGCCTGTTCAAAAATCCGTTTAAGAAGTTCGACCAATTGTGAAGATTTGCCTGGTTTTAACGGTGCAGGTCTTTATACTTCGGAAGGGTATAGTATTGATGATGGAGATGTTACATTGGCCGGAAAAATACTCCGGGTATATGCATCCCTGTGGAGCCTGCTGGCATTTGAAGAAAGGGAATTCTACTTTATCAATCATTCAAATGCAGGTATGGCTATTCTGATAAATGAAGCATTTTCGAATGAATATGCAAATGGTGTGGCAGTAACCATCCCCGAACAAAATAATCTTTCGCTCATCATTAACACTCAATCCGGAGAGAATTCTGTTACTAATCCCGAAAACGGACAGATACCCGAATCCGTTTTGTTTGCATCGGCACAGGACAATACCTTTGAAATAAAATCCAGGTCCGGTATTCATGATATTTTTCTCCGGGAAGATTTGAAAAATCAACTTAATGAATTGAAAAAGGTTGTTCTTGATATTCATAAATCTCTTACAGCCAACCTTGATAAAAACGAAAAATCAGAATATGGTGTTGATGTGGAATTTAAGTTAATGGCCGAAAACGGGGAGTTAAAACTCTATATTAAACAGGCAAGACTGCTGCGAACCATATTACCGGAATAATAAAACGAAGAGCTAAACCCCGGCGCACAATACCCTGAATTAATGAACAACTGATGTTGAACGTCAAACAAAGCCCCAAATCCCAGATTTAAAGCCCCAAACCGTTGAACTTCTGGCTTTAAAAAATAAGTTTTTCCCTGAGATCAGATTAAATTCCTGCTGTTTTTTCAAAAGGTGCATCATTATTCCCTAAAACGGTAAAAAAACGCCTTTTGTAAGTATCTGTAAATAAGCCGCAAATAAATTATTTTCATTTTTTATTGAAAATAGTTCAAAAAATAAGGTTACTACTTACCTGGTTTTTCGACTATGGGTTTGGGTGAATAATTTATGGCTATTTTAATAACCCAAGACCAAATAACATGAAGAAATTTACTGTATTATTCCTTTTTTCCTGGATACAGAGTATAACTACAATCTGGATTCTCCGCAGGATACAAAAAAAGCAACCGCCACTGTAACGATGCCTGTTGGAATTTGTGAGGACGGTAAGGTGAGAACAGGTGTATTTGCTTATGTCTCAAAAGTTTTGAATAGCAAATGATCTTTTATATTATCTTAGCCAGGAAAAAGTAAATACAAAAATGTATGGAGGTTTTCAGGCATTTTTTAAAATTTAATTATAAAATAACAGCGTAAGCCGAAAAGCTGGGAGAGAGTAGGCGAAAAATAAAAACTTATACTATGCTTGGTTCAGTTGCTTTAGATGTTGTTATCGGGTTGATATTCGTTTACCTGCTTTATAGCTTACTTGCCTCAATAGTGCAGGAATTTGTTTCAACGATTTTCGGATTACGTGCAAGAATGTTATGTAAGGCAATTAACAGGATGTTAAACGATGATTCTTCATCAAATAATATTTTTAAGGGAATATTAGAGTTTTTCCGTTTTTATTGGTTTCCCAAAAAGCCTGATGACTCGTTTGCAGGGAAATTCTATAAAAACCCCATGATAAAATACCTGTCGTCAGGTAAATGGCATAATAAGCCGTCATACATGAATGCACAGATATTTTCAAAAGTTGTAATGGACTTGTTAAAAGGCAATGAAATAAAACCGGGCGATGACCCGTTGCCGGTTATCTTAGGGTATCTTGAAAAATCAGATAATAAAGTAAAAAAGAAAAAATCAAAAGAATTTAATGGCAGTGAAACCCAGGCTTTCCTTCGTTCTCTTTTAGTGGATGCGAACAATGACCTTGAAAAATTCAAATTGTCTCTCGAAAGCTGGTATGATACCACAATGGAACAGACAACCGGCTGGTATAAAAAACATGTACAAACAACCTTATTTATAATAGGGTTATTCATTGCCGTAATCTTTAATGTTAACACCATTTCCATAGTAAATAACTTATCAAAGGATAAAAAAGCACGGGAACAAATGGTTCAGCTGGCATCCGCTGCCGGGACAAAGTACCAGACAACTGTTTATATATTGGATTCATTAAAGAAAGATACTAATAAGGTATATGATTCTACCTGGTTCGAGAACAGGAATGAAATTCTGAAAGCCGCATATAATACACTTAATGAAGACATGCAAAGCGCAAACAATGTTTTATCGCTAGGTTGGCCGAAATACGATTCTACCGATACGGCAATATGTAAAAAAGTACTGCCATATAATACTGCATTCCAAAAGAAATGCAAACAGTGTTTAACCGATAGCTCTACCATTAAGCTAAGAACAAAGTGCCAGTTCCGGCAGAATCTTCATTTTTGGGTAAAAACAGGGCTGATCAGCTGGAAAAGTATCCTGGGATGGATATTAACAGCTTTGGCCATCTCTCTCGGAGCACCTTTCTGGTTCGATTTGCTAAGTAAACTTGTCAACCTGCGGAGTTCGTTAAAGCCGAAGGGAGAAAAGGATTCTAAAGTAAAACCTGAAACAAAACAAATTGAAAGAGTTGGATAATATGAAAGTTACAGTTATAAAAAACCTGAATGTGCGCACAGGAAAACCCAGTGTAAATGCACCCTGTTATAATTATCTTACTCCCGGCTCTGTAATTGAAGTGGAAGAACAGATGGTAGAGGGTGATTTTTACGAAGGAAACAATAAATGGTATAAAGGTCTGGATGGGAATTTTTATTGGAGTGGAGGGGTAAATGAAATTAATGCAAATAAATTGTTCAAAATGAGTGAAAATTGGCATATTTCTAAGTTTGGTATTGATAGTTTATGGAATAAAACAAAGGGCAAAGGTATTCGTGTTGCTATTCTTGATACTGGACTCATGGAGTCACATCCAGATATAAATAAAAACAATATTGTCCTTACTAAAAATTTTCTTTATGAAGGCGAAGATGAATTATTAATGAAAAATGTAAGCGACAACATTGGACATGGTACCCATTGTGCAGGAATTATTGCAGCTCAAGGTATCTATTCTTGTGGTGTAGCACCTGATGTTAGCTTGCTTATTGGCAAAATATCTGATAAATCAACCGGAATAGATTCAAGTTTACTTTTTAAAGGAATTGAGTGGGCATATACTAACAACGCAGATGTGATTTCTGTTAGCGTTGCAGTTGATCAATTCAATAAAGAGTTTCAAAACAGAATTCAAAATTTAGATTCAGATTATAAAGGAATTTTAGTTGGTTCATTAACTGATTTGGGTGATTTAGGATTTGATTCTAATTCATTTCCAACATCACTTAATGCTTGTATTGGGGTTGGTGCGGTGAATAAAAATTATAAAATGGATGAAGTAACAGCTAGAAGTTCATATTTAGACATTTTAGGTCCTGGTCGTGATATTTTTTCGATTTGGAACGATGGAAGGTATAAAACAATGACAGGTTGTAGCATGGCAACTCCTTTTGTAGCTGGAGTTATAGCACTTATTTTAGCATATTTGGTTTCCCAAAACAAAAAAATATCAAAAAAAGAACTCATCAATTATCTGAAAACTGTTACTGACAAGTTTGACTCATTTGAATCTTTGCCTGAAAAAAAATATCCTATTATAGACCCTGTTAAAATATTTAACTTAATAAATTGACACAATATGAAAAAATATTTATTAATCATCAGCTTGTCTTATGTTTTTTTTAATTCTTTTGGGCAAAATCCATATAATGATGCCGTTGATCTTAAAAGACACATCCTAAATAATGAATTTATTCCTGATACAACGAATATTAATGAGGTAGCAATTATTTTAAAACCCTATTTGGTTTCACCTCCACTTAATGCAACAAAAGGAAACCAAATACTGGCTTTATTACAACAGCAAGGAAGTCCAAATTATAATTCATTTATTGCTCCATATATTAATTTATCGGGGGTGCAGTCAGATTTATTTAAAGAATTACCAATTCCAAAAAGCAGTGAAAAAAAAAATCTTCCTATTGGGGGCTTCGATGTAACCACTATCGCCGATGGCTTTGCAAAGTTTATTGTAAAACGTACCAAACAAGAGTTAAGCATTGCATTTTTTGAAAAGTTTAAGGATGAACTTAATAAGTATCCAGATATTCAAACTATATTTCCTCAAACATATATAGCTTTATCGGCTATTGGTGATGAAATTTACATGTTTGAAGCTTACATTCAAACATTAAGAGAATCGTTTGAAAAAGATTTAGCTTCATTGCCATCAAACCTTCCTACCATAATAGAAAATCACAAAGACTATTTTGACAACATGCCAGATCTTAAAGCAATGCTTCTATCAAGTTTTTATATCGCTCAATCCATTCAGGATAAACAACACCCAGGTAATATAATTGAGGACTTTCCTGTTGAAAATTTTGATAAAATAAATAATAAAAATATCAAACCGTCATTCCAGACCTTAATTCTTCTTTCAACTTCTTTAAAAAGCAATACTGATGGGGATAACTATTGGGTTCCATATTCAGATTTAAAAAAGCTTTGGACCGATACCATCTTATTGAAAATTTACTTAGGATTGCTTGAACAAAGGGCAAAAATGGACAATATAATCTTTGTGAATTTTTCCAATGAAAACGATTCGCTCTGGAAAATAATAGATAATTCTCATGCTAGTTTATCAATTTATAAACAATACATTAAAAACATTGCTGTTAAAATTCAATCTTTAGAAACAAAAATAAAAGGATTGAAAAAAATAAATAATGACTCCCTTCTTTTTGAAAACTATTACTCCTTTGTATCTGGTTCAATTGATTTAATGAAATATTTAACCCAGGTAGAAAATTTACCCTGTTTCCCAAAAGAAATACATATTCAGGATTCTACAGAAAAATATTTTGATATAGCTCAAACATCCGCCGACATTGTCATTGATGTTAACAGAAGAAATTATGCATCAGCAATTGTTAATACAAGTCAATTGCTTAGTATAGTAGAGATTCCTTTTAAAATGCTTAAACCTAAATATCAGGATAAAATTAATAGACTAATGAAGGAAAAAGATGAAATTAATAAAGACTTAAATTTTCTAAAACGAAATCCATCAGACACAACTAAATGCTGTTATAAGCATAAAATGAAACAATTTAAATCAAAAACAAAGAAAATAAAGAAAAAAAATAATACAAATCCTTCAGATTCAATTCCTGTAAATGTTGCTCAAAAAGTATTAAAATATGGTTCCTTTATGGCTGCTGTTGTTCAGGCCAAAACCTCCGATGAAGTTGCAGCCGCCATCGAAACCATTGCTTTGCCAGCAGGTTCATCAAGAATTAAAAGAGAGTCTGCATTCAATGTTTCTTTAAATGCTTATTGTGGATTATTTGCAGGACAGGAAAGAACGAAATTTTGGTCTGAACCAAAATATTCATATGGTGTTACAGCCCCAATTGGGGTTGCAGTTAGTTGGGGGCATTCAGCATTTCCATTCACACATGGTATAAAATGTGGTGTGTCCTCCACGTTGTTTTTATCAATTGTAGATATAGGTTCAATAACAACGTTTAGATTTACAAACGATACCGCAACCACAGTTTCAAAAATACAATTGAAAGATATAATTTCTCCCGGATTATTTCTTTCGTGGGGAATACCTAAAAGTCCGGTTTCTTTTAATGCCGGCTGCCAGTTAACGCCATCTTTAAAATCTGTTAGTTCTTCTGCCAATGGTTATGAAGCAAGAATATTCAGATTTACAGTAGGAATTTGTGTCGATATTCCGATATTAAATTTAGCTACAAGTTCACAATAAATTAAACCTCAAACAATGTGTTGTATAAAAGCCTACTCTATCCGTTATGCAAAACTACTGTTTTTTTGTTGATTTTTTAATCCAATAACATAATACCAAAACATATGGAAACATACTACCGATACGATGCACATTGTCATATCTTCACTTTGAAGTATGCCATTAAAGAAGTTAAAAGCATGCTGCATGATATTTTACATGGAACCTACCCGTGGCACGACCCGTCTTCTAAAGCATTATATACCACCCAGGGAAAATTATCCGATTTAAAGGAACTGCTCCGGCAGTTATACGAACTTATCCATGCAGCAGCGGGGACAGAGGAAAAGAACCTGGATTTTTTGCAGGATGAGGCTAAAAAAGCTTTTCCTCCGGATAACCTGCGGATTATACCCCTGATGATGGATATCTTTTATATATTAGCCTATCCGCTGGATAAAGATCAGGCTTTACACGATGTTAAAGTATTAAAAGCCATCCGGGTGGATGAAAAAGAATACCAGGATTACTGGAACGAGATACTGGACGATTTCAGCGAATACCTGCAATCAAAAAATACGGCACTTAAAGCAACCCAAAAGACAGTAATTGATGGAAATGCCGGGCAGGCATTAAAAATAATAGACGAGGAGAGATCGGTTAAGGAAACTCTTATGATGAAAAGCAGGACATCAACCGGGGGTTTTTACCCGACCGAGGGATACTGTTATCATATGAATAACCTGGTGGAACTGGTAAAAAAAAGGAAAGGAGAATTATACCCTTTTGTAGCCATTGATCCCCGTCGCCCGGGAATGATAGATGCCCTGCTGACCGGCAGTTTTTTCAGGGGCGATGGACGGTTTTACGGGGTGAAGCTTTATCCCCGGATGGGCTTTCATCCGTTAAGCCAGCCTATGGATGCCGTTTACAGATATTGTAACGATAATAATTTGCCCATTACTTTCCATTGCGGTAAAGGTGGCTTTCCTCCCAGCACTTCATGGAAGTATTTTGATTTTGGAAACCCGCTTAACTTTGAACCTGTTGTTAAGAAATACAAAAACCTGAAGATTGATTTTGCTCACCTGGGAAGCTCCGATTCCTCATATGAATGGGCAAAAACGATTGTCCGGCTGGTAAATGAGAATGAAAACGTGTACTCCGATTTATCGTGCTACATAAGCACAGGTGAGTTAACACCTATGAAAAAGTTCTGGGACGATAACCCAAAACTCAAAACCCGCCTGATGTTTGGAACCGATTTCGATGTGATGTACTTTACCGGTAAAGTTACCATGCAGAGTTATTACAATAACTTTAAAACAATATTCTCGCAGGATGAATTAAAAATATTAATGCACGATAATCCTGTAAGTTTTATGGGGATAAAAGATGAAATGAATGTAAAGACAGGTAAGTAATGAAAAATATTATGCATAATTTTAAAAAGTAATCACTAAAAAAATCAAAAAATGAAAATAACATTATTTGTTTTTTTATTCATCTTTTATTTCCAGGTAACTTTTGTACATGCACAAACTTTAGATAGCGCATGTACTCATCTAAAAGAACAATTCGATCAGTATCATAAATTTTCTTATGTCTATAAAGATGATAATTGTGGGGGAAATATTTTTATTCCCTCAGTTTATGAAGGTGATATCGACAGTATAAAAATTAACGAAGCTGTTACCGATTCTGCTTTCGGGAGAAGCTGCACAAAAATATTTCTCCAATCGGTTAATAATTTCTCGGCAGTAAAATATGTTTATCCAAATGCCAATAATGGTGTTTATCGCGGTTATGATCTGTCGGGAGCAACAACCCTTTCATTTTATGCCAGGGGTTGCGGAACGGTTGAATTTATGCTTGGTGGAACAAATCGGGCGCCTTTCCATAACAGTTTACTTCCGTTTCAGGATGGTATTGATATTCGCAGTACCGGATATGTTCAGCTTACCAACATCTGGCATCTTTATTCGATAGATTTGACCGATAACAGGTTTTGGGTTTATCTTGATTCTGCTGCCGGCATGAATAATAAGTATTGCCAGCCGGTTTATATGGGTACTTATTCTAATTTTAACTTTAATTATGGCGCCGATGACGGGCAGGGAAATAAATGTATGCGGCTGAACTGGTTCGGAGGAAATTCTACATGGGCAGGAATATATTTTTGTCCTCCCGAAGGTGGCTTTTCAAGTAGTAACGGATATGATCTGACGGGAATGACCAAAATCAGGTTTAAAGCAAAAATATCAACACAAGGAAAAGTAAAATTCCTTTTTGGAAAAAGCGGCGACTCAAGCGGGCAAATAGACACTACCATCATGTTAAACACAAACTGGCAATGGTATGAATGGAAAGGTCCTTCAAATTTAAATGATACTAATGTTGCAGGAGGATTTGGTATTGTTGTTGGCGGAACCCTTAACACACCTAACCTGTCCTATACCTATATTGATTCCGTTTATTACGATGGTGTTGAACTTGCGCATGATTTTTCGAATGTGATAAATGGTTTTAATGTTTCGGCGACAAAAAGCTTTAACCCTGACAGCGCTGTTATTTATGCTGACGAAATAAAATACGATAAGGACAGGTCGCAACTACCGCGTTTCAGCCAAAGTTATGTTTGCGGTAGCGATTCCATTGATATTACAATGAAAAACCGTGCTGATGTATACGATAATGCGTTAAATCTGATTGTAAGCCTGATGCTATATAACAACAGCAGTGATGCGGATTATTTAAACCGGGCAAAACTTATCGGCGATGCTTTTATTTATGTACTTGACCATGACAGGTATTTTAATGATGGAAGAGTAAGAAATTCATACATGTGCGGCGATATAAACGATGGTGATTCAATATCAAGAATGCCGGGCTGGTGGAATAGCAGTACCGGTACATGGTGCGAAGATATCAGCACCGTTTCAACCTCAACAGGGAATATGGCCTGGGCAGGATTGGCATTAACATCGCTTTTCGAAGCTACTGCGGAGACCCAATATTTAAACGCAGCAGAAGCTATTGCCAACTGGTGTATTGACAGTACAAAAACAAATTTTGGTTTTACCGGTGGATTTGAAGGATTTGATACCGGACAAACAAAGGTTACATGGAAAAGCACGGAACATAATATTGACCTGTATGCATTGTTTAACAGGCTTCACAACATTACTTCAATTCCCCTATATGATTCGGTTGCACAAAATGCAAAAAGTTTTGTACTTGCAATGTGGAATCAGGCAGGCAATCATTTCTGGACGGGTACTGACAACACTGGTATTACTCCTAATACAACCTGTATTCCGCTTGACATTCAGGCATGGTACATGATGGCTTTTCAAGACAGTTCTTCGAATTATTGCAACGGAATGAATTGGGCGAATCAAAACTGCTATCTTTCAAATTTCATAAGTCAAAATTATCTGTCGAACATTAACGGATTTGATTTTAATTCCGATAAGGATGGAATATGGTTCGAAGGAACTGCACAGGCTGCTATTGCAAACAGCATGAAAAGCAATGAAGATTTTGCCGATTCATTACTGTCGTATATTGAATATGTACAGACTCATCATAAAACTCCTGCATTTTATAATTTCAATAACAAAGGAATTGTTGCTGCAGATCATAATAATACTTCTACCGGGTTTGACTGGAATTATCATAACAGATTGCATATTGGAGCAACAAGCTGGTACGTACTGGCAAAACTGAGAAAAAACCCTTATTATTTCTCAGCATTACCTTTTTCGGCTAATGAAATGGTTACTCCTGAATTTCAATTGTTTATTTATCCGACTCCCGCAACCGATTTTTTAACTATTGCAATATTGCCAATAAAAAATAAAAGTTTCGTAACAGTTTATGATGCCTATGGACAGGAATTAATGAAACAACAAATAAATAATGGCAAAACACAAATTAATACCGGAAACTTTAAGTGTGGGGTTTATATTGTGAAATGGACAGATAATGCTAACACCTTGACGAAAAAATTTGTAAAAGAATAATTTTATTTAAATAATTTATTTGGAATTTAATATTTTGTACTTTAGATGGGCAATTGTAATTCAAAATATTAATCTGTTATCTGAGGAATACAGCGTAAATTGTAAAACAAATTGCCAATAAAATAATATAAAATGAAAACATTCATTATTTCTTTATTGATTATCTTATTTGTATGGTGTTCCGGTTTTTCACAAATAATTATTAACAAAGGAATCTACAAGGCAAACTTCAGCAATACCTATCACGAACCCAGGTATGTAAGTTACACATTATACAAAGGTGGTGGCGATTGCGACCGCACAAAGTTCTCATTTAAAAATGATGAACCGGCATTGAAATGCGCTACCGACGATGACTACAAAGGAAGTATTTACGATAAAGGTCATTTGGCAAATGCCGAAGATTTTGCTTTCAATTGCGAAAAAGACGAACTTACTTTCAGGTACTACAACTGCCTGCCACAGACTGTAAATTTAAACAGGGGCGTGTGGAAAAAAAATGAAACCGAAGTAAGAAAGTGGTCGCAGAAAGAAAAATTATATATTATTTGCGGTGGAGTCTTTGGAAGTGTAAAAATGGGAAATGCTACAGTTCCAAATTATTGCTGGAAAGTGGTACAGTCGGTAAAAACAAAAAAAGTACTTTTCTGCGGCTGGTTCAGTAACACAAATCACGCAACCCTAGAGGAGATAAGCATTGTGGAGCTGGAAAAAAGACTGAAGACAAAGATTATTTTATTGAAATAAAAATTGTTTTTGAAACAGGTCTGTTGCGAAAGGATTTTTTTACACGCGCTGGCTTAGGTTATAGTCATTCATTTGTAACAAAGATTATTAAATAAAATTCTTTTATTCAGATAATTTATATTCCAATCATTCACTGTCTTGTTTTTCAGTAAGATATTTCCAGAATCGTTTGGGCAAGAGTTGCATATGAAGTTTAGGGTTTATTCTTTCTTTTATACACATCGATTTAAAATATTTTTTCCAGAGTTCCTGAAAAAGCTGTTCATCCTCGGCCATCATACTTTTGTCTATTTTACCAGTAGCCCGGTTTACATTGTTTTCTGTAAACCTAAATTCAGAAGTGTTTTTCAAATCGTAATAAAAGCCATAATTGCGCCGGGTATCGTAAATAATCCATTTCTGGTCGGCAAACCTGTTTTCAAAATGTTTTATAACCAAGGGAAGAACATTGTATTTCGGATCAAAAGAAGCATAATAAATTTCATCAATAGTTTTCTGAAATCTTACAAACATGAGTATTCTTTGGGCTTCGCGGGTTACCTTTTTATCCATCTTAAGCATTTCGAGAATGTAATGATTGCCAAAATTTAATTCGATGTTTACCCGCGATTCAAACACTTCCCTTATGTAGTGTAACATCAATAATTCTACATCACATATTTCGGAAAGGAATGCATGGTATAACAATTGGCAACTGGTATTTGAAATTTTTTTATGCAGTCCGTTCCATACCCTTTTTGCTTTTGTTTCATCAGTAATAACCTCGTAGTTTTCAGGAAAAATGAAGGGCTGATTATTTATTTTTCCTAAAATAGTATCGGGAAATATTTTTAATTCATAACAATTGAATACAAGAGTAAGGAAACCTTCAAAAGTTCTATCGTAAATCCAGAGGTTCATGATTTCAAATAATTTGTTGTAGAAATCAGGATGATGGGAGGCGGGTATTTATGGTTGTTGGCATTTTCACAATAAATAATTGTGTCGCAATAAGAACAATGTTATATTATTATGCAACATCAAATAACTTTAATTGTCCCGGGTATTTTTCTTTTTTCATTTTGGGGATTTGTTTCATTAATAAAGGTTTCAGATTCTCGGGTTTTATTTCATTAACCGAAGGCGAAGAAAGTTCGTTGCATGTAATAAAGTAACGTGCACGTTTCATTACAACGCCCATTTTCTGAAGCTGAAAGGAATTGATTTTTCCGTACTGTCTCGATGCAATAATCAGTTTGGCAGAACTTACACCTATGCCGGGGACCCTTAAAATGAGCTCATAAGGTGCTTTGTTAATATCAACGGGAAACACCCACGGATTACGAAGAGCATAACTTAATTTTGGGTCGATGTCCAGATCGAGGTTAGGGTAAGTATCATTTACAATCTCATCCACCCTGAAAGAATAAAACCGGATAAGCCAGTCCGACTGGTAAAGCCGGTTTTCTCTTACCAGGGGAGGAGAAATAATTGCCGGAAGCCTGCTGTCGTTGGTGTTTACAGGAATATAACCTGAATAATATACACGTTTTAACTGTTGTTGTTGGTAAAGATTTGAGGCAAGACTCAGAATGTGATTATCGGTATCGGGAGTAGCGCCAATAATTAGTTGTGTGCTTTGTCCGGCAGGAACAAACTTTGGGACCGAACGGAATTTTTTTGTATCTTCCTTGTTTGCCAGAATCCCCTGACGTATGGAATTCATGGGAGTAAATATGCTGGTGTAGTCTTTTTCCGGGGCAAGTAACTTTAAATTTGCTTCCGTGGGTATTTCAATGTTAACACTTAACCGGTCGGCATACAGTCCGGCTTCACGGATAAATTCAGGACTGGCGCCCGGAATACTTTTCAGATGGATGTAACCATTGTAATTATGTAGTGTCCGTAAGTTTTTTGCTACCCTTGTCATTAACGACATAGTGTGATCAGGACTTTTTACTACACCCGAACTCAGGAACAACCCTTCAATATAGTTTCTCCTGTAAAAAGAAATGGTGAGTTCTGTAAGTTCATCTACCGATAAGGCTGTTCGTTCGATATCGTTACTTTTGCGATTAGCACAATACGCACAATCGTAGATACAATAATTTGTCAGCATTATTTTGAGAAGCGAAACACAGCGCCCGTCTTCGGTAAAGCTGTGGCAGATTCCGCATTTATAGGCGTTTCCAATACCTTTGTTGGTGTTGCTGCGATTGTTGCCGCTTGACGCACACGACACATCGTATTTGGCGGCGCCCGCAAGAATCTCAAGTTTTTTCATTACACCATCTTTCATAATTATACTTTATTTATTAATTTGATTAAATTTTTTTTGGATTCTGTTTATTTATTCCTAAATTTACCCTCAAAAATACTAATAAAATTAGTAAGTAATATAAAATTAGTAAAATTATTTTATGAATAATTATTTGGGCCTAAATATAAAGCACTTACGAAAGGTGAGAGAGTTGACACAAGATCAGCTTGCCGACAAAATAGGCGTAAACCGTGCCATGATTGGTTCTTATGAAGAAGGTCGTGCAGTTCCCAAGTTGGAAGCCCTGCGAACTCTTTCACATTATTTTAATGTGAGCATTGATAATCTGATAAATACAGATCTGAGTTCCGAAAAAAAGAAAAAGGGCGAGAGTCCGAATGTTGATTTAACAGGTAAGGGCTTAAGGGTACTGACAACTCTTGTTGACCGTGATAACGAGGAACTTATTACGCTGGTTCCGGTGAAAGCCTCGGCGGGTTATCTGAAAGGCTATGCCGACCCGGATTTTATTGAAACCCTGCCGAGATTTACTCTGCCTTTTCCGGAACTTAGCAGAGAAAGAACATACAGGGCATTTCAAATAAATGGTAACAGTATGCAGCCAATACCTTCAGGCTCGTACATCATCTGTGAATATCTGCAAAACTGGAGCGAAGTAAAAGATGGTAAAACATATGTGTTGGTTACACAGGATGATGGTGTTGTTTATAAACGTATTTATAACAACGGGAATGATACAATAGTTTTAAAATCGGATAATCCGGAATATGATCCTTACACAATGCCTGTAAATACTATTTCTGAGGTGTGGAAAGCGTTGGGTTATATCTGTTTTTCTTTACCTGAACCCGACGAAATGCATATGGGAAAATTGGCTACCATGGTTTACAAGATGCAAAGTGAACTGGATGAATTGAAAAAAGGGAAGAAAAGTTTACACTAATGTGTTATTAAATTGTTGTGATTAGTAATATGTTGGTTCCCCTCTTACTGAGACAATGGAATCGTAATTAAAAATTAAATTATGGAAAAAGTTAAATTATTAATTAAAGGATTTGTTACAAATTTAGTCTTTTCAGCTATTTTATTTATTTCTGCAGGACGAATAAATTATACTCAAGGTTGGATATTTTTATCAACAAATATCCTGGCAACTTTGATGAATTATTTTACTATTCGTAAAAATAGTGAATTAATAAATGAGCGTTCAAAACCAGGAGAAGGAATAAAATCCTGGGATAAATTGTTATTAGGTTTGTCCGCTTTGATTTATGTGGTAATCATTGTTCTTGCAGGATTAGATTCTGGCAGATTTCAATGGACACTAAATTTTAATTGGAATATAAGTATTTCAGGAGTCATATTAATAGTAATTGGGCAGATTCTTTTTCTTATAGCAAGGAGTCAGAATAAGTTTTTTTCAAGTGTTGTGAGAATTCAAAAAGACAGGGGACATATTGTTTGTGATACAGGTTTATATAAAATAGTTCGACATCCGGGATATTTAGGAATGATAATTTCATTGATTGGATTACCATTGATAACAACTTCTATTTGGAGTATTATTCCTACATTGATTGCGATTATTCTTCTGTTGGTAAGAACATCTCTTGAAGACAAAACTTTAATAAAAGAATTAGATGGATACTTCGAATATACCAAGAAGATTCGTAATAAATTGATCCCATTAATATGGTAGATAAAATAAAAACAGCAACAAACACACCTTATCAGAAATAACATGTTTGAATTAATAACACCGGTTCATGAAAAAGAAATTTTCAGTCTTATAAATAAGATCGGAACATTAAGCACAACTGAAATTGTAGAACAACTGGCAGAAATTATTAACCATATACATGCTGATATTCCCGAGAAAAAGAAAATTTCTTATGGCAGGTATAGTATTGTCAAGAAAGTGGGTCTTTTTATTTACCCTCTCCTTGAGCAGAAAAAAGTTGATGTAAATGAATTTGCATGGGAAATTTACAGAAATCAAAAATACGATACCTTTGTAAGAAGTCTGGCGGTTCAGCTTTTTTCCATTTATGGTTTTCACACCGGTGAACTCACACCGGTTTTGTCTTTGTTCGAAAAAGCCGCGATGGATGAACAATGGGAAATGAGAGAATGTTCGGCAGGTTTTATCAGAAAACTTGTTAAAAAATACCCCGAAACAATGCAGCCATGGTATGTAAAAATGGCAACTTCGGCAAATGCCATGCAACGGCGATTTGCTATCGAATCGATAAGACCTGTTGCCGACAATAAGTGGTTCAGGAAAAATTCCGATTTTGCTTTTTCAATTCTTGAACTTCTTTATAAAGAACCGGAAGCATACCCCAGAACATCCGTTGGAAACAGTTTAAGCGACTGGATGAGGATTGATGAAAAAAAGACTTTTGAAGTGATAAAAAAATTAGCTTCAAATGGCGATGCCAATTCATACTGGATTGCATACAGGGCCTGCCGTAACTTTGTTAAAAAAGAACCGTTACTTGTTATGGACACTCTTAAAAAAGACTGTTATAAATACAAAGACAGGCTCTATTACAGGAATCAATGCACATAAAATGATACAGGAAACCATTGCAAAATCAATACTGCGAAAGCATAATAAAATTGACTCCTGGTTTTTGAGTTCTTATGCTATAAACTTATACAGGGGATGTACTCATAATTGTGTATATTGTGACGGAAGAAGTGAAAAATACCAGGTGGAAGGAGAATTTGGTCGCGATATCAGTGTTAAAATAAATGCCGTTGAACTTCTTAACAACGAACTTAATCCTGAACGAAAAAGAACACCTTTTAACAACGGATTTATTTTTGTTTGTGGTGGCGTGAGCGATTCGTATCAACCTTTTGAAAAAAACAAAGAAATCTGTCGCCAGACTCTTGAATTGTTATATAAATATAAGCGCCCTGTACATATTTTAACAAAATCCACATTAATAGAAAGAGATATTGATTTATTGCAAAAAATAAACCAACAGAACAAAGCACTGGTAAGTTTCAGTTTTTCTTCTGTTGACGATGAAATAAGTAAACTGCTGGAACCCGGGGTTCCTGCTCCCAGTCAAAGACTGAATACCATAAGAAAAATGAAAGATGCAGGTCTTTGTTGTGGCATGTATCTTATGCCTGTAGTGCCTTTTATTACCGATACTTATGAAATGATTGAAAATTCGGTTGTTCAAGCCAAAAATGCGGGAGTAGATTTTATAGTATTCGGTGGAATGACGTTAAAGGAAGGAAGGCAAAAAGAGTATTTCATGACTTTTTTAAAGAAGCATTTTCCGGAACATGTTTCCAAATACGATCAAATTTATTCTGTTGATACTCTCTGGGGTTCGCCTGATTATAAATATGTAGCTCCCGTTGAAAAGATTTTCGATGAAATTTCAACCCGGCATGCTATGCCTAAAAGAATTCCCTCAGGAATATTTGAATCACTTGTCTCTCTGAAGGAATTAATAATTCTTATTTTAGAACAGCTGGATTACCTGGTGAAGTTGAAAGGTAATAAAAGTCCGTATGGTTATGCTGCGTATTCATTATCAAAAGTAATCACACCAGTAGAAACATTAAGTTATGAAGAACTGATAAAAATTAGTGGTATTGGTCCGTTTACAGCCAAAATAATTCAGGAGATAATTAAAACAAGAAGATGCAGTTTCTATGAAAAAATGCTGTAAACGTTTGAATGCGGATATAATAAACCTGGTTTTTTCTTCAGCGTATTTAAAAACTGACAAACACCTTCCCAATCGACAAAAACTATCTAATAATTTAGAATTGTTTAATAAAAAACAAATTAATACGGAAAAATATTTCGAACAATAAACGTGAATTCTGTATTTTCAGCAATTGCCCAACCTGTCGGCAATGGAGAGGATAAAAAAAACCGGACTGCCCCTTTTTTGTCAGGTCAGTCCGGTTTGGTCGGGGCGAGAAGACTCGAACTTCCGACCCCTTGCACCCCATGCAAGTACGCTAGCCAACTGCGCCACGCCCCGATTATTAAAATTCTTAACGAATTTTAGGACTGCAAAAGTAAATTAACCTGAACGAATCAGCAAATTTTTTTAAGAAATAATTAATTTTAGGCTTTTTAAAAGTAAATCTCTGTAATGATTTAGTGAATAATTGAGAAGTATCTTTATAAATAGGGCAGGAGTTTTTTTCTTCATGACTTTATTTCTGAGCCTGAACGGTTACGTTATAGCGCAGAAATATACGATCAGCGGATATGTGAGGGAAAAGAAGTCGGGCGAAGATATGATTGGAGCTAATGTTTATGTTAAGGAACTCTCGAAAGGAACCATTACCAATAATTATGGTTTTTTCTCATTGACTCTTCCAAAAGGTGAATATAATCTGATGGTTTCGTATATCGGATATAAAAATTTTACAAAAAAAATTACACTTGATAAAGATATTTCATTTAATCTTCCTCTGGAAGAAGATGTTATTGTGAGTAATGAGGTGGTGGTAACAGGTGAACGAACCAATAAAAATGTTGAAAGTATTGAAATGAGTACGTTTAAGTTGCCTATAGATAAAATAAAATCAATACCCGCTTTTATGGGAGAGGTGGATGTGTTAAAAACAATCCAGCTTTTACCGGGAGTTTCATCGGGCGGAGAAGGTAATGCCGGTTTTTATGTGCGTGGTGGTGGTCCCGATCAGAATTTAATTTTATTGGACGATGCCGTAGTTTATAGCGCCAGTCATTTATTCGGATTTTTCTCTGTCTTTAATGCAGATGCCGTAAAGGATGTGAACCTTATCAAAGGGGGGATGCCTGCACAGTATGGCGGAAGGTTATCTTCTGTTTTAGATATTACAATGAAAGAAGGAAACAACCAGAAAATGCAGATCGACGGGGGGGTAGGAGTTATTGCATCGAGGTTAACTATACAAGGTCCGCTGAAAAAAGATACCTGTTCTTATATTATTTCGGCCCGCCGGACTTATGCAGATGTATTGATGAAACCGTTTATTAAAGAAAATCTGAAAGGAACAGGATACTATTTTTATGATATAAATACTAAGATCAATTACAGATTCAGCAATAGAGACAGATTGTTTCTAAGCGGATATTTTGGCCGTGATGTCTTTTCCTATAAAAATAAAAAAGATGGTTTTTCAATGAGGTTTCCCTGGGGAAATACGACTACCGCTTTACGATGGAACCATCTGTTCAGCGATAAACTATTTTTAAATAACACCTTTACTTTCAGTGATTATAATTTTGAATTTCAGGGTGAGATGTCCGATTTTGAATTTAAAATGTTGAGCGGGGTTCGTGACTTCAGTCTGAAATCCGATTTTACTTATATTCCGAATGTATTGCACAATGTTAAATTTGGCATAAATTATATTTACCATATTTTCACACCAAGCAGCGCCACTGCCCGCATCGGTAATACAAACTTCGATACCGGTGAAACCATAAAATATTACGCCAATGATTTTGCAGCCTATATTTCTGATGAATATGATATAAACGAATATTTTAAACTTTCCGTCGGGCTAAGAGGAACATTATTTCAGCAGATAGGGCCTTTTACACGGTATCATACCGATGAATTTGGAAAAAATACAGATACCACTTATTATAAACGGGGAGACGTTCTGGCGACTTATAAACATGCCGAACCGAGGCTTTCTGCCAGGTATGAGTTAAATAAGAATTCGTCATTAAAGGCGAGTTATACCCAGAACTATCAATACATTCACCTGGCCAGTATGTCTGCTTCAACGTTGCCAACCGACCTATGGATTCCTTGTACACAAATTATAAAACCTCAGTTTGCGACTCAATATGCTATAGGATTTTTTAAGAATCTTAAGAAAGACATGTTTGAGACATCTGTAGAGATTTATTATAAAGACATTAAAAACATGATCGATTATAAGGAGGGTGCAACTTCTGATGATAACATGGGTAACAATCCGGATAATAATTTCACTTTTGGAAGCGGAAAATCATATGGTGTGGAATTTTTCTTTAAAAAGCGATTGGGCAAAATAACGGGATGGGTTGGTTATACTCTGGCAAAAACCACAAAATTATTCAAGGAAATTAACAATGGGCAGGAATATCCGGCAAAATATGATCGCAGGCACGATCTATCAGTAACATGCACATATGACATCAACGATAAATGGTCGGTGGGCGCTGTTTTTGTTTATGCCACCGGAGATGCAACCACTTTACCTTCATCGATGTATATTATTGAGGGAAGGATTGTTAATGAATATATGGCCAGAAATTCATACCGCTTACCTTCTTATCACAGGGCTGATATTTCTATAAATTATGATTTCCCGAATAAAAGAAAAAAATGGGACACATCACTTAACTTTTCGGTTTACAATTTATATAACAGATATAACCCATATATGATTTATTTTGCTTCGGATGTTGACCTGGAAAATCTTAAGATCAGTACATCAGCGAAGCAAATTTCACTTTTTTCAATCTTACCAGCACTAACCTTTAACTTTAAATTTTAATGAAAAGGAATATTAAAATATTATTGTTTTTTGTAAGTGTTATTACTTTGTTTTCCTGTGAAAAGGAAATTACAGTAGACTTACCTAAGCCCGAAACTAAAATTGTAATAGAAGGCGCTATAGAAACAGGAAAGCATCCCTGGGTTTTTGTAACAACTAATACACCTTATTTTTCACCTGTCGATTCGGCGGTTATTTTTAATATGATTGTTAAAAATGCAAGAGTTTCAGTTACTGATGGAATAACAACTGATTCATTGCACATTGTGATAGATCCCTATACGTTTCCCTTTCTAAAATATGTGGCCAATAATATGGTCGGAGAAACAGGTAAAACATACCAACTAAAAGTGGAAGTTGATGGAAAGCTCTATACTTCAAGTACTTTTATTCCGAATGCAGTTAAAATCGACAGTTTAAAATTTAAGCCCGATATTAATCAGGATACACTGGGATACGTCTGGCTCTATATAGTTGATCCTGACACCTTAGGAAATTATTACAGAATTTTTACAAAAGTATTAGGTGTTGACAGTGTGTATTTACGTCCTTATCCTTCTGTTGTGGATGACCGGTTTTTTAATGGACAGTTTGGAGAATATTCTTTGCAGAGAGGTAGAAATCCTTTGGAAGACAATAAATATGACGATAATGGTCTCGATTCTGCCGGAGTTTCGCGATTTTATTTCCGAAAGGGACAGACAGTTGTTGTTAAGCTTTGTTCCATTGATCCTGTTCATTACGATTTCTGGTATTCTGTTGAACAACAGTTTATAACTGATGGGAATCCCTTTGCCTCTCCTGTTTCTGCCAGAACCAACATTAAAGGCGGGGCATTAGGTGTTTGGGGTGGGTATGGAACTTTTCTTGACACAATTCATATTCCCAGGACTCAAAAATGATTATCTTTGTTTTTGTTTAGAATAAATAAGAATAAGGAATATGAGTTTATTTAAGCCTCTCAATGTGAATGTGTCAGAAGAAAAGAAAACGGTGAAAGAGATGTCCGGAGAACATGTTAAATGTCTTATTATAGGAAGCGGTCCTGCCGGATATACGGCAGCTATCTATGCTGCGAGAGCAAACCTGAAACCATTATTGTATGAAGGTCTTCAGCCTGGCGGTCAGCTGACTACCACAACGGACGTTGAGAATTTTCCGGGATATCCCGAAGGAATTACAGGTCCGGCAATGATGGAAGAACTGAAAAAACAGGCGGAGCGATTTGGAACCGAAGTTCGGTTTGGGATTGCAACCAAAGTTGATTTCAGCGGCCCTGTTCATAAAGTATGGATTGATGAAGATAAATTAATTGAAGCTGAAGCAGTGATTATTGCAACCGGCGCTACCGCAAAGTATCTGGGACTGGAATCAGAAGAAAAATTTAAAGGAAGCGGAGTTTCTGCCTGCGCCACCTGCGATGGTTTTTTCTACCGGGGGCAGGATGTAGCTGTGGTAGGCGGTGGAGATACCGCATGTGAAGAAGCATCCTACCTGGCAGGTCTTTGCCGGAAAGTATATTTAATTGTCAGGAAAGATTTTTTGCGTGCTTCAAAAACAATGCAGGAAAGAGTATTAAAAACCAAAAACATTGAGGTTCTATTCGAACATGTAACAAAGGAGATTGTGGGCGATGCTTCGGGAGTTAACGGAGTTATAATAAAAGGAAAAAATAATACGGAAAAAAAGATTAATGTTACCGGTTTCTTTGTTGCCATTGGTCATCAGCCTAACAGCGATATTTTTAAACCCTGGATAATTACAGATGAAACAGGCTATATTGAGACAATACCGGGCACTTCAAGGACGAATGTTCCGGGAATATTTGCCTGTGGCGATGTTCAGGACAGGCATTACAGGCAAGCCGTAACAGCAGCCGGATCGGGATGTATGGCAGCCATTGATGCTGAAAGATATCTCTCTGAAAAATAATAAAAGTCACTGCTACAAAACAATTAAAATTTTGACTAAATGTTTGGAAGTTTACACTAAATAATAACATTTAATTTAAATTTCTTCCTTACTTTTGTAATTTACAATATTAAAAAATAAACCAAAATCAGATAAATTATGAGAAAATTAACTTTACTTTTTGTCGCGGTTTTGTTCAGCGTATTTACGTTTGGACAAACTGTTTTAATTTCACCCACGGGTGATGGTGGCTTTGAAACAGGTGCAGACTTTACTGCAAATGGTTGGACTGTTGTAAATCACGCAACTAACATTTGGTCAGTTGGAACAGCTACTTTTTCGGCAGGTGCTAATGGTGCTTATGTTTCAAATGATGCTGGACTAACAAATGCTTATACTAATAACGTTGCGCAAGTGTCACATTTTTATAGAGATATAACGTTTCCTGCTGGTGAAACTAAAATTTTAATGACTTTGAAATGGAAATCAGTTGGCGAAACAGGATTATACGATTATCTTTCAGTTTGGGCAGTTCCTACTGCGACAACTCCAGTCGCTGGAACTTTATTAACTTCAGGTCAGGTTGGTTTAAGTTATTATAATCAAGCTGCATGGCAAACTGCAACTTTTTATCTACCTGCTTCTTTAGCAGGAACAACATCTAGAATTGTAATTACATGGAGAAATGATGGTTCGCTAGGCACAAATCCTCCAGCTGCTATTGATGAGATTTCTTTAACTTCTCAGGCACCTGATCCATTACATGGAATTTACACAATTGACAATACTCTTCCTACATCTGTTCCCATGCTTCATGATGGTACTGGTAATTTTGCATCGTTTACAGCTGCTGCTAATTATTTAAACAGCGATGGTATTTCTGGTGCTGTTACATTCCGTGTTCTTACTGGTTTAACTTTCACTGAGGACGTGCCTGCAATTAACGCAACCGGTACAGCTGCAAATACTATTACTTTTCAAAAATTCGGAGCTGGTGCAAATCCAATTTTAAGCCCAACAGGTACTGCAGGAACTGATGCTGGAATTACTATTAATGGAGGAGATTATTTTATATTCGATGGTATTAACATAACTGAAGCTACCGGTAGTGCAGTTGAATATGGTTATTATATTAAAAACGCATCTGCAACAGATGGAGCACAGTATAATATAATTAAAAATTGTAAGATTATTTTGAACAGAGCAAATACAGGCTCAAGAGGTATTTATCAGAATGTGGCAACAGCAGCAACAAATGCTACTGGTGCAAATTCAAATAATAAATTTCAATTTGTTGTAATTGAAAATTCATATAATGGTATTGTTTGTACAGGAACAGCTGGATTCCCTGATCTCTCAACTGAAGTAAGCAATTGTACAATTGGTGCAAATTCTGCAAATGATATTGGAAATGGTAGTTCAACCTTAAGTGCATTACGTTTAACTTCCAGTCAGGATGCAATGGTTTTTAACAATACTGTTAGAAATGCAACTATAACAGGTGGTGTTACTCTTTATGGGATCTTCATGGAAAATGTAAAAGGTAATAGCCAGGTTTATAATAATAAGATTTATAACATTACAAGCACTTCAACTTTAACTACTTCGGTTTTGTATGGAATTAGGGTAGATATTCCTGCCACATTCCAGTGTGCTACATATAATAATCTTATTTATGGTTTTTCTCATGCTATCAATGCTGCAAGTGCTACAATGGTTTGTCGCCCATTGGCTGTAAATATTGGTGGTGGAATTGGTACTGTAGCACTTTCTTATAATACAGTTAATGTTAACTTAAATGCTAATGCAACTGTAGCCGCTGCATATTTAAATGCAGGTACAATCGTTTTAGCAGATAATATTTTTGCAAATTATTCAGCTGCCGGTGCAACATCAAAAAGGTATTGTATTTATAAGGTTACAGCCGCTACAATTACTTCAAATTATAATGATTATTATATTGCTGCTGGAACAAACAATTTTGTGGGATATTACACAGCCGATCAGGCTACATTAGCTAACTGGCAAACAGCAAGTGCGCAAGATGCAAATTCATTAAATGTAGACCCGATTTTTGTTGGCGCTAATGATTTACACCCTTCAAATCCAGCCTTAAACAATTTAGGTACTCCGGTAGCTATTACAGTTGATATTGATGGAGTTACCCGTAATGTAACCACGCCGGATATGGGAGCATATGAATTCACACCTGCTTCTTGTATAGTTCCCGGTACATTGACTGTTTCAGGTATTACAAATAATTCTGCTCTTCTTGGCTGGACTCCTAATGGAACCGAAACCCTCTGGAATATCGAATGGGGAGCAATGGGATTTGCCCAGGGAACAGGAACATTAGTATCCGGACTTACTGCCAATTCTTATAACTTAACCGGTTTAACCTCTAATTCATCATATTCTTTTTATGTACAGGCCGATTGTGGTGGTGGAAATACAAGTACCTGGGCTGGTCCATATAGTTTTATGACAAACCAGACCCCTGCAACCCTTCCTTATGTCTTTGATTTTGAAACCTCTCCGATTGCAGACTGGACAGCAATAATCGGTTCACAAACGAATAAATGGGAATGGGGCACAGCTACTGCAAACAGCGGGACTCATTCAGCCTATATTTCAAATGACCTGGGAACAACAAATGCATATACAACAAGTTCTTCCTCTGTTGTTCATATATATCGTGATATAACTTTTACAACAGGTGCACCTGCTTTTAATCTTCAATTTAGCTGGAAAGGCGTGGGCGAACCATCCTGGGATTTCTTAAAAGTTTATCTTGTTGATGTAACAACAACTCCGGTTGCCGGAACACAGTTATTACCAGCCGACCAGATTGGTGTTGAGTATAATAATCAATCAACCTGGCAATTGG
>JBBIRU010000023.1:0-117202 GCA_037441645.1 Bacteroidota bacterium
TACATTGATCGTCTGGCTCGTTTCGGTTGTTGACCATGTATAGCCTGTATAGCCGGCTCCTGCATCCAGGGTCGTGTTTCCTCCCGTGCAAAAAGACGTCGCTCCTGTTATGGAGGGTGAAAGCGAGGAAGAAACTGTAACTGTTACCATATCAGTATTTGTACATCCGTTCACATCAGTTCCGGTAACAGAATAAGTCGTAGTAATCAGAGGTGACACTGACTGAGATGCACCTGCACCAAGCCCGTTATCCCATGTATAAGTAGAAGCGCCGGTAGCTGTAAGCGTTGTACTTCCGCCGCTGCAAACAGAAACATCATTACCCGCATTTACAGAGGGTAAACTATTTACTGTAACGGTACCAGAAGCAGTAGCTGTATTCCCGGAACCGGCATCAGTAACAGTAACAGAATAGGTTGATGTATTTGCAGGACATACACTATTTGGCCCTGCCCCGGTTAGTGTACCAGGATTCCATAAATATGTATAAGGTCCCGTTCCTCCTGAAGGAGTTGCAGTAATATTCGCACACCCACCTGAACAAATAGTAGCCGAGTTTACAGTTACACCAAATGTACAGTTACTTACATTAACGGTGGCTGCATCGGATGCCGAAGCACATCCTGCCGTATCGGAAACTGTTAACGTATAAGTAGTGGTTGCAGTTGGACAAACAGTAGGGGTCAGTGTATTTGAACCGGTCATATTTGTTGTTGGCGACCATGTAAAATTTCCATTGTAGCTGATTTCGGGATCATTAAAAGAGATTGACCATCCGGTAAATGAGCCTAAACCAAAACCAAGTCCTCCCGGAGCATCAAATTCTAAAGACCATACTCCATTTGCAGTACAACCGGCAAGATTGTCAAGAGGGGTATACGGATTCCAGTTTCCGGCAGTCGGAAAACCCGGGGTTGTAATACTCTGTCCGCCTGCCGGAATAAAACATACATTAGAGTACAATGTTCCGGTTGCTTCATATTGAGGAATTAATAATATCTGGCATCCACCCGGAGCATTCAAATATACATTAAAACTACTGATATCAAGATTACAGGTTTGGCCAAAATTTATTGGTGTGCCGTTACAATTACATGTTGGAAACGAAGTGCACAACTGGGTTCCTGAAAATGTAAACGCATTAATACATACTTCGGTGATTGAGCCCGGTAATACCTGGGTCATATTTAAATCAGTAATATTAATATTTACCGATGCATTACCTCCTGTAACAATCGAGACTTCATTATTTTCGTAAGTAGGGGTTTTTGCAGGCTTAACTATTACAGTCGGAGTTCCCTGAAGCTGAACACAGGAACCTGTACAAATAGTTGTATCGGGAACCGCTGTAACGTTAAAAGTAGGCATAACAACATTTACTGTTACCACATCGGTACAGGTAAATGTTCCATTTGTCATTTGAACAGTATAGGTTGTATTAGTTATAGGGCAAACAGGATTAGGATCGGTTCCACCCACGGCACCAAGGTTGTACCCATCATGTAACCAGGTAATCTGATAAGTGGGGTCATTAAAGTAAATATTTACATTATCAATTCCCCAGTGATCATAATCTGCCCCGGAATCGGCAACCTGAAACCAACGGATCATTGTATTTGAGGTAATAGCTGCCGGCGGAAGCTGAAAACACCAGTTGTGCCAGGTAGTAAGCATGGGATCGTAGCCACCGTTGGGGTCGAAATAATTAATGGTAACCCAGGTAGCTCCTCCATCGATAGAGTATTGTAAATAAACGCCTTCATCGGGTTCATCCGGACCTTCGCAAGGCGCTGTAGCTGGATCGCCTGTCTGTTCGGCAAACATTAAATCAAAACAAATTGTTACGCCTGCGGTGCCGGCAGTTAAATCATAGGACTGGGTACTTAAAATACGGGGAACGGGAGAAGAGTTACCCATCCAGATATGAGTGGTACCATCAACTCCACCGGGACTGCAAGGGTTATTCCACATAGCTTGCTGAGTTGAAGACCAGCCCGGACCGTATGTACCGGAATTAAAATTTTCACTGAAAACTGTTAAGCCCTGCCCTTGTCCGAATGCTGATAAATATGTACATGTTCCACAGAGAATTGAAGTTGAAGCAACAGAACCTGTTACAGTACACTGGCTATACAGTAATTTATTCGAAGTAAAAAAGAAAAAAAGAACCAGGAATATATAAATTGAATATTTCATGTTTATTTAATTTCAGCAATTTTAATTGTAAAATCTTTTAATTCGGAGGATTTAAAATTCAGCATCTTAGAAAAAAGATTTAAGAAATTATCTGTTTCATTACAATTACCTTCAAGTATCTGCCCGGGTGATAAACTTAAAATAAATTCCGGTTTATCATTTTTTATTGATGTTTCTTTTCCGTTTTTCATATAAACAGAACTCATAATTAAATGAACTTCAAGACTATTGTCAGTAAGATTAGAATATCTGAAAAATACTCTCTGTTGATGCACATCATTAATTTTATCGTGGCATTCATCAAAACGAAACTCTATTTTTAATTTATCATCCATAGAATAGACATTCCATTCCTGCCCCTGAACATCTATTGTAAAAAAACAAAAAAGAATCAATATTTTTCCGAGTTTTTTGATTCTTATGGCTTTATCATAAAATTGAATATTAAAAATCTGTTTTTGCATTGTATCTTCTTTTTATCTAAATAGCAGCAATAGAACCATCCTTAACACCTCCGTTCCATCCACTAATAGTTTCTGAGGGTGAATTTTTTGTTAAAAAATCAAGTTTTTTTAAGTCCCGGAAATCGTAAAAAAGAAATTTCGCAGATTTCCATTTAATAACAAGAGAATTAGCGATGGTATTTTGATATATTACATTGCTGGAAATTAATACCATACATAATATCTGGCATATTCTGATCATTTTTTTTACTTTAAGACGATTAAAATGTAAATTGGTTGTCTTTTCAGAACCACATAATCTGTAAATTTATTAATTATTTTTTTTAATCTTGTACTGATTATTTCGAAGATATGACCAAGAAAACCAACAAGAATAAAAACATTCCCTTTTTCGAGAATTTTAAAAAGTGGCCAATATTCATCTATCTGCTTGTATTTGTATTATATGGAAATACCATGTGGAATAAATATGCCATGGACGATGAATTCGTCGTTAAAGATAATCAATTAGTAATGAAGGGGATTAAAGGAATTCCGGAAATATTTACAGCCCAGTATTATCAAAATAAATCATACAGCTTCGGCTACAGACCCATCACAAAAGCCGTATTTGCAGTTGAGTATGAGTTGTGTGGAGTCAATCCCGGCGTAAGTCATTTCATTAATATTTTACTTTTCGCAATTTCCTGCACAATATTATTAAAATTATTAATCAGAATTTTGTTAAACCGGACGGGGCCTGTATTTATCTTTATAATAATGGTCATATGGATTATACATCCTATCCATACAGAAGTAGTTGCAAGTCTTAAAAACAGGGAAGAACTGCTTTATTTTATTTTTGCCCTTCTTTCTTTAAATTATTTTATAAAATATGTTGAAAAACATAAAACCATACACTTTCTTCTGGGGCTGTTTTTATTTGCCCTTTCATTTTTAACAAAGCAAAGCGCTATCTCTTTTATTTTAATCACTCCTTTTGTTCTTTGGTATTTATTTGTTAAACCTGAGCCCTTTTTACAACAAATAAAGAACAACTTAAGAGTAATTATTTCCATACTATTTCTCCTAGTTGTTGCATATATCATCTATAAAATTCCATACTGGTTCTTCCCTGCCGACAAACTTGATCTTTTATCATTCGAAAACCCATTGCGTTATGACCATTCCAGACTGGCCAAATTATCACTGGCCGCATATACACTGCTAATTGATCTGAAATTAATGCTAATTCCTCATCCCCTGATATTCTATTATGGTCAGTATACTATTCCCGGTGTTAAAATAACCGATTTCTGGGTACTTTTTTCGTTGGTTTTACATGCCCTCATATTAATGTTTACTGCCGGATATATTAAGAATAAGGGAATATTAATATTTGGCATTATGTTTTATTACTTGGGAATTCTGCCATTTTCGAATTATTTTATCGAAATTAACGGTATCGTTGGTGAACGATTTTTATTTGCTCCATCCTTTGGTTTCATTATTGCTTTTACTTTTATACTCTTTAAACTGACTAAAACCGAATTAAATATCAGAACATTAAAGCCTGTTACAAAATCCTTAAAATACACACTACTGTTAATTGTTATTATTTTTTCCGTCAAGACTATAGCTAGAAATACTTCCTGGAAAAACAGCCTGACATTATACAGAAACGATATCAGCTACTGTGAAAATTCAGTAAAAGTAAATGATATATTAGCCCAGGAACTTATGGATAAAGTAGTAAGAGAATTACCCATGAGAAAACCACTCCAGCAAATAAAACCCACTCTTGACAGCGTTATTTATCTTTACAACAAAACATTAAGATTATTCCCGGAAAACCCAAAAGCACTCAATAACATTGCTAATATTTACATGAACTTTTATAACCAGCCCGGATCAGCATTGGGTTATCTGCAAAAAGCCAATAAATTCAAAAACAATAGTTTTGAACTTGCATACAACATAGCGCAATGTTACGAAATGCTTAAACAGGAAACTAACGCTGCTACCTGGTATAATAAAGCAACTTATATCGATCCGAATTATGTAAAAACCTGGTACAATCTTATTAATTTATATTATAAAACAGGTATGCCCGACAGCGCTAAAAAAAGTTGTGAAAGAATGATGGAACACGACACTACTACCGAAATTCCATATGTTGGTATGGGATACTATTTTATCCTGAAAAAAGACTCAGCAACAGCAGTTAAATGGTGGGAAAAAGCATTTACTAAAAATCAACAGAATTCCGACAGGGCAATGAGTCTTGCCAATTATTTTAAAGCTAAGAAGGATACCGTAAAGGCTAATTTCTATTTCAGGAAGGCCATCGAAGCTAAAAACAATGGGCAAAAATAATATTACTTATTATAAAGAAAGTCGAAAAATATAATTTTTCCGGAAAAATTATACGAAGTATATATCTGGGAACCGGGATAATTAAAAACCGACAGATTATTGCTATCGGCCATGTATAACAGGTTTGAAGTTTTTTCAAATTTAAAAATGTCTGCCAGGTGGTTCAGAGCATACAGATTAGAATTTCCATAATTCTTTTCAATAACCCTGAGATTGTCAGAAGTAGATAAAAGATACTGGTTATCGGGAGTTTCTATTGCATCTATGAAATGTTCCGGAAAACCGGTGCCAAAAGGATATAAATAATTAATTTCAGTGTTATATGTTTTCATCAGGGATTGTCCTGAACTTTCGCAAAATACCATGACGGTATTTGTTGAATACACATAAAATCTTCCGGGATTAAAATTAACCTGGTAAGTATTTAATACGCCCCCGGAAAGACTTAATACCTGTATATATCTTTTCAAAGTCTGGTAATCGAAGACTGAAATCAGCAGTTTTGAATCACAGAAATTAAAACGTTCAGGACTTCCGGATGGAAGCGAAAATGCTTTTCGTAACACGCCTTCCTTGTCAAACGCCTTTATATATCCATTGGCATCGGTTACATAAGTATGAAAATTATATTCCATCAATTGCCCGTTAAAAGTATTTCCTGTAATACTTAAACCACAACTCTCCCATTCTTTCTGTAAGGCCGGCAACGAATAACAACTTAAACAACCATTGGTTCCCAAAAGATACAATTGCTGGGAATAATTATTAATCATAAAATCTTCATACGTACCGGGAACAAAGCTCACCTGCGAATAAGCTCCTGATGTATCGCGGCAAAAAATCTTCAAGCCGGACAAATCTTCAACACCCACATAAACCGATGTTAATTCCAGGGATATTCCGGTTATTGAAACACTGATAAATTTATTGACCTGGTTTTTTCCATCCTCAACATGAATGACCAAAAAATAGTTTCCCGATTCAATATACTTATTGTTAAACACATAAAGCTCATTAATACTTATTTTATTATCCGAACTGGTTCTGACCATAGGATTTGTTAATGATGTATTCGAACCATCGGCTATATAAACCGAAACAGACAGCGGACCCGAATCATCAGAAACATCTACTTTTACCTGGACACTATCTGTGGCATTCAGTAATATACCCGCCTGGGGCAATAAAACACTTATTTCGGGAGGCAGATTTTCTTTATCTTTACGACACGAAAAAAATAAAAAAAAGAAAGTTATGAGTATCAGAATTACGTGTAAAAAAAGACTTTCACTAAATTTCCGTTTTCTGAGAAAATTCCTATTTCGTTGCATGCCATAAAGTTCGTTTTTTTTCAACAAAATATCAAATATGCCATGTTAAAAAGATATTCTTTTTTTACCCCCATGTTTTAATACTTTTGATTCCGAAATAAAAATTATGGCAAAAAAAGAAATAAAATCAGGTTCATATAACCAGTCCGATTCAACTTTAGGAAAAATTCCACCACAGGCCCTTGACCTGGAAGAAGCTGTTTTGGGAGCCATCATGATTGATAAAGAGGCAACCAATAATGTCCTGGAAATTCTCAAACCGGAATGTTTTTACAGCGAAAACAATAAAAAAATATTCGAAGCCATCATCGAGTTGTTTAAAAATATGCAGCCCATCGATATTTTAACCGTAAAGGAAGAATTAGTCAGGCAAAAACGACTGGAAGAAATTGGCGGCGCTTTATATTTAACAAAGCTTACAGGCAGGGTAGCTTCTGCTGCCCACGCTGAATTTCATGCGCGAATTATTGCACAGAAATTCATTCAGCGGGAACTGATCCGGATAGCTACAGAAATTGAACGTAAAGCATTTGACGACGAAGAAGACGTTGATGATCTACTCGATTTCAGCCAGAACCAGCTTTTTAATCTTTCCGACGGAACTATCAAACGCGAAACCCAGCCCATTGAAGACGTTCTGAAACAAGCCATCGAACAAATAAAAATCGCCGGAGAAAGAACCGACGGGCTGAGTGGCGTTCCTTCCGGCTATTCCGATATCGACAGAATTACTTCGGGCTGGCAGCGTTCCGATTTAGTAATTATTGCAGCAAGGCCCAGTATGGGTAAAACAGCTTTTGTGCTTTCTATGGCCAGGAATATCGCTGTAAACCATAATTGCCCCATAGGATTTTTCAGTCTCGAAATGTCATCGGTTCAGCTGGTAAACAGGCTTATTGTTGCAGAAACCGAATTAAGCTCTGAAAGTATCAGAAACGGAAAATTAAGAAAAGAAGAATGGGAAATTCTCGATTCTAAAATCAAGAAACTCGAAAAAGCACATATTTATATTGATGATACACCGGCTATCAACATTTTTGAATTGCGATCCAAAGCCAGAAGACTTGTCGAACAACGTAAAGTTGAACTGATCATTATCGATTATCTTCAGTTGATGAGCTCCACAGGTGACAGTAAAGGCAACCGCGAACAGGAAGTAAGTACCATCTCACGATCTTTAAAAGCGCTCGCAAAAGAATTAAATATTCCTATCATTGCCCTTTCACAGTTAAATCGTTCGGTTGAAACGCGAAGCGGAAGCAAACGCCCCCAGCTTTCCGACCTTCGTGAATCCGGCGCTATCGAACAGGATGCAGATATTGTAATATTTATTCACCGTCCTGAAAAATACGGGATGGATGAAAATGATGAAGGCGCTTCGACCAAAGGCCTGGCACAGATCATAATTGCAAAGCACAGAAACGGAGCCGTTACCGATGTAAATCTTAAATTTATTGACAGGTTTGCCAAGTTTACCGATTGGGATGAGTTTGCCATTCCCGATGACGTAGATGGCGCAGCTGGTAATTTCACTATCCCGTCAAAAAAGATTTGGGGAAATTCAGATAAAACAAATCTCGAAAGTAACCGTTCTTTTGAAGACGAAAACACACAACCGTTTTAATGCGTAATTTTTTAGTTCAGATTCTGATTGCTGTATTTTTCTTCGGGTTCTCAGTCCGGGCAAGCGCTTCGTATATTCTTATTCCTATGGACGACACCCAGAAAAATCACCTGAAAGCCTATGGAATTACCTACTGGATGCTTCAGAACGGAAAAGAAGTTCAATGGTTACTGAATTACCGGGGAGGAAGTTTTCTTGCAGTAAATTATAAGGAAGTACAAAATGAATGTGTGATCAGGAATGTAACCTACGAAATTATTGCCGACGCACAGGCTGCTAACATTTTGGACGAAATCGCCAGGCCGGAAGTCAACATGGATGCTGTGAAACTTGAAAAAGCACCCAAAATTGCCGTTTATGCTCCGCCAAACAAACTACCATGGGATGATGCCGTAATGCTGGTTCTGACCTATGCGGAAATACCTTACGATATTGTTTATGATGAAGAAATTATAAGAGGTGATTTAAAAAAATACGACTGGCTGCATCTTCATCACGAAGACTTTACCGGGCAATACGGAAAATTCTGGGGTGCGTATCAGAATACGCAGTGGTATCGCGATGATGTGGCACGGAACGAAGAAAATGCCAGAAAATTCGGATTCTCAAAAGTTTCGGAATTAAAACTTTTTGTAGCCAAAACCATAAAACAATATGTATCAAACGGAGGCTTCCTGTTTGCCATGTGCTCCGCTACAGACAGCTACGACATAGCCCTTGCTGCCGAAGGAGTTGATATCTGCGATACTCCCTTTGATGGCGATCCTGCCGACCCGAACATGCAAAAAAAACTGGATTTCGATAAAACACTTGCCTTCAGAAACTTTAAATTAAGTTCTAACCCTTATGAATACGAATTTTCAGATATAGATGTATCCACCTCACGAAAAGTACCCAAAGACGAAGATTATTTTACCCTGTTCGAATTTTCAGCCAAATGGGACCCCGTTCCTTCCATGCTATGCCAGGATCATGAAATGATGATTAAAGGATTTATGGGACAAACTACTGCATTTAATAAAGACCTGATTAAACCCGGCGTACTGGTTATGGGTGAAAATAAATCGGCCAACGAAGCCCGCTATATTCACGGGGAACTCGATAAAGGCACCTGGACATTTTATGGAGGACACGATCCCGAAGACTTCCAGCATTATGTATACGACCCTCCCACCAACCTCGATCTTCATCCCAACTCAGCCGGCTACCGGTTAATTCTTAACAATGTCCTTTTCCCCGCAGCCAAAAAGAAAAAACTGAAGACATAATCAATTAAGAATTTGTAACAAATCCTGCATGTTTGTAATCTCAAATGTCGGAACGCAGTCAGATTTTACTTTCTTAGGATTGAAATATACCTGGTCAATATCACAGGACTTTGCACCTTTTATATCCGTATTGCAATCATCCCCTATCATTAAACAGGTTGAAGGGGAAACATTCAGGTCCTGCAATACAAATTCAAAATAACCTTTTGCAGGTTTCTGAACACCTACTTGTTCGCTGATAAAAACTTTTTCGAAAAATTTCTGTAAACCGCAATTCTCCAGTTTCACAAACTGAACCTCAGCAAATCCATTAGTAAGTATAAACATGCGGAATTTCCCATCCAGTAATTCAAGTGTTTCAATAGTTCCCGGGAAAAGTTTAGTTTTAAACGGACTTCTTTTTACATAAACCTCATCCAGTTTTTTTGCCAGATCAATATCTGAACAATTAAAATTCCCCAGAGTTAAATAAAATCTTTTCCAGCGCAATTCCTGCTTTGAAATCTCTTCCTTTCTGTAGGCCAGCCAAAGCTGGTCATTAACTTCATGGAAAGCCCTGTAAAACGAAAAAAAATCGGGCACATAAACCCGAAGTGAAAATTCATGATACATTTCCATCAATGTTTCCCTGGAATTGGCATCAAAATCCCACAGCGTTCTGTCCAGATCAAAAAAAAGATGGGAATAACGCTTCATTATCAAAATAACAAACTACACCTTTATTACAAAAAAGAAAATATTACTTTAATGAAGTAAGCACGTTGTAGGAAAGCAATTTTCCTTTTGCATCATAGGATTCGGAACGAACAACTCCTACATTTTTCGATATCCAGTCGATACCCTTTCCGGTAATGGAAAACATCATTTTAGTATCAATGTCATAAGATATTTTGTAGCATTCAAAAGTACCGGCAGTGGTAGTGATTTTTTCAATGGCTTCCACTTTTCTGTTTTTTATGGTCGTTGTCATATTCATTAAGGTCATACCCTGGTTCGAGACCTTCATCTGGATATTACCTTCCTTAAGTGTTTGTCCGGCAGATAATGATCCCGGAGTTTCCAGATTGGTGGCAGTAATGCTTACCTGCATATCTTTATATGCCGACATGGTCTGGGGATCAAGAAAATTCTGCATATCAAACGAAAACACACCGCCTTTACATGCATAGGTAAGGTTCTTGTTATATTGCAAAGCATTTTTATCATCATACGATTCACATTTTACAGTTACCGTAAGATCGTTTCCGCTTGCCTCTTTGGTAAGAATAGTCTGCTTGTCTGTTCCCTGCAATTTGTCCTTGGCATTAAAATGCTGAACCTCCATTTGAGTCCCTTCTTTCACGGGACAATAAAACACACATTCCTGCGATTGCGCAGAAAGGAATAATCCGCTTAACAGAATTGAAAAAATTAGAGTTCTCATAGTTTTATTATTTTTTGATCCAGTTTTTAAGTTCACCATTTAAAAAATCGAGAGTGTAGTCATTATACAACCACTGTTCTTTTACTCCATCAGGTGTATTAGAAGAATTTTTGGAATTGGGTTTTCCAATACTTTCGAGTACCATTCCATAACTCATTCCCTGCCACAATTCCCCGTTCATTAATTTAATCGCATTGTCCTTGCCATAAAGCTTAACCAGTTTCTGATATCTGGGATCATTTTCATTGACAGACCGAACAACCGTTGTAGTAACAGGCTGTTTGACAGGCTCTTTGCCGGCAAGAAAATCATCGATTTGCTGATTTTGCGCTATTGTGGAATAACTTACATAACCTACCTGGTTTTTATATGATACCTTAAAATAAAGATTCTGCTGACTTCGAAAAACATTTATAGTTTCATTCCCCGGAATGGTTAAAAGAGTCTTACCTGTCGATGTTGGTGCATCACGCAAAATAGCTCCTCCCGACATAACCTGGGCAACAATAAAATCATTATCGGAAGAGGAATTCGTTGCCGACAAAGATGCCTTTTTAGCTTCAAGATCATCTATCTGCTGCTTTAGAGTCTGCATCTGCAACTGGAGATCCTTTATTTTAACCTGAACATTTTTCCTGAGATTATTTAAGCTGTCCAGTTGTTTGTTTATCTGTGTCAGATTTTGATTCTGAGCCAAATAAGAAATAGCGAGTAATCCAAATATTAAAAATATTGATTTCATATTTCTGTATTTTTTTCAAAGGTAATTTTTTTTAATGAATGCATAAAAAAACATACCCGATACTAAAATAATTAGAAAAGACAATTACTTCAAAGTCCTTATTTGTTTAACATTAAAGCGAATACGCAACTTGAATACAAATGTAGATACCTATGTTTAAATTCCGTAATTTTGTATTTTTTTATTTCTGCAAAAGTGGTAAAAGTAAAAAAGTCATACCCCGCTCTGTTTTTTATAATGGTATTGCTATCATTTACCGGCTTTTCGCAGATTTCTTTAAAATATATCAAGGAGCATGAAAAAGCAATATTGGTTACCAGTTTCTCCCCCGACTCAAAAAATATTGCCTGTTTAACAGCCGATAAAACAATAAAAATATATTCAACCGAAACCGGTGAACTGATTTCGGTTCTTGATGACAAAGGAGAAGGCGATGTTACTATTTCATTCAGTCCCGACTCAAAGTTTTTAGCCGCAGGAAGCTGGGATAAGACCGTAAAAATATGGGATCTCGAGAAAGGAAAGATTCTACGGAGATTAACGGGTCATACACAAGCTACCCGCAGTATTTGTTTTAATTATGACGGAAAGCTGATTGCTACTGCCGGCTGGGACGACATCATAAAAATATGGTATGCTCCTACAGGAATAAATTTGAAAAACTTTAAGGGCCATAATCAATGTATCAGGGCTATTTCTTTTAGTCCCGACGGAAATTATATTGCCAGCGGAGGATACGATTTACAACTTAAAGTATGGGATATCGCTACAGGCAATACAGTATTTTCCATTAAGGCTGCTGAATTTCCCATTGAAACAATCTGTTACAGTCCGAATGGAAAATACATAGCCACTGCCGGACTGGAAAATGCGATTAAAATCTGGGATGCAGCTACAGGCAACCTGGTAAAAGTTCTGAAGGGACATACCGATGCTGTGTTTTCGCTCTCTTTCAGTCCCGACGGGAAATATCTTGCCAGTGGAGGAAACGATAATATTATTAAAATCTGGAAAATTGAACAGGGATTAAGTATTTTTGATCTGAAAGGACATAGCCTGGGAATCAGATCGGTTGAATTCTCTCCAAATGGAAAATACCTGGTGAGTGGCGCCATAGATAAAAAATTAAGGTTATGGGATGTGTCTTCTTTAAATCTTGAACCGCAGCAGAAAAAAACTCTTTCATTAAGTGAAACAGAAAACAGTGAGCTGATTCTCTGGGATCAGCCCTCCCAGAACCCATCTGTTTCTTTTTCAAAATACGTAACCGTTGTTGCGGAGATTAACGACCCTTCGTATAAAAATATTCAGTTTTTTTTAAACAAGGCTGAATATTCCAGGTTCAACAACGGTAATGCAGAAATTGTTAAGCCTAATTCCATAAAAGTAAATTATAATAAAGGTACTGAAATCTCTTATGATGTTTATCTCGATAATCCTGAAAATGAAATTCAGATTTTTGCAGAAAGTTCTGACAGAAAGCTATACGTTTTCTCAAAACCCATGAACATCAGGTATTTTGACATTTCCGAACAGGAAAAGAACTGCACTCTGCGAGCTTTATATATCAATCCAAAATCGTATAACGATAAAAAAATAAATTCGGATTTTGATAAGGATAATAATGAAAAGCTCAAAGAAATAATAAAAACCCAGGAAGGAAAACTTTTTAAAGAAGTTTTAAATATTGATCTTTCAGATGAAAAACTTTTGACCAAAGATCAGATTCTTGCAAATTCCGATACTGCAGCCTCTTTATCAAAGAAAAACGACCTTTTATTTATTTTCATTACAGGAATCTTCATGAAAGATTCTGAAAACAAAATATATTATTTATCTCCCGACGCTAATGTAAAAGATTTAAATAACGGACTGATTAAGCTTACCGACTTGTGCAATATATTATTAAAAACAAAGTGTTTTAAAGGTATTTTTGTTAATGCTTCACATCATCTTTCCAAATATCCTGATGGATTTGCAGGGGTTGAAGATCAGGAAATATTTGATTTGCTTTCCAGGAATATTGCAAGCGATAAAGTCATTTTAATTCTCGGCAAACCCGAAAATACCCAGTTTTTTGATGTAATTGCCAATAGTTTTCATCCTTCCAATGACACAGACAACAACAATGTGATTGATCTGGATGAAGTCATTACATTCATAAATCAGCTTTATAAACTTCCTTATCAGTATAAAGGAAGATATTTACCATTATTTATGCATAGTCCTTAAAATAATTTATCAAAAACGATAAGTTTAAGATAACCATTTTCATCTCTCATTCGTAATAATGACTGTGTTTTAATTTTTATCAAAATGGACTATCAAAAACTCGAAGCCGAAAACAAAAAACTCAGGGAAGAAATTAATCGGTTAAGGCAATATATATCCCTGCCCGGTTATGAAAAAAGATCCATCATCGAGATTCACAAACAATTTGCAAACCATAGCCTTAGCCCGATTATTTTAACCGATGACCAGGAAAATACTCTTTATATTAATCCTGCATTTTGCAAATTACTTGATTACTCTTTAGAAGAAGCTCTCGGAAAAAATCTCAGGCAGTTCACCAATCGCGTTGAATTTTCAACTTACCAGGTAAACACCTATTTAAGAAAAAAGGGAATTGCCGGACTTTTCCAGAGCGTACTTATTAAAAAAGACGGAAGCGAAGTGCAGGTTCAGATTTCAGCTTCACCGGTAATGGCCGAAGACAATAGCCTGATTTGCATCATGGGTATTGTAACAGATCTTACTCCCTTTATAAAAGTCGGACTGAAAATTCCTCATAATTCTGTAAAATTATAGTCTTCCGTATTAATACTTAGGTTATTTCTGCCCTATTTATTATTTTAGCTAAAAAATTCATGCTGAAATTTCTATGCACGGTTTTTAGCTTATTTCTCTTTTTTCTGAACGCAGAAAGTCAGAATTCATTTGCCATTCTGATTCATGGAGGAGCCGGCAACATTACAGAGGAAAATACAAAAAACTCCTCACAATATAAAATTGCTCTTGACTCTGCCCTGGCAATAGGAGAAAATATATTAAAAAAAGGGGGTAACAGCCTCGATGCAGTCGAAAAAGTAATACGATTCCTCGAAGATTGCCCTCTTTTTAATGCCGGAAAGGGTGCCGTATTCACTGCCGACGGACATAACGAACTCGATGCTTCAATCATGGATGGAAAAACGTTACAGGCAGGCGCTGTGGCAGGTGTAGGTGACATTAAAAATCCTATCTCTGCTGCCCGGCTTGTAATGGAAAAATCAGAACACGTTTTACTAATCAAAGACGGCGCTTCAAAATTCGCCCGTGAAAACGGACTCGAAATGGTGGATAGTTCCTATTTCAAAACTGAAGAATCGTGGCAGCGATATCTTAAAGCAAAAGAAAATGACAAACACGGAACAGTAGGCTGTGTTGCACTGGATAAATCCGGGAATCTTGCTGCCGGAACCTCAACAGGTGGAATGAGCATGAAAAAATTCGGACGGGTCGGTGATTCTCCTATTATTGGAGCCGGAACCTACGCAAACAATAATACATGTGCCGTTTCGTGTACTGGCTGGGGCGAATTTTTTATCCGTAATTCCATTGCCTTCCAGGTAAATGCCCTGATGGCCTTTAAAAACCTGTCGGTAACCGGGGCAGCCGGCTATGTAATAAACCAGGTTCTCACACCGCAGGGTGGCACCGGTGGGGTTATTGTTCTCGATGCTAAAGGAAACTACGCCTTTTCTTTTAATACACCCGGTATGTTCAGGGCTGTTTCTAAATCCGACGGAACCCGTGAAATAAAAATGTTCAAAGAATGAGTCAGTTGGCTTCAAATGAAGAATCTTTATTTACCGGAAAATTTAAAAAGGCAAAACCAAAAATAAAACTCTGGCACAAACTGCTTTTTTTGAGTCCTGTTTTTATAATAGTCCTTATATACAAAGGTAATGACTGGCACAAAAAGGATCAGCTTGCCAATAAAGGAAAAGACACTTTTGCCATTATAACAAATATTAGTAATGCCGGCATTCGCGATCCGTTCGAAATCGAGAATGTTGCGTTTGAATTCAGGACAGGCGATTCCATTTACACCGGCTATACACAGGCCGAAACGAACAATCATTATGCTTTTGCAAATAACGGGTTACCCCTTTTTGTGGGCGACAAATACAAAGTAAGATATGTTTCTGATAATCCTGCAATTTATGAGATTGATCTGAAAGAACCTGACCCCCAAACGCTCATCTTCTATTTCAATAAAACGGCTGATGTATTAAGAAAACTTGATTTATTTAAAAACTGTAAAGATACCGAACGAAGCATCGCTTGTTTTGTGCAAAATGTTTTTTTGAAATACAGCTATGACGGACTGGCAACCATTCTATTTCATGATGAATACATGGCCGAAAACATTTCTCATAATGCAATAGCTTTCAAACGATTTTTAGAAAAAAAAGAAGTAAAAGAATTAATGAAGAAATGTTCGGAGTAATTGCATACCGTATATATTGCACATTATTATTAACACAATAAAAAATTTCTTGCAGTTAGTAATAAAAAAACTGTTTCCGATTCTAACGCAACAAATTAATCAGTCCGTTCTTCGAAACAGTTTTCCCGCCCCAGGTTATTCCTTTTGCAGTATAAGCATAGGTATCTATATTCTGGGTTATACCTTTAAATGTGCCATTCCAGCCATAATGTATGTCGTCTGAGGAAAAGACACACTCGCCCCATCGGTTATAGATTTTAAATTCAAGCAATTTCATTATTCCCCAGCCTCTGACATAAACAATATCATTGTTTCCATCACCATTGGGAGTAAATGCAGTCGGAACATCAATGGAATATTCTTCAATAACCTTTATATGTACAGTATCCGCAACATTAAAACAACTCATGGAATCGGTAATGACTACTATATAGGATATATTTTGCAGTGGTTGAACAGAAGGATTTGAACAATCCGAACATGACAAACCAACAGGTGGTAACCACGCATAACTAACATTATTCTGATCGGAATAAGTTTGAATATTTACAAACTCACCTATAATAATAGTAGTGTCAAATTCAGGAGCAGGTTTAGGGTATGGAACGGTAATAAACAGGGATGGAACCTGCTGAACAGCTACATTAACAGAATCAGTATTAGTACAACCCTGACCATCGCTTACAAGAGCAGAATACATTGTTGTTATTGTTGGAGAAGCAAGCGGACTGAACGAAATAGGATTGCTTAATCCCTGTGCCGGTGTCCATAATATGGTACCGGGCGAAGCATCGGTAGCAGCCATCAATTGCGTACTGTTTCCGAGGCAGATAGCTGTATTATTACCTAACTCAAGGGTAGGTTGAGGGTAAACGGTAAACGGATGCGATATACTGTCAACACAACCTACAGTACTATTGTAAACGGTAAGCCAGATGTTAAATGTTAAAGGTGTATGTAAAGTATCATAATAGGTATGAGTAGTTGGCTCAAAGCCGGAATAAAACTGCCCGTCATCAAAATACCATACACTGCTATCCGGACCTAAGGAAGTGTTATGAAAATCTATAGCACCGGGTTGGCAGGCACTGTAAATTGTGTCGCCTGTAACAGCCTGGGTATAATCAAAACTTGCCATTACCTGGTGTACATATACAGAATCTGAAGAATTTGGTAAACAACAATTGGGACTGCTGCAATAAATCAGGCTGGGGCCATATCCTCCGGTGGGAGGTACTGTATTGTAAACATGAGTAATTACAGATGCCGTATCATTACTGATTCCGCCGTCCCCAAAATCCCAGCTGACAGTAGAAATACCACTGGCATTCAACAATGTAAACGTTACGGTATCTCCTTTGCAGATTATGTTAGGACTAACCTGGATATTTGCATAAGGCCCTGTAATGTTTATCTGTATGGTATCTGCATCTGTACAGCCATTGGAAGTGGTAGCCTGCAAAGTCAACAGGAAACTTCCGGGTATGGTATAATTATGAAAAGGAGTATGTTGTATACCTACGCCTCCATCGCCAAAATTCCAGTTCCATGCAGGGTTATAGGCAGTACTTGTCAGATTTGTTATGTCAACAGGAAAAGGATAACAATTTGTATCTACATCTGCAACAGTAAATTGAGCATCAATTGACTGAACACTGATATACTGATTATGAATAATTGTATCTCTGCAACCCGGCAAAGAACTTTGTACAATTAATGAAACAGTATAAAGCCCGGTATCATTATATAAATAAACAGGATTTATATTATTATTTACAGGAGAACTATCCCCGAAATTCCAATCATACTGAACAGCATTCATTGCCTGGGATGAAAAATGCACGCTGTCGCCTAAACAAATTGTACTATCAGCTACATTAAAACTCGGATGGAGATCAATTATATGAACAGCGCTTCCGGGGGTAGCTGTAGATGTACAACCGATGGCATCCGTAATAATAAGGGATGGATAATATACACCCGTATTATTGTAGGTTATTAAACTTATTGAATCGGTAATTGAACCGACACCACCTGAGAGCCAGGTTCTGGTATATGTTGTGTCGGAGTGGCTTGTATCAATAAATGTTACTATTAACGGCGCACATCCGGAGTCGGGCGAAAAAGTAAAACCGGCAACAGGATGAAAAATTCTTATAAAGGTTGTATCGGAATCTGTACACCCTAAAAAATTCTGCATATTTAATATAACATTATAAGATCCTGTTACGGGAGGATAATTATGAGGGATAAAAGGACTATATAGAGAATAGGGGACGGTCTGCCCATCACCATAATTTATGGTGAAATTTGCAGAAGGAGCAGATGCGTTATCCCAATCCAAAGAATTTGAAATATTAAATAAATTATTGTTTATACAATGCGGACTTGGTGCAGAAATTTCTGCATAAATATCTAAAAGTCTGACCCGCAAACTGTCCTCATACTTACAACCGGATGAATCATTAAATGCAGTAAGGTGTATCCAGTATATACCACGACCGGGATAATCATGCCAGGTGGTATCATTATAAATATATGCAGGATAATTAAATTTAGTAGAATCATCGTAAACCCCGTCATTATCAAAATCCCAATAATACCGTGTTGCTTTTTTAATAAATGCAAATGTAAGTCCTAAATGAAAAGGATTTTCACAGGAAAAAACAGTATCCATTCCCTGTAAGAAAGGTCCGTCTAAAAAGAATGCATTGGTATCATATAAAGTGTCTTTACAATCTAAATACCCAATAATATATTGTATCGTAATTGAATCATTACCGTCAAAATCAACCGTTGGATGCTGTTCACTACTTGAAGCTACAGTAAAATTCGAATCGGGAAAATTGGCAATAAAAGTCCAGTCCCAGAAATCAATCAGATTTGAATCAGTGGACATACTAATAAAGTGAATATTGGAATCGTTTGCACAACCACCTGTATATGAATAATCTATTATAGGTATCTGATGAGAACCTATTTTTATTGTTTGTGAAGTTGTTGCAGTACAACCGGTAGCCGTTGTTATAGTAAGTGTCATCGTATATTCACCGGGAGTGGTATAAGTATGAACCGGGTTTTGAGAAGTAGAGGTGTTGCCATCTCCGAAATCCCATTGGTATCCTGCAATGTTATCGTAAGTAGTATTACATGTGCTTCCGTCGGTAAATGTAACATCATATGGAATACAATGATTCTGATCGCCATCCCAATTAAAATTAGCTTCAGGAAAATCAACTATTATCGGGGTTGGGTCGGTGTAAGTACCGATACATCCATGGCTATCGGTAATTGTAACTGAGGCATTATAAGAGCCTTCATCAGCGTATGAAGCGGAAGGATTCTGACTGGTACTGGTAATTCCGTCTCCCAGGTTCCAGTTCCAGCTTACAGCATCAGGCGACTGATCGGTAAAAGTTACAGGTGGCCCTCCGCAATAATAATGGCTGGATGGTGAAAACATAGCAACGGGAGGTTGCCGTATTATTATTGTATCGTGAACAATGCTCTGGCAGGGCGTACCGGGAGCTGCGACCATGGTAATTACATAACTCCCGGACACTGAATAGCTATGGGTTGGGTTTAATACACTTGATGTCATTCCATCACCAAAATCCCAGAGTGCGGTAGATGTTCCTGAATCATTAAAAAACTGAACCGGTGAACCGGGACATGCAGAATCTCCCGGCACAGTATGAAAAACAGCCTGAATTGGAGTGATGCTGATATAATCTGTCATTACCAACGTATCTGAACAACCATACTGGTCAGTTGCAATTAAAGTAACATCATATGTTCCCGCTACAGTATATGTGTGGCTGGGTGAAGTACCTGTTGATACTCCGCCATCGCCAAAATCCCATGAATAAGTAAGAGAACCAAACCCGCTCGAAGTATTGGTAAACTGAACAGCAAACGGAACAGCACAATTAGTAGTTGCATTGGCAGAGAATGCTACCGTAGGTTTAGTCGATGCCGTTACATAATTCTGAATCGTCATATCATCCGTACAACCATGCTCATCAGTAACTTGTAAAGAAACAGCATAAATACCAACGGTTGTAAACGAATGAGATGGATTTTGTGTTGTTGAAGAATTTCCATCGCCAAAATCCCATTGCCAGTTGGTAATGGCGCCATCACCCGGCGTAGAAAGATCATTAAAACTAACGCTTAAAGGAATACAACCGGATAACGGTGCATCCCCGTTAAAACTTGCTGCCGGATTTTCAAAAACAGTAATAAAATTCGGTTTTACCATAGTATTTGTTTGCGTTCCGTTTGAAACGGTCAGGGTAACCGAATAAACACCCGGATTAATATAATTGGCAGATGGCGTTTGAAGGTTTGAGGTATTCCCATTTCCAAAAGCCCATGAATAGGTTAATGTACCAGAGCCTGTTGAATTATTTATAAAATTAACAACAAGAGGTGCACACCCCTGGACAGGATTGGCATTAAAATCCGCAGTTACCTGGCTAAAAGCCAATTTACTTGTCAATATAACAAAAACAAAAGCAAGAAAAAGATTAAATTTCTGATACATTTAATAATTTTTTGAACGTGCAATATATATAAAAACCCGATATCTTAAAAATTTGTAATGAAATTTACCGGAATTTCCCACTAATTTTAAAGAAAAATGCCAAAACTTTCATTTGATATATAAAATATACTATTTTTGCCCAAACTCTTTGTTTGTGATTAAGGTTCGAATACTGATATTAATTGGGATTTTGTTTTTCTCGGGTAAATTAATTGCTCAGGATATTCACTTTTCGCAATATTACGCATCTCCCCTTTCGTTAAATCCGGCCAATACCGGCAACTTTGACGGCAGTTGGCGTTTTATGAATAATTACAGAAATCAATGGAGTGCTTTATCAATACCTTACAGAACAATATCGGTAGGAATTGATGGTAAAATAAGATTTTGGTTGTTACCTATGGAAAATTTCGCGATGGGACTTTTTTTTATCAATGACAAATCAGGTCCGGCAGGACTTACTGTAAATAAATTATATTTGTCCATTGCATGGCATAAAAGTTTTAACGGCCATAATCTGCACGGTGGTATCCAGGGCGGAATGGTATTCAAGAACTTTTCCATGGATGGTCTTACTTTTCCCAGCCAGTTCGACATGACTACCGGTTATTTCAACAATCAGCTTGTTACTAATGAACAAAATTTCCAGTTAAATACTAACTACGCCGATTTAAATTTCGGACTCGCCTGGAGTAAGAAACTTCGTTTATTCGAACCCGAATTCGGAATCTCATTTTTCCACCTCACCAATCCCAAAGAAACTTTCTTCGAGAGCAATAACCGTTTGCCTATAAGGACCATCTATACAGGCGGACTGAATGTTCCTTTAGGTAATTTCTATTTACATCCCCGCCTTTTATACATGAGACAACACCGTGCTGCCGAGTTTCTGGGGGGCTCGGAGATAGGGTATAAAATCCCAAAATCAAACATCATTAAAGAAATTTTTGCAGGATATTATTTCCGTAATGATTACACTACGACACTTGACGCTCATATTGCTGTTATTGGTCTTCAGATAAAACAATTCCGTCTTGGATTCAGCTACGACATAAACTCCTCCCCTCTTAAAATTGCCACAAATAAAAGAGGCGCTTTCGAAATTTCCCTTATTTACATTTCCAAAAGCACTGTTCCGCAAAAAATAACCATTCCATGCGACAGGATGTAGTTCAGAAGAATAAATTCTTTAAGACACTTTCAATAACATTGAAGGGATTTATTTTGCTTTGTTTTATTCTGCCCCTGCATTCTTTTTCCCAGCCCTCAGAGACCATGAAATACATCAGCGGATGGAAAATTAAAGGATTTGCAAAAAATTCTGAACGAATGGGCGATGTGTATTCTGCCATAGAATATTATGAAGCCCTAGCCAAAAAAAATCCAACCAATATGGCCTATGTTATGGCATTGGGACATTTATACAGAAGCGCCAGGAACTACCCCATGGCTTTGGAAAATTACTCCAATGCATTTGAAAAAGAGAAGGATTCTTACCCGGATGCATTATACTACAAAGCATTAATGGAAAAAATGACCGGAGATTATGATAATGCTAAAGAAGATTTTCAGAAATTTCTTAAACTTATAAAGGGAAGCGATTTTGAACAGGATTATAAAAAACTGGCTAAAAATGAAATCGAAGGCTGCGACCTTGCAAAAAGAAAACTGGATTCAGCACTAAAAGTTGTTATTTTCCATCTCGATACTTCCGTCAATAAAGCTCATGTGGAATCATCACCCTATCCTTTGGGGAATAACGAAATCATCTATGCGTCTATCAGGGAAGATAAAGTCAGGTATATTGACTTACAGGATTCTTCCCAGAAATTACCTGTAAGACAAATTTACACAGCTAAACGGGAAGGTGATAAATGGCAATATACCGGCATCTTTGACGGTCCTTTTAATAAGTCTGAAGAAAATACTCTGAACGGAACTTTTTCACCTGATGGCAAAAGATTTTACTTTACCCGGTGCAAACAAAACTGGAAAAATCAGAACATCTGTGAAATTTACCGGAGCGATAAGACAGAAGGCGTATGGTCTGATCCTGAAAAACTTCCAAAAGAAATTAACGATCCCAGGTACACATCAACACAACCAACAATAGGCAATGACTCTAAAACAAATTCGGAAGTTCTGTATTTTGTTTCAGATCGTCCTGACGGAAAGGGAGGCCTGGATATCTGGTATTCTGTTTACAACGATAAAAAGAAAGAATATAAAACTCCCCGTAATGCCAGCAGCCGCATTAATTCTATCGGAGACGATATTACTCCTTTCTACGATATGGGTAACCGTACACTTTATTACAGCACCAACGGATGGCCCAGCATGGGAGGTTTTGATGTTTATAAAAATACCGGCGAAATGGGTACCTGGTTAAATCCTGTGAATGTCGGATATCCGATTAATACAAGCACGGATGACATTTATTTTACGGTAGGAAGAAACAAAGAAGAAGGTTTTGTGGTATCAAACCGTAAAGGCGGCGTTGCTTTATTAAGCGAAACCTGCTGTGACGATATTTATGAATATAAATGGACAGAATTTATTCACGTCGGTGTTACAGGTAAAATATTTGCCATTGAAGACAGCAGTATTTATCTTCAGCTTGAACACCAGATTAATGAAAATAAATTCATAAATGATGACGATCCAAACGAAAAGGTCAATCCCCTTGCAAAACAAGCAGTAAATCTTTTCCTGGTAGCTGATAATAAGGAAAGAATTTTTATTAAATCCGATACTACATCAAAGGACGGGGAATATTTTTTCGATATTGAACCAGGAAAAGAATATAAAGTTGTTGTAGAAAACTATGGAATGTTCAATAAAGAATTAAATGTAGATACCCGGAAAATAATAAAATCAGACACCTTAAGACTTGATGCAATCTACATTAACATTCTTCCAAAAGAACCTATTGTAATTAAAAACATTTATTACGATTTCGATGACTGGAAACTTACCGACCAGGCAAAAACCGTAATTGACACTACCCTGTTAAAAGTATTAACTGCAAATCCGCGCATTATTGTCGAAATCGGTTCGCACACCGACAGCAAAGGGGATGATAATTATAACATCAAACTTTCCCAAAAGCGCGCCGAGAGTGTTGTTAAATATCTCATAGAAAAAGGCATTGATAAGGAACGTTTATTTGCCAAAGGCTATGGTGAAACCAAATTTATTGCTCCCAACGAAAATCCTGATGGCAGCGACAGTCCCGAAGGCCGCCAGATGAACCGCCGTACCGAATTCCGCATTGTCGGTTCGCTCGACCAGTATTCTAAAGTTATTTACCAGGAATAATTCCCTCTTGATTTAGCCTAAGGCAGGCAAATTCCAAGATTCAAGCTCCAAAACCGGAATTATAATTGTTTGACTATCGTCTGACATTTTTTTCAGATTCCCCTTTTCACTACCGGCTGTAATGTTTCACAAGATTATCCATGGGCTGCTTAATGATAGTATGAATTTTAATATTGTATTTTTCGCAGGTCTCAGTGAGAATCTCTTTAAAGTGATAAGCAATAGAGCCTGCAAAACCAAACTCATGAGTTTCCTTTTGCGGATATTTTAACAAATGGTTTTTAATCAACGACTCAAAGGAATCTGCAATAATTTTCACAATAACGGGATCTGACTCATGCTTTTTTAAAAACACGGTAAAGCCAGCCAGGTAACGGTTAGCGTATGGCTTTTTATAAATATTTTCGAGTATTTCAACTTTGCCAACCTTATATTCTTTAGCAAAATCCGATTCAACTTCGGGAGAAATATTTCCATATAACAACTCCCTGATAAACTCTTTTCCTAAATATGCCCCGCTCCCCTCATCGCCTAACACAAATCCCAATGACTCTGTTTTAAATGTAATCTCTTTCCCGTCAAAATAACCTGAATTAGCTCCTGTTCCCAATATTACCGCAATACCTGCGCCTCTTCCGAATAAAGAAACAGCAGCGCCAAACAGGTCGGATTGAACTTCAATTTCAGAGCCGGGAAAACACTCCATAAACAGTCTTTGCATCTCATGGCCTTTCTCAGCAGAGTTACACCCCGAACCGTAAAAAATAATTTTCTGTACATGGTCCGGCGTTGTCCAGCCTTTAACATCGTTCAATATTTTCAGAATATCATTATCCGGGGCAAAGTAAGGATTCATGCCCGGTGTATGGAATTTCCGGATCTCACCCTTTGTAATAAATGCCCATTCGGTTTTTGTTGAGCCGGAATCAGCTAATAAAATCATACTTCTTTAGGATTTAGTTATATCATTGACCATTATTATTGCTACCGTTTAACCACTGTTTCACTATTGTTTGTCTATTGCTTCACCATTGTTTAATTGTTTAATCGTCATTTTATAATGTCTTACTATCGTTTGACTATTGTATTACTACCGTCTTACTACTGTTTAACCATCGTTTGACTACTGCTTTACTTTTGACTAATAACTATTTAGAATTCAGTATTTATTAAAACTAACTTTTGATTTGGGTTTGAGAACATTTTTCTGTAACATCACAAATTCATGTTCAAAATTCGGTGTAAATATACCTTTATTAAGGTTTTGCGAAATATCCTTTTGCGACCAGAATTTCCCTTCATCCACTTCGTTTTTATCAGGAAACAACGGGCCTTCATATAACGAGATGAAAGAAAATACAAGTTCAGATTCCACATCAGATTTCCATACATATTGCGCAAAAGTATTTGCATTGGGAATATCAATACCGATTTCTTCTTTAACTTCACGTTTCAGAGCCTGTTCAATAGTTTCATTCAGTCCCACATGGCCACCCACGGCAGTATCCCATTTCCCGGGCTGGGTATCTTTGTGCATAGGTCTTTTCTGAAGATAAATATCTCTGTTTTTATTTATCACATGCAAATGTACTACCGGATGCAACAGGTTTTTATCGGAATGAACTGCTTTGCGGGTGGCTTTTCCTATTATCTTGCCTTTTTCATCAACAAGCGGAACCCATTCTTCATTTGACGCACTTTTTCCTTTTATTTTTGCCCTGACAAATTCAAAAACAGCATATACTCCAAACAATATATAAAATAGTCCCCCGCTGATAAATGCCCAGGCTTCCTTGCTCATATAAAACGCCGAATAAAAAACAAGGGCTGTATGAGCCGAAAAAAGTACCAGCATTCCCGATATACTTCGCTTCATTTGCTTCTGCATGGCATCGTTCATCTGCATTTCACCCATGTATCTTTTGGACATGGCAAAAAGGATATTAGCAGGAGTAAAAACCGAAATAGCCAGTATTATGCACATTACTATTTCAATCAGACCGGGTTTTATTTTAAAAAAAATATCATTATCAAAAATAATTGACACTCCTCCAAGAACCACAATCAGACCGGTATCCAGCAATGTAAAACGATCTATTCTCTTTTCCCTGAAATAGGTAAACACAAGCTGACCTACACCAAAAGCTACTGCCACAATCAACCCTGTTATAGTTCCCCAAATTTCGTCAGCTGCAATAAAAACAAAGAGCGGAAGAAATCCCGGCAGTAATTTTTTCAATAAATCTTTTTTGTTCATTTGCATTTACAGCATTAAAAAAACACTACATCTTCTTATCTTATACTTCAGTCGGTCTTCGACTCTGCCCAGACCGACTGTATTTGTCATTCTAAGGCACTCGAAGGATGGCTTTGTATCTTCTCAGTCAGTCTTCGAGAACCTCAGACTGACTGTATTGTCATACTGAGCGTAGTTGAAGCATAACATTACTACTTAATTATTTTATCCAGCACTTCCCTTCCACCTTCTTTATAAATAAGTATATTCATCATTTTCAGTTTCACAAAATCCTCACGAAAAAACCTGTAACCCGGGAACTTACCATCAAATGCCCCGCCGTTACTGTCTTTTATCAGGAACCATCGTTCGCCGTCTTTTTCGTAATAACCTACCATATGAATGCAGTGATCGTCGGTTGTTGAACCATTGCTCAGCCTTACCTGGCGTGCATCGTCGTTAATTTCTTTTGAAGAAATATCAAAATCCGGAATAATGGCTACCTGGGTTTCGTTATCATAACCGGGTTCGGATATATCGCCACAGATACAAACAGAATATCCTTTTTTCAAAGAAGAAATAACAACGTTCATAAAATCATCGGCAGCCACATTATAATAATCGGAACAATGCCACCAGTTATCATCTTCCACCAATTCGTGCTTTTCGTTAAACTTCTCAGATTCTGTCGACATAAAACTAAAATAATCATTCATATTAAGTTTTAAATATCCGGAAAGGAACGATTGCGGTGTATATTCCTTGTTGTTAAAAACAAACTTTTCCGGAGGCGAACCCATTTCCTTATCAAGAATAGCCCTGATATCCTTTTCAACAGTTATTTCATTCCACCGGGAGTTTTTTTTCACATCGGCCAGGTAATCGGCCATTTGCTGTTCCATCCCGCGGTGGCTGTTATATTTTCTCTCCTTAGGTTTACCTTCATAAACGGAATAGGGAACTATTCCATACTTTTTCCATACCCGCGGAATGGATGCAGCTTCCGAGCCTTCCGAGAAAGTTATATTTCCATGCGTTTTCACAAAATCCAGCGCACGATCCACATACTCCCGGTACACAGTGTACATTTCTGACAATTTTACCTCAACTCCCGAAACTCTTTTAGCTTCGCTTTCCATAAACGAAGTGGCAGAATAACACCAGCAGGTACCTGAATTTCCCTGGCAAACCGGGGGTGTATGCCAGATTTCGGTATACAGTTTTTTATCGTTGGGATAATTTTTCCCGGTAAAATCAACCTTGAAAAAAGTCCGCTGGGTTAAAGGTTTATTTATACTTTCTGCATTCCGGTTATCCTTCAGAATCGTATTCTCATAAAAACCAGCTTCACAGGGCTTAAAAACCGATTTATCTTTTTCGGATATCTGCGCAACAGAATATTTAACAATAAACAGCAAAAGAAAATATAAAAATAATCTCATACAAGTTTTTTTCCAAAGGTAAAAAGATAGAGTTAATTTTCATCGCATTTCGCAATAAAACAACTCATTTTTAACTATATTTGTTCTTAATAAGATTGTTCAATGAAACAATTATTTATAACAATTTTACTTGTATTTCTTTCTGCCTTCATTATTTTGGGACAGGAGGACTCATTATATCAGAAAAACAGGTGGACAGTTTCTGCCGGCTGCAATTACCAGTTTGCTAAATTGCCGATTGTCTATGGCCGTAATATAAATAATAATTCCATATATTATTTAAACTATAATCTTAAGAATAATTTTTCTCCTGAAATAAATATTTCTCTTTGTTTAGACAGGACTCAAAAATATGTTATTCCAATCTGCGGCTTAAATATAACTGACAACATAACACGTTATTACGAAGAAGGTTTTACTTCAACATCTTCAACTCCTTTTGATACTTTTATTGCAGAAAATTATTTTCATCAGATTTCTGCTGCTCCCTATGTTGGAATGGAATTCAAATTTCCGGTAAGTAAAAAGTTATTATTACAGTTTACTTTAATATCTGTAAATCGTTTTGGATATTATTATATCTTAAATAAATACGATTACGTTGACAAAATCAGAACTATTTACCAGGATTATTATTTCGATTTCAACGTTAATTTCAACCTGGGTTTTGGTTTTATTTTAAATACAAAAGGCAGGATTAAACCAGGGTTTATGATTTATAAACCTCTTTTTAACTCGGGAGGCATATTTGGAGATGAATTCTTTTTAAAAAACTATTACGACCAGATTGGCGGTGGATTACTTCTGAATTTTTAATCACAAAATCCACAGCGATCCTTTCCTTATCTTCATAATCACATAATACATAGTTAGTTCTATTATTTTTCCGTAAAATAATATGGAAAACATTTTATCCCTGCATCTCTTCGCTAAAATCAAAAATCAATTTAAAAATTATGATTATGAAAACAACTGTTTGTTCAGCCGGAAAAAATCAAAAGCCTGTAAGGCTACTTGCCATGGCAGGTTTGATGTTTCTTTTTTCTTTACCTCTTATCTCCCAGAATAAAGAAATCCAGGTGAAATCGAAAATTGAAAATGTAACCGTTTATTTATCTTCCGCACAGGTATTCCGTACGGGCAGTTTCTCGCTGAGTCCGGGAACCTACGAACTTATTTTCAGCGAAGTATCTCCACAGATTAATGAACAAAGTTTACAGGCCAACGGGTCGGGAAGTTTTACCATACTGGATGTAAAACACAGGATAAAATACCCCGATGCTGTTTTACCTGAAGAAAATGTAATTCCACCTAAAATTATTAAAGACATTAAAATTCTGGAAGATTCTCTTTCAAAAATTCAATTCGACCTGGATGACTTTACGTCTCAGGGGGATGTTTTGAAACTGGAAAAAAGGCTTATCGAAAACAATAAAATGCTCACCGGGAATTGCGATACAATACCCGAAATTAAAGATGGATTAAGTTATTTAAGAACCCAGTTGCTCGACATCAATAAAAAATTAATCGATATAAGTAAAAACATATTCAGGATTAACCAGGTTAAAGACAGGATGAATCAAAGATTAAGCGATTTAAAATCGTACAATACAAAAGTAAATCCTGTGAAAATTGAAAAACCAAAAGACCAGATAGTTGTAACTGTCAGCGCCACTGCACAAACTTCCGGGAAAATTGAAATAAGCTATATGGTGAATAGTGCAGGCTGGTCTTCAACCTACGACATCCGTGCCGAAAGCAGCGATAAACCGTTAAAACTGGTTCAGAAAGCAAATATTTACCAGAACACCGGCGAAGACTGGAACGATGTTAACATTAAGCTTTCAACAATTGACCCAAATGCAAATAATACCATCCCTTATCTTCCGGCTCAGTATTTAACTTACTATGTAAATAATACTACTTATTCGTCTCTCGATTACAACAAAAAGGACAAAGCTCCGATGGCTGTAAGAAGTGAAGCTGCAGGAGCCGGTTATGCCGAAGATCTTACACCAGCTCTTTCATCAGCCGACTTTATGCAAACTGTTGCAACAATGACCAACGTTGAATACAAAATTCCTCTTTCATATAGTATTCCTGCCGATGGACAATATCATATGGTAGCCATCCAGAACATAAATTTAAAGACAGAATATTCCTATTATGTTGTACCAAAGATGGACAAACAGGCTTTTCTTGTAGCAAAGATTACTGATTTTGAAGACTATGAATTATTGCCCGGCGAAGCCAGTATATTCTTCAACGGAAGCTATGTGGGAGCTACTTCATTAAATACTTCTGAATTATCCGACACCATTGAACTCGCCCTGGGTCGCGACAGAAGTATTATGGTTGAAAGAAAAAAACAAAAAGAAGAAAACAGGAATGTTATTATTGAAAATAACAGTATTAAAACTTTAACCTATGAAATCAATCTTAAAAACAGCAAATCAACAACTGTCAATTTGATTGTTACTGACCAGATACCGATATCGAATGATAAGAATATCATTGTAAAACCATTGATAACAAAGGGTGCAACATTAAGTGAAACAACCGGCCTCTTAACATGGAAAGTTAAACTGAATTCAAACGAAACAAAAACTCTTAAATTCAGTTACTCCATTGAGAGTGATAAAGACAAACCACTGGCAAACGCAAACTAAAAAAGTCATTGTTTTTCTTCGACTAAAGTCATATCCGACATTACGCTTATAACCACGAGCTTAAGTTCGTGGTTATTGCATAATATATAAAAAAGACTTTAGCCCTGAATTAATAATTATATATTTACGAAAAAAAGCATATGAGTAAAATAATCGTTCTTGGTGCAGGCATGGTTGGCAGAGCAATGGCTTTAGACCTGGCAAAAAAACATGAAGTAACTTCTGCCGATAAAAGCAAAGAAGCTTTGGCCAGTCTTGGCAATAAAAAAATCAATACGATAGAAGCTGATTTATCAGATACTAAAAAACTGAAAGGAATAATTAAAGATTTTGATCTTGTTGTTTCTGCCGTTCCCGGATTCTTAGGATTTCAGACATTAACCACAATCATAACATCGGGGAAGAATTTTGTAGATATCTCATTCCTTCCGGAAGATCTTTTACAGTTAAACGACCTGGCAAAAAAACATAAAGTTACGGGTATTGCAGATATGGGAGTTGCACCCGGAATGCCCAACCTGATTGCAGGTTACCATCATGCCCGTATGAAAATCACAGATTTTGAATATATGGTAGGCGGCTTACCCGAAGCAAGAACTTTTCCTTTCGAATACAAAGCCCCCTTTTCCCCTGTTGATGTAATTGAAGAATATACCCGCCCTGCCCGCTACGTTGAAAATGGCCATATGATAACCAAACCGGCCATGAGCGATCCGGAACTCCTTAACTTTGATGAAATAGGAACACTGGAAGCATTTAACACGGATGGCCTGCGCTCACTTATCTTTACCCTGAACGATGTTCTTAACATGAAAGAAAAAACACTCCGTTACCCCGGGCATATACGACTGATAAAAGCATTTATGGAAGCAGGGTTCTTTGGTAACGAAAAAATAAGTGTAAAAGGCCGGGAAATAATCCCATTCGATTTCACAACTACCCTGTTGTTTAAAAAATGGAAACTTCATCCCGACGAACACGAGTTTACCGTGATGAGAGTAAAAGTAAAAGGCAAAGAAAAGGGTAAGGCAAAAGAATATGTATATGACCTTTTTGACAAATATGATGACAATACAAAAATTTCATCTATGGCCCGCACTACGGGATTTACAGGAACTGCAGGTGCCGAATTAATCATGCAGGGATTGTTTGCCGAAAAAGGAATCTTTCCCCCTGAACTGGTCGGAAAACATGAAAATTGTTTCCAATTTGTTATGAATTATCTTAAGGAAAGAAAAGTGATTTATAAAAAATCGGTTCTCTAAACAGGCCTGAAAACCACTTTATCATTTTCAGCATCCGCCATTATTGTTTTATCTTTTTCTACCTCTCCGGCCAGAATACGTTTGGAAAGTTCATTTACAATCACCCTCTGAATAAGTCTTTTCATGGGACGTGCGCCATATTGCGGCTCGAATCCCATATGCGCGATAAAAGAAACAACAGCATCAGAAAAATTCAGCCTGATGCCATTTACCGAAAGCATTTTTTGTACAACAACAAGCTGCATGACAACTATTTCCCTGATATTCTCTTCCGATAATGGCGTGAACATTATTATATCATCAATCCTGTTTAGAAATTCCGGACGTATGGACTGGCGTAAAAGCTGAATTACTTCATCCTTTGTTTTTTCAACCACTTCTTCGCGATTCATCTCTTTTAACTCCCCGAATCTTTGATAAATAAGGCCGGAGCCAAGATTGGAAGTCATGATAATAATAGCGTTTTTAAAATTAACAACCCGGCCTTTGTTATCGGTTAAACGTCCGTCATCCAATACCTGTAATAAAACATTAAACACATCGGGATGTGCTTTTTCAATCTCATCCAGTAGAATTACTGAATATGGTTTTCTTCTGACCGCCTCGGTAAGCTGACCGCTCTCATCATATCCGACATATCCCGGGGGAGCGCCAATAAGACGCGAAACCGAATGACGTTCCTGGTATTCGCTCATATCAATCCTTGTCATCAGGTTTTCATCGTTAAATAAAACCTCTGCCAGAGCTTTTGCCAGTTCAGTTTTTCCGACACCCGTTGTGCCCAGAAAAAGAAATGAACCAACCGGGCGCCTGGCATCCTGCATACCTGCCCTGCTCCTGCGCACAGCATCCGACACGGCCTGAACAGCTTCCGACTGTCCTACCACTCTTTTGTGTAATTCAGATTCCAGGTTTAATAATTTTTCCTTTTCGCTCTGAATCATCTTTGAAACCGGAATACCTGTCCAGCGCGATACAATCTCAGCAATATCTTCAGCATCTACTTCTTCTTTTATCAGGCTTTTTTCTCCCTGTGATGCCGTCAGTTCCCTGGTTAAATTTTCAATTAAAGTTTCGGCCTCTTTTATTTTACCATATCTCAATTCGGCCACTTTTTCGTACAGACCCTCTCTCTCAAATTTATCTGCATCAACCTTATATTGTTCTATCAGGTTTTTCTGGTTTTGAATTTCTGTAATAAACCCCTTTTCCACCTGCCATTTTGCTCTCAAACCTGTTCTTTGTTCATTAAGCTGAGTTAACTCAAAAGATATTTCGTTTATCTTCTTCTTATCACCCTCCCTCTTTATTGCTTCGCGTTCAATTTCGAGTTGTTTTATTCTTCTCTCAAGTTCGTCAATTTCTTCAGGTACAGAGTTCATTTCTAGACGCAACTTAGCAGCTGCTTCATCAATAAGGTCGATGGCTTTATCAGGCAAAAAACGTTCGGTAATATATCGCGTTGAAAATTCTACCGCTGCAACGATAGCTTCATCTTTAATCCTTACCTGGTGATGAACTTCGTATCTTTCTTTTAATCCTCTCAATATTGAAATAGCATCCATCATACCAGGTTCATCAACCATAACAATTTGAAAACGCCTTTCCAGCGCTTTGTCCTTCTCAAAATATTTCTGATATTCATTCAGTGTGGTGGCTCCGATGGCTCGTAAATCACCGCGGGCAAGGGCGGGCTTCAGAATATTGGCAGCGTCCATAGCGCCTTCGCCTTTTCCGGCTCCCACCAGCGTGTGGATTTCATCAATAAAAAGAATAATCTCTCCTTCCGAAGCAATCACTTCCTTAACTACAGATTTCAAACGTTCTTCGAACTCTCCCTTGTATTTTGCACCCGCAATCAAAGCTCCCATATCGAGCGAATAAACCTGCTTTGATTTAAGGTTCTCGGGAACATCACCTTTAACAATACGATGGGCCAGACCCTCGGCAATAGCTGTTTTCCCAACTCCGGGTTCACCTATCAGAACAGGGTTATTTTTGGTACGCCGGGATAATATCTGTAAAATCCTGCGAATTTCATCATCGCGCCCGATCACCGGATCGAGCTTACCTTCTGAAGCCCTGTCGTTAAGATTTATGGCATATCGCGACAAAGAATTATATGTATCCTCGGCTGTCTGGCTGTTTACTTTTGAGCCTTTTCTTAATTCAAGAATGGCAGTCCGAAGATCTTTTTCTTTCACACCATAATCTTTTAATAATTTAGAAATCGTATCGCCGGACTGACATATCCCTAACAAAAGATGTTCGATTGAGATGTACTGATCGCCCATTTCACCGGCTATTGAAAGGGCATAGCTAAATGTTCTTTCTGTTTCGGAAGAAAAATATTCTTTTCCGCCGGAAATTTTCGGGTATGACTTAATAATATTTTCAATTACTATTAATAAATCACTTGTATGGATGTTCAACTTTCCAAAAACATATTTAGGAATATTCTCATCCACTTCAAGAATGGCCTTTAAAAGATGTCCGTTTTCGATTGCCTGGTTCTGGCTTTCACGGGCTATCTGAACCGATTTTTCGATAACTTCCTGTGAACGGATAGTAAATTTCTCAATATTCATAATATTTTTTTTCATTCTTATTTCAAATGATAAACCATTCATAATCCCGGCCAATTTGTCAACAAAACAAGTCACCGTACTGCCATTATTTCATTTATCCATAACCAGTTATGACAACATTGCAGCATTCATCATATTCAATATGAGTTTGTTGTTCATTTTATATGATAAATAATATTTTATAATTATTTCTTTTATATTATTTTTACAACTTGAAATATTTATTAACCAAATCAATAAAACGATGAAAAGATCACTACTTGTTTTAATTGCAGTATTCTTTCTGGGAATATTTGCAAATGCTCAAACGTTGTTTACGGACAACTTTGAATCAGGAATGACTCAATGGACAACCACAGGTTCATGGGGATTAAATGCTGCCCATTCTGTTTCTCCAACTCATTCTCTTACCGAGAGTCCTACTGGTAATTATGGCGACAACTGGAATACCTATTGTACCATGACTACCGGTGTTGACCTTTCTACTTACCCCTCAGCATCTTTAACTTTCCAGGGAACCTATAAAATTGAACAAGGTTTCGATACTATGTTCGTTGAAGTTTCTACCGACAACTTTGCAACTCACAATGATGCTGCATTTTATAGCGGAAACGATGCCATACCATTACCCGCCTTTGCATTATATACTATTGACTTAGGAGGATATTGCGGGAACAGCAACGTTAAGGTCCGTTTTCATTTTTACAGTGATGGCGGCTTTAATGTTGACGGAATGTATATTGATGATTTTACCATTACCGGAAGCACAGTAGATAACTCACCTCCTCTTATTATCCACAGCCCCCAGCCATTCTACCAAGGTTCCTTAGGCGACATGGTTTTAAATGCATCGCTTATCGACTTTTCAGGAATTAATCTTACTACCTCCCAGCTTGTTTATAATGTTGATGGTGGTGCCGACCAAACCGTTTCTCCTGTATTAATCAGCGGTAACAACTATTCATTTACTATTCCTGCCCAAGCACCTGGTGATTCTGTATCATATCATTTTTATGCTGAAGACAATTATGCTACTCCCAACAATGCAACCTCTCCTACTTACGTTTACATCGCCGGAAATCATATTATCCAGGATAATGGACAGGTTGATTTCTATTCAGCCATTAATCCTGCCTCTACTACAGCACCTTCAGATGGTGTTTCTGTTAAAATAGCTCTTGGAAATACAAATTTAGTTGGAATGCTGATTAGAAATTATACTGATAATTCCAATCCAAATGACTCCATGTTAGTCCACGTATGGAACGACAACGCCGGCCTACCTGGCACTGATGTAATTACACCGTTCATGGTAAAACCTGCTGCTACATTATCAAATACCAGTGCAATGAAATGGGTCGATCTTCGCCCCTATGCTGCTCAGCTCACAGGCTTATCAGGCACCTATTATATTGGATTTACCGTTCCGTCTGGTATTGTAAATATTACAATGACTGAACCAGGAAGCTTTAGCCGTTCTTATATTCTTGTCGGAACAACATGGTCTCTTTCAACAGGCACTAACGGAGTTGCAGATTATCATTTCCGCGCAATAACATCGTTAAACCAGGATGTCGAAGGACCAAATATTGTTAATAACACTCCTCCGGTTTTACATGAAGCAAACCTGAGCGCCCAAACAATTTCTTCAACAATTACTGATATGACCGGTGTTGCATCAACAGATTTACATTATACTGTTGATAACGGAACAGAACAGGTAGTTGCCGGAGTATTTGTTTCCGGAAGCAACTACAGCTATGTAATTCCCGCTCAACCGGCTGGTGCATGGATTAAATACTGGCTCACTGCAGTAGATGCCGTTACACCTACTCCTTATACAAGCCAGACAGACACTTTCATTTATGTAAGTGGCCTTTATCATAAGTTCGATGATGGAAATCCTGATGTATATATTCCTGTTGGTACATTAAGTACTTTCAATACTATTGCAGAAATGGTTGATTTCGGAACACAATATGCTGATTTAAAATCTTTATTAATCAGAAATTATTACAGTACGACAACACCATCAAATACTCCTAACAATCCTATGACAATTCATGTTTGGGGCGACAATGCCGGATTACCAGGTACTGATTTAATTACTCCGTTTGTAGTTCCTTCCGAGGCCAGTGCAACAAACCCTATGGCAATTACAAAAATCGACTTACGTCCATATTCTGCCCAGCTCACCAATTTAACAGGTATTATTTATGCTGGCTTTGCAATGCCAACTGGCGATTGCGCAGTTCTTGGAACAGATATAGGAACATTTGCCCATACATTTATCAACGATGGAACAGCATGGAGTCCTTCGCAAAGTGATGCCGAAATTCGTTTAGTTACTACTGCATTGATTACCGGTGTTACATCAAATATGACCGATAATATTATTGATGTGTATCCTAATCCTACATCAAGTTTAGTTAATATTTTTATTGATCAATTTGAGAACACACAACTTCAGGTTATGAATATCAGCGGACAGATTGTGTTGGAAAAACAAATTAACAACCAGAACACACTTTTAAATGTATCCACATACGACAAAGGTGTTTATATTATCAGAATAACAAATGAATCAGGAGTATCCATTCATAAACTTATTGTAAAATAAGGTGAACTACTTCTATAGTAAAAAGGCTGCTCAGTGAGCAGCCTTTTTTTATAGATTATCATCAAAATACTGTGTAATCTTTTTCATGAGATAGATCCTGTCCATACCCCGGACATTGTGCTGATGCTCAGGAAAAACAAAATAATCAACGAGTATATTATTTTTTATACATTCCTGTAAAAAAGATAAACTATGTTGTAATACTACAGTGTCATCAATATATCCATGAATTATAAGTGCTTTTCCTTTTAAGTTATGTGCCTTCTTTATTAAACTTGTTTTTTCATATCCTTCGGGGTTTTCCTGCGGAGTATCCATATACCTTTCACCATACATTATTTCATAATATTTCCAGTCAATAACCGGTCCGCCGGCCACCCCGGTTTTAAAAACTTCGGGAAATGTAGTCATTAAATTAAGAGTCATAAAACCACCATAACTCCATCCATGCACTCCGATTCTTTTTTCATCCACATAACCTAATCCTTTAAGATATTTCACAGCTTCCATCTGATCGAATGCTTCTGCTTCTCCACAATTCCGATGAATTACACTTTCAAAAGCAAATCCGCGGTTTGCAGATCCCCTGTTATCGACAGTAATAACAACGTATCCTTTCTGAGCCATATAGTAATCCCACAAGGGAGCGCCGCCAAGCCAGGAATTTTCTACTAACTGAGCGTGGGGTCCGCCATATACATAAACAATAGCAGGGTATTTTTTTGTTGTATCAAGGTTTAGCGGTTTAATAATCCGGCCATATAAATCGGTTTTTCCATCTGCAGATTTTATTTTTATGAATTTCATTTCGGGCATGGCAATATCCTTCAAAGGATCGGAAGAACTATATATTTCCCTGATTTTTTTCCCATTAACATCGAGCAGATCATAATTATTAACAATACCTTGCGAACTATAGTTATCTAAAACATAATTACCCGAAGAGGCTATAATTGCCGAATGATAGCCCTGTTGGGAGGTCAGGCATTGTTTTTTCCCGGACTCCATATTTACGGCATATAAATGTCGCTCAAGCGGACTCTTTTCGGTTGAAAGAAAATACACAACACTTTCATCCTGGTTGAAGCCTAAAAAATCGGTAACCACCCATTCGCCTTTGGTAAGTTGCCTGATTACTTTGCCATTGGCATCGTACAGGTAAAGATGATTAAATCCATCTGCCTGGCTCTGCCAGATAAATTCTCCGGGTTTCTTTTTCAGAAATACGGCGGGATGAAGAGGTTCCACATACCTGTCATTTTTTTCTTCGAAAAGAGTTTTCATAAAATCACCTGTTTCGGCATTATACTGGTTAAATTTCATGTGATTCTGTTCACGGTTCAGGACAGCTATAAAAACATATTTATCATCGGCACTCCATGAAATATTTGTTAAGTATTGTTCCTTAGGCTCTCCTGTTTTCAGGAAAATTGTTTTTCCTGTCTCTACTGAATATATGCCAACAGTTACCTGGTGACTTGTCATACCCGCCATAGGATAACGAATCGGGTTTACTTCTGCAATCCTGGGCTCTATATCAACTAACGGATAATTTGTTACCATACTTTCATCCATCCGGTAAAAAGCCAGATTTTTTCCCGACTCGCTCCAGAATGTTCCTTTTTCGATTCCAAACTCATTGCGATGAACAGCTTTGCCTGTTACTATTCCCGTATCGGGATCAGATGAAAGAGCTTTATTTTCTGCCTTTGAATTCATCACATATAAATTATTGGCTATGGTATAAGCAATACAACCGGAGGCAGAACAGAAATCAATATTATCCGCTTCTTCTTTCAGCCTGTACAGGTTCTCGACTTTTTTATCTTTTATATTGACACACATTATTCCTTCGGGTATCTGAATCCGGATTACATTTTGTGAGACCCATTCGTAATATGGAAAAGCAGCTACCGGGTTCAGTTCTTTTGACGATAACAAAGTGTTTAGTTCCTGGGTAGTAAACAATACCGATTCTTTACCGGATTTCACAGAGCAGGCAAGCATCTCCCCTTTCTTTTTAAAATAAGTATAAATGTCGCTCCCCGGCATCCACTTCAGCTGATATAACATCTGCGGGGAAAATTGCCTGTATTGGCCAATGGCTGCATCATCTACCGTTAAAAGTTTTCCCTGTGAAAAAACAGAAAAAGAACAGAAAACCATTAACATGTATAAAATAAAATATTTTTTCATAAGTTCCGGGTTTTGTATTTTAGTATTAAATATTCAATTTTACAACCAAAGAAATTATTGTGCTAGTTGTACTTTCAAAGATATACTTTTTATATAAAAATCTTCTGACAGGATTTATTGCTTTTAAGCTATTGTTCGCTCCCTCCTTTTTCTCCCTTCATTTTCAAAATATTAACAACAATAAAAACATTTCCTTCTCAGAAAAAAATAAATTACCCGGGAAAAAAGCAAAATCTTCTGCCATTAATCTTTCAGAAATAAAATTAAACTATAATGAAATAAGTGAAATTGAAAGAGTACTTAAAGGCTATGGTTTAGTCGATTTAAATGAGATTGACAAATCCATTATTGTTGAACTTCAATATGCAACTTCCCATAACTTTCTGGGAAAAAATATTTATGGTGATTTAAAACAAGGATATCTTCAAAAAGATGTTGCCATAAAACTTCATCTGGCTGCCGTTAAATTATGTTTGTTAAAGCCCGAATATAACCTGGTTGTACTTGACGCTGCGCGCCCGCTATCGCTTCAAAAACTCATGTGGAATGAAGCAGATATGAAACCTGCTGAAAAAGAAAAATTTTTATCGAATCCATTTTACGGATCTTTACATAATTATGGAGCAGCTGTCGATGTCACGCTTTCTGACTCATCCGGGAAATGGCTTGATTTTGGAACTGATTACGATTCATTCGATGAACTTTCATATCCTGCCCTGGAAAACATCTTTTTAAACAGTGGAAAACTTACCCAGAACCAGGTTGATAACAGAAAATTGTTAAGATTAATCATGAAAGAAGCAGGATTTTCCGGAATTGAAACTGAATGGTGGCATTTTAATTCATGTTCCAGGGTATTCGCCAAAAAAAATTATCCCCTCATTATTTCTCATATTTATGCAGATAATCCGGATTTAAATAAAGAAACAAATATAGTTGCAGAAAAAACAACATTACTGGAAACTAACCCGCATAATATCAATTTCAGGGTTCAGATAATGACTTCGGCAAACCCTCTGAAAGGAACCGAAAGTATCTTTAAAGATCAGAAAGTGGATTCCTATTACCATAACGGATTATATAAATACACCTCAGGAAAGTTCAGGTCTCTTGAAGAAGCGCATAAACATTTAGTACAAATGCAAAATTTAGGATTTACTGATGCGTTTATTATTGCATTTGATAAAAATAAGAGAATAGGCATAAGAGACGCTTCCGAATTCCTTCAATAATACTTATATACTGTGAATTGCGAATAATCTGAACAGATTTATTTATAAAATTACTTAATAGTGTGATTAAAACTTTTGATAATTCAACTTTTTTTTCTTACTTGCATATTCAAAATAATTATTTGGATAGTCATGTTAAGCAACAATTTACGTGCTCAGATTAAGTATCTTCCAATAAGCATTCTTTTTGTATTCACATTAAGTGGCTGTGGGTCGAACGGAAATAATGATGATTCTATAGAGCAAAATATTGAATCTAAAATAGATTCTACTGCCACTACATTAATAAAGTTTGACAATACACTTTTCAGTATCCCTTCTCCTTATGAAATTGCTTTCCTGGTAAAAAGATCAAAACTCGAATTCGATAAAAGCTTACTGAATCCCTATAATAAATCTCATAATTATACCAATAATTTTCAAAAAGCTTTAAATCTTGGAGTTTATGGTGCAAATCTTGGTTATTTAAACATCTACGAACAAAACTCAGAAGCAATTCAATATTTTTCTGTTATAAAAATCCTTTCCCAGGAATTAAACATTGAGAATGCTTTCGACAAACAAACCATTAACCGAGTTGAAAGTAATTTAGGAAATAAAGATTCATTGATGTATATCATCTCCAATTCGTATCGCAAGGCCGATCAATATCTGAAAGATAATAACAGAAACGATATTGGCGTGTTAATTTTAGCTGGCGGCTGGATTGAAAGTACATATATGATGACTCAACTTGCAAACAACAGTAAAAATAAAGATATCTTAACAAGAATCGGCGAACAAAAACATCCTCTCGACAACCTGATAAAAATCCTCTCTCCCTATTATAATCAATCAAAAGAGTATGCCGAGTTAATTGATGCATTAATCGACCTTGCCTATGATTTTGACGGCATTGATATAAGTTATACATATTCAGCCCCGACTGTAGATGTGAAAAATAAACTTACGGTGATTAACAGCAAATCTGAATTAATCATGTCGGATGAGCAATTGAAGACCATCTTCGATAAAATTAGTGCCATCAGAAAAAAGATAATTGAATAAAATTGTTGCAGAATGAAAAAAACATTAAACATAGTTCTGGCATTATCCATACTTTGGTTTGCTGGTATTAATAAGTCTCATGCCCAGATTGAAGTTACAACCGGGCTTTGCACAAAATATATTGTTTCGCCTTACATCTCTGACGGTCAACAATACAAAGCATTATTAAACGGTGAAGAAATTGCCGAATTTCATGCGACCTTTTACGGTGGAACAACATATAGAATTGTTGGCGCAACCGGTCAGTCTGAAGGCAATTTAATTTTTTCCCTTTACGATAAAGAACGTAATCTTCTTTTCACAAATCGCGATTATGAAAATTCACCTTACTGGGATTTTAAATTCACTTCAACTATCGACTGCATTATCGAAGCAGGATTAGATTCAGGTAATTCTACAGCTTCTGGTTTTGCTATCATGTTAATTGGTTTTAAACAATAAACAACCTGATGATACATTAATGAAAGGCGGGCATTATTTGTTTTGATAATGCCCTTTTTATTTAGAAAAAGAAATGAGTGAAAGGATACTAAAAGCGTTAATGCAGTTGTTTGCTATCATTGCACGTCCCGATAGCAATGCGGAAGAACGCAGATCTGTAGTCGGCTCATTTCTTCGGCAACAGCTAAATATTGAACTTGTTAATGAGTATCTGAAAGTTTTCAACAATTATTACGAACAGTACCAGGTAACATCATCCGATAGTACCCTGCGGAAAAAACGAATCGCTGGCAGTTCTGTTAAAGTTTTAAAAATATGTACAGAAATAAATGAGGAACTTACACAAAAACAAAAAGTAATTGTTCTTCTGCGCCTGCTGGAATTCATCAAATCTGATACCGATCAGATTACGGAACAGGAACTTGAATTTGTCGAAACCGTTGCAGACACTTTCCATATCCCTACAGATGAGTATGTACGATTAAAAGCATTCGTATTATATTCATTCAGCGAAATTCCCAATTCTTCCCGTATGCTCTTTGTTGACAGCAACAAAGATTTCGAACATCCGAAAGTAAAGCATTTATACAGACCTGCCCTCCAGGGACAGCTTCGTATTTTTCATGTACGGATGGCTAACATGTTTCTATTAAAGTACCTGGGTGAAAGGGAACTATATTTAAACGGACAATTAATCAGGCTTCAAAAAATTTATGTTCTTTCCAATGGCAGTTCCATCCGTTCCGCTAAAATAGCTCCTATTTACTATTCAGATATCCTGGCCATTTTCAATGAAGACCTTTTGAAATCGAAAATAATTTTCGAAGCAAAAAATATTGAATATGCATTTAAAGGCGGAGGAATTGGTCTTCATAAAATGAATTTTATTGAAGAATCTGGCCACCTGGTTGGTATTATGGGCGCCAGTGGTGCCGGAAAAACCACTTTGTTAAATGTACTGAATGGTTCTTATGCTCCCACTTCCGGCGAAGTTCTGATAAATAACCGTAATATTTATACGGAAAATGAAGACCTGGAAGGTCTTATAGGATATGTTTCGCAAGATGATTTACTGATTGAAGACTTAACCGTTTTCCAGAACCTTTACTATAATGCCAAACTATGCTTCGACAATTTAAATGAATTTCAGATCATACGAATTGTTCTGAAGACTCTTCAAAGCCTTGGGTTATATAAAATCAAAAATATGAAAGTTGGCAGCCCGATGAATAAAAAAATCAGTGGTGGCCAGCGTAAAAGATTAAATATTGCACTTGAACTTATCCGCGAACCTTCTATACTTTTCCTCGACGAGCCTACTTCGGGCTTATCCTCCAGGGACTCTGAAAATATTCTAGACTTGTTAAAGGACCTGGCTTTAAAAGGCAAACTGGTGTTCGTTGTTATTCATCAGCCTTCTTCGGATATATTTAAAATGTTCGATAAGTTGCTGATTCTGGATACTGGCGGTTATTTAATATATGATGGCGACCCTGTTGATTCTATCATTTATTTTAAATCCCGCACACATCAGGCAAACTGGAGCGAAAGCGAATGTCCTACCTGTGGTAATGTCAATCCCGAACAAATATTTAACATAGTTGAAGCCCATGTATTGGATGAGTATGGAAACATGACCCAGACCCGGAGAATTTCACCCAAAGAATGGCTTCATCAATATGAAGAACACCATGTTGTAAAAGAAGAAAATATTATTGAAAAGGGCATACATAAGCTTCCGGAAAGTTTTTTTAAAGTCCCTGGCAAGCTTAAGCAATTTAAAGTTTTTGTAATTCGCGATGTGCTTTCAAAGCTATCCAACACACAATACCTTTTGATTAATTTGCTGGAAGCACCATTACTGGCGGTTCTTCTTTCTTTTATCATTAAATATTATAATGTTGATGTTGCCAATGAATCGGGATATACTTTCAGCGATAACAGTAATATTCCTGTATTTATTTTCATGTCGGTAATCATAGCCATTTTTATAGGTCTTACAGTAAGTGCTGAAGAAATCTTCAGAGACAGAAAAATCAGAAAGCGTGAAAAGTATCTTAATTTAAGCTGGGGCAGTTATCTTTTCTCAAAAGTTGCTATTTTAATGGTTCTCTCGGCGATTCAGGCGGCGTTGTTCGTTGTTATTGGGAATTCTATTTTAGAAATCCGGGGCATGTACTGGCAATACTGGCTGGTTCTGTTCAGCGCCTGGGTATTTTCTAATCTTTTGGGGTTAAATATTTCAGATGCATTCAATTCAGCAGTTACAATTTATATCCTGATTCCATTCCTTGTTATTCCTCAACTTATTTTAAGTGGTATAATTGTACGTTTTGACAAACTAAATCCGGACATCAGCAGTCCCAGTCATATTCCGTTCTACGGCCAGATAATTACTGCCCGGTGGGCCTACGAAGCATTAGCCGTGTACCAGTTTAAGGAAAACAAATATGAAAAGCAGTTCTATTCTTATGAAAAAATAACCAGCTACTCTAATTTCAAGAAGGATTTCTGGTTAAGATCGTTGAGAAATAAAACAGCTGAAATAAAGCGTAACCTGAATGATCCCAAACAGAAAGAACTGATAGAAAATAATTTACTTTTATTAAATAACGAAATATCAAATGAATTAAAACTAAATAAGAAAGTAAATCTTGAAATAAAAATTTCTGATCTTCAGTATAAAAAGATGAATATAAGAGCTATAGAAGCTCTGAACAAGTATTATGACGACCTGAATAAATATTATATTCAGAAGTTTAATAAAGCAAGTGAAGCTAAAGACCGTATATTATCTGATCTTCAGAATTCGGAAGAAAGGAAACAGAAATTTATTCAACTGAAGAAAGATTACTTTAACGACAATCTTAAAGAATTCGTTAAAAATGAAACAGAAATGGTAAAAATAGTCGAATACGATAATCATCTTTATCAGAAAGCCGACCCTATATTTTTCGATCCCCAGGGTGGATTACTGAGCGCTCATTTTTACGCACCAAGAAAAAAAGTATTTGGTACCTACTTCGAGACATTCTGGGTAAATATTGTCGTCATCTGGACAATGACCATAGCTATGTTTATATTCCTGTATTTTAACCTACTCAGAAAACTCCTTGAATTGGGAGAAGGAACTTCATTAATAAAGAAAAAGCAGAATGGAAAAAGACAATAAAAAATCCGGTTAAAATTTAACCGGATTTTTTTATAAAATCAGAATATTCTTATTCTTCTATTTCAATCATTTTAAAAGGAACTTTAATAATAGACTGATAATCTTCACCGGCTTCGAGCATATCCTCATCATCTTCCTCGTAATACCAGTTGATTATCACATCGCTTCCTGCTTTAGCAATATTTTCGAGTTTCTTGAAAATATCAAGAATACATTTCGAGGAACTTGTATTAAAATATTCTAATTGAATATTTACTACAGTATGAGCCTGAGCTGATGCACCATATCCTTCAAGCCAGTCAACTAATGGTTTATAAAATTCAATTGAATTTTCTGGAATGGACCTTCCTTTAATTTCTATTTTTCCTGTGGTTGCATCAAAATTTACCGTAGGTGTTTTCGGTGTTCCTTCAATAATTATTGGATCCATAAGCCTTTAAATTTTTTTGAGTGTTTAAAGATATGCTAAATTATATTAATTTTCAAAATGTAAAATAAAACTTTTTCATCAACAGGTAAAAATTCATATATTAATTTCGATCCTGTTTTTCTCGCAATATCAATCAGGCCAAGGCCTCCGCCACCTTTTTCGGAAAACTCATCATTGTTAAGAATTAATTTATATAAAGTTTTTAATTCATCTTTCGACATAGAATTAATTTGATTTATCCGATCACTTATTAACTGAACTTTTTCAGGAGGAATGAAGTTACCTGTTACAATTTTTAAAGTATTTTCTGAAAACAAAAGAAGATATGTTCCAAATTTGGGTTTTCCTTCTTCAAATGAAAGCCCATGATGAAAAAGGTTCTGTAGACATTCAACAACAATGTGAAAGGATATTTTTTTCAAATGACTTATTTCAGGATTTTCAATAAAAATATTTTCCGATTTTTCAACCAGGGCGGTTATTATATCAGATGTAATGTCGCCTTTATAAGAAACAAGAATATTTCCTTCTTTGGTTTTTTCGAACCAAGAATCAATATTAAAAGTATTATTTCCCCTTATTTCCACTATTTATGAAACGAATATCAATTCAAATCTATAAAAATATTCAGTAATATTAGTATCTGAACTATTAAAAAAAGTTATAAGTATTCAAATTTCCTACCTGTCATTTTATTAATCTTTATGGCAATAATGTTAACATTGTTAACAGAAGGCTCTGAAAATGTGAAATTAATATCAGAATAATTCTTCATAAAAATATTCAACGCCGTTACTTTTTCGTCGAAATCTGAAATAAGTTCTGCCTTCCCCCAGGCGACAACACTTTTATATCTCATTCTCCAGCTACATGCTACTTCTTCATTGCGGGCAAACAATTCATGATCAGAATCGAACTCAACACAAACATTATTATTATTCTTTAATATATTCAGTTTTTGTCCCTCTTTGGCACAATGAAGATAAACCGTATTATTGCTAAAACCAAAATTAAATGCCAAAACATAAGGCATACCGTTATCTACAAAACCTATATGGCATACCCTGGATTTTGAAATAATTTCCAGCATTTCTTCTGTCGAATGAATCTCCCTGATAGCTTTATCGCGTAAGTACATGTTTTTTTGTTTAAAAATACAAAAAGAAGTTGATCTTTAACAAATCAGCTTCTTTTTAAACCAAATCTAAGAACAGGAAAAATGCTTCGTTTTACTGTTCCTGTACCATTCCATTATATAAATAACGAACCCAATAATAATGGTATAATACAGATGTAACAACTGTTATAGCTTTTTTCAAAAAACAGGGTTATATAACTTATTGTATTAAAGTCGAAATAAGGTGTACTAACTAACACACAGCGTATTTATATTTTGCTAATCCTGAAACACTGTATGCACATCGTTATTTTTGCAAATAAATATATTTCAATTATATAACCCGGAATTATTATGTAAAAAAAGTAAATTCCTGTTACAATTATTTGCCTGAAATTACCTGAAGAAACAGGTATTTTTACTCGTTTTTTTCCTTAACTTGCTCATTAACTTTGGATAATAATCCAAAAACAAAAAAACTATGTTAGATTTTGCAGCATCCATCCTTCAAAAGGTAAGTTTCGACAGGTACCTTTTCGGTAAAGAATTAAGAAAACTGATAATGTGGATTGGAGATGACGAAAAAGAAATTTCGAATCTCCAGGAATGGTGTACAAAAAACTATAGCAATAACTATTCGGATATTTTAAGTACTGAATTTGAAAAAAACAGGAAAAGCTATTGCTGATTATCAGAGTTGGAGAAAAATATTTATTAAACGATTTTTGAGTTAGGCGGAACATTTTTAGTAATCCACATGTTACCTCCTATCACTGAATTTTTCCCAACAGTAATTCTTCCTAAAATAGTAGCTTCTGCATAAATTACCACATTATCCTCAACAATTGGATGGCGGGGAACTCCTTTAATAGGATTACCGTTTTCATCAACGGGAAAACTTTTGGCTCCTAAAGTTACTCCCTGATAAATTTTAACATTATCGCCAATAACTGATGTCTCACCAATAACAACACCAGTTCCATGATCAATAGAGAAATATTTTCCGATAACTGCACCCGGATGAATATCTATACCCGTTTCGGAATGTGCAATTTCTGAAATAATCCGGGGTATCAAAGGAACATCTAGCTTCAATAATTCATGAGCAAACCTGTAATTTGCGATAGCTCTAATGGCAGGATAACAATAAATAACTTCACCTAAGCTTTTAGCAGCAGGATCGCCATCGTACATTGCTTTAACATCGGTTGACAAAACTTCCCTTATTTCAGGCAATCGCGAGATAAATTCAAGAGACAGTTTTTCGCTTAATTCTTCACAATTATCACAACCTGATTTAATTCCCGAATTAAAATCAAAAATTAAACCTCTTTTAATTTGCTCCGAAAGTAGTCTGTGAACTTTATCGATATTCACACCGGTATAAAATTTAATATTGCTGACAGTAATATTTGAAGCACCAAAATATCCGGGGAATATGATTCGCCGTAAAATATTAACAATTTCCCTAAGTATTTCAAAATCGGGCATAGATACCTCTACTTCAGGTATTCTATAGACTGTTTTATAAGATTCGTGGGATGCTAAAATATTTGTAATATCTATTAAAATATCATCCGTTTTTTTTAAAGTCTCTTTTTTACTCACAGAAGCGCTAATTTAAATTACTTTCTTTTAAAATTTTCATGGCAACATCAAGAATAGTTGTATCATCAAGCAGTACAATTCCTCCATCAGGGCCTTGTTCAATGTGAACCCCAACCGCTTTGCCATGCTCATAATCAGTTCCGCCAAAATAATTCCGTACAGTTTCAACACTTACATCAAGTTTGTCGGCTATCAGCTGAATACTGCCGTCAGGTAGCATGTCTTTTATTCGTCTCAGCTCGTTAAAGGAAATTGTTTTCACAATATTAAATGATTAAGTTTTAAAAGTAATATATTTTTGACTACATTAATACCTCAAAGGTTGTTTGTAAAATCAAAATTTGTTTCGTTATTTTATTTTTACCTTTATCAAACCTAATACCAATATATAATGGTTTATACCGAAGTTTCATTTAACATCCTTCCCTACAATCAGTTTAATGAAGAAATTCTCATCGGTCAACTGGAAAAAAACGGGTTTGATTCTTTCTGGCAGGACCAGGAAATTTTAAAAGGCTATATTCCTTCAAATGATTTTTCAAGTGAAATTATTAACCAGATAAAACAGGAACTTGAACCCCATTTTAATATCCGCTGGACGATACAGGAACTGCAACCTAAAAACTGGAATGAAGAATGGGAAAAAAACTTTCCATATATACTCATTGCAGATAGATGTCTCATAAAGGCTCCTTTTCATAATGATACACCGGAAACGGAATACAATATTATTATTGAACCCAAAATGTCGTTTGGAACCGGCCACCACTCCACTACTTCATTAATGATAGAACACCTGCTTTCTATGAATCTTTCGGACATAGCTGTTCTGGATGTCGGTTGCGGAACCGGTATATTATCTATCCTGGCATCAAAAATGAAGGCAAAAAAGATAATTGCCATTGACAATGATAAATGGGCATACGAAAATACAATTGAAAATATACAAAAAAATAAATGTTCTAATATTGAAGTTGTTCTGGGAGATATTAATTCAATTGCAAACACGAAATTTGATCTGATTTTAGCAAATATTAATCGTAATGTATTGCTGGAGGATATGGAAAAATACAAAATGCTTCTAAACCGGAACGGTTCGGTAGTGATAAGCGGATTTCTAATTCCGGATATGGATATTATCATCAAAAAAGCAAAAGAAATTAATTTGTATCACAACCAATATAAAGAAAAAAACAGCTGGGTTTCATTAATTTTAAATTCATCAAATTAAAATTTAACCGGAATGTATAAACGTATTGTTACAACTTTTGTCCTGGGAATTTTATTTACCAACGTGTCGGTTTTTTCGCAACAACTTAAAAATTTCAGCTCTGAATACAGTTCGTTTTTAGGTGAAATGAAAGATTTTCTCGAAGCAAAAGATAAAAAAGAAGGAAAAGACCTGATGGAAATATTTACAGTAGTCTGGAATGGAAACTACTTTAACGATGCCGAAAAGAAAAGCATCATTCAAACTTCAAATGAGTTATTAAAGAAAAGGGCGCTTGCTATTCCCCATTTCCAGGAATATCTCCAAAGTTTAATTGCCTTCAGTAATACCAATCATTCAAAAAGCAGTTACGAAAATTGGGAAAAAGGACTGGTTTATATGTGTCAGAAAAAGAATATTACGTTAAATGCCATCGATAATTTCCTCGAAAATTCTGAAGGATTGATTAAAAAGGGAAATATTTACAAATCAACCACAACTAAGTGGCATACAGACAATAAAGATTTTCAATTTGTTTTTGATGGTGAAAACATAAAAGTTATTGTAAACAAATCCAATCTGACTTGTTATGCAAAAAAAGACAGTTCCAATATAATAAATACCCAGGGAATTTATTATCCGCTGACTAAAAACTGGAAAGGACAGGGAGGCAGAATAACATGGGAACGGGCAGGTTTTAAACCAACCGATGTTTTTGCCGATTTTCAGAATTATACCATTGACATGACAAAATCGGCATACGATGCCGACTCGGTTATTTTTATCAATACCCGGTATTTTAAAGATCCGCTACTGGGTCATCTCAGCGAGAAAGTAATGGCAGATGCAGATACAACAAATGCTAATTATCCCCAGTTCAAATCCTATTCGAAGCGGTATAAAATCGATAACATTTTTCCAAATATGGACTACGACGGGGGATTTACCATGAAAGGAGCAAAATTTATCGGAGAAGGAAACGAAAATGAACTGGCTTTAATTAAAGTATTCAGAAACGATACTTTATTTTTTGTCGGTGCATCTAAAATATTCGTATTCAGAGAAGAAGGAATTATCGGACAAAATACTGCTGTAACTTTTTATTTAGACACCGATTCTATTTACCATCCGGGCTTATTGTTTAAATATAACGAAAAATCAAACGAAATATCCCTGATAAGAAACGATGAAAGCATGTCGCGTAGTCCATATTTTGACACATATCACAACCTTGAACTGGATTTCCCTCTTTTAACATGGAAATTAAGCGACCCTAAAATTAATTTCAGACCCATTCCAAAAACAACAAACAAAAAAGCCACCTTTGAATCGGTTGATTTTTTCAGCAGAGATCGCTTTCTTGAGTTACAAGGCATGGATGTGGTTCACCCGCTCCAACATGTAAAAAACTATTCCAAAAAAATTAACAGCAGGTACTTTACCGACAAGGAATTTGCAGATTTTATTAAATTCTCCATTCCTCAGACAAAACAATTCTTGTTAACCCTGGCGTTTAAAGGATTTATTTCTTACTCCATTGAAACCGGGCAGGTTGTGGTCATGGACAAAACTTTTAATTACCTCAAATGCAGCGTGGGACAACGCGATTATGACGCCATCAGCTTTGTTTCAAATGTTGCTGAAAATGACAACAATGCAGCGCTTAGCCTGTACGATTTCAACATTAAAATGAAGGGAGTGCAGGAAATTTTTCTTTCCGACTCGCAAAACGTAGCAATATTTCCCAAAGACCAGGAAATTACCATTAAACGAAACCGGGACTTTGTTTTCGATGGAAAAGTCAGGGCCGGACTGTTTCTTTTTATAGGATCAAATTTTTCATTTTCCTATAATAAATTCAAACTCAACCTTACCGATATCAGAACTATAAAAATGCGGGTAGTAACCAGCGATTACGATCAATACGGAATGCCGGTACAAAAAGAACTTATCAGTGTTATTGAAAATTCTACCGGAGAATTGTTAATCGACGACATGACTAATAAATCCGGGGTTAAAGATTTTCCCCAGTACCCTGTTTTTAACAGTAAAAAAGATTCGTATGTATTTTACGACGCACCTTCGATACAAACCGGGGTTTATAAAAGAGATAATTTTTACTTCCAGATTTATCCATATAGTATAGATAGCATTGGTATTCTTACAAAAAAGAACCTGAAGTTTAAAGGACACTTCGTTTCGGCAGGAATATTTCCTCCTTTCGACGAAACCATTTCAGTTCAGCCCGACTACTCCCTGGGATTCAAAAGAAATACACCGGCCGAAGGATACCAGGCATACGGAGGCAAAGGAACATATAAAAAAGAGATCTTCTTAAGCAATATGGGACTTCGCGGTGACGGGGAATTAAAATTCCTTACAGCCAAAGCAATATCCGACAACTTTTTATTTTTTCCCGACTCGATGAATACCACAGCAAAAATATTTGAAATTGAAAAACAGGCAAAAGGAGTAGAATTTGCCTCTGTAAAAGGTGAAAATATATATGTCCACTGGCTGCCCGGCAACGACAGGATGTTGATTTCAAATACCAATAAGTCTTTCGACATGTATGATAAACAGGCAACCTTTACCGGAACCCTTCAGATCGAGCCCAAAGGGCTGTCGGGTTGGGGAAAACTTGAATTTTCGACGGCGCAACTCACGTCAAAGATGTTTAATTTTAAAGAACACATAGTTGATGCCGATACCTCTAATTTTAATCTCAAAACAGCCGATATGAATGATTTTTCATTTAAAACAAACAATGTTAACTCGCATATCGACTTCAATGAAAGAAAAGGTGAATTTCAATCGAACGGGGAAGCATCTTTTGTAGAATTCCCGCAGAATAAATATATCTGTTATATGGATCAGTTTACATGGTATATGGATAAAGATGAAATTGAAATGAGCGCAAGTAAAAAAGCCCTGGCCAATGTCCCCGATAACAAAGCAAATTTAAGTCCGACAGAAATGGAAGATGTTCAGTTGAAAGGTTCCCAGTTTATTTCGATCCACCCGGAACAGGATTCACTGACATTTGTCGCTCCTTCTGCAAAATATAACCTCAGGAAATATATTATTGCGGCCAACGAAGTAAAATTCATAAGAGTCGCTGACGCTACCGTTTACCCTTCTGATGGAAAGGTTGTTATTGAAAAAAATGCAGTAATGCAAACATTAAAACAATCAAAAATTATTGCCAACAACACCAATCGTTATCATACTATTTATGATGCCACAACCAATATTTACGGAAGAAAAAAATATTCATCCTCAGGAAATTACGATTATTATGATGAAAATAAAAACAAAGAACTTATTAAATTCGATGTGGTTAGTGTAGATTCGACCTACCAGACATATGCAAAAGGAAAAATCGGAATTACTGAAGGGTTTACATTAAGCCCCAATTTCGGCTTTACCGGGAATATAACACTGCAGGCCAACGAACAGTTTTTAACCTTCGACGGGTATGCCAAAATTTCGCACGAATGCCAGAATCTCGAAAGATATTGGGTAAATTTTAAATCAAGTATAAATCCAAACGAGATTTACATACCTGTTGGCGACTCCCTAAAAGAAATAAATAATAATAAAGTACACGCCGGTTTTTATATTACCAATGATTCAACCCACATTTATCCGGCCTTCCTGACAAAGCATAAAAACTACAGCGATATTCCCGTTCTCAGTTCCCGTGGATTTTTAACTTTCGATAAAGCCGACAGTAAATATAAAATCTCAAACAAAGAAAAATTAGTGGAGTTTAATTTACCCGGCGATTATCTGAGCCTTCACCGTTCGGCATGTAACATGTATGGGGAAGGCAAAATAGACCTGGGTGTAGATTTCGGCCAGATGAAAATAATGTCCGTTGGAAACATTAACGAAGATCTCGTAAAATCGGACATCTCAATGGAACTGCTTTTGGGAATCGATTTCTTTATTGAAGGAAAGTGTATGGATATATTAACTAAAGACCTCAATACATACAGCGGGCTGGAACCGGTTGACCTTTCGAGAAAGGTATTCGAAAAAGGACTGGCCGAAATAATCGGAAGAGACAGAGCTAATGAACTGATTTCGGAGTATAGCCTGGGTAAATTCAAGAAAATGCCGAAAGAACTTGAGCATACTATTATGTTTACAGATCTGAAATTAAAATGGAATACCCCTACCAGATCATATATTGCCGATACATTAATAGGTATAGGAAGTATTGGTAAAGAATATGTAAACAAAATTGTGCCCGGTTACCTCGAAGTAATAAAGAAAAGAAGCGGCGATATTTTCACACTTTATCTCGAACTGACCGATAATGTATGGTATTATTTCTCCTATGCAAGGGGTGTTATGCAAGTTGTTTCGAGCAATGAAGAATTCAATACCGTAATAAAAACCCTTAAGCCCGACCAACGAAAAGCAGATGCCGACAAAGGGCAAAAAACCTATTCCTATTATCCTGCCGCTCCAACTGTTAAAAATAAATTCTTAAAACGGATGCGTTCTTTAAAAGATAATGAAGAAATTATAGAAACAGATGAGAACGAGAACAAAGACAATAAAAACAATAATGAAGGAGGCGAATAAACATTTTTGTAATGCTTTTTAATATTCCTTTTTTATTTTTGCAGCAAAAATTATTTAACCATCATTTTTATGAAAAAAATCGGATTCATCGCTATTGTTTCTGTCCTTTTGATATCATGTGGTAAAACAGAAGAAAAAAAGAATTTTATCTGGGAAACCTCAAGTAATTTAGATGCGAATAACTTTTGGATCAATTCAGTTACTCTTACAAAAGGGAATGCACATTCAGGGTTATTTTCCTCTAAAATAGACACTTTGATTGAGTATGGAATCGGAATAGCAGCAAAATTTAATGATCTTTCAGAAAAATTGCCAAAAAAAGTAAATGTTCATTGTTGGATATATTCCACTGTTCCTAATTTAGATGCGGGGTTGGTTTGCGATCCAAACAATAACGGACAGTCGCTTAACTGGCAATCTTTCAATCTTCAGCCGATTATTCAGAAAGCTAATGAGTGGACAGAATTCAAAACATCATTTGACCTTCCCGAAGAAATAACCCCGGATACAGAATTAAAATTGTTTTTCTGGAATCCTAAAAAAATGACTTATTATGTGGACGATCTGGAAATAAGTCTCGAATAAATAAAAAAGCCTCAGATTGCGTTTTTTTTTAATTCCTGTTTCATTTTATTTCTTCATAATCTTAAACTCAACCCTCCGGTTCATAGCCCTGCCCTCTTCATCGGTATTGAAAGCAACCGGCCGTGATTCACCATAACCAACCACAGTCATTCGTTTTGTATCAACTCCTTTTGAAATGAGGTAATTAGCAACAGATTGTGCTCTTTTCTCGGAAAGTTTCTGGTTGGTAACATCCGAACCGGAATCGTCGGTATGTCCACCGATTTCGATTTCTATGCTTGAATTACTCTTCAGAAAATCAGCTGTTCTGTCAAGTTCGGGAAAAGATTCAGGCAGAAGAACTGCTTTGGCAAATTCAAAGAAAATATTGTTTAGACGTACTACGGAACCTACTTCAATAGGCGACATTCTTAACATTTCATCTTCAATCTCCGTATATTCATTGACATCAGACAGGTCAATGTTTTTATTAACCTCGAAGAAACCTAATCCGATGGCCCTGAATCCATACTTTTTACCGGCCGGTAATATAATTTTAAATTCTCCTGTATTCGGGTCGGTACGGGCAATCGCAGCTTCCTTTCCACTGGGCAGTTCCTCAACAATAATACGCGCATCCACCGGCTGATTGGTTCTTTCATTTAATACTTTCCCGGAAATAAGAACTACAGGATTAGGCTTCACTTTTGAAGGAAGTTTTATTCTGAAAATATCATTTTTACCAATAGATTTATTTGTTGATGAAAAGAAAGCATATTCGCCGGAAGCAGGAATGTTATATTTTGTATCAGACTGAGGACTGTTTAATTTTGGACCCAGGTTCATGGGCTCGCTCCAGTTCTGCCAGGAATCATCAAGGCGAGTTGTTACAAATATATCTTCTGATCCAAAGCCGGAGATCCCTGCGGTAGAATAATACAATGTAACACCATCTGCTGCAAGAAAAGGGCTATAGTCATTCACGGTAGTATTAATTACCGGACCAAGATTTATCGGTTTTGACCATTTATTATCACTTTTTCGGAAACATACATATAAATCCAAGTCGCCGTATGAGTCATTTCTTTCTACAGCCATGATCAGGAACTTTCCGTCATTCGACAGGAAATAATTTGCATACTGGTTCAGGTTCAGAAAGTCGTCAATGACCTGTTTTTCGGGAAATGCCCAGCCCTGTTTTGTTTTATAAGTAAGCGAAACACCTGCGCCCGTGGATCCGTCCTTATTATATAAATTAGCAACTAATAATGAGTTTCCATCAGGAGTTATGGCCTGCACAAAGTTATTGTACTTATTGTTTAACGGTGCCCCTATATTTTTTGCCGGCAGCCATTTTCCGGCGTCATCTTTTTTAGAATACCATATATCATCTTCATCATTAAATCCACCTGCATTTTCGGGATGTGATTTGCGATCAAAATATATCGTTTTACCATCGGGAGAAATCATAGGAGCGACTTCATCATAAATTGAATTGATGGCTTCCCCGAGATTTTCGGGTTGAGAAGAAAATTCAACGTTCGGAATTACATTTATTTTCCACTTAATAGAATCTTTATCGTCAGAAATTCCAATAGCATCAATCTGGTTTATACCAATTACAGCTATGGGATCACATCTGACTTCAACCTCTTTTACATAAAATTCGGTGGGTTGTGGTAAAATAATGTTCATCATTCTGGATTTAATTCCTAGATTTTTTGCCGGTTGTTCATATATTACCAATTGTTCTTTTTTCTCACCATAAACAGTAACCTTCGTTACAGTTCCAGGATTAAAACTCTCGGCAATAGCAACTTGCTGAATTCTTGCCGGTTTTGCAAACGACACCCTGATAAAAGCATTATCATCTGCTTCCTTACCGTCTTTTTCTTTAACTGACCAGGCCGTATTACAATCGCCTCCTGTTGGAAAGGCATTTGGCCTGCCAATTACCATATTTGCCGACTTTTCCTTTTTAGAAAACTGGGAAGAAAATCCTTCAATCTTTGATGCCCATTGAATATTTACAATTTTATTTTTTTGTGCCTGGGCCAGGGAATCTTTAATAAGTGCAGCCTGCCATTTAACCTGATTGCTATCAAGGGCATTTTTGTTAGTCTGATTAATAACCTCAACTTCAGTTTGTGCAAAAAGACATTGTGAAGCAAAGGCAATTAGTAAAAAAGAAAAAACTAACTTCATAGTTATTTGTTGTTTCATTTATAAAATTTGTTCAAATTAACACAACTTCTTTCATTTTACAAAATTAGAGGTACATTTTTTTAAACCTATGGTCTATTTTCTTAATATTTTCTTTATCTTTGCAGCCGTTTTTTGCGGGTATGGCGGAATTGGCAGACGCTCCAGACTTAGGATCTGGTGCCGCAAGGCGTGGGGGTTCGAGTCCCTTTACCCGCACCATTAAATAAGAGTATACCGCTGTTATAATTTAGCAGCGGTTTTTAATAAAAAAAAGAGTTCGATGAATATTACAAAAAACAACGTTGATGCATTAAATGCAATCATAAACGTGAAAATTGAAAAAACTGATTACGAAGAAAAACTTGAAAAAGCTCTTCGCGAATTACGCAAGAAAGTCAGCATTAAAGGCTTTAGACCCGGAATGGTTCCTGCCGGCCTCATTAAAAAAATGTATGGCAAAAGCGCCTTGGTCGAAGAGGTCAACAAAATACTCTCCGACTCATTATGGAATTATATAATTGACAATAAGATTCATATACTTGGAGAACCACTTCCTCTATCAAATAATCTGAATGATCTTGAATTAGACTCATTACCGGAATTCGAGTTTTCTTTTGAAATCGGCATTGCCCCTGAAATCAATATTGATTTCTCAAAAAATGACAATATCGACAGTTATGCTATTTCTATTGATGATGAGACTTTTAACAATTACAGAAATTATTACGCCCGTACTTATGGCACCTATGTTCCTGTTGATGAAAGTGGTGATAATTCTGTACTGAATGGGAAACTTGTTCAGACAGGCGATATAAACGAAGCCATTACTAACAATGATGTAAAAATATTGGTTTCCATGGTTAAAGATGAGGAATTAAAACCTCAGTTTATAGGAAAAAAAGTCGGCGAAACCATTCACTTCGATATTAAAAAAGCCTTTGTTGAAGATGTTGAAATTGCAGGACTTCTAAATAAAAAGAAAGAAGAACTGAATCTGATTTCCAATCTTTTTGAATTTACCATCAATGAAATTACAAATTTTGTTGAAGCAGAGAGCAACCAGGAATTATGGGATAAAGTTTACGGAAAAGATACGGTTACTTCCGAAGAACAATATCACGAAAAGATAAAGGAAGATATTGCTGTTAATTATAAAGCTGAAAGCGATTATAAATTAACCCGGGATATCCGTTCCAGGATGCTTGGAAAAGCATCTTTCGAACTTCCGGATACATTTCTTAAAAAATGGTTAAAAACCACAAATCAAAAAGAAATAACAGATGAAATCCTGGAAAAAGAATATCCCATTTTCAAAGAAGATATCAGGTGGCAACTAGTAAAAGATAATTTTATAAAGAAACACGACCTGAAAGTTACTGAAGACGATGTAAAAGAACTTGCCAAACAGGTTGCTCTGGCTCAGTTCAGACAATATGGAATAAATAATGTTCCCGATGAACATCTCGATGAAATGGCTGGCAGGATATTAAGTAACGAAAAAGAGAAAAAACGACTCGAAGAGAAAAAAATTGAAGATAAAGTAATTGAATTTGTAAAAGAATCAATAAATTTGGAAATAAAAGAGATTAGTCCTGAAGAATTCAGAAAATTACCGAACTAAGAAATTGAATATCATGAAAAACTCATCAGAATTCCGCAAATATGCAATAAAACATAAAGGTATCAGCAGTTCCAAATTGGATCAGTTTACCTCGGTAACCAACAGTTATATTTCCCCCACCATTATAGAAGAACGTCAGTTGAACATTGCAACCATGGACGTTTTTTCAAGATTGATGATGGACCGGATTATTTTTCTTGGAACTCCAATAGATGATGATGTTGCAAACATTATTCAGGCACAATTGTTATTTCTTGAAAGTACAGATCCCGGAAAAGATATTCAGATTTATTTTAATACTCCCGGCGGATCGGTTTATGCCGGTTTGGGAATTTATGATACCATGCAATATATCAGCGCCGATGTAGCAACGATATGTACCGGCATGGCCGCATCAATGGGCGCTGTGTTACTAACAGCTGGTGAAAAAGGAAAGCGTTCAGCGCTTACCCACAGCCGTATTATGATTCACCAGCCTATGGGCGGTGCAGAAGGTCAGGCCAGCGATATTGAAATTACTGCCCGTGAGATTCTGAAATTAAGAAAAGAATTATACGAAATAATTGCAAATCATTCTGGAAATAATTTTGAGAAAATTGCCAAAGACAGCGATCGCGATTACTGGATGACAGCTACCGAAGCAAAGGAATACGGAATTATTGATGAAGTTCTGGTTCGGGAAAGAAAGAAGAAGTAAACATAGAAAAACAATATTCAGACAATAGCCATACCATTGTAACTGGTTATTTTCGTTTTCGAAATACAAAATAAAGTATGGATAAATGCTCGTTTTGCGGCAGATCTAGAAAAGAAACCGGAATGCTGATAGAAGGCATGGCCGGATTTATTTGTGACAGTTGCGTTGACCAGGCCCAGCAAATTGTTAAGGAAGAAAACCGCACAACATCCAAACATCCGGTTAAAAAACAAAAATTATTAAAACCTGTTCAGATTTTCGAATTCCTTAACCAGTATGTTATCGGTCAGGAAGACGCAAAAAAATCCCTGGCGGTTTCCGTTTATAATCACTACAAACGTATTTTCCAGGAGAACAGCAATGATGTAGAAATAGAAAAATCGAATATTATCCTGGTGGGTGAAACAGGTACGGGAAAAACTTTACTTGCCCGCACCATTGCCAAAATGCTTGATGTTCCCTTCACTATTGTTGATGCTACCGTTCTTACCGAAGCCGGTTATGTTGGCGAAGATGTTGAAAGCATACTTTCCCGGTTGTTACAAGCCGCTGATTATGATGTAAAACGCGCCCAGATGGGAATCGTTTTCATCGATGAAATAGATAAAATTGCAAGAAAAGGAGATAATCCGTCCATAACACGTGATGTTTCCGGTGAAGGTGTTCAGCAGGGAATGCTTAAACTTCTGGAAGGTTCGGTAGTAAACGTACCGCCCCAGGGAGGACGCAAACACCCCGAACAAAGATTTATAGAAGTTGACACAAAAAATATTCTTTTTATTTGCGGTGGCGCTTTTGAAGGAATTCAGAAAAAAATAAGTCAACGTTTAAATACTACTGTAGTAGGTTATTATGCCGCCCGCGACACTGAACAGATCGACCGAAAAAACCTATTGCAATATATTGCACCCCAGGACTTGAGAGCCTATGGCCTGATTCCCGAAATTATCGGAAGGCTCCCGGTTTTAACATATCTTCATCCACTCGACAGGGATGCGCTTCGCCAGATTTTGACTGATCCGAAAAATGCACTTACCAAACAATATATAAAGTTGTTTGAACTTGATAACATTACTTTAAGTTTTGACGAAAAAGCCTTGGAATTTATTGTAGATAAAGCCATTGAATTTAAATTAGGTGCTCGTGGCCTCCGTTCTATCTGCGAAACAATTATGATGGATGCAATGTTTGATTCACCAACAAGCAAAGTGAAAACGCTAAATATTACTGCAGATTACTGTAAGAGCAAACTCAACCGCTCTACATTAAAAAGATTACAGGCAGCAGTTTAGTTGTATTAAAGAAAACTCCCGCCCACCCTGTGATTTCTTCTGACACCCTTAAAGTCGAAGACCGGATATAACCGTACCCAGGGCTGCATTCAGGAAATAATACCGATGCGATTTCTATATTAATCCAATAAGTAGAAATGTGTATAAGTATAAATCAATCGGCATAAACCAAAGTAGAAATTATAATTCGTCCGGTTTGGACTCTTATAAATTTCACTTTGGTATAAAGCCTTACTTCACCACTCTTTCACTCCCAAAAATATTGATTATAGAATCTGATCTATCATTTACTTTAACATCCATTCAGGCTCTTTACTGCTTTTATTTTTCATTTGTTTTATCCTAAAACTCAGAAACAGTGCCCTTAAAGTAGTGTATAATTGCTCATTCGAATAGCGTTGCAGCTCAGCTTTTGTAAACAGATCACTTTTGCTTAAAATTATAGAAATTATTTTCGTTCTATTCATAAATTGTACTCGCCTGTTATAAATTATTCGTTTTATACAAGTGTTTTTTATTTTATCTGCAGCCAATTCGTTCCGTCAGAAATAATTTCCACACTTGAATTAGAGGCAACAGTAGTAGATAATGCTCCCGCCAGAGTGGTATAAGCAATACTGGTAGTTATAGCCACGCCTCTGGCCACCAGAATATACCTTCTGTTTGTACAAGTATTGGCAGCAGGTAAAGTAAAAATGGATGCTGCGGTTGTAAGATACCAGACTTCAGCTGTATTATCCAGTGTCTTTGCTGTAGTAGCTTTAACTATAGTAGTAGCCAACGCTCCATTCACTTCCAATTTACTCAAGGGTGTAATTGACCCGAAACCAGTATTACCAGTAGAAAAATCGCCATAAATAAGTGGCGGGTTTATCGAAGAATTAGCGATATAAAGCTTGTTCGAACCGGTTTCATTGAGACCTGCATTATAGCCTATAAAAACATTACCCGACCCTGTTGAGTTTGAAAAACCGGCAGCATACCCGCAGGCGGTATTATTGTTACCTGTGGTATTGCCATTAAGCGCAAGCATTCCGCTTGCGCAGTTACTGGTGCCTGTAGTATTATACCAAAGCGTTTGATAGCCAAGTGCTGTATTATTGGTTCCTGTATTTGAAGCAGCGGTAGCAGAACCACGCAATGCCTCATAACCAAGTGCCACGTTGTTACTGTTAAATGCCGTAGCAGAGTTGTTGGCATAAAGCATTGCATTCATTCCTATGGCAGTAGCATTACTGCCTGCTACATTACTGTTAAGAGCCTGTACTCCAACAGCAGTATTATAGTTTCCGGTGGTGTTGAACTGAAGTGCAGCAAGCCCACTGGCAACGTTATTGGATCCGCTGTTATTTGTTGTAAGTGCATTAACTCCGCTGGCGGTGTTGTTACTTCCTGAGGTGTTATACATAAGCGCACCATATCCGCTGGCAGTATTGCAGCTCCCATTGTTGGTATAAAGTGTAAATGCTCCGTTTGCGGTGTTGTTAGCGCCGGTTGTGTTGGAATAAAGCGCATAATATCCGCTGGCGGTACTGTAGCTTCCCGAGGTGTTGCCCCAAAGCGTTCTAAAGCCAAGAGCAGTATTATTGGTTCCTGTATTTGCAGCTGCAACACCCGATCCGCGCAACGCTTCATAACCAAACGCCACATTGTTACTGTTAAATGCCATAGCGCTGCTGTTGGCATAAAGCATTGCATTATAGCCAACGGCAGTAATATTGCTTCCTGCTACATTAGTATTTCCTGTCAGGTAACCAAAAAAAGTATTATACAATGTGGCATCAATCCTGCCTGCTTTTTGATTGTTTACCCGTATATTAAAAGGTACGTTATCGGTTGTGCCTATAAAATTTGTGCCATCCACCGTGCCTGCATTACCTGTAAGCAACCAACCGCTTCCACCGCTGATAAGGGAAACCCATTTTACTCCATTCCAGTAATAATAGCCCGGCGCTACATTATTCGGTGAGACTCCGGCAGTAGCGGTATTATATATAAGCAGGCTTGTTGCAGGGCTGCCAATGGTAACGGCATCAGTGGCACCCGTAAGTGCAATATTAGGTATCAGCAGCCCTTTGCCGTTTGGACTTGTGAAAGTATTGCCTGTATTTAAATCAAGTATGGTGGATGGATCGGGAGTTGCACCTGTGGTGTTGATGCCGATGTTTTGAGAGAATGAGCAAAAAAATAATAATTGAAAGTTGATTGTTAAGATACATAACCTTATTAATGATTTACCATTCTCGCAGGTATAAGATTTTATTTTCATCTGAATAAAATTTTGCTTTGTTATTTTAGAACTTATCTATTAAGTATGTTTTTACTGAACCACAACTTTTCTGAATAAATTTTCTATCCATTACCAACTTTCATAAAATTGATCTGATCGGGATAATCGGAAAGATTTATTTCGTATGGCATCTGTGGTTTAATGTTCGATGCTTCATAAACTTTTTCGCCAGGAGCGCTATAAATTTCGACTGCAGTTGAGCAAAAGATTGTGATAAAAATTAAAAAAAATTTCATTCTGATAATGATTTGATTTATTTATTGATAATTATTTTAACACTTGTATATTCATTGTTTGTTGAAGCTGTTACAAAGTAAATTCCGGGCGTTAACCTGTCTTTCATGTTTATGTTTAAAAGATAATATCCTGAAATATCAACTATAGTTTTTGAGAATACATTCTTACCCGGAACATCTTTCAGTGTAACTAATATATTTTCATTGGCAGCACCATTCACTAAAGCATTTATGTTTCCATCACTCACAGGGTTTGGATATACAGTAACCGAAAAACCGGAATTCTCTGAACAGGGGGAAACAGAAACAGGAGAAAAGGCTTGTAATTGTCCGTCATAATCGGTTTGAGTAAGACGATAGTATAAAACCCCGCCCAAATCATTTTCGTTCGAAAAGAAGTCAGTAAATTCATAGTCATGAACCGTACCTGAATTGCCTGCGCCCTGTATGCTGCCTGCTGAAGTGAAATGGATTGCATCTGTGCTTCTTTCCACGGTAAAAAAATCATTGTTTGTTTCAGATGCAGTTGTCCATTTTACCGCTACCTGGCCATTGTTACACTTTGCAGAAAACGTAACAAGTTCAACAGGAAGCAGGCTTGTTGATTTTACAAGTACAAAAGGCAGGGAGGAAATTGTTGTGAAAACAGAAACACCACTGGCAAGAACAGTTCCCACTCCGCTGGTTCCACAGCCCGAACCAGGACTAAAAGCAGGAGCAATCCAGCTGGATGTATTTGCATCCCAGTATTGAGAGGTAATTACATCAACAGGGCAGTTAATTCCAGTGATGGTATTTTCACTTCCCCTGTATGAAAAAGTTAAATCAGCAACAGGAGCGGTTACACCGTTTTCCACCTGCAGGCGCCACCACCTGTCCACCAGCATATTACCTGCATCTGAAGTAGGTCCTGATGGATTCATAGATGTTACCGTGTTTGCAAGAGGAAGATTTGCATTCGGGTTTATTGTCGGATAGTAAGTTGACACCGCAAGACTTGAATTGCCTGCTGTCTTATTAAAAGTTAAAGGAAGGTAATCGGTGATACCATAACCGAAGGGGTAAACATAAACCCCTGTTGCAGACCCCATATTCCACTTTATAAAATTGTAATCGCTCTCCGAAATAATATGCCCGCTTATGCGTGTGATTCCCGATGCATTGTTCTGGCCAACGACTAAATAAATAGGAGTAGTAGAAGTACCGCCATTCAGCTTAAGGTATGTTCCGTTAAGAACCAGAGTGTTGTTTTGCGAATAGCAATTCCAAATTCCGCTTTCCAGACTAAAGGATAGAACCATTGCGAGAATGATGGTTATTTTTTTCATTTATTCTTAGTTTGTCGTTGCATTTTTATGAGTATTTTTCGCATAGTACCAACCATCGGTTACAGCATTGAAGCAATAACTATAAGTGAATGATTATGTAAACAAATTTACGGGATAATAAAGCGAAGGAAAGTAGGGTGATTCCTGTAAAAGAGTAAGGTAAATACTTTATTTTTTACAAAACACTAATCTACCTATAAAACAACCGAATAACTATTCTGACAATCCGCTTTTAATGGCATATTTTACAAGGCCGACTACATTATGAATGTCCAGTTTTTGCATAATGTTTGTACGATGTGTCTCTATTGTTTTGACACTGAGAAATAATTTATCTGCAATTTCATTATTGGATAATCCATTTGCAATATGTTTCAGGATTTCAATTTCCCTGGACGAAAGCAAAGAAATGGAAGACGCCTGGTTCTGGGAAGTAATTTCTGCCGATGGAGCAACAAGCACAATGGGTATTTCACTGCTGAAATAAGTATTTCCTTTTGCCACTGTATCTATTGCTTCCATAAGAATTTCCTTATTGATATTTTTTAAAACATACCCTGATGCACCTGCATTGAGCATTTTTTTTACGATGGATTTTTCATCATAAGTAGTAAGAGCAATAATTTTAATTTCCGGGTAACGGCTGGTGATAATAGCCGTAGCGTCGCATCCGTTCAGCAACGGCATTTCAATGTCCATTAAAATAATATCAACAGGTGTTTTTTCAATGATTGCAATAGCATCTTTGCCGTTGTTGGCTTGTGCAGCAACAAAAATAGTTTTCACATCTTTAAGCAGTGCTTTAATTCCATCAATAATAATCTGATGGTCGTCTACAATCATTATATTTATTCGCTTTGCAGTCATTTTATAATAGAGTTATTTGTTTTGCCATTGGAGAACGAATCATTGCCTGACATTTGTTTTACAGGTATTCTTACCACTGCCACTGTTCCCCGGTGCGCACCCGCATTGATCGAAAAAGTTCCGTTTAATGCATACACACGGGCTTCGATATTTGACAAGCCCATTCCTTTTTTTTCATTGCTCTGATCCAGGTTTATACCCATCCCGTTATCTTCCACCATTAAAATAACGTGCTCTTTTGTATTATGTAAATGTACTGCTATTTCGCTGGCTCCTGAATGTTTCAGAATATTGTTAAGCAACTCCTGAAAAACACGGTAAAGTGCTATCTCTGTTTTTTCATCAAAACGAATGGCACTGTTTTTTTCAAAAACATATTTTATCGTGTAATTTGTTAATATTTTTTCAAGCAAATCGTCAATAGCATCCGTAAGCCCCGATTCTTTGAGCGCTTTTGGCATCATTGAATGAGATAATGTGCGGACTTCTTTATAAGCATCATCCAGTGATTTTATTGTCTGATGAAATATTTTCTGATTCTCTTCCGAAACAAATTCTGTCGTGCCTGAAATAGTAGCAAAATTCATTTTTATTCCCGCTAGGGTTTGTCCTATTCCGTCATGCAGATCCTGAGCTATGCGTTTACGTTCCTGCTCCTGCGTTTCAATGATTACCCTCGTTCGCAATTCCTGTTGTTTGAGAAGTTCTGTTTTTCTGTTCCGGGAAATTAACAGCCTGCTTATTACTATAACCAATATAATTCCCGCGAAAAGAGCAGTAAATAAAATTCTGCTGTTAAATAACTGGTTCTGTTGCTCTGTTATCTGAAGCGCTTTAATTTCATTTTCATTATACAGAAGTTTAATTTGTTTTTCTTTTTTTTCCGTTTCATACATAGTTTGCAGTTCGGCCATCTGCCTTCCGGATTTTTCATTGAAAATGGAATCTTTGATCTGGGAATAGAGTTGGTAATATTCAAAAGCATTTTTGTAGTCATTTTTTTCTGCATAAATACCGGATAATTCACTGTAAGCACTCATAATCAAACTTTTTGCTCCAATTTCTTTACTGAGTTGCAATTCTTTCTCAAAATATTTAATGGCATCTGAATGATTGTTTTTATTTCTATAAAGAATACCAATGTTGCCATAAGAATCAGCCATGCCTTTTTTGTCGTTTATTCCTTCTTTTATTTTCAGTGCGGCAAAATAATTTTCCAGAGCCTTATCGTAGTTTCCCTGCTCATAATAAACAATCCCTATATTGCTGTAAGAACCGGATATGTTTTTTTTATCACCTGTTTTCTTTTGTATTTTCAGCGCAGCAAAATAATTTTCGAGTGCCTTATCGTACTTACCTTGCGCTTCATAAATAGTTCCAATGTTGTTGTATGACGCAGCAATGTTTTTTTTGTCGTCTATTTCCTGTTGTATTTTCAGCGCAGCAATATAATTTTCCAGCGCTTTATCGTACTTATTCTGCTCATAATAAATAATTCCGATGTTGCCATAAGAAGCTGCGATATTTTTTTTGTCCCCGATTTCTTTCCCGATTTTCAACGCCGCGAAATAATTTTCCAATGCTTTATCGTATTTACCCTGGTTATAACAGATCAGCCCTATATTGGTGTAAGAAGCTGCTATACCTTGTTTGTCGTTTATTTCTTCACTTATCTTCAGCGAGGCCAAATGATTTTCCAATGCTTTACCGTAATCGCCCTGGTTACAATAAATAATTCCGATGTTATTATAAGTAGCAGCGATACCTTTAGGGAAATTTAACTTTTTGCCTAATTGCAAAGCAGCGTTTCCATAGCTAAACGCAATATCGTAGCTGCCAATATGCTGATATTCCCAACAGAGATTATAAAAATGAATAACTTTGTTTGTGTCTTCATTGTCTTTTTTGAGAAGGTTAAAGAGGGAATCAATCATCCTGTTTTGTGCATGGACATGATTCACAACATTTGCAATAACTATAAGAACAAATAGTATTTTAAATATACTCCTTGGCATTATACTCAAATCAGTTTGTATAAAAACTCAAACGAACTCTTTGAAATCTGCCTGTTTAAGTTTTGTCAAAGATAGGAGTACGGATATAAAATTCAAAACAGATAATTTTCAGGCTTATTCATTATTAACTATACGTGCTAAAACCCGGAATTCAGAGTAGCAAAGTAAAAAAAACTCCTGGGTATTCGGGATATGGAATGCAAGTTCGTTCAAAAGTTCCGGCACTACCAGGCCAATACAAGGTTAAGAATTATTCCTTTAAAATTTTTCTTTTATATGTTACAAACGAATAAGAAAATCCGTTTTCGTTGCTGAAATGATCTTCGGTTTCAATTTTCTCCCATTCACTTTCAGAAATTTCGGAAAAAAAAGTATCCGCTTCAAAATCTTTATGTACCAGGTTATGTATAATGTTTCGGAATGAGGCATAAACTGCCTGTAAACCGAACCACCCCCGATAATAAAACATTCCTCCCTGCCTTCGCACCACTTCAACGCTTCTTCAATACTGTAAACCATAGTACAGCCCTGAATTGTTTCTCCCGCAATATCTGTCAGCACAACATTCTCGCGTCCCGGAAGAGGTCTTCTGGGAAGAGATTCATACGTTCTTTTGCCCATTATTACAGGGTGTCCTGAAGTAATTTTTTTAAAATGTTTTAAATCTTCCGAGATATACCATAACAAATCGTTATTTTTACCTATAGCATAATTAGCAGCGATGGCAACAATTATGGAAATATTTTTCATTGCCTAATCTTCTTTATTTTTATGTAACCAGCGTTTAATATCAGCCATATTCCCAAATACCAGTACCACGTCGTTTGCTTCGAATACATAATCGGGCGAAACAACCCCGATAACGTGGGTTTTAATATATGAAGCCCCGGTTAAACTTTTAACTTCCCTGTCCTGCTTTATGGTCATTACATTGATATTGTATTTTTTCCTGATATCAATATCCTTAATGGATAATCCAATGTACTTTGTTGGAATAACGGCTTCCACTATGGCATAATCTTCAGATACATCCAGGTAATCGAGCACATTTGACATGTCGATTTTTTTAACAAAGCGTTCGGCAGAGTCTTCTTCGGGGCTTAGAATTTCCATTACGCCGATAGCTTCCAGGATGGTTCTGTGAATGGGCGATATGGCACGGCTGACAAGCCGTTTCACATCCATTTTTTTAAGAATCGCCGTTGTTAAGATGGAAGCTCCGAAATCTTCACCGATGGCTACAAGCACCACATCGCTTTCATGAATAGGAAGTGTTTTAAGCGCCTGCAGGTCGGTACAATCAAGCATTACTGCATAGGTGATTTTATCTTTTACATTTTCCACTTTCTGTATCTGGCTATCTACACCAATTACTTCATGGCCAAGCGAAGCAAGTTTTGAGGCCACGGCAGAACCGAAATTTCCAAGTCCGATAATAATTATCTTCATATTAATTAATTATAATATTTTCTTCGGGGTATTTATATTTCAGAGAAACTACTTTCCGGATAAAAATCACAAAAATAGTCAGCGTTCCAACTCTTCCCAGGAACATGGTAAATACTAATACATATTTACTGGCTGCCGATAATTCCGGTGTTAATCCCATTGACAATCCTACGGTACCAAATGCCGAGAAACATTCGAATGCTATTCTTTCGAGGGTTTTACCGGGTTCAAATACGGAAACAAGAATTATTGATATTCCAATAGCTAAAAGAGATAACAGAATAGTAGCAAAGGCTTTTCTGACAGAATCATCGGAAATTTCACGTCTCCAGACTTCAATCCTGTCTTTTCCGCGGGCAATACTAAATACATTTAATATAGCGATAGCAAAGGAACTGGTTTTTATACCCCCCCCTGTACTTCCAGGGGAAGCTCCAACCCACATCAAAAAAATTGTAATCAGTACTGTAATGGGAAGTATCCCGGTATAATCTATCGTATTAAATCCGGCAGTACGAGGCGTTGTAGAGGCAAAAAATGCTTCCACAATTTTTCCGAAAAAAGAATGTTCTTTAAAAGCGGCATTTCCTTCGGTAAAATAAAAAGCCACCGTTCCGAATACCAGTAATATTAATGTGGAATAAATAACAAGACGGGTGTTAATATTAATGATATTGGGTTTATGTAAATATAATTTCCCTTTCAGTTTGCGGAAAAGATTATGAATATAGTGTTTTAATAATTTATAGTAGTTAAGCAAAATAGGGAAGCCTATCCCTCCCAAAATAATAAGAAAAGCTACTGTTAAATGAACCGGGTAATTAAAACGGAAACGGATATCGTATAATCCCTGTGAAAGTGTTGAAAAACCTGCATTACAGAAGGCCGACACACTATGAAAAACGGAAAAACGGATATTGGCATATTCATCCGGGAAAGCGGTACGGTCAATATTAAAAAAAATGATCAATGCCCCGGCAAGTTCAATAACAAATGTAAAAAGAATTATCTTCATCAAGTTGTTAAAGATATCGGCAAGAGTATCATTGTTTATCATATCTTTAATAAACAAATTATTCCGGAACGAATTATTTCCGGAAAAGAAAAGTCCGAAAAAACTGGTAAAAGTCATTACACCTAACCCGCCTAATTGAATTAAAAGCAAAATTGACCCTTTGCCCATAGCAGTGAATACATATTGAGTATCAACGGAAGCAAGCCCTGTAACACAAACGGCGCTGGTCGAAGTAAATAACGCATCAATAAAACTAATTCCACTGACCGTACTCCTGGGCAATAACAGTAATCCTGTTCCCATTAATATAAGAAAAATGAAACTAATAACAAATAATAATGCAGGATTAAGTTTTCCTAAAAAAATAAATAAACTTCGTTTGGAAATTTCGGTTATAAATAATACCAGTATAATTAAATACAGTAATATATTCTTTTTTAAAAAATTAAGAATCGGGAAATTAGTCTCAAGCCATTCCGGAAAAATATTTTTTTCAATAACAATAAAGCTAAGTAAAAGCAGTAAAACAATATCCAAGAAAAAAGCCTGCCATTTTCTTTTCTTACCCATGTTTAAAACCATGCGAATAAAAACAAGTCCCAGGAATATATCTGTTAGCAAACTGAAAACAAGATTGATTCCCTGGGTAAGGCGGTAATCAAGGTCAAAGCCAAAAAGATAAACAATGCAAATTAAACCCAGAAAACTAAACAACAGGAACAAATTTTCTATAAGTGATAATACACTTTTCCTGAGCGTAATATATATTTCGTTAAAATGAAATAGTAATTTCCTGATATTCATAAAACCGGCAGAATACAAAAGGATAAAAATACCTTAAAAAGAACCGACTTCTTCTTTCCTGTAATATTTTTTTCTTTTATTTTTAAATAATGAAACTTATTTTCTGACAGAAATCTTCTCATTTTTCGAAAAAAGTTTCAATAATTCTCTTATTTCAAACGAAGTAAACAAAAAATATTGAACCAGGAAAGCAATAGCGAAAGTTACTACGTTATTTTTTAACAAAAACATAAAAGCTATAAGAACTCCTATATTTAAAAATAATTTTATCCCGGTTAAAAGCATATAAGCAGAAACAAATGCCGGAGCTCTTTTTTGAACTGATCGTAATAACTGGCTATGAAAAAATACAAATAATACCAGAAAATAAACCGGAATAACAAAAAGATACCAGTTAAAATAGACCGGTTTAATAAAGTAAAAACCAAAAACAGCCCATTCCAGGATTAATGACAAGACAGCCAGGCGGAAATAAAAAGGAGAAACCAGTTTTTTCATTTATTAAACCTGATAATATCTTTGATTGCTAAATAAACTGCCAGTGCAACAGAAAAAATTGAAAGCAAAAGGGTAAAAACCGGAATTTCCAAACCTAACCATTGATCTAATTTTAATCCCCCCAGGCTTCCTATCGTAATGATTATCATCATCTGGAAGGCCATGGAAGAATACCTGGCATAATTATTTAACTGCTTCTTTTTCTGCGACAACTTCGGGTTTTCCGATTCCATGATGTAAATGATTTCCGGACATATTGCATGTACCGGTAAAAAGGGCATTAGGTTCAATAGCTAATTTACTGGTAATTATATCTCCTGAAAATTTCGCTGACGATTTAAGGGCCAATAATTCTGCAACTTTTATTTTACCGTCAACTTTACCTGAAATATCGGCATTACGGCAGGTTATTTCTCCGCTGAATATACCGGTTGTACCTATCACTACACGCCCCTTGGTAACAAGGGTACCTTTCAGATTTCCGTCCACCCTTATATCGCCTTCACCGAGAATATCGCCGGTAATAGAGGTACCATTTCCAATAATATTGATAGAGTTCGTTTGTACTTCCGGTTCAAAATTCTTAGCCATAATTTTTTATTTTTCAGGAATTATAGAACAAAAATAATAAAACCTTGTTTTAAATCAACCTAAATAGGAACAAATATTATAATTTTAAACTTTTTTAAAATCCGGCAATTAGTAATGGAATTTATTTGTCCGAATAAATGGTCAGATTATGAATTGATAGATTCGGGTAATTTTGAAAAACTCGAACGATTTGGAACATTTCTTACCATAAGACCTGAACCCCAGGCCGTATGGGACAAATCGACGAACATTACAGAATGGGAAAAAATGGCCCACGTGAAATTTATTGCCCAATCGAGTAATTCCGGTACATGGAAAAAGCTAAAAGAAATGCCCGATCAATGGAACATTTCTTACGACCTGGGAAAACAAAAAATGAATCTCCGGCTCGGACTTACTGCATTTAAGCACGTTGGAGTATTTCCCGAACAGGCCATAAACTGGGATTTCATATTCGAATCGGTTACAAAGATAAAATCTCCCGAACCTAAAGTTTTAAATCTTTTTGCTTATACGGGCGCTTCTTCGCTGGCTGCAAGCGCTGCTGGCGCCATTGTTACACATGTCGACAGTGTAAAACAGGTGGTAAACTGGGCAAAAGACAACGCCTCAGGTTCAAAACTGGAAAATATCAGGTGGATTGTTGATGATGCCGTAAAATTTGTCCAGCGTGAAATCCGCCGTGGAAATAAATATCATGGAATTATTCTCGACCCCCCTGCCTTTGGACACGGGCCTGATGGCGAGAACTGGAAACTCGAAAGAGATATAAATGACATGCTAAAATCGGTCAGGGAACTATTGGAACCTTCTGAACATTTTCTATTGCTGAACACTTATTCATTAGGATTTTCGTCGCTGATAGTAGATAACCTGGCCAGATCGGTTTTTAAAAGCTTACCCGGTATAACCACCGGTGAAATATTTCTTCCCGATAATTATGGAAAAAAATTGCCACTGGGTGTCTTTGTAAAACTGATTCATAATATCTGAATACCGTATAAATCTGTTTTTAAACAACGACTCTTTTTCGTCTTAATTTCTTTACCTTTGATTCCTTAATTCTGAAATGATGAAGAAGATTTTTTTACTGGCTGCTCTTGGATTGATCTTATTACAGACTCAGTTACTTTCACAGGAAAAAAAATACAAGGCTGTTTGCATAGCTTTTTATAATCTTGAAAATTTTTACGACACCATTGATGACCCGAATAAAAATGATGAAGAATTCCTGCCTGGCGGAAAAAATCACTGGAATTCAAAGCGTTATTTTCAAAAGATTGAAAACCTGTCAAAAGTTATCAGCGAAATAGCCAATGACATTCAGGCCAAAGGTCCTGTTGTTATAGGTTTTAGTGAAGTAGAAAACAAAAAAGTACTCGAAGATTTAGTTGCTTCGCCCCTGCTCGCTCCGCTGAATTACGGAATTGTTCACTACGACGGACCCGACGTAAGAGGAGTTGATGTTGCCCTGATTTACCAGAAACAACATTTTACAGTGACATCTTCCCGATCTGTAACATTGAACATACCTGGAAAACCGGACTTTAAAACACGCGATCAGCTTGTTGTTTCCGGTTTACTTGATGGCGAACCTGTTCATTTTATTGTAAATCACTGGCCATCGCGCAGAGGAGGTGAAAAACGCAGCGCCCCTCTTCGCAATGCCGCAGCAGATCTTTGCCGCAGCTCAGCAGATTCAATCATGAAAACGAATACCAATGCAAAAATCATCATCATGGGCGATTTAAATGACGATCCCACCAATAAAAGCCTGACAGAACATTTAAAGGCCAAAGGTGAAGAAAGCGAAACCAAACCCGGAGAACTTTTCGACCCTATGTATAGAATGTTTAAAAATGAAGGTATTGGAAGTCTTGCATACAAAGACAACTGGAATCTTTTCGACCAGATTATTGTTTCACAACCTTTACTTTTAGAAGAGAAGTCTTCATTCAGATTTTTAAAAGCAAGAGTTTTTAATAAAAGTTTCCTGGTTCAGAAAGACGGGGCTTTTGCAAATTATCCTTTCAGAACCTATGTAGGAAATGATTACCAGGGTGGTTATAGCGACCATTTTCCTGTTTATATCGTACTTGTTAAAGAGAAATAACTGACTTATGAACTATGATCGCAGACGATAACACATTTGCCATCAATTATTTTAAAAAGTAAAGTAAAATATCCGTTCACATTCCCTTTTTCCCGGGTTAAGGCCCATTTGCCAATAACAAAAGCAGAACTATCTGAAAGTATTTCAACTTTTAGAATTTCAAATTCAAGTATACCCATGGTGGCTTTATCGGGATACGACTTCTTGTAATTATTTAATGTTTGTTGCCATCCATATTGTATCCCGTTTTTCCCAATAAATCTGAGTGAATCGTTTTTCCAGTATCCCTGCATATATGATTCCAACTCTCCTTTATTCCAGGCAATTTCCTGTTCAGCTAGGACTAATCGCACCGACTTTTCTAAATCCGTTTCCTGGCATACAGTAAACAACGGAAAAAAAAGAAATATAATTAACAGAGATTTAAGCTTCATTGAAAGAATACATTATTCCGATAATTACCACAAATTAACCTGTAACACTATCGTTTATCGATAAGCTGTTTACATTCTTTACCTGAAATCATTAATTTCATAAATCCTGCCTACTTTCAAGGTATCATTTTTATCATTTCCTTTACCACATTTTCGGCTCCTTCGGCAATATCAACAATACTTGATTCGATCATATAGCACGGATTTGTTACAATCTTATTTTTATGATCAACAACTACTTCACGGGGTTGGGTTTTAACATGAACGGCTCCCAGTTTTTCGACTTCACCAGCCGTATCTGCATCCTGGCCTATGGTAATAGTAACATTGCCCAGAACATTTGCTACCAGGGTTGGAGCTATACATAAAGCACCAATGGGCTTATGCGCCGAAGCCATGTCTTTAATTGCTCTAGCCACTTCAGCGTTAACTTTTGACCGGGAACCGTTAAAAGCAAAATCGGAAAGGTTTTTTGCGGCTCCGAATCCGCCCGGAAAAATGATTGCATCAACCTCATTTGCCTTGAACTGGGAAAGCGGTTTTATTTTTCCACGGGCAATACGGGCTGATTCAACAAGTACATTTCGCTTTTCACCCATTTCTTTTCCGGTGAGATGATTTATTACATGATGCTGATCGGTGTCGGGTGCAAAAATTTCGTAATCGGCACCTTGCTTTTTTATGGCCAGCAAGGTTAAAGTAGCCTCATGAATTTCGGCTCCGTCAAAAACACCACAGCCCGAAAGCACAACTGCAAATTTCCTGGTTTTGCTCATAATTCAGAATGATTAGGTTAATGAACGAAAATACAAAAATTGAATCAGAAAACAATCTTTTAGGAAGATAAGAATTGGTCAGATGTTTGAAATGAGGCTATAAGGTTAAAAGGAAATAAGGATGAAGGGTATAAAGGAATAGGGAATAAAGGAGTATAGTGGAAATAAAGCTTACAGTCATCAAAAAAGAATCGTAAATCTACTTCCCTCTCCCTTGAAGCATAATCTTTACAGTATATATCATAATTTTAAAATCAACATATAACGACATGTTTTCGATATAAATAAGGTCGTATTTTAAACGTTCTATCATTTCTACCACATTTTCGGCATAACCAAATTTTACCTGTCCCCAGGAAGTAATTCCGGGCCGTACTTTCTGCAGATGGGCATAATGAGGTGCATCCTGCATTATCTGGTCGATAAAAAACTGCCGCTCAGGACGGGGACCAACCAGTGACATATCTCCAACAATAACATTATAAAACTGAGGAAATTCATCAAGCCTTACCTTTCTCATAAATTTACCGAACGGTGTTATACGACTGTCGTTTTTACTCGAAAGAGCAGGTCCGTTTTGCTCCGAACCCACATACATGGATCGGAATTTATATATTTTAAAAGGTTTGCCATACCTTCCGATACGTTCGTGACTATAAAAAACAGGGCCTTTTGAGGTAAGCAGAACTCCCAGTGCAAGAAATATATATATTGGCAGAAGAAGAGTCATGGCAATGATTGAAAAAAGGATATCAAGAAGTCTCTTAACATTGGCCTGCCATTCAGGAAGAAGATCCCGTGATATCTGAATAAGAGGCGCCGAATACAACGAAGTCATCCTTACGCTACCGGTTAAAATATCGTAAAGAGTAGGTATTACTTTAATTACCAAACCCTTGTTATCTATCTTCTGAATAATGGAATTTATCTGGTTGTGTTCCGAAGTCTCAATGGCTATAATAACTTCTTCTATTTTTTGTTCATCAATTATTTGCGGCAATTCGGTAACATTGCCCAGGCAAGGCAGGTGTTTGTCGAGTAAGTACTTTGATTTATCCTGAACTTTAATATATCCTATTAATTTATTTCCGGCAGATTTAGGTTGAGATTCCAGTTCTTTATACAGATCAATGGCCCTGCGGTTGCTTCCGATAATTAATGTATTAAATCCAATCTTACGGTTTTGAATCCGGTGGACTGTTCGTGTGGTTATAAATAATCTGGGTATGTATGTGAAAATAAACTGCAGGCCGAACAGTATCATTAATGACCGGTAATAATTTTTGTAAGAAAACACATAATCATCCAGTATTAATACAAAAAAGATTATCAGTACACCTATTAATGTTACAAAGAAGGTTTTTCCCAGTTCTTTCAGCCTTGAACGCCGGTAGATATCTTTATAGTACCCTGACAGGTAATGAAGCAGCAACCAAAAAACAGGTATTACTATGAGACCAAAATAAAATTTATTGTCGAATTCAATTTTTATATCGTAACCAAAAGAAGGAGATTCTATTAAAATTTTACGTAGAATAAAGAACAAACCCCAGCTTATTCCTCCGGCCAGAAAGTCGGTTACAATATACTTTAACGTTTGAAATCTTTTATTCATTAAAAGTGCAAAAGTTTAATATTGTCAATTTTTCCATTACCGGTTGTATATCCTTCAGCCTCATCCAATGAAGCCCCGAAAACAATATTAAAATCAACAGCATCAGGATTCTGCAGCAAAGTTGAACCGATATCCACATAAATATGATTAAAGGACTGCGGATGGGGATTTAAAACAATAAGTACAGTTTCCACACTTTGTTGTATTTTATTAATTACTAATCCTACATACATAGGATGATCGCTCTGGTAATCAAATTCAAAAAATACGGTAGAACCCACCGTTGATGTATTATAGGCCTCCGCCGATTTGTACTGAAAGTTTTTCCTTACTGCATCTATATGAAATTCTCCGTAATGTTGCTGAGGATTAACAGAATCTACGGTAATTTCTAAAGTTGTATCACTGTCAGTCATACGGTCGAGAGTAAAACCATTATTCTGAAAATTCTCAAGCCACTTAAACACTGTATTTGAATTGTATGTATATACCGGGGCTATTTCCATTATATTTCCGGGGGTAAAAAAAGTATCAATTTTAAATATATTAAGAAAAGGATAAGCCATTCTGCTAGCTCCGATTCCATTTACTTTAATTCCCGGCCGGATTTCGATCTGATGATTTTCTTCGGCAATGACAGGAAAAGTGACAGGAAGTTCATAAATTCCCTGCTGGTTACCATCCAGGTTTACCCATACATCGGATAAATTATGCCGTGAACTTCCCTGAGAAACGCTATCGCACAATAAGAAACTCTGGTTTATTTTAATATAAACCGGAATAGCTTCTTCTTTATCGAATTTTTTACAACCCGAAACAAAGATGAAAGTAATTAATAGTAAGGTATATATCGATCTATATGAAAACATTTTTGATAAAAACCCTTCTTAAAACGAAAAGGATGCAAATTTATTGCATTGAAATTATAAATCGTTGGAAAGTTTTATTTTTTCGATAATTTTCTGGGCTACCTGAAGCGCTTTTACGCCATCATCGAGGGTTACAAGAGGGCTGGTATTTTCTTCAATGGATTTTAAAAAGGAAATTAATTCTTCTTTTATGGCATTATTGGGAATTACTTCAGGCCTTTCTGCAAATAGCTCTTTGGGCGAATCGATAAAATCATGGGAACTACCTGAATCTGACCTCTCGAGATTATCAGTGAGGTCGCGCATCCGGATAATTTCGGAAGTTTTATTTAAAAAGTCGACAGTAATACTGGTATCTTTCTGAAAAAACCTGCTCCGGCGAATATTGGTCAGGGAAATCCTGCTCGCTGTTATATTCGCTACACATCCATTGTCAAACTCCAGGCGGGCATTGGCCAGGTCGGGAGTTCTGGTTACCACTTTCACACCGCTGGCACTTATCTTTTTTAAATTTGAATTTACCGTACTAAGTACAATATCAATATCGTGAATCATCAGGTTCAGGATAACTGACACGTCTGTACTGCGGTTGGTAAAAGGTTGTAACCTGTGAATTTCAATAAACATCGGATTCAGAATATACGGAACGGCAGAAAGAAAGGCCGGATTGAATCTTTCTATATGCCCCACCTGAACCTTAACTGATGCTTCTTCTGCTAATTTTAAAAGGGTTTCGGCATCTTCAAGGGAATTTGTTACAGGTTTTTCTATGAATAAATGTTTTTGTTTTCTGATCGCTTCAACGGCGCATTCAAAATGAGAGACGGTGGGAACAACAATATCGATTACATCCACATCGGCAAGCAGGGATTCGTAGCTTGGATAAGAACGAACCCCATATTCCTGTTCTACAAATTTTGAAGTAACCTCGTCAATATCATAAAAACCCGCTAATTTATAACCAGGTATTTCTTTAATTGCTTTTATATGGTATTTCCCAAAGTGCCCAACTCCAATTATTCCTATGCGTTGCATTTTATTGTGGTTTCTGCAAAAGTAAATGTTTTTAATACCCCCGTTTTGATTTTGTTTTCGATTTATTAACATTTTAAGTTTGATAAAGCTATTTTTGCATTTATAAAAACAGATGATGGAAGATTCGTACACACATAAGGGTATGAGAAGAAAACTGGTAGCGGAATTAAAGACCAGGGGAATATTTTCTTCAGCTTTGCTAGATGCCGTCATGAAAGTTCCACGACATTTATTTATGGCTGAAGGACTCGAAAAACTTGCTTATAAAGACCAGGCATTACCCATTGCAGCCGGTCAGACCATTTCCCAGCCTTTTACTGTCGCTTTTCAAACACATTTACTGGATATTCATCCGGGCGAAAAAATATTGGAAGTGGGAACCGGGAGTGGATACCAGACGGCTGTATTATTGGAAATGGGAGCCAAAGTTTTTTCTATTGAAAGACAAAAAAAGTTATTCGACGAAACTCTGATTCTTTTAAAGAATTTAAACTACAGGGCACAGTTGTTTTATGGCGATGGTTATGCAGGCCTGCCTATGTACAGCCCTTTTGATAAGATCATTGTTACAGCCGGCGCACCCTATATTCCGGAACCTTTAAAACAGCAACTTAAAACCGGAGGAAGAATGGTTGTTCCGGTAGGTGAATCCAAACAAAAAATGATGCTTCTTATTAAAAAATCAGAAAACGACTTTATAATCTCCGATCATGGTGATTTCGCATTTGTTCCGTTATTAACAGGTAAAACTCAATCCAGATGATACTAATCAAAGATTTTATTTTTAACCCCATCCAGGTTAATACTTATATACTTTATGCTGAAAATAAAGATTGTATTATAGTTGATCCGGGTTGTTATTATGAATCGGAGTTTAATAAGCTGTATACTTTTATTGAAGAAAATGAACTGAAACCGGTGGGAATGGCGGCTACCCACTTTCATTTCGATCACTTAATGGGAAGTGCAAGGATCGCAAAAAAATATGGAATATCTTTAATGGGTCATGCCGATTACAAATTGTTATACGAACATATGGATATTAAAAAACAAGCCAATATGTTCGAGTTTGATTTTGAAATGCCACCCGATACCAAACGCGAATTAAAGCACAACGACGAAATAATTTTAGGGAACAATGTTATAAAAGTGATTCATGTTCCGGGACATAGTCCCTGTGGAATTGCTCTTTACATTAAAGAAGATAACCTTTTATTATCCGGTGATATTTTATTTGAAGGCAGTATTGGCCGTACCGATTTATACCTGGGAGATACGGATCTTCTGGTGGGTGGAATTAAACAAAAACTACTTTGTCTTCCGGATGACACCAGGGTTTTTACCGGCCACGGATACGGCACAACCATAGGAAAAGAAAAAAGAACAAATCCTTTTTTGTGATCGTTGTTTAATTATTTATAGCACTTTGTTGCAGTTATCGTTGATTATGTTTTTTATATTTAAATGTAACGAAAACCCTATTTTGCAGTATAAACTGAATATTATTTTAATACAATAAAATGAAAAAAATATTTACGCTATTAACCTGTATTTATTTTGGCATTCCGGTTTTTGCGCAACAGATCGACTCAACTGAATCCAAATGGGATTACAATGTATCCGTCGATATTGTAAGCCGGTATGTGTGGCGTGGAGCCGATTTTGGCAATTCGCCTGCATTTCAGCCCGATCTTGAAGTATCTTATTGTAATTTCACCCTGGGAACCTGGGGTTCTGCAAGTTTCACCTCTTTTAATTTACAGGAAACCGATTTGTTTGCCAGTTTCGAAATATGGAAATTGAAATTTACATGTTGGGATTATTTTTATATGAATATGGATACGGTCAGAAACAGTTATTATAAATATTCAAGCGACAAAACCGGTCATGATCTTAGTCTTGATACAGAATTTAAATTATCGGAAAAAATACCGTTGAAGTTATTGGTTTCATATAATTTCCATGGAGCCGATTCTTTGCACTCTGCTTATTTTGAGTTATCCTATTTATTTCAGAAAAAAATACCACTTGAAATCTTTGCCGGATATACTCCTGATGAGGGCTGGTATGGAAACGGACCGGGCTTTGTTAACCTGGGTTTTGCTATGAAAAAAGAATGTAAATTTTCAGATGAATATTCCGTTCCGGTATATTGTAAGTTGGTTTTTAATCCGCAGAGAGAGAACATTCATCTGGTTGCGGGAATTACTTTTTAATACATTTATTAAAATAAGGTAATAATAGCTACTTTTGTTACATGAATAAAACAACCAGATATATAGTAATTGCTGTGGCTATAGCATTTATCGCTCTATGTATTTGGTTCTTAGGCAACATAATAGCATATATTTTAATTGGTCTTGTACTTTCTTTGATTCTTCAACCCATTACACGGTTTTTTAACAGAATAAAAATCAAAAAATTTTCGATACCCAGTTTTGTCAATGCAATATTAACCCTTGTGATTTTCTGGTTCATTGTATTTATTTTTTTCCGCTTTACCTTTCCTTTAATCGCCAGCGAAGCAAATACGCTTTCTTCGGTTGATCCTGCAAAAATTGTCAGTAATCTCGACCAGCCTGTTAAGGAAGTTACACAGTTTTTGTCTCATTTAAATATTTATACCGGAAATGAGAGCAACCTAACCGAAGTTATGGTAAACAGAATTATGGGAATTATCAATCTTTCTGACTTTTCAGTGTTCTTTAGTTCCCTTGCCAATATACTGGGAGATATTTTTATTGCTTTTTTTGCCATTACTTTTATTACCTTCTTCTTTCTGAAAGATGAAAGGCTTTTCTTACGTGCCGTTCATGCATTGGTTCCTGTTGATTATGAAACGGAAGTAACACATGTTATGCTTTCCATAAAAAAATTACTTATGCGTTATTTCCTGGGAATAATCCTGGACATGCTTGTAATATTTATTCTTACAACCATTGGAATGACTATCCTGGGGCTAGGTTTTCAGCATGCTTTAGTGCTGGGTCTTGTCGGGGGCATATTCAATATTATCCCTTATGTCGGACCGCTTATTTCTATCATCTTCGGAATGCTTATAGGTATATTAACACATGCAGATGCCAATTTTTATACTGAAATTGTTCCATTATTGGGATGGATGATGTTAGTGTACGTTATTATAAATGTTCTGGACGCAACGTTGGTTCAGCCGTTTATTTTTTCGAGCAGCGTAAAAGCACATCCGCTTGAAGTATTCCTGGTGATTTTAACCGCCGGTACTTTAGCCGGTGTTCCGGGTATGATCCTGGCAATCCCCTCCTATACTGTTATCAGGGTAATTGCAAAGGAATTCTTTCATAACTTCAAATTTGTTAAAAAATTAACGAAAAATATTTGATAATTTCCCTATGCGCCTTGTCAAATTTTATATTTTTGCATAAATTGATGAAGAACTTTCTTTTCATATTACTTTTTTCTTTACTAATTATTCCTTCATTAGTAGATGCTCAGATTTCAGTAAAATTTGATGCTGATACAACGGTGGTTTGCGAAGGCTATCCTTTGCAGTTCAATGACAAATCCACCGGATTTAATGTTTTTAAATGGCACTGGGACTTTGGCGATGCAACAACAGATTCGGTTCAGAACCCTGTTCACGCTTTTTCTGCAGCCGGAACGTACACCGTTACTTTAACTGCTTCCAGTCGTTATTTAGACGATACTTCAACTGCTACTGTTTCCAAAATCAACTATATTATAGTAAGAAAACTTCCGGTTCCGGAATTTTCTTATTCAGATACTATGTTTTTACCATCTTATCTGTATTATTTTAAAGCAACTGTTTCTAATGATGATTTATTACCCTATCACTATTTCTGGAATTTTGACCAGCTTCAATACATTGCAGGAGACACTGTTGAAATTCATACTTTTCCTAAAGAAGGCAGTTTCATGGTTAGTTTAATTGTTGAAGCCGGTGCCGGTTGTACTGATACTATCACCAAAACCATAAATGTGAAAGATGTTCTGGAAACCCCCAATATTTTCAGTCCTAACGGGGATGGACAGAATGATGTTTTTCTTGTAAAATCAAACGGGGTTAATGAGTTTGTTTTAGAAATATTCAACCGGTGGGGAGCCATTGTATATTCATTAACTGCCAAAAGACTGCAATGGGATGGCCGTTCTTCAGCCGGTGTTATTATGCCTCCCGGAACCTATTTTTACCACATTACATCTCCCGATGTAAAAGGATACAATAAAGCCGGGGTTATTCAGCTTGTAAAATAATTCCATGGAATTAAACAGAATTATTATCAGCCGGGTTGATAAAATCGGGGATGTTGTACTTACTTTACCATTAGCCGGATATCTAAGAAAATTGTTTCCAGATTGTTATATTTATTTTTTAGGAAAGAAGTATACCAAACCGGTTATCGATGCCTGTATACATATAAATGAATTCCTCGACTGGGATTATTTACACGAACTACCCTCAAGAAAACGCATAAATGCTTTTAAAAAGTTAAAGGCCGATACTGTTATTCATGTCTTTCCTCAGGCTGCCATTGCCAGAACAGCATGGCAGGCAGGGATTGCAAACCGGGTAGGGACAAGCCGAAGATTGTACCATTGGTTTTATGTAAATAAAAGGATGAAACTCAGCCGGAAAAAATCAGATTTACATGAGGCACAACTGAACATTTCTCTGGCAGGGCTATGGTTAAACGATCCTCATAACATAGCACTCTCCGAGATTCCGGAACTATATGGTTTTTTCGGGTTCGAAAAACTTAATGATGAAACCAGGACATATCTTCAGCCTGATAAATTTAATGTTATATTACATCCTAAATCGAAGGGAAGCGCCAGGGAATGGGGACTTGACAAATATGCCGAACTGATCCGCGAACTGCCCGTCAATCATTTTAACATTATAGTTGCAGGAACTGAAAGCGAAGCACGGGAAATGGAACAACTATTAAAGGTATATAAAAACAGGATTGTTGATGTAACAGGGAAGTTATCTCTTTCCGAATACATAAGCCTGATTGCTTCTGCCGATGCACTGGTTGCCTGTAGCACGGGTCCTCTGCATATCGCCGCTGCAGCCGGAAAACATGCCATAGGAATATATGCGCCTATGAAACCCATTTACCCGCAACGCTGGGCTCCTCTTGGAAAAAACGCATCTTACCTGGTAAAAGAAGGCGATTGTAACAAATGCAGAAAGCTTGACTATTGCGAATGTATAAGTAATATCCCGGCAAGCGATGTTATAATGAAATTAAACCATTATTATCATCAAAAGTTTTGTCTGCATACAGTATAAATCAATATCCGGGAACCGGGAATTACGATCCTTAAATTAATTGCAAAGTGCAAGGTCTCCAACCTTGTTAAAAACCTTGATTATATTTAATTACAAATATGGAATGTACTTCGACCATGCTCAGCGCAAGTCTCCGATATACAGAAACAAAATCAACGTTATTTACCTAAGCACTGTGAACATTTTATGGAATTAAGTTAGTTGTTTTCAGATAACCCCGCAGAGGGAATAGTCGAAAGACATGCACTGCCCCACACGCTATTTCGACCATTCGACTACGCTCATGGCCTCAATATGACCGCCGCTTTTGAGTTTTTTTAGATTTATTTAAATCAAAACAGTTTCTTAAAATGACATTGCGGATGGATAACTGTTGAAAATCAAACACCTCTATTGTATTTAAGTAAATTCAGAGCTTTTATAAATATCAATCCTTATTCCTAATCCTAAATATTCCGGACAAACACTACATGGCGCTTGAATTATGGAACTTCTCCATAAATATCCTTAACTCATCAGCAAAAGATAAATCAGGAGCAGATAACAGTTTCATTATTCTTTCATCCCGCTTTACAAGCAACTCACGCATCTGGAGATGCTGGTTAATGAATATCATTTCGAGTTTCGGGTACAGGTCTTTAATATAGCCGGATATTTCCATAATCGACAATACTTTATCAACTAAATTATAGGTACCCGATTCAATTTTGTAATCAACCAGGTTGGCAAGTATATTAGCTACTTTCTCAATATGTACAAACGAACGTCTTTGAAGACCATTCCCGTGTATGCTGATCTTTCCGTTAAAGCTGGCATCAAACATAAAGCGATTGATAACTGCATCAAATCTCATACTTATGCCATAGCCATATACATTGCTGCTTCTTACTATGTAAGTATCCATCTTTGGAATTAAGCGTTCCACATGTTTTTCCCCGCGATATTTCGAAATCCCATAGAAACTTTTTGGATCGGGAAGAGTATCGGTATCTATTTCATTACTGGTTGCACCGTAAATAGAAGCGCTGCTTAAATATATAAAACGCTTTACATTACTATCTTCGGTGGCATACACCAGTTCGGCAGTTCCCCAATGATTCACCTGCTCGAAAAGATGTGAGCTTTCGTTGGATAAGGGTGTTGAAACCCTGGCTGCCAGGTGATAGATAACATCAATATTCTGAACTATTTGTTTCAGTACGCGGGAATCTAGAATCTCACCCTTTATAAACCTGACTTTACCTCTCCTGATTCCGGAATGAAGAAAAATATTATAATTGTTTCTGCTTAAGTTATCAAATATAATTATCTCTTTTACTGCAGGATTCTGATCCAGTAACCGGGTAAGTTCCGTACCGATATATCCTGCTCCTCCTGTTATTAATACTCTCATTTCTTAATTAAGTATTTATTTTTTAACAACTAAATCAGTATTTAATCCACACTCCGTTTTATTCATTCCGAACCAGCGGCCCATTCTCTCATCATCGGTTATTATCATTTTGCGGGTACAGGGTTCGCAGCCAATACTGACAAAGCCTTTTTCATCCAAAGGATGGCGTGGTAAATTGTGCTCTTTAATATATGCATACACCATTTGTTTTGTCCAGTCGAGCATAGGATGAAAACGAACAACATTGTGCGGTGCAAAATCTTCCACAAAAAGTTCGGAACGCACTTTACTCTGATCAGCCCTCACGCCGTTAATCCATACATCGTGTTCGGCAAGTACCGAATCCAGGGGTTGAACTTTGTTCAAAAAACAACAATAGTCCGGATCGCTGGTAAAAAGTAAATTACCCTGATTATCTTTTTGCAATATCTTAGGGACAATTGGCTTTAAATCAATCACATTAAGATTGAACTTCTTTTGTAAAAGATCTTTATATTCGGTAGTTTCGGGAAATAAATACCCGGTATTCATAAAATATACCGGAATAGATTTATCAATCCGGTTGATTATGTGTAATAAAACAACACTCTGAGTCTGGAAAGAGGAAGTGGCAAAAAGTCTTTTTCCTTGATGCTTATAAAGTTTAATCTGTCTTTCAATATCTTCAAATATCATTTGACATCATTTTTGGAATGCAAAACTACGATTTTTTTTATTGGGAAAATACAATTCAGGATTTCATTAAAAACAAGTTTGTGGTTCATCGTTTATGGTTCATCGTTTATGGTTTATGGTTTATGGTTTATCGTTTATCGTTTATCGTTCATCGTTTATGGTTCATAGTTTATAGTTTATAGTTCATCGTTTGTGGTTTATCGTTTATGGTTCATAGTTTATAGTTTATAGTTCATCGTTTGTGGTTTATGGTTCAAATGTTCTTCGCAACCGATTTCCTGATCTTCGGTTGTTTAAAATTCAGAAAAAAGATTTCAACAAAACAATCATTCACTTTTTAAGCCAGAGGAATCGTTTTATCTTTGGGTTTCTTAAAAATCCATCGCTTTGGCAGCCAACGACAATACTCCGTTAATGAAGCAGTACAACAGCATTAAGGCAAAGTTTCCTGATGCTATTTTGTTATTCAGGGTGGGAGATTTTTATGAAACATTCGGAGAAGATGCGGTAACAACTTCAGGTATTCTCGGCATTACTTTAACCAGCCGTAACAATGGCTATGCTTCTGAAACCGCTCTCGCCGGTTTTCCTTATCATGCGCTTGACACGTATTTACCCAAACTGGTTCGCGCCGGGCAACGCGTGGCTATCTGCGATCAGCTGGAAGATCCTAAGCTTACTAAAACCATTGTCAAAAGAGGAGTTACCGAACTTGTTACCCCGGGAGTCACCACCAATGATAATGTACTGAGTCATAAGGAAAATAATTTCCTGGCCTGTGTACATATTGACAAAAAAATTGCAGGAGTGGCTTTTCTGGATATTTCAACAGGTGAATTCATGGCCTCCGAAGGAACCATTGAGCAGGCCGAAAAACTAATGCAAAGCATTCAACCCAAAGAGGTACTTTACGAAAGATCTCACCAACAGGAAATTTCAGAAATTTTCGGTCCCAGGTTCTATACTTACAAACTCGACGACTGGATGTTTCATTTTGAGACGGCTTCGGAAAGGCTGATGAAACATTTTGGCACTACCTCGCTGAAAGGTTTCGGGATGCACGGTTTAAATGCAGGAGTTGTTGCAGCAGGGGCCATTCTTCAATACCTGGACATAACACAACACGACAAATTACAACACATTACCGGGTTATCGAGAATGGATCACGACGAATTTGTGTGGCTTGATAAATTTACCGTACGCAATCTCGAACTTTTTCATTCTGCCAACGAAAACGCCAAGACCCTTATCGACATTGTTGATAATACGCTTACTCCCATGGGATCGAGAATGATACGCCGGTGGGTTGCTTTTCCTTTAAAAGATGCCGAATCGATTAACAAAAGACTATCATCAACCGAATACCTCATCAATTTTCCTGATTTAACCGAGAATTTAAAAACTGAAATAAAAAAAGCCGGTGATCTCGAACGGCTTATTTCTAAAATAGCAGTAGGAAAAGTAAATCCACGGGAAATAGTTCAGCTTCGCATTGCTCTCGACATTGTTAACCCGGTTAAAGAACTTTGCGGTAACAGCTCGGAAACAAATCTTAAGAATATTGCCGAACAATTAAATCCCTGCAAATCCATACGCGACAGGATAGCCGCCGAAATCAATGAAGATTGCCCCGTTCAGCTTGTCAAAGGAGAAGTTATTTCCAGGGGTGTTTCGCAGGAACTCGACGAATTAAGAGATATTGCTCACAGCGGGAAAGACTTTCTTTTGCAGTTACAGCAAAGGGAAGCCGAACGTACGGGAATTCCCTCGTTAAAAGTCAGTTTTAATAACGTATTCGGATATTATATTGAAGTCAGAAACACACACAAAGATAAAGTCCCGGCAGACTGGATACGCAAGCAGACCCTGGTAAGCGCCGAACGTTATGTTACGGCTGAATTAAAAGAATATGAAGAAAAAATTCTGGGTGCCGAAGGAAAGATACTGCAACTGGAAACGACTTTATTTAATCAGTTGGTAAGCGCCATTGCCGAATATATTGCCACCCTCCAGCTCAACGCCTCGCTTTTTGCCCGGCTCGATTGTTTACTTTCTTTTGCCCGGCTGGCATCTGAGAATGCTTACTGCAAACCGGAACTCAACAACGGTAAAATTATAGATATTAAAGCAGGCAGACACCCGGTTATTGAGAAACAACTCCCTCCCGACAAACCCTTTATTGCCAATGATGTTTATCTAGATTCAGATAACCAGCAGATAATGATAATTACCGGGCCGAACATGTCCGGTAAATCTGCATTGCTCCGCCAGACAGCTTTAATTGTACTGCTAGCCCAGACAGGCAGTTTTGTGCCTGCCGATTCATGCAGCATAGGCATTGTTGATAAGATATTCACAAGGGTTGGAGCTTCCGATAACATTTCACAGGGAGAGTCCACCTTTATGGTGGAAATGATTGAAACAGCCAGTATTCTTAACAATTTATCCCAAAACAGTCTTATTTTGTTAGATGAGATTGGCCGGGGAACCAGCACCTATGACGGCATTTCCATCGCGTGGGCCATATCGGAATACATTCACGAACATGCCGGTGCCAAGGCAAAAACACTTTTTGCAACCCATTATCATGAATTGAACGAGATGGCAAACTCGTTTTCGAGGATTAAGAATTTTCATGTTTCTGTTAAAGAAGTCGGAAACCAGGTCATCTTCCTTAGAAAACTACAACCCGGCGGAACTGAACATAGTTTCGGAATTCATGTTGCCGAAATGGCGGGCATGCCTAAGAGTGTTGTTAAACGCAGCGCCGACATTCTGAAAGACCTTGAAAAATCCCACAAGAAAAATACTTTGTCCAAACCGGTGAACGAAATTGCCGGACATCGCGAAGGAATGCAGCTTTCTTTTTTCCAGCTGGACGACCCTGTTCTGAAAAATATCCGCGACGAAATTAAAAACCTCGATATTAATAACCTTACTCCTGTTGAAGCGCTTAATAAATTAAACGAAATAAAAAGGATCACCGGGTTATAGTATTTTAGTTCATAGTATCTTGGAATTATTTTTTAAATTTGAAAATAATTATTTATAATCTCTTACAGGTATTTTAAACAGTTGTAAATATTTAAAACTGTACTTAGCGACTAGTTAGGTGCTATATTATGAAAAGATATCGTAGATATATTTTGTTGTTTGTAATTTTAACTATTTGGGCTAATATGACCATTGTTAATAGAAGCAAAGACTTCATTACTGACAATGTAAATATTTTAAAACCTAAAAATGTTGGATTGCTATTAGGCACGAGCAAATTCTTGAGTAATGGATCTCCGAATGACTTTTTCTTTAATAGAATAGATGCTACAGTTGAATTGTATAATTCAAATAAAATCAAATTTATAATAATAAGTGGCGACAATAGTAAAAAAGATTACAACGAGCCACTTGACATGAAAAATGAACTTGTAAAAAGAGGAATACCTGAAGATAAAATATTTCTTGACTATGCTGGTTTTAGGACATTAGACTCTGTAATTAGAGCAAAAGAAATATTTGGACAAAATTCATTTATAATAATTTCCCAAAAATTCCATAACGAACGTGCAGTCTATTTGGCTAGGCGAAATGGCATTGACGCATATGGTTACAATGCAAAAGAAGTTGAAGCATATAAAGGTTTTAAGACTAAAATCAGAGAATATTTTGCTCGTGATAAAGTTTTTATAGACATTCTTTTCAATACCGAACCAAAATTTCTAGGTGAAAAAATCACAATTCAATAACAATAAATACAGCACCTAACACACGTTTGGCAAAAACTGGGCGGGTGGTGCATCCCGATAGCTATCGGGGACAATGACAACAAAGTACAAAAGCGGTAACGGTATTGACGAAAATAAATTTTGTCAATATTTTAAATTTGACACTCCCAATAGCCACCGGGACTGCGGTTATACCGATGTGATTTATATTTTAATCCAATAAGTATAAATCAATCGGCATAAACCAAAGTAGAAATTATAATTCGTCCGGTTTGGACTCTTATAAAGAGTCACTTTGGTATTATTCCAAACCATCGGGACGGAATCCCAGATTTTTCAACCGCCCAACGATATAAGCAATGCTAACTTCTAGTTTACCGTTTTAGCTTTGCAAAACAACTTTGAAACTATTGCATTTATTATACTCAGGAAGATATACAGAAAAATTACCAGGGGTAAAGCAACTACTTTAGTTAATATGATCAATACTATGACCAAAACCAGAAAAATATATCTTATCGCATTTTCTTTTAATCTATAATTTTTGAATTTCAGCGAAAACATAGGAATCGGACTAACAAGCAAAAAACACTGTATATATATTAATGGTATTAAAAATTTAAGATTCAGAATTAAAAAATAATATTTCATGCTGCCGGTATAAATCATTACAACCGGTAGCGATGCTAACAATATAGCGTTGGCAGGAGTTGGAAGTCCGATAAAAGAAGATGTTTGTCTTGTATCAATATTAAATTTTGCCAGCCGCAATCCTGAAAAGATTGCCAGTAAAAAGGGCGATACCAGGTAAAAAATATTCAAAGCCGTTAAATCATCAAGCGACAGTTCTTCAATAAGTAATACTGATTTAACAAGATTATAAACAATAAAAGCCGGCGCAACGCCAAAACTAACCATATCTGCCAACGAATCAAGCTGTTTTCCTATATCTGAATAGGCATGAAACAAGCGGGCCGAAAATCCGTCAAAAAAATCGAACACTGCCGCTGCAAAAATAAAAGCTGATGCCAGTATGTAATATCCTTCGGCAGAGGCAACGATGGAAAGGCATCCCGAAAGAATATTCAGGCTGGTTATAAAATTTGGAATGTGTTTTATTGGATTCATACCGAAGAATAATTTTGATCTGAGCAATAAAAGAAGCAAAAATAAGTTAATTTAGATTGCTTTTGCAAACAATGGAAAATTATTACTTTTGAGAAGAAAGAGAAAGTCAATTTTATGTTAAGATTTATTATTCTTGTTGCTTTTGTTTTTTCACTATCAGGCACCTTTGCCCAGGCACCCAAATACAGCAACGAGTTTTTATCGATAGGTATTGGCGCCCGTTCCCTGGCAATGGCTAATTCATCCATAGCCTCTGTTGACGATGTAACTGCCGGGTACTGGAATCCTTCCGGGCTGCTAAATTTAAATCATAACATGAATATTGGTTTAATGCATTCTGAGTACTTTGCAGGGATTGCTAAATTTGACTACGGAAGTATAGCTTTTAAAAATTCGGATTCTTCTGCTATTGGTTTTACTTTGATCCGCTTTGGCGTAGATGATATTCCAAATACATTGGATCTGGTTGATAACAATGGTAATGTTCATTACGACCGTATTTCAAGTTTTTCTGTTGCCGACTATGCTTTTCTATTCAGTTACGCCCGTAAATCGAAGATTCAGGGGTTACAATATGGTGCAAATATTAAAATAATCCGCAGAATTGCCGGTGAATTTGCTTCTGCCTGGGGTTTCGGACTCGATATTGGCACCCAGTATAATAAAGGGAAATGGTCGTTCGGAGCTATGGCACGCGATATTACTTCTACCTTTAATGCATGGAAATATAATAAATCAACTTTCGAAGAGGCCTTTAACCTGACCGGAAACGAAATCCCGGAGAACGGTTTGGAAATCACAATGCCTAAATTACTACTCGGTGCTTCGCGCCATTTTCCTATCTATAAAAAGATTGAAGGCATGGCAGAACTTGACGCCGACCTCACTTTTGATGGCAAGCGTGAAGTTGTTATTAAAGGCGATCCTATCAGTGTCGACCCGCACCTGGGAATTGAATTAAACTACAATAAAATCGTATATTTTCGCATGGGAGTTGGTAACATTCAACACGTTCCTAATATTGACGAAAAAGAAGAAACCGCGTTCCAGCCTAATATTGGTATTGGTATAAGATATAAACGATTTGGGCTGGATTATGCACTTACCGATATCGGCGACAAATCCATCGCCCTGTATTCAAATGTTTTTTCACTGTTCTACAGCCTGGATAAGAAATAAAAAAAATCAATAGTAAGACAATAGTCAAACAATAGTAATACAGTTGTCAGACAATGGTAAAACAGTTGTCAGACAATGGTAAGAAAAACAATAGTCAGACAGTGGAGATACAATAGTCAGACAGTGGTCAAACAGTTGTAAGTAATGGTTATTAGTGATTCAATTACAATGAACTGCAACGTGGTAATTAGTAAAAAAGTGAAACAATAGTCAATCGAAAAATCCTGAATCCTGAATTTTCAAAAGAACTGGCATTTATAGACAAAAGCTATTTTGCTCCAAAAACTTTTTTAAGTATATCGCTGACCCTGGCCAGGGGATCTTTTCTGATCTTTAGTTCCTCATCGGCAATCAGTTTAAACAGTCCCTGAATGGCCTTATCAGTCACATAAGCATCCAGGTCGGGATTTACTTTTTTTACCAGGGGTAACTTATTATAAGAAGTGGCAAGAGGACTCCAGTATTTGGTTACTTCCACTTTCTGAAGCGCTTTTTTAACAATAGGAAGAAAAGCAACTTTTAAAGAGGCCGTTGTTTTATCTTTTAGAAACTGGGTCGCAGCATTATCAGAACCGTTCAGTAATTTTAATCCATCACTGATAGATAATTTTGTAATTGCATCAATAAAAATGGGAACTGCCGATTTTGAAGCTTCTTCTGCTCCCCTGTTCAACGTTTCAATAAACTTATCGCACTGCTTTCCCATTCCGATGGAACGTAACTTTTTTTCCATGGCAACGGCTTCGGACGGAAAAAGAATTTTAATAGCTATGTTTTTTAAAAACCCATTTGTTTTGGAAGCACCTGCTACAGAGTTTTTAGTTCCAACCTGTAATGCTTCTTTTAATCCTTTTACTATCTCATCATTTGATAATGAAGATTTATTTACGACATTATTTGCAGCATTTAAAAGACTGTTCAGGTTCTGTGATTTCAGCCCTGAAAAAGCAAATAACAATACAAAAACTGAAACTAAACTGATTGTTCTCATATGGATAAATTTTCTTAAGTAAAGTTATAAAATACTTTGTAAAGTTTTAAATTTTCATGTAGCGATATTTTTTCTTTGGTAAGATTTTATGTTTTATACCGATGTGATTTATATTTTAATTCAATAAGTATAAATCAATCGGCATAAACCAAAGCAGAAATTATAATTCGTCCGGTTTGGACTCTTATAAATTTCACTTTGGTATTAGAGATTTAGAAAAGTTTTGAATTTTTAAAACTTGTGCTATAAGTCTTACAAAATAACATGATAAAAAAAATCCTAACCCAACGGAATCAATTTGGTATATGTGGCTAAAGAAGTATTAAACAATAAAAATATTTCTAAAAAAGGGAACCTGGGGAAATAGTTGTCCTTTTTTTAATGCTTTTAATAAGGCCTTCTGAACCAGGTTTTGTTTTTCAGAAGGAGTTAATCCTGGTCTGACTTTATTTCAAAATTTAGTTTTAATAATCTTTTTAGTCCTTCATTCGTCCGTTCGTTGTTTGTACCCAGTTCCTGGCTGGCAATCACTCCTGAATCGGGTAACGGCTTTAAAAATATTGTCTCTTTGTTGTTATTATCACGCAGCTTTAAAATTGTATTTATTCTTTCATCATAACAGGATGAATATCTGCGAGCCATGTTTAACTGGCGGAATGAATATATGCTAATGATTAGAATACTGGTAACAGAAACCAAATATTTAACCGGTAAAGAGAATTTATTTTTTAATCCAAACCTGTTTCCTGAATAAAATGCCCAAAACACCAATGAAAAGCATAAGAATAAATTTATTGGCAACCACGCGCGTTCAGGGCCAAGATTTTTAAACACAATAACTAAAGGAATAAATGTTATCAGTGTTATTATTATTAACAAAAGAACATTTAATATAATCCACCTCCTTAAGGCATTAATCCCGGGAAGCAACAGACCATTTTCAGAAAAGATACTCCCTGTAATAAAAAAGACTCCCAGAAAGAAAATAAAAAGTACGTTTTTAGGCTGTAAAAGCACATACATAATCCTTTCTGCATCAATATTGTAATTATAGCTACTTATTGATATCTCGAAATCAAATCGTTTTCCTATTCCGCCAGAAACATAACTTAACAATAAAGGAATCAATACCGATATTAATGCTATTAAAAGCTTTGAATTAAAGAAAATAGTTATATGATTTACTTTTAAATTCTTTATCACCAGGAGAACCAGTAATAAAAACACTGTACAAAAGGCAAAATTTTCCAGGGCGTATCCGATAAAGAAAAATGAAGAAAATATAATAAGATATGAAAATACCGACCTGGAAACAGATACTGTTTCAGACAAACCCATAATAAAAAAGATAACCGGATATAAATATACTGTTGACGCAATAGTCCAGAACCATACCTCAATCACATTACTTATTGATAAATAAATAGATAGCATAAGCAATGCAGAAAGTAACAAATTACTACTCTTTGATAATTTAATATTTGTAAAATTCCGGAAAAGAACCCGTATTAAATTAAAAGATGAAACTAAAAAAAGAATAATTGTAACCAGGTAATAAAAAAACAGGTTTATCTGGATGCTTTGAATATCAGAATTAAAAATAAAAATTGTATTAAAAAGCAAATAGCCCGACCACCTTGTATTGTATTTAAATTCTGCAACCGATCCTAACCATCCTTTTTCGATGAAATCGTTTAAAAAATATAAATCATCGGAACACAACCTGACATGTAATGAAATTAAGACCAGGAAAATAAGAAAAACAAAAGCAGCTACGCCGAACAAAATCAATATCGGCCGGTTTAATCCTTCTGCTGATTTTAAATTGCCTGTCAATTTTGACTTTTTAATGCCATTTAAAAATTTTAAGACCAGCTGTAAAAAATAAAATTCCGATAGAAACCAATATCAGAACATTAATATACACATCAGAAATTCCAGCGCCCTCAATAAATATACTCCGCATATCATCGGCCATCATTGTCAGGGGTAATTTCTGAATATACGGGATACTCCATTCAGGGAAATTATGGTAACTGAAAAATACTCCCGACAATACCATCATCGGCATAACAACGACATTGATAAGCCCGTTACCAATTTCAGTTTTAGCCGTCCGGGAAGAAATAAACACGGCCAGGCCGGAAAAAGCTATATTTCCTGCAATAAAAACCAGCAATAAAGAACCTGTACTTCCCTGAATCGGAAAATCAAAAACCAGCATGGCAAAAAAGAATAAAAGCACATTTTCAATAAAGTTCATTCCCACACGCACCGTGATTAATGCAATCAGAAAATGCGATTTTTTCATGGGTGTAGCTACCAGCCTGCGCAATAGTTTTTTTGAACGCTTTTCGATAAATCCGTAACTGATTCCCCACATACACGACATCATAATTCCCATGCCCATAAGTCCAGGTACCAGGAAATCAATGTATCTTGTACCAATAACCGTTAAAGGTTTGATAGAATCCTTATCTTCATCAATCATCACGGTTGCCTGATCGAATAATTTAGTAAGTTTCAGATAAGTTAGCTGTGCATCAGGATTGGAAGGGTCGAAATGATATTCAACCTTACCTTTATTTTCATTTATAACAACGTTTATATTTCCTCTTTTTAAAAGAATCATGGCTTGTTTCCAACCGGTTTTCAGGAACAAAAAAGTGGTATTGCCCAATTTTTCGCTGGGTATAACTATTTTATAATATACAGGGTTGTTCCCGTTCGCCTGTTCCGTTGTTGTTCGTTGGGAAATAAATTTTGCCAGGAAAGAAGAATCAGGATTGTTCTGAACAGAGTTCCATTCAACAATTGCAACTTTACGCACCACATCCGATTTTTTGGAAAAAGCAATACCAAGCCCAAGCGACATCAGGATAGGAAAAATAATACCCCAGAAAAGCACAGCCGGCTCCCTGACCGTTTCCAGGAAAAAAGCCGAGATCAACTGAAATTGTTGTTTAAGTCGTATTATCTTATTCATGCAGATGCCTTCCTGTCAATGTAGTAAATAAATCATCGAGAGTTTTTTTCCGGCACTCGAAGTTTTTTACTTTTAATCCTTGTTTTTCGAGTGCTGCAAAAAATCCGGGAAGCTGATCTTCAAATTGATTTATTTTAATAAATCCTTTTTCTGCATTACTGTCCCAATGAATCTCCTGATGAAACTCTTTAAAAATATTTTCAGTTATAACAGATGACTTATCTAAGGTAAATTCCACCACCTTTTCACTATCAGAATCGTCGAGCAATTCAGAAGGTGAGCCTTCTTTTAAAATCACACCATGATCCATTATTACAATATAATCGCATAATTTTTCAGCCTCCTCCATATAGTGAGTTGTTAAAATCATGGATGTACCTGATTTTTCCTTTAACTGCAAAAGAATCGACCATATCTCACGACGCGCATTCGGATCAAGACCGGTAGTTGGTTCGTCGAGCAGAATAATTTGCGGATAGTTAAGTAATGCTATTCCCAAAGCAAGTCTTTGCCGTTGCCCCCCGGAAAGATTCTCAACCCTTGCTTTACGTTTCTCCTCCAGTCCGACCAATTCAATGATTTCATCGACCCTCTTTTTATTGAGATCATAAAAACTGGCAAAAAGTTTCAGGGTCTCAGTAACTCTGAGCTTATCAATAAAATGTGTTTCCTGGAATGACAGACCGATAATTCTTCGCAATTCGTTCTCATGACCATGCCATTTCTTACCTGTTATTAAAATTTCACCCCTGTCGGGTTTCTGAATTCCTTCAATCATTTCAACCAATGTTGTTTTACCGGCACCATTCGGACCAAGAAGGCCAACAAAACTTCCTCTTTTAACAGAAAGATTTATACCTTTTACAGCATGCACATCTTTAAAAGATTTATGAACTTCTTTTACTTCAATCATAGCCCCGCTGTAATTATCAGGTAATATCACTGCATTTGAATTTATATAGCAAAGTAAATAATTTTCCTTAGATTTATACGGTATTTTAACAGTCTCATTTGCATTATTCACTTTATTAAATATTAAATGGCTTTTGATGAACTTCTTGCTGACCGCATCCAGCAATCGCTCAAAAAAAACAAGGTACCATTCGAGGTAAAAAAAATGATGGGTGGTTTATGTTATCTTGTGAATGAAAAAATGTGCCTGGGTATAGTAAAAAATAAACTCATGGCACGAATCGATCCGGAAAAATACGCTTTCGCATTAACCCGGAAGGGCTGCCACGAGATGGACTTTACAGGCCGCCCCATGGCCGGGTATGTTTTTGTTGAACCCGAGGGTATTGACCTTGATCCGGAACTGGATTACTGGATTAACCTTGCCCTGGAATATAACCCGAAAGCAAAATCGAGCAAGAAAAAGAAATAATCCAAAGTATACAATTATTATAGTCAAACAATTACAGATGATTTATTAAAAATATTCTTTCTGGAAATGAAAGCTGATTTATCTTTCATAAAATCAGGCAATTTGTTAAAGATAATCTTCATTCAAAAGAAAACCCCACAGATTATTCTTCGTAAATCATATAATAATTTGTATCTTGCAACAACTTACCATTGATATGAAAAGGTATTTATTCATATTTTTTCTTTTTTTTAACTCTTTGTTCGTTTCTTCCCAACCTAATGAGTGGATAAACTACAGTAAACCCTATTTTAAAATACCCGTTACCAAAGAAGGAATATACAGAATCAGTTACCAGGCCCTCGACGCGGCAGGTTTTCCGTTTTCGAACACATCTCCCCAGAACCTTCAGCTTTTTTGCAAAGGGCAGGAACAATACATATACTATTCGGGCGATCAATTTAATTTCCATAATACAGATTATATAGAATTTTATGCAAAGGGAAATGACGGCTGGTTTGATGCAGGTCTTTATGAAAACCCGGGTGATATTACTAACCCGTATTACAGCATGTACACCGATACGATGTACTATTTTCTTACCTATAACACATCACTCAATAATTACAGGGTAAGTAACGAAACCGATGTGAATTTTCCAGCCTACGCATCTAATATTCCACCCTATTGCCTTGCAGATGTTGTATATCAAAACCCTGTTCAGTTTTATAATATGCAAGCCGGGCCCAGATTTGAATCCGGCGACGGCTGGTACAGTAATTATTTTGATAAAGGGTCAAATGATGACAGAAACCTCCCTACCCCGGGATTCGTACAAGGTTATCAGCCTACTTATATTAATGTTTCCGTTGCCAGTTGCTCAAACGGAGCGTCGAGCAGCTCGTATAATCATCATTTGCAAATCACTTACCCCAATTTTTCTTTTGATACTATCTTCAGTGGCTTTAAGGTTATAAAAAAGAACTTTGCAACAAGCGCTGCATTAAATTCTGCTACAACTATAGGGATCAGGAGCATTGATAACCTGGGTGCTGTAACCGATAAAATGGCTATTGTTTATATTTCTCTTACCTATTGCAGGAACTTTGTTTTCCAGGGCGCCTACAGGCAGGCTTTCAGAATTAATGATGCCAGTGGTTCCAAAGCATTGCTTGAAATTGAGCAGTTCGGCAGCACCAATGCTATTTTATGGGATATTACAAATCACAGGAGAATACCTGTTGTAAGCGAATCCGGAAAACTTAAAGCTATTGTTCCTAACAACGGTAATTTAAAATCATGTTACATATCTTCCGTTGATTCCATTTACCATGTAACATCAATTTACAGGAAAACATATACCGATTATTCTGTTTCCGGTGCCAATTCGGATTATATTATAATCACCCATCCGTCTTTAATATCCGGGGCTGATTCATATAAAGCATACAGAAACCATCAATACAAAGCATATTGCTATGATATAGAACAGCTTTATGATCAATTTGCCTACGGAATCAAAAAACATCCCCTTGCTATCCGGAACTTTCTTAAATATATTTCAGACACTTATGATTCTGTTCCCAAATATGTATTCCTGATCGGAAAAAGTATTCATTCCGGTGGTTCTGTAAATGAATCGTTCCGGAAAAATTCTGATAATTTCGGATATTGTCTTGTTCCGTCTTTCGGAGTCCCTTCTTCCGACAATCTTTTAGCTACTAATATTCTTACCACCGGGAATGGTGTTACCCAGGATATTCCTATAGGAAGAATTGCCGCAACTACTAACGATGAAGTTAATTATTACCTGAATAAAGTTATTTTGCATGAAGGTTTATTACCCGATGAATGGATGAAAAAGGTAATTCATTTCGGGGGAGGTACAAATGCCAGTGAACAACAACTGTTCAAAAATTATCTTAGTGCAGATTCAACTGTTATTTCAGACACTTTATTCGGAGCTTATGTTCAAACATTTTTAAAAACCACCAGCTTACCCATCCAGATTTCTGTATCCACTTTGGTTCAGGATCTTATAAACCATGGCATTTCCATTATAACTTTCTTTGGACACGGAAGCACTTCCGGGTTTGATCAGAATATAGAAAATCCTGATTTTTACTACAATTCCGGACGTTACCCATTGCTCATTGCAAATTCCTGTTTGGCAGGCGACATTCATCTCCCCCCTCCTAGAAAAATATCAGAAGACTGGGTTCTTATTCAGAATAAGGGGGCCATTGGTTTTCTTGCCTCTGTTGACCTTGGATACGCTACATGGCTTCATTTATACACGTATGAACTTTACCAGCAATTCGCTTATAAGAACTATGCACAACCCATTGGTAAATGTATTATGGAAGGAAATAAGAAACTTATCATATCGCAGGGATTAAATACATACATGATTAATACCTGCCTCGACTTTACCTTACATGGCGATCCTGCCGTCAGCCTGAAATGCTTTGCCACACCTGACCTGACCATCAATACAGGTTCTATTGGGTTTGTACCCGAAATAATAACATCTGATGTTGATTCATTTGAACTGAAAATTATAGTAACAAATCTTGGCAAGGCTACCTACGAGCCGTATATGGTTAATGTAAACAGGACTTTTCCTGATGGAAGTACCGAATCTTATTCCAGGATATTTACCGGTTGTTTGTATAAAGATACAGTCTACATAAAAGTACCCACAGATTTTATCCGCGGTCCCGGAGTAAATCAATTCTGTGTTACTGTTGATTCAGAAAACTGGATTGCAGAATTGATTTCATCATATAGTGAAACCAACAATTCCGCCTGCACCAATGTTACCATTCAAACCAACGACCTTCTCCCGGTTTTCCCTTACGAATATACTATTTACCCAAATTCAACCGTTACATTAAAAGCATCTACCGGATATCCATTTATCGGAACCCTGACTTACCAGTTTCAAATTGATACAACAGATTTATTTCCTCCCACCCCCCTTGCATCCGGATATGTAACTCAATCCGGGGGCGTTGTTACATGGACACCTTCTATAACATTGCATGACAGCACTGTTTATTTCTGGAGAGTTTCTTCGGTACCCCAGGGAAGCGATACTGTCAAATGGAAAGAAAGTTCATTTACCTACATTGCCGGAAAAACAGGCTGGTCGCAGGCACATTTTTTCCAGTTTAAAAAAGATGGGTTCGAAAATATAGATTACAAACGAAACGGCCGAAAACTGGACTTTGTTATAGCGCCTAAAGGCTTAAAATGCCGTACCATCGGAGGAGCTTCAAACCAGCTTCAATATAACGACACGCGTTATTCACTGGATGCTATTTCTGATTATTCTTCCTGTTATGGAACTCCTTCCATAATTGTTGCTGTTATAGATCCGTTAACAATGATTCCCTGGGAAAGCGATCGCGGAAATTACGGGCACAATGATTATCCGCAATGCAGGCCCAACAGGACTAATAAATTCTTTACATTCACAGCAGATACACCCCATCTTGAAAGTCTTGCAAATTTCCTGGAGAACATTGTCCCTGATAGTTTTTATGTACTGGCCTATACTTTTATTCATGGAAATTTCAGTTACTGGCCCGCTGTAACAAAGACTGCTTTTATGAACCTGGGAGCTGCCCAGTTTCTGTCTTATTCCATACAGGGTCATAACAATTATCCCTATATTTTCTTCTGCAAAAAGGGAAATACTGCCTCAGCGGAAGAAACAATAGCCACAGACAGTATGGAGACATTGTTTTACGAAAAATCCATACCCACCAATTTTATTTCAGGAAATGTAAGATCTACACTAATAGGACCTTCTTCCAACTGGCAGACATTGCACTGGAGAGAATTTTCAAGGGAAAATCCTACGAATGACCAGGTTCATTTAAGTATGACCGGGTATCGTCCGAACAACGACAGCACAGAGGTTATGCCTGTCATTCCCAAAGACAGTACAGATATCAACGATTTATATAACTATGTAGATGCCACCCAGTTTCCGTATGCAAAATTATGTATGTATACACAGGATGATTCTATTAAAACACCTTCACAACTGAAACGCTGGCAGATAACTTATGAAGAAGCTCCCGAAACAGCTATAAATCCTTTAAAAGGAATGCTGTTCTACAAAGACACGATGCCCGAAGGAGATATATTAAAATTCTCAGTAGCAACAGAAAATATCAGTGTATATAATATGGACAGTATGTTAGTAAGGTACTGGATACAGGATAAAAATAACCATATAACAAATCTAAAGTATAAGAAACTCCGCACACATCCGTCCGGTGATATTTTAACCGACACTATATCTTATTCAACCGTTGGCCTACCCGGACTGAATCATATCTGGTACGAGGTAAATCCTGTTGATACCAATACCGGCACATATGACCAGCTCGAACAATATCATTTTAACAATTATGCCGAAAAAGCCTTCTTTGTTTCGTCAGACATAGCTAATCCTCTGCTCGATGTTACTTTTGATGGGGTACATATAATGAATGGCGACATTGTGTCGGCAAAACCATATATTCTTACTACGTTAAAAGACGAAAACAAATTCCTTGCACTGAATGACACGTCCCTGTTTGGCGTTTATCTGACAAACTTAACCACCGGGGATGAAAAAAGAATTTACTTCTTTGATTCGTCGTCGCCTGAATTAATATTTACCGAGGCACAGCTTCCAAAAAACAGTTGTAAAATTGAATACCGGCCAATACTTGCGGATGGTAAATATCAATTAAGAATACAGGCTAAAGATGTTTCCAATAACGAAAGCGGCAGCATTGATTACAAAATCAATTTTGAGGTCATTAACAGGTCTACTATCACAAACATTTTTAATTATCCGAACCCCTTCAGCACTTCTACACGGTTTGTATTTACTCTTACCGGCTCTGAAATACCAGACGACCTGAGAATCCAGATCATAACAATTACAGGAAAATTTGTCCGTGAAATTCACCTCGAAGAATTAGGGCCTTTACATATCGGAAATAACATTACTCAGTTTGCCTGGGACGGAACCGACACCTATGGCGACAAACTGGCAAACGGTGTATATTTCTTCAAAGTAATAGCCAAGCTTCACGACGAAACCATTGAACACCGAAGTACCGATGCTGATAAGTTTTTTAAAGAAGGATTCGGAAAAATGTATATAATGAGATAAATAACCTCAGGCAGTTGAATACAGTAGACAGACGGTTGGAATGCAATGGCCAGACGGTAGTGAGACAATAGACAGATAGTTGGAATGCAATGGTCAGACGATAGTGAGACAATAGGCAGACAGTTGGAATGCATAGACCATCAGCAAATCAAAAATGTCCAAATCATGAATCGTAAATCCTAAACCAAAAATGTCCAACTCCTGGTTTCGTTTTAAACAGTTTACCATCCATCAGGATAAGTGTGCCATGAAAGTAGGTACCGACAGCGTATTGCTGGGAGCATGGGCAAATTGTTCGAACTGCAAAAATGTACTTGATGTAGGTACCGGAACCGGAATCCTGTCGTTGATGATTGCCCAACGCTGCAATGCATATATTACCGGAATTGAGATTGATAAGGATGCCTTTTCGCAGGCTAAAGAAAATATTGAAAACTCTCCCTGGAAAGAAAGAATGCATATTGTCCATTCTTCATTACAGGAATTCATCTCGTCCATTGAAAAATACGACCTGGTTATTTCGAATCCTCCTTTTTTCCAGGATTCGTTAAAAGCTCCGGAAAAACCACGAACCCAGGCACGACACAATGAAACATTAAATCCGGAAGAAATCATTAACTATACCATAAAACACCTTTCTGTAAAAGGGCGGCTTGCCATTATCTGGCCGGTTGAACAAGGAGAAAAATTTACTGAGCTTGCCTTTGAAAAAAATCTTTTCTGCCAGAGAATAACATTTGTAAAACCAAACCCTACAAAACCACCCCACCGGCTCCTGATGGAGTTCGGATGGAAAAACACTAAACTACTCTCAAATGAAATAACTATTGAAACAGGTACCCGGCATCATTATACCGAAGAATATAAAAATATGACCAAAGATTTTTACCTGCATTTTAAATATTAATTCAAATGACTGGCCAGCACACATGTCTTTTTAAAATGGATGGTTTTTCCATCAAGATTAAAAATCTCAACAAATATCACATAAATTCCGATGGAAGCTTTCTGATTTGCATCATTCAGTCCATCCCAGGTAAAATACCCCTCGGTTCCTAACATTTCACTGGTTACTAATGTTTTTACTTTTCTTCCCCTTGAATCAAATATTGTAACACTGGCTACAAAACCGGGATTATCGAATTTATAACGGATATTCAGAATATCATCACGGCCATCGTTATCAGGCGAAAACACTTCGGGTTCAATAAAAATCTGTGCTTCATTATTTTCAAACCGTGCATATTGAGAATTCTGATAACCTGGTGTTCCGAAACCGGCACTCTCGGCTGCCGAATGCCAGTTTTTAGCATCCTGTGTTGCTATATCGGGATGAATTCTTTCGAGCGACACTCCCTGGAATGAATTGAGCAACTGGAACTGCATGGATTCACTATAACTGAAATCATCAATTATTTGAAACGACTTATTAATTACAGTAACTCTTCCTTCTGAATTGTTATATGCCGGCATATCTGACATATTAACAAAAACTTTTTTATTTGGACACGAATAAAAAGGTATTATTTTACTCTGATCTACAGAAAGAACTGCATAATCGCCGGGAAACATATAAAAACCTTCGGGTGCAATTTCAAACAAGGATGTGTCCCCAACAATAAATAATCTGGCATCTTTCAGATTATAAATCCCGGAAGAATTATTATAAAGCTCAACATAATCTTCTCCACCTGTATAAGGGTTAAAAAGTATTTCGTTAATAACAAATGAACCGGGAATTATTGTATCAGGAATAGCAAACCGGGCGCTATTCGATGTCGTTATTATATTTCCGGCACAATCTTTCAGCTGACCGGTAACAGTAACTTCGTAAACGGTATCTTTTATAAATGTCTGGTTAAAAACCAAAACAACTTTTTTCTTTGCCAAATCTTTAAAAACAGCACTTACCGGTGAACCGATTCCATGATTAACAGTAAAGTCAGCTATATTTAGTATATCACTTGCAAAAATAGTTTCGCTAAAAGTAAGCAGCAAAGTATCGGGAAGGGTTAAAATGGCACGTAAAAGTTCAGGATTAATATTATCCGCATTTGAACCAAAAACAGAATTTTTCCTTCCAGGCGTTCCTCCGGAGGGGTCGGTAGAAGGTGCCCAGTTGGCAGCTTCGCCGCAGGGATTCAATGGATCAATCTGTTCCAGGCTCCAGCCTCCGTCTTTTTTACGGGAATTTCTATACCATATATCAGAATATTCAATTAAAGAAATTGTTTGCCCCTCTTTGTTTTTCAAAACAACAGATTTTCCGGCATCTGCAAGAGCTGTTGCGGAAGAAATTATTCCCACTGTATTTCCATAAGTCTGAAGGACAGATTCTGAAGCTTGTGTACATAAAATCAGATAACCATTTGCAGGAATCTTTACCGAAGGAAATAAAACTGTATTTGTACCAATAGTAAGTGTCCATTCTCCTAAATCAATATCGTAGGCCGAACGGTTATATAATTCTATATATTCTGCATCCGGCAATCCAACAACCGGTGTAGGGTTAGCCATAATTTCATTAATCTGCACATCAAAAGGAAGCGCCTTGTACCATACAAATTGCCGGACAACAGGATTCGGTATATTATTATCAGCAAAATCTTTCAGGTTTGAGGCAGTTATCGTGTAAGTTGTTCCAGTAGTAAAAGGTGTTGAAAATGTTAAGTGTATTTTTTTATAATCTATTGCATCACGAACAGCCAATAAAGGATTTCCAATTCCGTTATTAACGCTATAATTACTTATCAACTGAGAAGTTGACAATGAAATTCCTTCACTGAAAGTCAGGTCGATGTGGGTTGAATCGACTACAGAAAGACTGGTAAAAGCCGGAGGTATTGTATCTACCTGAACAGGCCCGCAATAAAAATCGTCGAAAGTAAATTTTCCGGAAGCATTAGCACTTGTATATTTGCAAAAAACTCCGGTATAAAATCCGTTTGCAAAGTAAGAATTATCTATTCCACTTGCCTGTAATTCAAAACTTGAACCACCGGTTGGATCTGCATAAAGTCTCCACGTTCCATTTGGTGTTCTAATGACTTTTATTCTTACAGAAGGTGAAAATGCCACCATTCCATCGGTTCCTCTGCAAATAGATGTAGTTGTTAAACCATTCTGATAAAAAAGTTCAATAGCATCTGCATTATTTGATCCATTCTCGCCTATTTTTATAAAATAACCATTAAGTGAGTCTTTTAAATTTTCGTTATTGCTAATTAAATAATAAAGTAATTTGTTATTATCAGAAGGGTCAAATCCAAGTTTTATATAAACTTGCCATTCCATGCTGTCTAATTGAAGCCAGACAGGAGTATCAAGATAGGAAGTATCAGTAGCGGTTGCAGTAGTATATAACTGAAGTTGAAGTTCAGGGCTAACTATAAAATCACCTGTTTCTCCAAACCATGAAGGATTATTTGAAAAATCCCCGTCGGTAAAGGATTCATTTAAAGTCTGACCGGTAAGAAAACAATTTATCAATCCCGACGACACCGGCGAAAGAGAAGAAGTTTGCTCAGATAATGTAACTGAGAAATAGCCCGGAATATCGTAAGTAAGATCAGACCATGAAACCGTTCCTCCTGTTAGTGTTTTTGTTAATCCGCTGAGGGAAGCCAAAGTTCCGCTACCTATTGTTTTCTGCAATGTTACCTGCTGCGATCCGTTTAAATCAGGATTATTGTTAACATCTGTAGCTGTTGCCGAAAGAATAAAACTTTGCGATGCCCATACACTTGCAGGAACAGAAGTTATTTGCAAACGGGTTGCCTGAACATCAAGAGTAAAAACATTAGATATTACATCAGCAGCAAATGAAGCAATAAAAGCAGAGCCGCTTAGATCAGCATACCATCCCGGACTGATATGACTTATCATGAATTGCAGTGTCATTCCGTCAGGAACATTGTTAGGGTTCAGGTATATTTCAAAACTGAGTTCTGAAGAGCTTCCATCCGGAATAATTAAATCGCCCGGGTTAATCATAAAAGTAACCGAATCAGTTGTAATATTTGTTTGTTGTATAGTTACAGGCGATCCATTATTTTTCAATACCACCCCCTGGATTACCGTTGGCCAATCGGCCCCGGTTCCACTAATCGGATTCTTTAATGTAATTAATGATATTTTTGTAGGAAGTCCGTCTCCCGAACCGGCATCGGTAACTGTAGTTTTTAAAACCGGTATGGCTGTTGCTGCCTGTGTTGACAGAGAAGATATATTGCCCGGAGGAACCTGTACGGAAGGATCAGAAATATAGGAATCATTATTATTAGGATTTACAACCTGAATAACATTTCCGCCAATAGCAAGACCATTAGAGCCTGCGCTTCCTGAATAAAATCCCCAGCCTCCTGAAGTAGTTTGCCCGCTTGCGTAGTAACGAATTGTTACAGTAGTTCCTGAAGAAACATTCTGTAATGCAGATATTCCCGTTAAATCAATCTGGGTCAAAGTCAGCAACATGGATTGAACGGGCAGGCCTATCAATGTAAAATTTGTTCCGTCAAGACTATATGCAAATTGTGAAGTGACTCCTGGAGAAGCATAATAAGTGGATGTACCGCCAAATTTTGCATCAATTGTACTTAACGATAACGTATAACCCATAGCCGGAGACAAAGTAACCTGAAAATAATCGGTATTTGTAACTGAAATTCCCTCGTTTTTAAAACCAGTTGTTCTGAATGAGTTTGCCCCGGTACTTGAATTTGCTCCCGGTCCGCGTGTAATTGAATCTAGCGACAACATTAAATTTGCATTGAAGGTTGTAGCTGCAAAACTCACAGGAGAATTCTGGCCAAAAAAATCCCACGCTGCAATCTGTCCAAAACTTGATACGGAAATCCAAAACAACAATCCGGTCAATATCAGTATTTTATTCATAAAACTCTCATTTCCATAATTGGTTGAAAGGTACAACAAATTAGAAGTATCGCAAAACTATATATCTCTGCATAACCTGACGATTATCATTGTTGATAATCAATTGCATATGCTATTAAACACATGAAATTATTTTATATAAATATCAACATTTCTTGAATTAACCAATTTAAAATTTCAACTTTGCATAACCTTTTTAAAATAAAACTATATGGATAAAATAATGAGTGATGCTTTGGATTACCATTCCAAAGGTCGGCCAGGAAAAATTGAAGTAATTCCTACCAAACCAACCAGTTCGCAACGTGATTTATCGATGGCATATACGCCCGGAGTGGCAGAACCGTGCCTGAGAATTGCTGAAAATAAGGAAGATGTGTACAAATACACGGCTAAGGGTAATCTGGTGGCTGTAATCTCGAACGGAACAGCAGTTCTGGGATTGGGAAACATAGGGCCAGAAGCCGGAAAACCAGTAATGGAAGGAAAAGGCCTTCTCTTTAAAATCAATGCCGATATTGATGTTTTCGACATTGAGGTAGACACTACCGATGTAGAAAAATTTATCGAAACGGTTAAAGCTATTGCTCCCACCTTTGGAGGAATTAACCTGGAAGATATTAAAGCCCCTGAATGTTTTGAAATTGAAAGAAGATTAAAAGAAGAACTGAACATTCCCGTAATGCACGACGATCAGCATGGAACAGCTATTATTTCGGCTGCTGCTTTGCTCAATGCGGTTGAGTTGGTAGGTAAAAAACTCAGCAAGGTAATAATTGTAATTAATGGCGCCGGGGCTGCCGCAATTTCATGCACAAAACTTTATGTTGCTTTAGGAGCAAAGTACGAAAATATTGTTATGCTTGACAGCAAGGGCGTTATAAGGGCCGATCGGGATAATATGACTGATGAAAAGAAGTTATTTGCAACTAAGCGTGACATTCACTCTCTTGAAGACGCAATGAAAGGCGCTGATGTTTTTGTCGGACTTTCGAAAGGGAATGTTGTTTCGCAGGCTATGGTAAAATCCATGGCTAAAGATCCTATTGTATTTGCCATGGCAAACCCTACTCCCGAAATAGCCTATGCCGATGCCATTGCAGCCAGAAAAGATATCATTATGGCAACCGGACGTTCCGATCATCCAAACCAGGTAAATAATGTGCTGGGATTTCCTTTTATCTTCCGCGGAGCTTTAGACGTACGAGCAACCTGTATTAATGAAGAAATGAAACTGGCTGCATGTAAAGCATTAGCCGGCCTGGCAAAAGAACATGTTCCGGAAACTGTTAATCTTGCCTACCATACCAAGAATCTGACTTTTGGCAAAGATTATATTATTCCCAAACCTCTTGATACCCGCTTAATTTATACTGTTGCCCCGGCAGTTGCAAAAGCAGCTATGGATTCGGGAGTAGCCCAGAAAAAAATCGAAGACTGGGATGCATACAAAGATGAACTCAAGAAAAGACTGGGGCTTGATAATGAACTTATCCGTAAGGTTACACTGAAAGCAAAACAAAACCCCAAAAGAGTAGTTTTTGCCGATGCGGAAAATTACAGTATCTTAAAAGCCGCCCAGGAAGTAAATGAGGAAGGTATTGCATTCCCGATATTGTTAGGTGACAAAGAACAAATCTCAAAAATAAGTAAGGAAAATTTCCTCGATTTGGGAAACATTCAGATTATTGATCCGAAATCGAAGGATGAAGAAGAAAAAAGAACTTCTTTTTCCAAAGATTTTTTCGAATTAAGAAAAAGAAAAGGAGTTACTTATCTTGAAGCTCAATCTCTCATGCGCCAGCATAATTATTTTGGCGTTATGATGGTTGAAAAAGGGATGGCCGATGTATTTATTTCAGGTTTGACCCGTAAATACCCGGCTACTATACGCCCGGCTTTAGAAATAATCGGACGGCAGAAAGGAGTCAGAATTGTTGCCGGTATGTATATCATGATGACAAAAAAAGGACCCTTTTTCTTTGCCGACACCACTGTTAATATTAATCCTTCAGTAGAAGATCTTGTTGACATTACTTTATTAACTGCCAGAACCGTAAAAGAGTTTAACATTACTCCAAGGATTGCTATGCTCTCGTATTCAAATTTCGGCTCTACTGAAAATGAGGAAACGAAAAAAATTCACGATGCAGTTAAAATTCTGCACGAAAAATATCCCGATTTAATTGTTGATGGTGATTTTCAGGCCAATTTCGCATTAAACACAAACATGCGTAAACAATTATTTCCTTTCTCTAAATTAGGCGATCAAAATGTAAATACTCTTATTTTCCCCAATTTATCTTCAGGTAACATTGCATACAAAATCATGCAGGAAATGGGAGAAATTGAGGCTATCGGACCTATATTAATGGGCATGAGAAAATCGGTTCACGTATTGCAATTACTCAGTTCAGTAAGAGAAATTGTTGATATGGTAACCATTGGCGTGGTTGATGCACAAATTGAAAGAGAATAACCGGCTTAATATAATTCTAAAACCCCGGTAATTCGGGGTTTTTTATTTGTTTTCGGTTAATTTATGTTTGAATTTATTGTAATAAAAACCATAATAATAAAACCTGAGAGAAGATAAAAGCAAAGGGATACCCATAACAACATATATTATTGCAATATATTCATTTGGTATAAGCTGGTATTTCCGTGTCAGAATTCCAGAGGTCATCATCACTGTCATAAGAATATAACTTCTAAGATTAAAGAAGAAAAGTACAAATGGTTTTTCGCTTGGTAAATTAAAAATCCTTACGACATGTTTTTTGGAGAGTCTCTTAAACATCAGCAAAAAAAACAATACACCTAATATTATACATCCTGCTAATTTATATGCAAATATTCCGGGAATATGATGAAATAAAACAAAACCAATTGAATTTAGTTTAAAACCGGCAAACGACCATATTATAGCAGCAACAAATAAAAGATGCCGTTTGGATATTCCTGGCTTAAAGTCAATTAATCTCATTTAATTTATTAAATAAATGGTAAAGATAGTCTTTTAAGATTTGGATAAAGCAGTGAAATTATGTTTTATATTTTTTTCACATTTAATGAGGCAAGGGAATAAGACCCGTTTTTTTATGCTCAATCATCCACTGGGAAGTTTGCAGCATCGAAAACATATAAGTTTTCATTTCTTTAACTTTTGTACTGTTTTTCTCTGAAATATCGCCTGTCTCAGGGTTTTTAAGTAAAAAAAGCTGCTCCGATTTATCTTTGGAATACACATACATAAATGTATCATTTAAACATACCATTTTGTTGTCTTCTGTAAAATAAATATAAGGCCTGTCTTCTTTTAATAAATCCATTCCGAAAGTGTTATTCACATATGAAAAATTCAACATATCCATAACAGTAGGAAAAATATCTATCTGGCCGCCTAATTTATTGTTCGATTCATGAGATTTTATTAAAAACGGACAATATATAATTAATGGAATATGATGAAAGCTGAGCGGAATCTCAAACTTATTACCGCCAACATTAGCCCCATGATCGGCTGTAAAAATAAATATGGTACTATCGAACCAGGGTTGCTCCGAAGCCATTTTCATAAAATACCCTATAGCCCAGTCAGAATATTCCACAGCCTGTTTTTCTACAGGGTTGGGTTTAGCCTTAAAAGGAATTCCCTGGGGAATAACATAAGGCCCATGATTACTGGTTGTCATTATTGCGGCAAAAAATGGTTTATTTTTATCAGAACGCGAAGAAAATTCACGGACTCCCCTTTCAAACATGGTGTGGTCGGCCACTCCGTACATTCCAACTATTTTTTCTTTGGGATAAGTATTTGCCTCTATTGCCGTATCAAAACCATTGGGAAATAAAAACTCCCGTAAATTATCGTAACTCAGGTCATGAGTAGTAAAATACCATGTACTGTAATTATACTGTTTTAACACTCCCGGGAAGCCTGAGAATACTGCTCTTTCAATATTCGAAGTAGGTGGCTGACTCCAGATTCCGGGAAAAGAATAAAGGCTTGAGTATATTCCGTTTGATGTGTGTTTTCCGGCGCTCCAGATATTGTCAAAAGACAAACCCAGTTTTGCCAGGCTGTCGATATTAGGGGTAATTTTTTCAGTATTACCGAAACGTCCCAGGTTATTGGCTGTCATGCTTTCCATTAGAATTAAAACAATATTCAATCGTTTTTCTCCTGAATCACATTTAACAACGCGTGCAACAGGCGAATCAAAACCTGTATTCACCGGAACTCCTAAATATTTCCTGGCATTATTTACAGCTATATCTTCGTCAAGCACGTATATTTTATTTGAAAAACTCTTTATAAAAGTAAAAACAGGGTTTAATGCAACCTGGTTAATAATGGCATTATTAGAGATACAGGCATCTACCTGTTTTAAAGGAGCCCTCGTATTTCCCCTTAGTCCCCAAAAAAAGAAATAAGATAACACAAGGAAATAAAATAAGTTGAGTAAAAATTTCAATAATGGCTTATTAATCTCTTCTTTTGACTTTAAAGATAATGTTCTCTTTCTGATGAAGCGGGCTGCAAAAGAGAATAATAAGGCAATTATCAGAAAACAAATAAAATATATTATGTATATTGTTTCAGAAAAAGCCAGGCTTAACATTTGTCCCGGGGTACTGATCCAGTTAAAAACCGCCACATTTAAACGGGAAAAATTGTAATTAAACCAGGGTATATCAATGGCAAATATTAAAAAAGATAAAACAAAAAGAACTGTAACAAATAGACCTGAAATCCTGTAAAGCAGCCTGAACCTACGATTTAAAAACGAAGAAACAGAGATGAGCAAAAAAGGCAGAATCAGGATATAACAAATAATCACTGTATCAAAGTGCAAACCCATTAAATAAGCATTTTTAAGATAGCTGGCCAGGAAAGGAATACCTGATATCTGGCTGTTTACCTGCATGACAAAAAACCATCTGAAAAAAGTAAAAAACAATATCCCCAACAGATACATTAATACAATATACCGGACATGTTTTGGCAGATATTTGTCAATAACAATTTGCATATAAAATTAAATCCAGCCTTTTATTTTGTAATATACAATTGCACAGTATTCTCTCAGAACCAGCAATTCATAATTCATATAACTCCACATATTATACCTGAGAGCAAGGCTTTTCACCCGGATATCCTTTGTTTGCTGCTTATCTTTAATTTTATCAGGATCTACGGGATTTTCAAAAGTGGGGCATCCCGAAACATGAATAAATCCGGCTTTTTGAAACGATTTCACCGCACGATACATATGCTCCGGGGAAGTTACCAGTAAAAGATTAACATTATCCAATTTACTTTTATATTTTGAAGCTATGTTCTCAGCCTGAGAATGGGTATTAAAACCTAAAGGCTCAAAACTTATCCGAAGAGAATCAATCCCTTTCAACCGTAATTCCTGAGCCATTAAATTTAACTGGCAGAGACTATCCTCCTCATCAAAAGGCAATGCAATAACAATATCTGCAGAAGGGTATTTACCAGCAACCTGGGCGCCATAATAAGTTCGTATTAATCCATCGGGACTGGGCATGCCTCCACCACCAAGAATTACAATCATATCCGGATTCCCTGTAATTTTAGAATTCGATGTTCCAAGCCAGTGATATGCATAATAAGGCAGATCGGTAAAACTAAGTATGAAAAATAAAAACGCAAAACCACCAAAAACTATAAAAAACCATTTAATGGCTTTTAGAAATAACCTGAATAAAGAATGTGATATGTCTTTAAGATTTCTCATAGGAATACTCCTGCAAAGGTATAGTTTTAATCCTAAAGGAAAAGGAAACCGTATCTTAAATTCTGATACCTACAAGAGTTATATCATCCGTCTGGTCGTACTTCCGGGCATGGTCATCTTTCCACGATTCAATATGCCGGGCAAGTGATTCGCCCTGTTCTTTCATCGGCAACGAGGAAAATTTCAACAGCTTCTCCTTAAATGCAGAATACATTAATTTTCTTCCTTTAGATCCTCCAAACTGGTCGGCATATCCATCCGTAAATAAATAGACCGAATCACCCTTTTGCAACTGGTATTCATTATTAGTAAAATCATTCATTCTCACATGAATAGCTATAGGCATCTTGTCACCTTTGAGTTCATAAAGTTCAGAAGTTTTTAAAGTCTCAAAGTTAGCTTCATTCAACTTTTCGCTTTCCACTTTCCCGTTTTTCACTTTCTCACTTTCAGACTTTATAAACTTTCTGACTATATAAATTGGATTATTTGCTCCGGCGAACTGCATTTCATAACTCTTTCTATGTATCGCTACCACCGACATATCCATTCCATCTTTTTGCTCGCCCGGGATACCCCGTTGCTGAAGAGAAGAAATGACATAACGTCTCATTTCATTTAAAACGCCCGAGGCTGTAGTAATTTCCGGTTTTGAAACAATTTCATTCAGGAAACTTACACCAAGCATACTCATAAATGCACCCGGAACACCGTGCCCGGTACAATCGGCAACAGCCAGGATCAGCCAGTCTGATCTTTCTGCAAACCAGTAAAAATCACCACTAACAACATCACGGGGTTTAAATAAAATAAAATGTTCACCCAAAACAGATTTTGCTTTCCCGCCTGCAGGCAGTACCGCATCCTGGATTCTCTTGGCATAACGGATACTATCTGTTAATTCGTGATGAATTTTCTCAATCTCATTTTTCTGATCCGTAACAGTGTCGCGCTGGGCTTCTATCTCGTCGCGCTGAGCGCTGATTTCTTCATTTTGCTGGTTCAGTTCTTCATTTTTTTCTAAAATCTGTCGTTTTTGTTCAGCCAGAACCAGGTTATCTTTTTTCTTCTGTACATAACTGCGATAGGAAACAAATGCCAGCGCAAACATCAGAACAAATCCAAAAATAAATGCATATTTCAGAGTTGTCTGGCGCTTTATCTCTGTATTCTGCAATTCTTCGTTTTTATTCAGTAATTCTATTTCTTTTTGTTTCTTTTCATTTTGATAACGGGCCTCCATTTCTTTTATCTGCCGGCTGCTTTCATCGTTAAAAATGCTATCGTTTATTTGTTTAAAAAGCTTATAATATGTATATGCTTCCTTGTAATTCTTCAGACTGTCGCAGGCCAATGCAATATCTTTGTAAGCATTATTCTGTATGGTAAGAGAACCTATTTCTTTGGCTATCTTTAATCCCAGCATCGCTTTTTCGGCTGCATTATTGTATTTACCCTGTTTCAGGTTAAGTTCGGCAATATCAACAAGTACAATAGACCGGTTATTTTTATCACCAAGTTCTTCGGTTATAGTCAAAGCTTTCAGGTAATTCTGCTGCGCAGCATCGTACTTTTTCTGAATTACAAGTAATTCGCCAATATTAATATAAGACATGGACATGCTCCTTTTATCTTTCAGTTCCTTATCAATTTCCAATGATTTCTGGTAACAGTTCATCGCATTTTCGTATTTTTTAAGTGCCGAAAAACTATTACCTATATTATTATAACACTTTGCCATTTTTTTCTTATCCCCAAGTTCTTCAAAAATCTTTAACGATCTCATTTTATATTCAATTGCCTTTTCGTGCAAATTCATGTCAGAATACACGCTGCCAATATTATTGAAACAGAAAGACATTCCCCTCTTATTATCTGATTTTTCACATATTCTCAAAGAAATCAGGTAACTGTTAATAGCCTTCTCAAAAGATCCCTGATAATAATATACCGTTCCGTAATTATTATAATTCTGTGATATTCCTTCCATTAATCCTTTTTTCTCGTTAGAATCCTTGCACTGTTTCAGAAGTTCCTGCTTTAAATTCAATGACTTAGTATTAAATTCCAATGCTTTATTATATTCACTCTTATCGGAATAAGCAAGCCCGATATTTGAACAGGTCTTTGACATTCCTTTTTTAAGAGATTTTATTTCAACATCATTACTGGCAGTTTTTAATAACTCCTCGGCTACCTTTAAAGATTTCTGATAAGCTTCAATTGCTTTATCGGCATTATTCTGATAATAGTAAACATCGCCTATATAACGATAATCGGTTATTTTAAATCTCTTACTTTCTTCTTTATTGGTCAGGCTAAGCGCTTTGTTGTAAAATATCAGGGCCGAATCAGGGTTTCCCTCCTCATAATAAGTACCTATTTCCAGGAACAATTTAATCTTTACCGTATCGGCATTCGCTTTTTTCAGCAGTCCATTAAGACTGTCTATTTCATATGAATACTGAGCTAAAATGTTGCATGAAATAAAAATAAACAAAGAACAAAAAATAATTCTGAACAATGTTACTAAAAAAAATTTCATAAAGAGGTGTAAAGAATTTTCAAATAACTATTCTATACGAAATATTAGAGACAGGGTTAGTAATTTTTATTCTTCTTTTTTATTGAAAAAATAAAAATAAGCAGGCAGTGTCTCACGTAATCGTTTCTACAGCTATGTTTCATGCTTATTGTCCTAAATTTCATCTCTAAAAAAACACCTTAAAACATTATTTCTCTTTTCGCTTTCATCATTTATCTTTGCAATAAATAAAAACATCTATGAGTCAAATTGAATTATCAGAACAGGAACAAATCCGCCGGCAGACATTGGAAGAATTACAAAAATCAGGAATCGATGCTTATCCTGCCGAAAAATTTGAAGTAAACGCAACTACGTCCGAAATACTTGCTAATTATAGCGACAAAACAAAAAACTATCAGAACGTAAGTATAGCTGGTCGCATAATGAGCCGTCGTATCATGGGAAGTGCATCCTTTGCCGAATTACAGGACGAAAAAGGCCGGATTCAGCTTTACCTTAACCGCGACAGTATTTGTACCGGAGAAGATAAAACCATGTATAATACCGTTTTTAAACGGCTGGTTGATATCGGTGATATTATTGGTGTTACAGGTTATGTATTTATTACAAAAATGGGTGAAATATCCATTCATGTGAGCACTATAAAAATGTTAAGTAAATCTTTGCGCCCTCTTCCCATAGTTAAAGAAAAAGACGGACAGATTTTCGATGCATTCACAGATCCCGAACAACGGTACCGTAACCGTTCACTCGACCTGATTGTAAATCCACACGTAAGAGATACATTTATAAAACGCACCAAACTGGTTAACACCATGCGCGATTATCTTAACCAGAAAGGGTATCTTGAAGTAGAAACACCCATTCTCCAACCCTTGTACGGTGGTGCAGCAGCAAGGCCGTTTAAAACACACCACAATACACTTGACCAGACGCTTTACATGCGCATTGCCAACGAACTTTACCTGAAACGACTTGTAGTGGGTGGTTTCGATGGTGTTTATGAATTTTCAAAAGATTTCCGCAACGAAGGAATGGATCGTTTTCACAACCCGGAATTTACACAGATGGAGTTATACGTTGCATACAAGGATTATTTCTGGATGATGGACCTGGTTGAGGAAATGGTAGAAAAAGTCGCTTTACATGTACATGGTTCAACACAGGTTCAGGTGGGAGAAAACCTCATCGATTTTAAACGACCCTGGAAAAGATATACGATGTTCGGTGTTATAAAAGAATATACCGGGATTGATATTTCTGAAATGAACGAACAGCAGCTGACAGAAACCGCCCGCAAACTGAATGTGGAAGTGGATGAAAGCATGGGTAAGGGAAAACTTATTGATGCAATATTTGGCGACACCTGTGAAGGCAAACTTATTCAACCTACATTTATCATGGATTATCCCATTGAAATGTCGCCACTGGCAAAAAAACACAGAAGTATTCCGGGACTGGTTGAACGTTTTGAAGCAATCTGCAATGGAAAAGAAATCTGTAATGCTTATTCCGAATTAAACGATCCTATCGATCAGCGCAACCGGTTCGAAGAACAGTTATTGCTTGCCAGGCGCGGAGACGAAGAAGCCATGATGCTCGACGAAGATTTTCTGAAAGCCATAGAATACGGAATGCCTCCAACCGCAGGACTGGGAATCGGTATTGACCGCCTGGCCATGATTATTACCAATTCTGCTTCCATTCAGGATGTAATATTCTTCCCCCAGATGCGCCCCGAAAAGAAGGCTCAACGTGATGAATCCGAAAAATATGCAGCTATCGGCATACCCGAAGCGTGGATATCAGTTATTCAGAAAGCCGGTTACCTGACTGTAGAACAAATCAGAAAAGCAAATCCTAACAAGCTGCACCAAGAAATGTGCGGATTAAATAAAAAACTTAAACTTGAACTTACCAACCCTAAAATTGAAGAAGTTAAAGCATGGACTGAATTTAACAGTTAATAATTCAAAATTATTGGTTGATATGGAAACAGTAAGTAGTCAATGGTCTGTAGTTAATGGTGTGACGTCCTAAAATATGTCTACAAAAAAACAAGTAGATATGTTAAAAAATAGACAACCCATCCGACGTTTCAGTGAAAGTTTAAAATTAAAAATCATTGCGGAAATCAGC